>NZ_JBSFJE010000012.1:0-357903 GCF_053597895.1 Streptomyces sp. NPDC001220
AAACGCCCGGTTACATTCCGAACCCGGAAGCTAAGCCTTACAGCGCCGATGGTACTGCAGGGGGGACCCTGTGGGAGAGTAGGACACCGCCGAACTCCTTTTAGAGCTCTGGCTCTTGGGCATCAAGCCCGAGAGCCAGAGCTTTTTTGCGTTGAGGTAAGGTCAGGGGGCAAAGTTGGCTCGTTTCCCATCACAGGAGGCCCCCGGGTGGAGGTCCAGGAGACCCGTGTCCAGACGAACCGGGTCCTCACCATCCCGAACATCCTCAGCATGGCGCGTCTCGTCGGCGTACCCGTCTTCCTGTGGTTGATCCTCAGGCCCGAGTTCGGCGGGCCCAAGAGCGACGGCTGGGCGCTGCTGGTGCTCGCTTTCAGCGGCATCAGTGACTACCTGGACGGCAAGCTCGCCCGGCGCTGGAACCAGATCAGCAGCCTCGGCCGGCTCCTGGACCCCGCCGCGGACCGGCTCTACATCCTGTCGACGCTCGTCGGACTCACCTGGCGCGAGATCCTGCCTCTCTGGTTGACCGCCGTACTACTGCTGCGCGAACTGGTGCTGTTGGTGATGGTGGGGATCCTGCGCCGGCACGGCTATCCGCCGCCGCAGGTGAACTTCCTCGGCAAGGCCGCCACGTTCAATCTGATGTACGCGTTCCCGCTCCTGCTGCTCAGTGACGGAAGCGGCTGGATCTCGTCACTCGCTGCAATTTTCGGATGGGCGTTCGCCGGATGGGGTACAACGCTCTATTGGTGGGCAGGAGTGCTCTACGTGGTGCAGGTCCGTCGTCTCGTTCGTGCGGACGCCACAGCCGATTGAGCTCGGCGATTGTCCGGACGTAGTGCCTCGCGATGGCCCGCGGCGGAAAAGTGCGGGACAATCTGGACGGGTGAAGTCGGCTAGACCGTCATCTCTTAGAGGAGGACGCTTCCGACATGAAGGCCGTCGTGATGGCCGGTGGTGAAGGCACACGCCTTCGCCCCATGACCTCTAGCATGCCCAAGCCGCTCCTTCCGGTGGTGAACCGGCCGATCATGGAGCATGTGCTACGGCTGCTCAAAAGGCATGGGCTCACCGAGACCGTCGTCACTGTGCAGTTCCTGGCATCGCTGGTCAAGAACTACTTCGGGGATGGCGAAGAGCTCGGCATGGAGCTCACCTATGCCAATGAGGAGAAGCCACTCGGTACCGCCGGAAGCGTCAAGAACGCCGAAGAGGCGTTGAAGGACGATGCTTTCCTCGTCATCTCCGGCGATGCGCTGACCGACTTCGACCTCACCGAACTCATCAACTTCCACAAGGCAAAGGGCGCACTGGTCACGGTCTGTCTGACCCGTGTGCCCAATCCGCTGGAATTCGGCATCACCATCGTCGACGAAGAGGGGAAGGTCGAGCGGTTCCTCGAGAAGCCGACCTGGGGGCAGGTCTTCTCCGACACGGTGAACACCGGCATCTATGTCATGGAGCCCGAGGTATTCGACTATGTCGAGGCCGACGTTCCGGTCGACTGGTCCGGCGATGTCTTCCCGCAGTTGATGAAGGAAGGCAAGCCGATCTACGGCTACATCGCCGAGGGCTACTGGGAGGACGTCGGCACCCACGAGTCGTACGTCAAGGCCCAGGCCGACGTCCTGGAGGGCAAGGTCGACGTAGACATCGACGGCTTCGAGATATCGCCGGGTGTCTGGGTGGCCGAGGGCGCCGAGGTGCATGCCGATGCCGTGCTGCGCGGACCGCTGTACATCGGTGACTACGCCAAGGTCGAGGCCGGCACGGAAATCCGCGAGCACACCGTCGTGGGATCCAACGTCGTCGTGAAGAGCGGTGCCTTCCTGCACCGGGCGGTGGTCCATGACAACGTCTACGTCGGGCAGCACAGCAATCTGCGGGGCTGCGTCGTCGGGAAGAACACCGACATCATGCGGGCCGCCCGGATCGAGGACGGAGCGGTCATCGGTGACGAGTGCCTGATCGGTGAAGAATCGATCGTGCAGGGCAACGTCCGGGTCTATCCGTTCAAGACCATCGAGGCCGGTGCGTTCGTCAACACGTCCGTGATCTGGGAGTCCCGCGGACAGGCGCATCTGTTCGGCGCCCGCGGTGTCTCCGGAATCCTGAACGTGGAGATCACGCCGGAGCTGGCCGTACGGCTCGCCGGCGCGTACGCGACCACCCTGAAGAAGGGCTCCACGGTCACCACGGCCCGCGACCACTCCCGGGGTGCCCGTGCGCTCAAGCGGGCGGTCATCTCCGCCCTCCAGGCCAGCGCCATCGACGTACGCGACCTGGAGAACGTGCCCCTGCCGGTGGCACGGCAGCAGACCGCGCGGGGCAGCGCCGGCGGCATCATGATCCGGACCTCGCCCGGGGTGCCCGACTCCGTCGACATCATGTTCTTCGACGGGCAGGGCGCGGACCTCTCGCAGGCCAGCCAGCGCAAGCTGGACCGGATCTTCGCTCGGCAGGAGTACCGGCGTGCGTTCCCCGGTGAGATCGGCGACCTGTACTTCCCGGCCAGCGTCTTCGACTCCTACACGGGTTCGTTGCTGCGGAACGTCGACACGACCGGGATCGCCGAGGCCGGCCTGAAGGTCGTCGTGGACGCCTCCAACGGCAGCGCCGGGCTCGTTCTGCCCAGCCTGCTCGGAAAGCTCGGCGTGGACTCGTTGACCGTCAACCCCGGTCTCAACGAGGCCAGGCCCACGGAGACGGCGGACCAGCGTCGGTCGGGGCTGGTGCGCCTCGGCGAGATCGTGGCGTCCTCCGGGGCCGCGTTCGGTGTGCGGTTCGACCCGGTGGGTGAGCGGCTGTCCCTGGTGGACGAGAAGGGCCGCATCATCGAGGACGACCGGGCGTTGCTGGTGATGCTCGACCTGGTCGCCGCGGAGCGGCGTAGCGGCCGTGTGGCGCTTCCGGTCACCACGACCCGGATCGCCGAGCAGGTGGCCGCGTACCACGGCACCCAGGTCGAGTGGACGACCACCTCGCCCGACGACCTCACCCGTGTGGGGCGTGAGGAAGGCACCATCTTCGGTGGTGACGGCAAGGGCGGATTCATCGTCCCCGAGTTCAGCAGCGTCTACGACGGTACGGCGGCCTTCGTGCGCCTGATCGGTCTGGTGGCGCGCACACAGCTCACGCTCAGCCAGATCGACGCCCGGATCCCGCGGGCGCATGTCCTCAAGCGGGACCTGGCGACCCCATGGGCTGTCAAGGGCCTGGTCATGCGGCGTGTCGTCGAGGCGGCCGGTGATCGTTTCGTGGACACGACCGACGGGGTGCGGGTCGTGGAGACCGACGGGCGCTGGGTGATGGTGCTGCCCGACCCGGCCGAGGCGGTCACCCATCTGTGGGCCGAGGGCCCAGACGACGCCTCCGCGCAGGCCCTGTTGGACGAATGGTCGGCGATCGTGGACAGCGCCGGACGGTAGCCGCACCGCACGCACGCGTGCCGGACAAGTGTCCCCGAGGGGGCCTGTCCGGCACGCCGGTGGGGCCGTTCGGAGGTACCGGTCGCAACGTGCGACGATGTGCGGCATGCCGCAGCAACCCCCCGTTCGGAGCAGCGCCACCCGGCCGCAGCGTCCGGACGCCTCCATGTCGTTGATCACCAACGTCATGGACCACAGCCTCGACGACGGGTACGCCGAGGCGGCGGCCCGCAAGCGGGCGCGGGGAGAGGGCGGCGGCATGCCGAAGACCCTCCGGGCCAGGCTGGGCCTCGCCGGCGGTCTGGTGCTCGCGGCCCTGGTGGTGACCGTGGGCGCGGCGCAGGCGCGTGTGACGGCTCCGGTCGTGGCCAAGGAGCGCCAGGAGCTCATCGACCGCATCGACCGTGAGACGACGACCGCCGACAAGCTGGAGAGCAATGTCGACAAGCTGCGCGACGACGTCAGCGCCCGCCAGCGTGCGGCCCTGAAGGAGAGCGGCGGCAGCGGGCAGGCGGACCTGGTGGGCATCCTGTCGGGTGCCACCGCCGTGCACGGTCCCGGTGTGAAACTGGTCGTGAACGACGCCAAGGAGGCCTCCTCGGGTGGCGACGGCAGCAACCCGCGGGAGACCTCCGGGTTCTCCGACACCGGCCGGGTGCGGGACCACGACATGCAGCGCGTCGTGAACGGGCTGTGGGGCTCGGGCGCCGAGGCGATCTCCATCAACGGGCAGCGGCTGACCGCCCTGTCCGCGATCAGGGCCGCGGGAGACGCGATACTGGTCGACAACAGGCCGCTGGTACCGCCGTACACGGTGCTGGCGGTGGGGGACGGGGAGAGGCTCAGCTCCAGGTTCCAGGACAGCCCCGACGGGCTGTATCTGCATGCCCTGGAGGAGAACTTCGACATCCGGGCGACGATCTCCACGGAGAGTGACGTCCGGCTGCCCGCCGCACCCAGCGTGATCGTACGTACGGCCCAGCCGTACACCGAGAAGACTGAGAAGGGCACATCGTGATCGCCGTACTTGGCCTCGTCGTGGGCGTCGTGGCCGGACTGTTGGTCCGTCCGGAGGTTCCGGCGGTCGTCGAGCCGTATCTGCCGATCGCCGTCGTCGCGGCGCTCGACGCCGTCTTCGGCGGTTTGCGGGCCATGCTCGACGGGATCTTCGACGACAAGGTCTTCGTGGTGTCGTTCCTGTCCAACGTGGTGGTGGCCGCGCTGATCGTGTTCCTGGGTGACAAGTTGGGTGTGGGCTCGCAGCTGTCCACGGGTGTCGTCGTGGTCCTCGGAATCCGCATCTTCTCGAACGCCGCGGCGATCCGCCGGCATGTCTTCCGGGCGTGAGCGGCATGAGCGAGCACGAGAAACAGCCGGAGCACCGGTTGCGCAAGGAACTGCCCGCCGAGGTGCCCGCCACGGCACCGGAGGCCGGGTCCGCCGCCGAGCCGAAACCGGAGGCCGGGCCGAGCGGCCGCCGGAGGCTGGTCCAGGGGCTGTGGCCGCCGCGGGCGAGCCGGGCCCAACTGATCGTCGCGGTGCTGCTGTTCGGACTCGGATTCGGGCTTGCCGTGCAGGTGGCGTCGAACAGCGACAGTGACAGCGCGTTGCGCGGGGCCCGCCAGGAGGATCTTGTTCGCATCCTCGATGAACTCGACGACCGTACTCAGCGTCTTGAGGACGAGAGGACAGGACTCGAAAAGCAGCGTCAGGAGTTGCAGAGCAGCTCCGACCAGGCGGCGGAGGCTCGCAAGCAGACGGCCGAGAAGGAGCGGCAACTCGGCATTCTGGCGGGCACCGTGGCGGCGCAGGGTCCTGGCATCACGATGACGGTCGATGACCCGAAGGGGACGGTGCAGGCGGACATGCTGCTCGACGCGATCCAGGAGTTGCGTGCGGCCGGCGCGGAGGCGATCCAGGTCAACGGGGTGCGAGTGATCTCCGGCACCTACCTCACCGACTCCGGCAAGAGTGTGAGCGTCGACGGGAACAAGATCACCCAGCCTTACGTTTTCAAGGTGATCGGCAAGCCGCAGGACCTCGAGCCGGCTCTCAACATCCCGGGAGGCGTGGTGCAGACCCTGGAGAAGGAACAGGCGACTGTGACCGTCGAACGATCGACCAAGATCGTCGTGGATGCCTTGCGACCGGCGAAGCAGCCTGACTACGCTCGGTCGTCCTCACAGTGAACCGGCGGTGCATGCGGGACGTCCGGCGAGGGCATGAGGATGCGGGGGGTCGGCGCACCGGGGAACCGGTGCGTGGTGGAAACTGTCTGGTGGATACGGACGTTGTGTGGTTGTCCGGGTCGGCCGGTTTATTCAGTCAGGGTTCGTCCTGCCCCACGGGCGGGTCTGTTTCGGTCAAGGGGAATCGCCCGTGAAGTTGTTTTCGAAGTTGTTCGGCAAGAGCGCGCGAGAGGGCAGCGACAACGCGACCGCTCGCCATCGCGCACAGCCCGACGCGGACGGTCAGCGCCCGCTGTTCCGGGACCAGGTGGCTGGCCCGGGGGGTGACATTTCGGGAGGTCAGGGCGCGCCGTCAGTTGACCCGTCACAGTCCGGCGGCATAGGTTTCGGGCAACCGTCAACCTCAGGTGCGGGTGGAGGGTTTACCTCCGGCCCGTACGCGTCCAACGCCCCGGCGGGGCAGCCGCGGCAGGAGGATCCGTCCATGTCGGCCCTGGTTTGTACGAGGTGCGGTAACCGCAACGCGGAGAACGCCCGCTTCTGTTCCAACTGCGGCGCTCCGCTGCGCGCGGGCGCCGTCCCCGAGCGGGCGGCGGAGACGACGTCCACGATCTCGATCTCCGGCCTGGAGGCCTACGACGCCGAGGTCACCGGCCAGACCCAGGTCCCGGCGCTCTCGCCCGAGGCGCAGGCGGCCGTCGACGCGCTGCCGCTGGGTTCCGCGCTGCTGGTCGTGCGCCGCGGCCCGAACTCGGGCAGCCGCTTCCTGCTGGACAGCGACCTGACCACGGCCGGCCGTCATCCGCAGAGCGACATCTTCCTGGACGACGTCACGGTCTCGCGCCGCCATGTGGAGTTCCGCCGCCAGCCGGACGGCTCGTTCACCGTGGCCGACGTGGGCAGCCTCAACGGCACCTACGTCAACCGGGAGCGTATCGACCAGGTCGCTCTGTCGAACGGCGACGAGGTCCAGATCGGCAAGTACCGGCTGGTCTTCTACGCGAGCCGGCACGGCATCTGACCCTCCGGACCTCGTCCGGGGACCCCAGGGAAGAAGGTCCATGCTGCACACACCGAGCGGCGGTACCGGTCACGGCACCGCCGCCACGGAAACCGGGCTGATGAGCATCGGCACGGTACTGAACGTGCTGCGCGACGAGTTCCCCGAAGTCACCATCTCCAAGATCCGCTTCCTGGAGTCGGAGGGGCTCATCGAGCCCCGCCGGACCCCGTCCGGGTACCGCAAGTTCAGCGCCGGGGACGTGGAGCGTCTCGGACACGTCCTGAGGATGCAGCGGGACCACTACCTGCCGCTGAAGGTCATCCGGGAGTACCTGGACGCCATGGAGCGCGGCGAGGCCGTACAGCTGCCCGTGCTGGGGCGGCAGCGGGACGGCGAGGCGGTGCCGATGATGCCCGAGGCTCCGACGGTGGCCCGGATCGGCCGGGACGAGCTGCTCGCCGCCGCCGAGATCGACGAGAACTGCCTGGCGGAGTGGGAGTCGTACGGGCTGCTCGCTCCCCTGGAGGACGGCGTGTACGACGCCGAGGCGGTCACCGTGGCCGCGCTCGTGACCGAGCTGGGCAGGTTCGGGATCGAGCCGCGCCACCTGCGGGTGATGAAGGCCGCCGCCGACCGTGAGGCCGGCCTGGTGGACCAGGTGGTGGCCCCGCTCAAGCGGCACCGCAACCCGCAGACCAGGGCCCATGCCGAGGCCCGTACGAAGGAGCTGGCGGCGCTCACGGTGAAGCTGCATGCCGCACTGGTGCAGACCGCGCTCGGGGTGCGGCTGCCGTGACCATCGTGACAGGACCCGGGCGGAGGCCGGATCGGGCGCGCGTTCCGGGCCCGACTACCCAAACGTCCCGGGCACGGCCTAGGGTTGCTGTGTGAACGAGCTCGATGTCGTAGGTGTCCGGGTGGAAATGCCCTCCAACCAACCGATCGTGCTCCTGCGCGAAGTGGGAGGCGACCGTTACCTCCCCATCTGGATCGGGCCGGGGGAGGCGACGGCGATCGCGTTCGCCCAGCAGGGCATGGCCCCCGCGCGACCGCTGACCCACGACCTGTTCAAGGACGTGCTGGAGGCCGTCGGTCAGGAGCTCACCGAAGTACGCATCACCGACCTGCGTGAGGGCGTCTTCTACGCGGAGCTGGTGTTCGCCAGCGGCGTCGAGGTGAGCGCCCGTCCGTCCGACGCCATAGCGCTGGCGCTGCGCACCGGGACGCCGATCTACGGGAGCGACACGGTGCTGGACGACGCGGGCATCGCGATCCCGGACGAGCAGGAGGACGAGGTGGAGAAGTTCCGCGAGTTCCTCGACCAGATCTCGCCCGAGGACTTCGGCACCAGCAGTCAGTGAGAGACGAGAGCGGCCCGTCACTCGCCCACCAGAGGGCGGTGGCGGGCCGGTTCACTGCTGGTCACGGTCGAAACTCAAGGGCAATTGCCAGCGGCCACTGAGAGCGTCCTACGCCTTCCCGCCAGAGCATTCGGCTAGCCTTTCCCCGCGGTGGGGCACGGGAAACCACTCCTAGGGTGATTATCACTCGGCGTGCCGAGTGTGGCGATCGTTGACGCACCCCTGGTGACTGCCTACCGTCGAGAAGGCAGGTCAAGGACGGAGGTCGGCGTGAGAAGCAGCGGCGACGGTATGGCTGGGGGTGCCCCGGGACGCGGTCTCGGGGAGAGCGGTCCGTACCCTCCCTCGAGCTCTCGACTTCGTTCGAGTTGGGGGGACCCCCAGCACGGCAGCACTGCCGGTCACGCTCCGCAGCGGCCGACCTCAGTGCCGAGCGGCGGAGGGGCGGCGTCCATGACGACCGAGGAGATCGGCTACCGGGGGCCCACGGCCTGTGCGGCGGCCGGCATCACCTACCGGCAACTCGACTACTGGGCCCGCACCGGCCTGGTCGAGCCCAGCGTGCGGGCCGCCTACGGGTCGGGGACCCAGCGCCTGTACAGCTTCAGGGACGTCGTCGTCCTGAAGATCGTCAAGCGGTTCCTGGACACCGGGGTCTCCCTCCAGAACATCCGCACCACGGTCCAGCACCTGAGGGAACGCGGTTTCCGCGACCTGGAGCGCATGACCCTCATGAGCGACGGCGCCACGGTCTACGAGTGCACCTCGCCCGACGAGGTCCACGCGCTGCTCCAGGGCGGTCAGGGCATCTTCGGGATCGCGGTCGGCGTGGTCTGGCGGGACGTGGAGAGCGCGCTCTCCCAGCTGCACGGCGAGCGCGTCGACACCGGCGAGACCCTGATCGGGCCCAACCCCGCCGACGAACTGGCCCGACGCCGCAACAAGGCGGTCTGAGGTCCCGGCCCGACCTCCCTCGAATCTCCTGAGCCCGCTGGGATGCCCCGGCACGGTCGTGTGCCGGGGCGTTGTCAGTGGTGTGGTGCAGCATCGGAGATGTGAGAAACGCGCCCACGATCCTGCATCTCGACATGGATGCCTTCTACGCCTCGGTGGAGCAGGCATCCAAGCCGAGTCTGCGCGGGAAGGCCGTGGTCGTGGGCGGGCTCGGACCGCGCGGTGTGGTGGCCACCGCGTCGTACGAGGCCAGGGTGTTCGGGGTGCACTCGGCGATGCCGATGGCGCAGGCGCGCAGGCTGGCGCCGAACGCCGCGTATCTCGTGCCGCGCTTCGGGCTGTACCGGTCGATCAGCGAGCAGGTGATGGCGCTGCTGCACGAGCTGTCGCCGCTGGTGGAGCCGCTGAGCCTGGACGAGGCCTTCGTGGACCTGGAGGCGGGTGAGGTGGCCTGGGACGGCGGGTCGGCGCGTCTGGTGGGGGAGAAGCTGCGCGCGGACATACGGAGCGCCACAGGGCTCTCCGGGTCGGTCGGGCTGGCCGCCTCCAAGATGCTCGCGAAGATCGCCTCCGAGCAGGCCAAGCCGGACGGGCTGGTGCTGATCGAGCCGGGCACGGAGCGGGCGATGCTCGGGCCGATGCCGGTGCGGACCCTGCCGGGCGTGGGGCCGGCGACCGGGGACCATCTGCGGCGGGCCGGGATCACCACGGTCGACGAGATCGCCGAGGCGGGCGAGGACGAGCTGGTACGGCTGCTCGGCAAGGCCCACGGGCACGCGCTGTACGCGATGGCGCTCGCGCACGACGAACGGCCCGTGGTCGCCGAGCGGGGGGCCAAGTCGGTCTCCGTCGAGGACACCTACGACGTGGACATCCATGACCGGATGCGGGTGGGGATGGAGGTGCAGCGGCTGGCCGACCGGTGCGTGCGCAGGCTGCGGGCGGCCGGGCTGTCGGGGCGGACCATCGTGCTGAAGGTACGGCGCTACGACTTCTCGACGCTCACCCGGTCGGAGACGCTCAGGGGGCCGACCGACGATCCGGCGGTGGTGCGGGAGGCGGCCGCGCGGCTGCTGGACTCGGTGGACACGACAGGGGGTGTGCGGTTGCTGGGCGTGGGTGTGTCGGGGCTTGCCGACTACACCCAGGAGGATCTGTTCGCGCAGGCGGCGGCCGGGGAGGGGGCCGAGTTCACCGCGGAGCCGGTCGCCGAGGCGGAGCCGACCGCCGAGGCGGAGCCGGCCGCCGAGCGGCGGTGGCCCGCCGGGCACGACGTGCGGCATGCGGGGTACGGACACGGATGGGTGCAGGGGAGTGGGCTGGGGCGGGTGACCGTGCGGTTCGAGACGCCGGGGGAGGTGGAGCCGGGAAGAGTGCGGACTTTTTGGGTCGACGACCCTGAGCTGGAGCCGGTGGATCCGTTGCCGCTGGTGCCGGGATGACGGCCGACGGTGTGTGCGGGCCGGTGGGGGGCTGATCGCGCGGTTCCCCGCGCCCCTTACGGGGCGCTGAGGCCGCCGCTCGACCCCACCCCGGCCCGCGGTCAGGTGCCGGTGTCCTCCGTCCCCGCCAGTTTGCCGAAGTCGTGGTCCGGGTGGTCGGGGGGTGGGGCGGTCGTGTCCAGGCCGTAGTGGTGATAGAGCTGGAGTTCCTGCTCAGGGGAGAGATGGCGGCCCACCCCGAAGTCGGGGGCGTCCTTGATCAGGGTGCGCTCGAAGGGGACCTGGAGGGTGCCCTCGACCAGCTCACTCGGCTCCAGGGGCACGAACGCGTCCCGGGAGAACAGGCCGGTGCGTATGGCCGCCCACTCCGGCACCCCGGTCGCGTCGTCGAGGTAGACCTCGTCGATCGTGCCGATCTTCGTGCCGTTGCGGTCGAACGCCTTGCGGCCGATCAGGTTGCGCGGATCGATGTCGGTCTGCACGGGCCCTCCACTTGGTCGCAACTCATCCGTAAGCACTACAAAAGAGCACATTGAAGGAGGCGGCCACTCGAAGACCCGTGCGTTGCCCTCGCTGGTAGGCTGGCAAGCGGCTGCTGACCCCGTGCGGGAGAGTCCTCCGGACAGACCGGAGGCGCCGAAGGAGCAAATCCTCCCCGGAATCTCTCAGGCTCACGTACCGCACGGACGAGGTCACTCTGGAAAGCAGGGCGGGCGTCCACGACGTCCGCTCTCACCGACGGTGAAAGCCGGATCCCCTGGGCATCCGGCGAAGCTCTCAGGTTGAGATGACAGAGGGGGAGGCCGTCGGGGTGCCCGTGCCGGGGTACCCCTCGAAGGTCGCGTCAGACCAGGAGGCCTCCGCAATGACCGCCCAGCGTGTTCCGCTCTCCGAGCTAGAGCAGGGAATCCCCTTCGAGCAGCGCCATATCGGGCCCGACCACGAGGCCCGGGCCAAGATGCTCGCCCAGGTCGGGTACGGCTCGCTCGACGAGCTGACCGCCGCCGCCGTGCCGGACGTCATCAAGAACGCCGACGCTCTGGAACTGCCGGGCGCGCGCACCGAGGCCGAGGTGCTGGCCGAGCTGCGGTCGCTGGCCGACCGGAACCAGGTGCTCGACTCGATGATCGGTCTGGGCTACTACGGCACCTTCACGCCGCCCGTCATCCTGCGCAACGTGATGGAGAACCCCGCCTGGTACACGGCCTACACCCCGTACCAGCCGGAGATCTCCCAGGGCCGGCTGGAAGCGCTGCTGAACTTCCAGACCGTGGTCGCCGACCTCACCGGACTGCCCACCTCCGGTGCCTCGCTGCTCGACGAGGGCACCGCCGCCGCCGAGGCCGTGGCCCTGTCGCTGCGCATGGGCAAGAACAAGAAGGGTGTCTTCGTCATCGACGCGGACGCCCTGCCGCAGACCATCGCCGTGATCCAGACCCGGGCCGAGCCGACGGGGGTCGAGGTCGTCGTCGCGGACCTCAGCGACGGCATCCCGGCCGATCTCGCCGCGCGCGAGATCAACGGCGTGCTCGTCCAGTACCCCGGCGCCTCCGGTGCCGTACGCGACATCAAGCCGCTCGTCGACCAGGCGCACGAGCTGGGCGCGCTGGTCACCGTCGCCGCGGACCTGCTCGCGCTGACCCTGCTGACCTCGCCGGGTGAGCTGGGCGCCGACATCGCCATCGGTACGACCCAGCGGTTCGGTGTGCCGATGGGCTTCGGCGGGCCGCACGCCGGCTACATGGCGGTACGCGAGAAGTTCGCGCGCAGCCTGCCCGGCCGGCTCGTGGGCGTGTCCGTGGACGCCGACGGGCACCGGGCCTACCGGCTCGCGCTGCAGACACGTGAACAGCACATCCGCCGGGAGAAGGCCACCAGCAACATCTGCACCGCGCAGGTGCTGCTCGCCGTGATGGCCGGCATGTACGCCGTCTACCACGGACCCGAGGGGCTGCGGGCCATCGCCCAGCGGACCCACCGCTACGCCACGATCCTGGCCGCGGGGCTCACCGCCGGCGGGGTCGAGGTCGTGCACGGCGCCTACTTCGACACCCTCACCGCGCGCGTGCCCGGCAAGGCCGCCGAGGTCGTCGCGGCCGCCCGGCAGAGCGGTGTCAACCTGCGGCTCGTGGACACCGACCACGTCTCCATGGCCTGCGACGAGACCACCACGCGGGCCCAGCTGGGTGCCGTGTGGACGGCGTTCGGGGTCGAGGGCGACGTCGAGGCGCTGGACGCGGTCGCCGCGGACACGCTGCCCGAGGCGCTGCTGCGCGAGGACGGCTACCTGGGCCACCCCGTCTTCCACGACCACCGGTCCGAGACCGCGATGCTGCGCTACCTGCGCCGGCTCGCCGACCGGGACTACGCGCTGGACCGGGGCATGATCCCGCTGGGCTCCTGCACCATGAAGCTCAACGCGACCACCGAGATGGAGCCGGTCACCTGGCCCGAGTTCGGCCAGCTGCACCCCTTCGCGCCCGCCGAGCAGGCGCAGGGCTATCTGACGCTCATCCGTGAGCTGGAGGAGCGGCTCGCCGAGGTCACCGGCTACGACAAGGTGTCGCTCCAGCCCAACGCCGGGTCGCAGGGCGAACTGGCCGGGCTGCTCGCCGTACGCGCCTACCACCGGGCCAACGGCGACGAGCAGCGCACCGTCTGCCTGATCCCCTCCTCCGCGCACGGCACCAACGCCGCCAGCGCCGTCATGGCCGGGATGAAGGTCGTCGTCGTGAAGACCGCCGAGGACGGCGAGATCGACGTCGAGGACCTGCGGGCGAAGATCGAGCAGCACCGCGACCAGCTCGCCGTGCTGATGATCACGTACCCGTCCACGCACGGCGTGTTCGAGGAGCACGTCGCCGACATCTGCGGTCAGGTCCACGAGGCCGGCGGCCAGGTGTACGTCGACGGCGCCAACCTCAACGCCCTGGTCGGGGTCGCCAAGCCGGGGCACTTCGGCGGCGACGTCTCGCACCTGAACCTGCACAAGACCTTCTGCATCCCGCACGGCGGCGGCGGTCCGGGTGTCGGTCCGGTGGCCGTCCGGGCTCACCTCGCGCCGTACCTGCCGAACCACCCGCTCCAGCCGGCCGCAGGACCGGCGACCGGCGTCGGACCGATCTCGGCCGCGCCGTGGGGCTCCGCGGGGATCCTGCCGATCTCGTGGACGTACGTCCGCCTGATGGGCGGCGAGGGTCTCAAGCGCGCCACCCAGGTGGCCGTGCTCAGCGCCAACTACGTCGCCAAGCGGCTGGAACCGCACTACCCCGTGCTCTACACCGGCCCCGGCGGGCTGGTCGCCCACGAGTGCATCATCGACCTGCGGCCGCTGACCAAGGCGACCGGGGTGAGCGTCGACGACGTCGCCAAGCGGCTCATCGACTACGGGTTCCACGCGCCGACGATGTCCTTCCCGGTGGCCGGCACGCTGATGATCGAGCCGACCGAGTCCGAGGACCTCGGTGAGCTGGACCGGTTCTGCGAGGCGATGATCGCCATCCGGGCGGAGATCGACAAGGTCGGGGCGGGGGAGTGGCCGGCCGAGGACAACCCGCTGCGGGGTGCCCCGCACACGGCCGCCGCGCTCGGCGGGGAGTGGGAGCACGCGTACTCGCGCGCGGAGGCCGTCTTCCCGGCCGGGGTGTCCGCCGCCGACAAGTACTGGCCGCCGGTGCGCCGGATCGACCAGGCCTTCGGTGACCGGAACCTGGTGTGCTCCTGCCCGCCGCTGGACGCGTACGAGGACTGATCCGCGGCAGTACGGATGGATGTGACTGGCAGAGGCCCCGCTTCGGCGGGGCCTCTCGCGTGTGGCCCCTCGCGTGTGACCTCTGGTGTGTGGCTCTACGCCGGGTAGGCGTGGGTCTGGGTCGCCTTCACCGTCGCCCACACCGGGGTGCCCGGGTGCAGGTCCAGTTCGGCCGCCGCGACGGTGGTGAGGTCGGCGGCGAGGGACAGTTCGCCGGTCAGGTCGGCGCGGATCCGGTCGCCGTGGATCTCCAGGCCGGCGACCTCGCAGCGCCACAGGTTGCGGGCGCTGGTGCCGGTGGGGCGGTCCCGGAAGAGGGTGACGGCGCTCGGCGGGAACGCGACGAACACGTCACCGGCGAGATCCTCCGTGGTGGCGACCGCGGTGCCGGTGTCCAGCCTGACCACGTGGCCCCCTGCCTCGGCCCGGCCGCGGTAGAGGTTGAGGCCGACCAGGTGGGCGATGTAGTCGGTGCGCGGGTGGCGGGCGATGTCGGCGGGAGTGCCCTGCTGGACGATCCTGCCGTGCTCGATGACGATCAGGCGGTCGGCCAGCACCATGGCGTCCAGCGGGTCGTGCGTGACCAGGACCGCCACGGCCTCGAACTCGGCCAGGTGGCGGCGGAGCTGGGAGCGCACGTCCAGGCGGGTGCGGGCGTCCAGGGCGGCGAGCGGCTCGTCGAGGAGGAGCAGGCGGGGGCGGGTGGCCAGGGCGCGGGCCAGCGCGACGCGCTGGGCCTGGCCGCCGGACAGGCGGCGGGGTTTGGCGCCGCCGTGGTCCGCGAGGCCCATGCGGTCCAGCCAGGCGGCCGCCTGGGCGCGGGCCTCCGCCTTCGTCGCGCCATGGCAGCGGGGGCCGAAGGCGACGTTGTCGAGGGCCGTGAGGTGGGGGAAGAGGAGGTAGTCCTGGAAGACGACGCCGACCGGGCGGGATTCGGGCGGCGTGCGGTCCAACTCCTGTCCGTCCAGGCGGAGATGACCGGCGGTCAGGGGAGTGAGGCCGGCCAGGGCGCGCAGCGCGGTGGTCTTGCCCGCGCCGTTGGGCCCGAGCAGGGCGACCACCTCGCCGGGGGCGGCGGTGAGGGTGATGTCGAGGTGGAAAGCGGGGCGGGTGACGACCAGACGGGCGTCGAGGCCGTCGGTGTTCCCCGGACGGGTGGGAGGAACCCGGCCTCCGGCCGGATCGTGTTTCCCACCCGCACCACCCGTGCGGGGCCCGGTGTCAGGGGCGGGTGGCCCCTGCGGGGGCGGTGCGCCGTCGGCGGCTGCGGCCGGGGTGTGGGGCGCGTCCGGGTGGTGGGTGTTGTCCGGGGTCGTCATGAGGCGGTCATCCAGCGGTCGCGGAGGCCTGCGAGGACCGCGATCGAGACGGCCAGCAGGACCAGGCTGAGGGCGATCGCCGCGTCGGGGTCGTTCTGGAGGGCCAGGTAGACCGCGAGCGGCATGGTCTGGGTGCGGCCCGGGAAGTTGCCGGCGAAAGTGATCGTCGCGCCGAACTCGCCGAGCGCGCGGGCCCAGGCCAGTACCGAGCCGGCCGCGATG
Organism: Streptomyces sp. NPDC001220; assembly: GCF_053597895.1. Taxonomy (NCBI): domain Bacteria; kingdom Bacillati; phylum Actinomycetota; class Actinomycetes; order Kitasatosporales; family Streptomycetaceae; genus Streptomyces; species Streptomyces sp. NPDC001220. The sequence continues at coordinate 15,670 of NZ_JBSFJE010000012.1, forward strand.
CCCGGGGCGATGAGGGGGAGCGTGACCCTGCGGAACGCCGTGAAACGGGAGGCGCCCAGGGTCGTCGCCGCCTCCTCGTAGCGCGGGTCGGCGGCGCGCAGCGTGCCCTCGACGCTGATCACCAGGAAGGGCATGGCCACGAAGGACTCGGCGATCACCACCGCGGTCGTCGTGAACGGGAGCGTGATCCCGAACCAGGAGTCCAGCCACTGCCCGACGACCCCGTTGCGGCCCAGGGCGAGGAGCAGGGCCACACCGCCGACCACCGGCGGGAGGACCAGGGGGAGTGTCACCAGCGCTCGTACCAAGCCCCGGCCGGGGAACTCCGTGCGGGCCAGCAGCCAGGCCAGCGGAACGCCGAGGACCAGGCTCACGGCCGTCGCCGCGGTCGCGCTGAGCAGCGAGAGCTGCAGGGCCTGCCACACCTCCGTGCTGGTCAGCAGCGACGGGAGGCTGCCCCAGGGGGCGCGCAGGAGGAGCGCGAGCAGGGGCAGGAGGAGGAAGGCCAGGGCTACCGCTCCGGGGAGGAGGAGCGGTAGCGGCACAGCCGACCGGACGCGCCGGCGCCGTGGACCGCCCGTGACGGCGGCGGCCCCGGCGTCCGGCTCGTCGACCTTCGTCACGGCTTGAGGAATCCGGCCTGGTTCAGGACCTGCTGGCCCTCGGCGGACCGCACCAGCGCGATGAACGCCTTGGCCAGCGTCGGGTTCGGGGCGTTCTTCAGCAGGGCGATCGGGTAGTCGTTGATGGCGTCGGCGGACTCGGGGAACTCCACGCCCTCCACCTTGTCACCCGCGGCCTTCACATCGGTCTTGTAGACGACCGCGGCGTCGGCCTCCTTGAGCACCACCTTGTTGAGGGCGGACTTCACGTCCTCCTCGTAGGAGACCGGGGTCAGCTTGAGCTTGCCGGCGTCCAGGGCCTTCTGCGCTGCGGCGCCGCACGGCACCGTCTTGTCGCAGAGGACCACCTTCAGCGAGGACTTGGTGAGGTCCTTGAGCGAGGCGACCTTGTCGGGGTTGCCCGGCAGGGTGGCGATCTCCAGCTGGTTGCGGACGAAGGTGGCCGGCGTGGTGGCCGTGTCCTTCTTGTCCGTCACGATCGCCATCGTCTTGGGGCTGGCGGCGGCGAAGACGTCGGCGGGGGCCCCGCTGGTGATCTGCGCGGCGAGGGTGTCACTGCCACCGAAGCTGAAGTTGACCTTCGTCCCCGGGTGGGCCTTCTCGAAGTCCGCCTTCAGCGTCGTGAAGCTCTCCTTGAGGGAGGCCGCCGCGAACACGGTGATCGAGCCCGACAGCTTGGGCGACGCCGAGGAAGAGGTGTCCGACTTCGTCGTCGCGGACGAGTTGTCGTCCGAGGAGGAGCAGGCGCTCAGGGCCAGCAGGGCCGCGACCGCGGTACCGGCCACCTGAAGCGTCCGCCGGGTCCGGCGCGCGGAACGGGTCATCACGAGTGAACTCCTCTTGATCCAGATGAAAAAGCTGTCGCGCCCTGTCGCGACCTGTCTATCGGCCGCCACGCGATGATACTGCCGCACTTGCCAGGCGTAAGTCTTCTGTCACATCGCATGAGCTGCACACTTATGACCTGAGCCTGGCATGTGCGTTTGTACGGAGGTGTGCCGCGGGTACCGTCATCCGGGAGGAGGCCGCACATGACGCTCGCCGAACTCGACCTCACCGGGGACCTGGCACGGCCGGCCCGGCTCACCGTGTCCGACCTCCTGCGCTGGCCCCAGCACCGGGTGCGGGTCAGCTTCGACTGCGCCACCAGCGGCGTGCAGCGCCACGGCTTCAGCGGACCCCTGCTGTACGACGTCCTGAGCGACGCGGGCCCGGGTTTCGACCCCGCCCGACGCAAGGACCGCCTGCGGTTCCTCATCGCGGTCAGCGGCGCCGACGGGCACCACGCGCTGCTCTCCTGGGCGGAGATCGACCCGGATTTCGCGCACGCCCCGGTGCTGCTCGCCGTCGGTATCGACGACACCTCACTGGCCCTGGCGGGCCCGCAACTGGTGCTGCCTCAGGACCGCTGCGGGGCCCGGCACATCAGCGGCATCACGGCGATCCGGGTGGACGGGGCGTACGGCGGCTGGCGTCCAGCGCCCGCCACACCCGGTCACGCGTCAGCGGCAACTCCGTGAACCGCACACCGGTCGCGTCCCGCAGCGCGTTGGCCAGCGCCGGGGCGACCGGGTTGAACGGGCTCTCGCTCATCGACTTGGCACCCAGCGGGCCGATGGCGTCGGCGGTCTCCATGAAGTGCACCTCGGTCCGTGGGATGTCCGCGTACTGCGGGAGCCGGTAGCGGCGGAAGGCCGCCGTCTCGACCGCGCCGCGCGCGTCCAGCCGTACGTTCTCGAAGAGCGTGGCGCCGAGCGCCTGTGCCACCCCGCCCTCCACCTGGCCCCTGCACTGCATCGGGTTCATCACCTTGCCGGCGTCGGCCGCGTGCACGCTGCGCAGGATGCGGATCTCGCCCGTGCCGGGGTCGACGGCCACCCGGAACCACTGCGCGTTGAAGGCGACCGAGCGCGGGGTGCCGCCGAAGTGGCCGTCGGCGGTGAGGTCGACGCCGACCCCGCGGGCGGCGGCGTACAGCTCCTTGAGCGGGAGCCGCCCGCCCGGGTGCTGGACGGCCTCCTGGGCGAGCCGGCAGGCGGCGCGGGGGACGCGCAACTGGGCCGCGGCGAAGTCCAGGAGCAGGTCGGCCAGGGCACGGGCGGCCCGCAGGGTGGCCTTGCCCGCGACCACGGTGCCGGTGGAGGCGAACGCGCCCGTGTCGTGCCGTACGACATCCGTGTCGGACTGGCGGATCGTGATCCGGTCGACGGTGGTGGCGAGTTCACCGGCCGCGATCTGTCTGTGCACGGTCGTGGTGCCGTTGCCGAACTCGGCCGTGCCGACGGCCAGATCGAAGCTGCCGTCGGGGAGTACGGCGGCCTTGGCGTCGGCGATGTGGCCGCCCGGCGGGCCCGTCGCGATCATCGCAAGCGCCGTGCCCTCGCCGACCAGCCAGCCGTCCGGGACCTCTTCCGGGACGGGCTCCGCCTTCGCCCGGCGGACGATGGACACGCACTTGTCGAGCCCGTAGCTCGCGATGTGCAGGTCCTCCTCGTGGCCGCCGGGGGTGAGCATCGCATCGCCCGGGCCGATGATGTTGCGCGCCTTGAAGTCGACGGGGTCCAGGCCGAGTCGGCGGGCCAGCTCGTCGAGGGCGGACTCCACGGCGAACAGGACCTGGCCCAGGCCGTAGCCGCGGAAGGCGCCCGCCGGGACGGTGTGGGTGTAGACGGAGTAGGCGTCTACCTTCTTGTGCGGGGCCCGGTACATCGCCGTGGACTCTCCGACGCTGTGGAACATCACCGCCGGGCCGTGGTTGCCGTACGCGCCGGTGTTGGAGACCACTCGCAGCTGAAGTGCGGTCAGCAGGCCGTCGCGGCCGGCGCCCGCCTTCACGTGGACGGTGAAGGGGTGCCGGGTGGTCGCGCCGTAGAACTGCTCGGCCCGGGTGTACTCCAGCTTCACCGGGCGGCGCAGCCGCAGGACGGCCAGCGCCACGATGTCCTCGACGAGCATCTCCTGCTTGCCGCCGAAGCCGCCGCCGACCCGGCCCGCGACCACCCGGACCTGGTCCAGGGGCAGGTCGTAGAGGGCGCACAGGGCGCGGCGGGTGAGGAACGGGGTCTGCGAGCTGGTGCGGACGGTGAGCCGGCCGTCCTCGTCGATCCAGGCGACCGCGCCGTGCGTCTCCAGGCTGGCGTGCTGGACCCGCTGGGTGCGGAAGGTGTCCTCGTGGACCACGTCGGCCGCGGCGAACCCGGCCTCGACGTCCCCGATCTCGCCGTGCGCCTCGCCGACGACGTTCGCCCGCGGACGGGAGATACGGGCGGCGGACGGGTCCTTGTCGTGGACGACGGGGGCGCCGGGGCGCATCGCCTCCTCCGGGTCCAGGACGGCGGGCAGGACGTCGTAGGTGACCTCGACCCGGCGGCAGCCCTCCTCCGCGGCCGCCTCGCTGTCGGCGACGACCGCCGCCACCCGCTGGCCGATGTAGCGGACCGTGTCGTCGAGGAGGCGGGTGTCGTCCGGGTCCTCCTCGGGGTGCTCGTGGCGGGCGGTGGAGTAGTGCCGCTCCGGGGCGTCGTGGTGGGTGAGGACCGCGTGGACGCCCGGTACGCGCAGCGCGGCCGAGGTGTCGATCGCCGTGATCCGGGCGTGGGCGTGCGGGGAGCGCAGCAGCTTCATGTGGAGCAGGCCCGGCACCTCGATGTCGAAGGTGTAGCGGGCGGTGCCGGTGACGACCTGCGGTCCGGCCGGGGCGGGCAGATTGCGTCCGACGGACTCGCCTGGGGACGGCTCCTCGACGTGCCTGACCCCGCGTACCGCGTCCTCGATGGCCCGGTATCCGGTGCAGCGGCACAGGTTGCCCTTGAACGCCCGCGGGAGGTCGGTGAGTTGGTCCTCGGACAGGGCGGCGGTCGTCATCAGGAAGCCCGCCGTGCAGAAGCCGCACTGGAAGCCCTGGGCGTCCAGGAACTTCTGCTGTACGGGGTGGAGTTCGCCCTCGGGGGAGGCCAGGCCCTCGACGGTGGTGACCGTGCGGCCGTCCGCCCGGAAGGCCGGGTAGAGGCAGCTGTGCACCGGCTCGCCGTCGACGTGGACGGTACAGGCGCCGCAGTCGCCGGCGTCGCAGCCCTTCTTCACCCCGAACCAGCCGCGATCGCGCAGATAGGTGCGCAGACACTGCCCGGAGCGCGGCTCCACGTCGTGGGACCGGCCGTTGACCTCGATCCTCATCGCTCCTCCAGTTCACGGCGGAGCTCCTCCGCCAGCCGGAACGTCATGTGCCGCCGCCACTCGGGCAGGCCGTGGATGTCGTCGAACCACTCGTCGTCGGCGACGGCGGACCCGATCGCCGCCCGCAGGGCCCCGGCCGTCGGCGGGAGCGGGAACCACAGCCGCACCGGGCGCACGGTCGACGCGGTGACCGTGAGGGCGAAGGAGCCGTCGGCGGGGTCGACGGCGCCGATCACCAGGACGCCGGAGCGGCCCAGGCCGTAGAGGGAGGCCTGCCGGAACGCCGTACGGCAGGCCAGGGTCCGGGCCGGCAGTGTGACCGAGCGCAGCAGTTCGCCCTCGGCCAGGTCCCTGCGGCCCGCGCCGGTCACGAAGGCGGTGACGGGGACCTGCCGTCGCCCGCCGTCCTGGGCGATCAGCAGGCACTGTCCGTCGAGGGCGGCCGTGAGCGAGATCATCGGGCCGGCCGGGAGGGCGTTGCAGAGGTTGCCGCCGACCGTGGCCATGTTCCAGATCTTGAAGGAGGCCAGGAAGGCCCGGCAGCACTGCTCGAACAGGGGGGCGGCCCCCGTCGTCGCTGTGGCCGCCCATCGCGACAGCTGGGCGATGGTGCAGGTGGCGGCGATCTCCAGGGCGCCGTCCGGGGTGACGGCGACGGGCTGCCAGCCGGTACGGCTCAGGTCGACCAGGCGGCGCAGGTGCGGCTGGGGTTCGGAGAAGAGATACGTCCCGCCGCCCAGCCAGGCGTCGCCGGGCCGCCAGGGGGCCGGGTCCCGGGCGTCGCGGATCGCCACCACCGTGTTCAGGTCCATGCCGGCCAGTGAAGCAATGTGCCGAGGCCCCGCACGACTGGTGCGGGGCACGGAAAAAACGAGCCGGGCGGGGCCGGTCCTGGATGATCCACCAAGAGGCGTTCCGTACGGAGAGACTTGCATTTACGATGCCGTAACTCGCACTCACCTGGTGAATGCGAGTTTGGCACGAGGAGTCTGAGCACATGCACGTCGAACACCTCCTGAAGGACGTCTCCCTCGGGCTGCGCCCGTTGTGGGCGCAGGACGCGCTGCTGGCGCGCGAGATCAGCGGGGTCACCGTGACGGATCTGGAGGACCCGGCGCGCTTCGTGCGCCCCGGCGAGGTGGTGCTCAGCGGGCTGGTGTGGTGGGCGCCGGGCAGGTCGGAGCGCTTCGTGTCGGGCCTCAGGGAGGCCGGGGCCGCCGCGCTGTTCGCGGGCGAGGAGACCCACGGAGGCGTGCCCGAGGAACTGGTGGAGGCGTGCGTACGGCACCGCGTCCCGGTCGCGGGGGTGCCGGCGCACATCATGTTCCGGGCGATCACGGACACCGTGTACCTGCGGCAGTGGGGCGAGCTGAGCCGTCGGCAGGCGCTGCCGGAGAACGCGCGGGTGCGGCTGAGCCGGCTGCTCGCGCAGGAGGCCGGGCCCGGGGACGTCCTCGCGGCCGCCTTCGCGCATCTGGACGGGATCGCCGCCTACGTGTTCACGCCGTCCGGGCGGACCGTCACGGCCACCGCGGGTGCGGTGGCCGTCCCGGCGCGGGAGGCGGCGGCGCTGGTCGCGGACGGGCGTGGGGTGACCGTCTCCGTGGCCGCCGACAGCGTCACGCCGTACGAGCGCTGGCTGCTGTATCTGCCGGACCCGGACGGCGCGCCGGCCGGGATGCTGCACGAGGTGGCCGGCGCGCTGGGACGTTGCCAGGAGGCCGGGGTCCGGCGTCGGGCCGCCGAGCACCAGGCCGCCGACGAGCTGGGCGCGCTGCTCACCGCGCCGGGAGCGACCGAGGGGGCTCTGTCGGCCGCCGTACGGGAGTGCGGGCTGCCCGCCGACGGGCCCTACCGGGTGTTCGTCGCCGACACCGGGGCGCGCCGGCCCGGGCTCGCCGAAGGGGCGCTGGCGGAGATCGCCGGGCAGGTGGCGCCCCGGGCGGCGGTGGGGCGGCTGCCGGAGGGGCTCGCCTTCGCGGTGCTGCCCACCGCGGCGGACGTACCGGGCGACGTCTGGGCCTCGGTCGCCGGCTGCGAGCCCGGCGTCCCGCTGCACGGCGGGACCGGGTCGGCGGCCCCCGGGCCCGGCGCCCTCGCCGGGGCGCTGGCACAGGCACGGTACGCGTTCACCTCGGCCCGCGGCACCGCCCCGGACACCTCGGCCCTCATCGACGCCACCGCGCTCACCAGCCTCGCCGCGCTGCTCACCGGCGTGCCGGCCGAGGTCCGCGCGGCCTACAGCCGGACCGTGCTCGGCCCCCTGCACACGGGCGAACGCACCGCCTCCGCCGTGCTGTTGAGCACCCTGGAGACCTTCCTGGCCTGCGACGGCTCCTGGGCGCGGACCGCCGAGGCGCTCCATCTGCACGTCAACACCGTGCACTACCGGATGCAGCGGGTGGAGCACTTCACGGGGCGCGACCTGTCCCGGCTGAGCGACCGGCTGGACCTGTGGGCGGCACTGATGTGCCGGTGACCGCGTCGGCCCGGTGGCCGGTACGGGCGTCGGCCGGGGGGTGCCGGGAACGGCGTTGGCCGGTCGCCGGGAACGGCGTTGGCCGGGTCGCCGGGAACCGCGCCTGCCGGGGACGCCGGTGCGGATCTCGGGTGGGGGCGCCGGTGACGGGGTCAGACGCGGTCGATGTGCACGTTCGTCGACTTCACCCGGGCGGTGGCCTCCATGCCCACCTCCAGGCCCAGTTCCTCGACGGCCTCGCGGGTCAGCAGGGAGACCAGACGGTGCGGTCCGGCCTGGATCTCGACCTGGGCGGCGACGTCACCCAGCTTGATCGCGGTGACGATGCCGGGGAAGGCGTTGCGGACCGAGGTGTAGGAGGCGTCCTCCTCGACGCTGCCGGCCCTGGCCAGTTCGACGGAGAAGGCGGCGAGGTCCTTGCCGTCGATGAGCCGCCGGCCGCCCTCGTCGCGATGGGTGGTCACCCGGCCGGCGTCGGCCCAGCGGCGGGCGGTGTCCGGGCTGACGCCGAGCAGCCGCGCCGCCTGGCCGATCGTGTAGGACTGCATGGGGTCACGATAGGGCCGGTCGGCGGGGCCCGCGGACCCGGCATCCGGCGGTCGGGGATGCCGGTCGGATGTGGCAGCATCCGGCGCATGACGACCACAGGAGCAAGCCGGGGCCTGGACCTGTTCCGGTACCAGGACATCCCGATCTACACGCTCACCTTTGTGCGGGACGTGGCCCCCGAGGAACTGCTGACCCGGATGGGAGCCGACCCCGGGACTCTCGCGCTGCGCGGTGCCGCCGTCGATCTCTCGGACGACCTCGGTGACGATCTCTACGACGGGGACGAACCGGTCGTCATGACCGGTGTCGACGGCCCCTGGACGTGGGCCTGGGAGCTGGGCGGCCTGCACGGGCTCGACGAGGGGATCCTCGGTGCCGTCTCGGCGGGGACCGAGGCCGTCGTGGTCCACTACAACGAGAAGCCGATGCACTGGTTCAAGTACGCGGTCGGCGGCGACGTCCTCGTGGACTTCCACACCCTCCACGCGATCGACCCGATCGGGTACGACCCGGCACGGCTCGACGACACCATGCGGCCGCTGGGGCTGGTCCGGGGCGAGATGGCGCCGCCGCACAGTGTCCTGGCGCTCCTGGAGAACGCCTTCGGCATCGGCCTGACCGACCCCGCCACCGCCGGCGGCGAGCGCTGGAGCGGCAGGCTGCGCGCCCTGCCCATGGAGTGAACGGCGCGGCGCTCAGGTCAGGCCCGATGCCCTGAGGACCGCGAGCGCGTTGGTGTCGTCGATCTGGTGGCCGAGCTGGGTGAGCACCTCGGCGCCCCGGCGCAGGGTGCCGCGGGCCAGGGAGCGGCGGACGCCGGTGTCGAGTTCGTGCCAGAGCAGCGGATTCGCGTGCAGGACGTTCGGGTCGAGTTCCAGGCGGTTGCCGGCGGTGTCACGGAGCACCAGATGGGCGGAGACGTCGCCGTACCGGCCGACGTAGACGAGGGAGTCGGTACGGACGGTACGCCGGCGCAGGGGCCCGCGGACGGCCAGCCAGCCGGGGCCCGCCGTGACCCGGGCCGGCAGCAGAATGACGAGGATGGCCGCCGACAGGGAGACCCAGAGCAGGGCGCGGCCCGGGGTGAGGGTGCCGGCGTCCCAGTCGACCACGAGCGTCAGGCCACCGAAGCCGAGGGCGCAGCCGACGGCCAGCCGTGCGCTGCCGCGCCAGGTGCGGTCGCCGGCTGCCCGGCCCCTGAGTGCTCTGTCCTCCATGAGGCCGACGGTAGGGGCCGGTGGGCGGCCGGGGACGGCGGCTGACGGGGTTCTAATGCGGACCGAGCGGTTATTGACGGGATTCTTACGATCGGGTCGTCTCCGGTGGGCGGTCAGCCCGTGTGGACGCGCGGTCGGCGGGAGCGGTCCGGCTCCGCCTCACGCAGTACCTCCCGGGTGACCGGGGCGACCTCGCCCTGGCCGAAGAGGAAGAACCGCAGGAAGTTGGCGAACGGGTTGCCCTCGGTCCACTCGAAGTAGATGTGCGGGATGCAGCCGGTGTCGTCACGGACGTGCAGCAGCAGCGCGGCCAGCGCGTTGGGGATGGAGGCCGACTCCAGGGTCAGGACGCGGTAGCGGTTGTGCAGCACCTCGCCGCGCACGGTCAGGCCCGCCTCGAACTCGGAGGGGTCGGTGACCGTGACCTCGACGAAGACGAAGTCCTCCTGCTCGGGCATGTCGTTGTCGGCCCGGATCTGCTCGATCTTGTCGCGGTACTCGGCCTTGTCGCGCCGGTCCGGCTCATTGGCGATGAACCGCATCCTGCGGCTCGCCATGTCCCGGATGAACCGTTCCGCCATCGGGTCCAGGCTCACGCTCGTCACGCGCAGTTCGAAGGCACGGGCGAGGCGGGAGAGCAGCGATACGAGGATGATGCCGACGATGAAGCAGGCACCGATCTTCACACCGTCGGGCCGCTCGATGACGTTCACGACGGTCGTGTAGAGGAACACCGCCGAGATGACCCCGAACCCGATCGTCCACTTGCGCTGCCCGGCCTTGTGGGCGGCGATGGTCACCGCGACGGCGGCGGAGCTGATCAGCACCAGCACACCGGTGGCGTAGGCGCCGCCCTGCGCGTCGACGTCGGCGTCGAAGATCCAGGTGACCAGGAAGGCGACCAGGGTGAAGACGATGACCATCGGGCGCACCGCGCGGGCCCAGTGCGGGGCCATGCCGTAGCGGGGCAGGTAGCGCGGCATCAGGTTGAGCAGGCCGGCCATCGCGGAGGCGCCGGCGAACCACAGGATGCAGATGGTCGAGACGTCGTACACGGTGCCGAAGGCGTTGCCGAGGTACTCGTGTGCCAGATAGGCCAGCGCACGGCCGTTGGCGTCGCCGCCGGACTTGAACTCCTGCTCCGGGATCAGCAGCGTGGTGATGAAGCTGGTCGCGATCAGGAAGCAGCTCATGATCAGGGCGGCCGTGGTGAGCAGCTTCCTGGTGTCCCGGATCCGGCCGGTGGGCCGCTCCTCGGTGTCGCCCGGGTCGCCCTGGACGTGCGGCATGACGGCGACGCCGGTCTCGAAGCCGGAGAGGCCCAGCGCCAGCTTGGGGAAGACGATCAGGGCCACGCCGATCATGACGAAGACGTTGCCGTGTTCCGTGGTGAGGGCGCTGGTCCAGTCGGTGATGACGTGCTCGGCGGTGATGACGTGGTAGATGCCGACGATCACGACGACGACGTTCAGCGCGAGGTAGATGCCGACGAGGGCGACCGCGACGCCGATGGCCTCCAGGAAGCCCTTGAGGAAGACCGCGCCCAGCAGGGCCACCAGGATCAGCGTGATGATCATCTGCTTGCCCTGCAGGGCGGCGGTCAGATGCGGGTTCTCGACCAGGTGGGTGGAGGCGTCGGCGGCCGACAGGGTGATGGTGATGAGGAAGTCGGTGGCGGCGAAGCCCAGCAGGGTGAGCACGAAGAGCTTGCCCTGCCAGAAGGAGAGCAGCCGCTCCAGCATGGCGATGGAGCCCTCGCCGTGCGGGCTCTCCGCGGCGACGCGCCGGTAGACCGGCAGGGCGCCGGCCAGGGTCACGATGACCAGCACGATGGTCGCGATCGGCGACAGCAGGCCGGCCGCGAGGGCCGCGATGCCGGGCTGGTAACCGAGGGTCGAGAAGTAGTCCACGCCGGTCAGGCACATCACCCGCCACCAGCGCTGGCCCTTGTGCGCGGCCTCGGGCTGCGCGTGGGGCCCGGTGTGGCCGCCGCTCTTGCCCATGTCGGACAGCCCCTCCAGCATCCAGGCGCGCAGGCGACCGGGAGGGGGGTGTTCGGTCGTGGCCATCGGTCGGGCTCCTGGTGTCCGGCGCGCTGAATGCGGGGCAGTTCGATTCCGGCCATCACGCGGACGGCGGCACCAGCGTAAGCAGAGAGTGACGCGTGGGCCCACGGATCAGTGGGTGCCGGGCGTCAAGCTTGCGTTAAGAATCCCCTGGCAGGCGCCGGTGCAGCATCAAGAAGCGGGGGCCGGCAGTCAGGGACCGGGCATTCGGCTGTACGGGGGACGACGAACGGGTGCGCGGGGCCGGACACCGAGCGTTATCCCGCTGGAGTGCGCCGCGGCCCCCGCCGGCGGACTCTCGGTGACGGGACGTCACACGTCCGTCAGTCGCGCCTCCTCCAGGTCCAGGGACCGTTGGAGGCGCCTTCGGGTCGTGTCGCTGATCGTGTGTTCGTCGTACAGCCGCCGGAGCTCCGCCGCCTCCACCGCTATCAGGTCGCGGCGCAGCTGCCGGTAGACCAGGTCGGCCGACTCGACCGTGCTGTCGGTCAGCCGGTCGCGGGCGTCGTCGAGGCGGGCGTGGAGGCCGCGCCGGAGCCGGTCGAGGACCACGTCCGGCACGGCCTCCAGCTCGGACAGCTCCGCCAGGCGCCGGATGCCCGCGTCGGCCAGCCGGCAGCGGGCGGCGGCCTCCTCGCGCTCGGTGTGGTCGGGCTCCAGGGCTATGCCGGAGCGGCGCACGACGGAGGCCAGGGAGAAGCCCTGCACGACGAGGGTGACCACGACGACCGAGGTGGTCAGGACCAGGACCAGCGGGCGCTCGGTCAGCGCCGAGCCGTCCTCGGCCGCCACCGGGATCGACAGCGCGGCCGCCAGCGGCACCACACCCCGGGTGCCGGCCCAGGTCAGCACCACCGGCACCCGCCAGTTCGGCCGCTGGATGCCGCCCTTGCGCTGCACCACCGCCGACAGCGGCGCCACCCACAGCAGGCGTACCGCGATCAGCGTGCCGGCCACCGCCAGCGCGTACAACGGCCACGCCCTGTCACCGTCGGACAGTGCCCGCACCTGGCCGGGCAGTGCGAGCCCTATCAGGCTGAAGACCACGCTCTCCAGCAGGAAGACCACCGTGCCGTAGACGGCGTGCAGCTGCAGCCTTATGCGGGCGTTGGTGAGCCGGTCGCCGCGGCCGCCCAGGACGACCCCCGCGACCACCACGGAGGTGACACCGGAGGTGTGGGCCGCCTCCGCGAGGACGTACGCGGTGTACGGCGTGACCAGCGATATCACCGTCTCCAGGACCGGATCCTCGGTGCGCCGCCTGATCACCGCCACGACACCGGCGACGACGGCTCCGATCAGGGTGCCGCCGCCCGCGAGCAGCAGGAACTCGCCTCCCGCGGCCCCCCAGTTCGCCGCCGCCGAGGCCACCGCGACGCTCACCGCGACCCGGTAGAGAACCAGGGACGTCGCGTCGTTGAAGAGGCTCTCGGCCTGGACCAGCATCTGCACCTTCGGCGGCAGGGCGAGCCGGCGGCCGAGCGCGGTCACCGCGACCGGGTCGGTGCTGGCCAGGATCGCGCCCAGCACCAGCGCCATCCGCCAGGACAGCGGGGTGACCAGCGAGGCGACCGCACCGACGGCCGCCGCCGAGGCCAGCACCAGGCCGACCGCGAGTACTCCGACCGGCTTCCAGACCGCGCGCAGCTCGCGCCAGGAGAGTTCCTCGGCGCTGGCGTAGAGCAGCGGCGGGAGGACGACGAGACCGATGACCTGCGGGCTGATCCGGATCTCCGGGGTGCCCGGCAGCAGGGCCACGGCGAGGCCCGCGACGACGAGGAGGGAAGGAGCGGGAATCCGCCACCGGCGGGCGAAGGTCGCCACCACCGTGGCCAGGACCACAAGTGCGAGAACCGTACCCACGCCGCGCATGCCGTCCCCCTGGGGCCTCAGGGCCTGGCTGTCGGATCCCGCCGCAGACGCGGAGCCGACGGGTCACCGCCGATCTCCTGCGACCTGGTCCGAGAGACAGGCCCGACAGGAGCCACTGTGACTCCCGGCCGACCAGACTTCCCGGCACACCGCCTTCACCCTATCGGGCCAAGGTCCGTCAAGACAGTGTCAACGTCCTCGTCAGTGGCGCCAGAGACGCGTCAAGACGCCGCTCCCGGGGCCATGCGGCGCGCTTGTCTTTGAGGTGATGAACGACGTACCGCGCGGACGACTGAAGGTCTACCTCGGTGCCGCCCCAGGGGTGGGCAAGACCTACCGCATGCTCGACGAGGCGCAGCGCCGCGCGTCCCGGGGTGCGGACGTGGCGGTGGGGTTCGTGGAGTTCCACGGGCGCCCCCGGACCGAGGCCATGATCGACGGCCTGGAGGTGGTGGCGCGGCTGCGCTGCGACTACCGGGGCGGCGAGTTCGAGGAGATGGACGTCGCGGCCGTGCTGGCGCGCCGCCCGAAGGTGGCGATCGTCGACGAGTTCGCCCACACCAACATCCCGGGCGGCGGCCGGCACCCGAAACGCTGGCAGGACGTCGAGGACCTGCTCGCGGCCGGCATGGACGTGATCACCGCGGTCAACATCCAGCACCTGGAATCACTCAAGGACGTCGTCGAGAAGATCACCGGGGTGCCGCAGCACGAGACGGTGCCCGACGAGGTCGTCCGGCGGGCCGAGCAGATCGAGTTCGTGGACATCCCGCCGGAGGGACTGCGCCGTCGCATGGCGCACGGCAACATCTACGCCCCCGAGAAGGTCGACGCGGCCCTCGCCAACTACTTCCGCCCCGGCAACCTCACCGCCCTGCGCCAGCTGGCCCTCCTCTGGGTCGCCGACCGTGTCGACGAGGCACTCCAGTCCTACCGCGCCGAGCACGCCATCGGCGGGGTGTGGGAGACCCGGGAGCGGGTCGTGGTCGCGCTGACCGGCGGTCCGGAGGGCGACACGCTGGTACGACGGGCCGCCCGCATCGCCGACCGGTCCGCGGGCGGCGACCTGCTCGCCGTGCACGTGGCCCGCAGTGACGGACTGGCCGCCGGTGTCTCGCACGCCTCGCTGGCCCGGCAGCGCAGGCTGGTCGAGGACCTCGGCGGCAGTTACCACTCGGTGGTCGGCGACGACGTGGCCGCCGCCCTGGTCGAGTTCGCCCGCGCCGAGAACGCCACCCAGCTCGTCCTCGGCACCAGCCGCCGGGGCCGCCTCGAACGCTTCCTCACCGGACCGGGCACGGGGGAGACCGTCACGGCGCTCTCCGGTGACATCGACGTCCACCGGGTCACCCATGAGCGCGCCGGCCGCGGCACGCTGCTGCCCTCCCGGCGCCGTACCCTCTCCCCCCGCCGTCTGATCGCGGGACCGGTGGCGGGGCTGGTGCTCCCGGTGCTGCTGACCGTCGCCCTCGCCCAGGTCCGCGGCACCGTCAACCTGACCAGCGAGGCCCTGCTCTTCCTGCTCGCGGTGGTCGGCGTGGCCTGCATAGGCGGGGTCACCTCCGCCGTGATCGCCTCCGTCACCGCGTCCCTGCTGCTCAACTACTGGTTCATACCGCCTGTCGGCCAGTTCACCCTCGACGATCCCAACGCCCTGCTGGCGCTCGGGGTGTTCGCGGTGGTGGCCGCCACCGTCGCGGGGGTCGTGGACCGCTCGCTGCGGCTGTCGCGGCGCGCGGCCCGGGCCGCCGCGGAGGCGGAGACCATGTCGTCGCTGGCCGGGAGCATCGTGCGCGGCGGCCAGACCATCCCGGCCCTGCTGGAACGCACCCGCGAGACCTTCGGCATGGATTCCGCCGTGCTCGTCGACGAGCCGCCCGACGGCGCCGACGCCACCACCGTGCCGGCCGGCCCAGGCAACTACCTGGTTCTGCGCGGTCGTACCCCCTCCGCCTCCGAGCGACGGGTGCTCGGCGCCTTCGCCGCGCACGTCGGCTCGGCGGTGGAGAGGGCCCGGCTCGCGCAGGCCGCGGCCGAGGTCGAACCGGTACGCGCCGCCGACCGGATGCGCACCGCGCTGCTGCGGGCCGTCGGCCACGACCTGCGCACCCCGCTGGCGGCGGGCTGGGCGGCGGTCACCTCGCTGCGCAGCCGCGAGGTGGATTTCTCCCCGGAGGACCGGGACGAACTCCTCGCCACCGCCGAGGAGTCCATGGCCCGGCTGAGCCGGCTGATCGACAACCTCCTCGACCTCAGCCGCCTGGAGGCCGGCGTCCTCACCCTCAACCTCCGGGCCACCGCGCTGGAGGAGGTGCTCCCGGCGGCCCTCGCGGACACGCCGACGGCCGACGTGCACGGCGAGCCGGAGAACATGCCCCCGCTGCTGGCCGACCCGCCGCTGCTGGAGCGCGTGATCGCCAACCTGGTCGGGAACGCGGCCCGTTACAGCCCGCCCGGCAAGCGGGTGCTGGTGACGGCGAGCGCGCTGGCCGGGCGCGCCGAACTCCGGATCATCGACCGGGGTCCGGGCCTGCCCGCGGGCGGCCGCGACCGCCTCTTCGAGCCCTTCCAGCGGCTCGGCGACACCGACAACACCACCGGCCTCGGCCTCGGACTCGCCCTCGCCCGCGGGCTCACCGAGGCGATGGACGGCACCCTGACCCCCGAGGACACCCCGGGCGGCGGACTGACCATGGTCGTCTCGCTGCCCCTGGCCGATCGCACCCGTCCCTCCCGGACGCCGCAGAGCGTAGGAGGCGGCTCATGAGCAGCACACCCGCCGGTGCGGGACGGAGGAGTCGCACCTCAAGACCCCGGGACGAGGTCTAGCCGTACATCGATGCGGCCCCGCGCCCCTTTGGGGCGCCCTGCGGTCGGCGTTGTCAAGAAGGCGTCAAAGTCGGTCTGTTCGGCGCGAAGAAAACGCAAGGGATTGGCGGACCCGGCCGGGACGGGACAGAACCTGGTCGCATCGCGCGCGGTACCACCGCGCGCGAAGGCATATCCCGTTCGTGAAGGAGCACCCTCCCATGTCCGTACTGACCGCCGAACCGGGCGCCGTGCCCGCCGGTGAGGAGCCGCCCGATACCGACGAGCGGCACCGGCTCACCGCCGTCACCGGCCTCGCCGCGCTGTCGCTGGACGCCATGGCGTCGGTGGCGTACGGACCGGAGGCCATCGTGCTCGTGCTGGCCGCCGCCGGTGCGCACGGGCTCGGCTTCACGCTGCCGGTCACCCTCGCCATCGCGGCTCTGCTGGCGGTGCTCGTCGCCTCGTACCGGCAGGTCATCGCGGCCTTCCCGGACGGGGGAGGGTCGTACGCCGTGGCCCGGCGGCATCTCGGTGCCCGCACCGCTCTGGTGGCCGCCGCGTCCCTGGTGCTCGACTACGTCCTCAACGTCGCCGTCGCCGTGACCGCCGGTGTCGCCGCCCTCACCTCCGCCTTCCCGTCGCTCTACCCGGACCGGCTGTGGATCTGTCTGGCCGTGCTGGTGCTGATCACCGGTGTGAACCTGCGGGGCATCGTGGAGTCGGCCAAGGCGTTCATCGTGCCGACCGCGGTGTTCGTGGGATCCATCTTCGTGCTGATCGTCGTGGGGCTCTTCCGGTCCGCACCGGCCAGCACCGCCACCGCCGCCGGGCATGCCTCGGTGCTCGCCGACAACGCCTCCGGCGTCGGCGCCCTGCTCCTGCTGAAAGCCTTCGCCTCCGGTTGTGCCGCGCTCACCGGTGTCGAGGCCATCGCCAACGCCGTGCCCTCCTTCCGGGCGCCGCGCGTCCGGCGGGCCCAGCGCGCGGAGATCGCCCTCGGCGCCGTGCTCGGCGTGATGCTGATCGGGCTGTCGGTGCTGATCTCCCGCTTCCACCTCCAGCCGGTCGCGGGCGTGACCGTCCTCGCGCAGCTCGCCGACGCCTCACTCGGCCACAACTGGGGTTTCTACGTCATCCAGTTCGCCACGATGATCCTGCTGGCGTTGTCCGCCAACACGTCGTTCGGCGGCCTTCCGGTGCTGCTCAAGCTGCTCGCCCGGGACAACTACCTGCCGCATGTCTTCGCGCTCAAGGCCGACCGGCAGGTGCACCGGCACGGGGTGCTCGCCCTGGCCCTGGTCTCGGCGGCGCTGCTGGTGTTCTCCGGTGGCGACACCAACACGCTGGTGCCGCTGTTCGCCATCGGTGTCTTCGTCGGCTTCACGATCGCCCAGGTGGGCATGGTGAAGCACTGGAGACTGGAGCGCGGGCCCGGCTGGCGGGGGAAGGCGCTGCTCAACGGCTTCGGGGCGGTCCTGACCGGTGTCGCGTCCGTCGTCGTCACCGCCGGCAAGTTCACCGCGGGCGCCTGGCTCGTCGTCGTGATGCTGCCGCTGCTCGTCGCCGCCTTCGGGGCCGTGCATCGCGCCTACGGGCGGATCGGGGAGCGGCTCGGGCTCGGGCGGATCCCGCGGGCACCGTACCGCGAGCGCTCGGTCGTGATCGTGCCGGTGTCGACCCTGTCCCGGCTCACCTCCCAGGCGCTGTCCGCGGCCGCCTCCCTCGGCGACGAGGTCCGGGCCGTGACCGTCTGCCATCCCGACCCCGAGGACCGGGCCCAGCTGCACGCCCTGGAGCGCGCCTGGGCCGAGTGGGACCCCGGCGTGGAGCTCGTCCGGCTGAACTGCGACCGGCGCACGCTGGGCCGTCCCATCGCCGCCTACGTCCGTGAGGTGACCGCGGCCGAGCCGGCCACCCAGGTGACCGTGCTGATCCCGGAGACCGAGCCCGAGCGGCTGTGGCAGCGACTGCTGCAGAACCAGCGGGGCGCCGTCGTCGCGCACGCCGTGCGCCGGGAGACCGACGCGGTGATCTGCCGGCTGCGGTTCCGGCTCTCCTGACGCCTGCCCGGCCATCCGTCCCGGCGTCTGTCCTGACGCCTGCCCCGGCGTCCGTTCTGGCGCCGTTCTGCCGTGTCCGCCGCGCGCTGCCCGTGCTGTGTGTGTGGCGCAAGAGGCCCGCGTTCCCCCTGTTCAGGGGGTTTCTGAGGCTGAACGGCGGCTTCCGGTCGCGGGTCGGTCGAGCGGGCGTAAGAGTCCCGTCAAAGGCGTGAACACCGCCGTATGGGACCCGTCAACGGCGGCTGAATCCGGCCAGAAAGACGCTTTCCTCTAACAGTCCGAGTCCGTTCCGAACCTCATCCAGGAGTTCACGATGGCCGATCTGGCCTTCGTCGTCACCGTACTCGCGGGTTTCGCGCTGGTGGCCCTCGTCGCCAAGGGGGTGACCAAGCTGTGACCGCCGAGAACATCGTCGGCCTCGTCGTGGCCGTCGCCCTGCTGGGCTATCTCGTCCTCGCCCTGATCTTCCCGGAGAGGTTCTGAGACAGTCATGGGTCCCGTAACCGCCGCCGTGCTCCAGCTCGCCGCCCTCATAGGCGCGCTGGCGCTCTGCTACATCCCCTTCGGCAACTACATGGCCAAGGTCTACTCCTCCGACAAGCACTGGCGCGTCGAGAAGTGGATCTACAAGGGCATCGGCGCCAACCCCGACACCGAGATGCGCTGGCCCGCCTATCTGCGCGGAGTTCTCGCCTTCTCCTTGGTCGGCGTCATCTTCCTCTACCTGCTGCAGCGGCTCCAGGGCATCCTGCCCGGCTCGCTCGGCTTCTCCTCGGTCAACCCGGCGCAGTCGTTCAACACGGCCGTCTCCTTCGTGACCAACACGAACTGGCAGTCGTACTACGGCGAGCAGACCATGGGTCACGTGGTGCAGACCGCCGGTCTGGCCGTGCAGAACTTCGTCTCCGCGGCCGTCGGCATCGCCGTCGCCGTGGCGCTGGTGCGCGGCTTCGCGCGCTCGCGTACCGGTGAGATCGGCAACTTCTGGTCCGACCTGGTGCGCGGCACCGTCCGCATCCTGGTGCCGGTCGCCGCGGTCGCCGCGGTGATCCTGGTCGCCTGCGGTGCCATCCAGAACTTCTCCGGCATCCACGCGGTCGGTCAATTCTTCAATGGGCACAGCATGGGCGGCTCGCAGCAGTGGAACGGCGGCGCGGTCGCCTCCCAGGAGGCCATCAAGGAGCTGGGCACCAACGGCGGCGGTTACTTCAACGCCAACTCCGCCCACCCCTTCGAGAACCCGACGCCCTTCACCAACCTGTTCGAGATCTTCCTCATCCTGCTGATCCCGTTCGCGCTGACCCGCACCTTCGGTGTGATGGTCGGCTCGGTCAAGCAGGGTTACGCGATCCTCGCCACCATGGGCACCATCTGGCTCGGCTTCACGGCGCTGATGATGTGGACCGAGTTCGCCCACCACGGTCCCGCGCTGCAGATCGCGGGCGGTGCCTACGAGGGCAAGGAGGTCCGCTTCGGCGTCGGCGGCTCGTCGATCTTCGCCGTGGCGACCACGCTCACCTCGACGGGCGCGGTGGACTCCTTCCACTCCTCGTTCACCGGCCTGGGCGGCGGTATCACCCTGCTCAGCATGATGCTGGGCGAGATCGCCCCCGGTGGTACCGGCTCCGGCCTCTACGGCATCCTGATCATGGCGATCATCGCGGTGTTCATCGCCGGTCTGATGGTCGGCCGCACACCCGAGTACCTGGGCAAGAAGATCGGCGCCCGCGAGATCAAGCTGTCGGCGATCTACATCCTGATCACTCCGGCGCTGGCGCTCGTGTTCGCCGCGGTCTCCATGGCCCTGCCGACTCCGCCGCACTCCATGCTGAACCCGGGAGCGCACGGCTTCTCCGAGGTGCTGTACGCCTTCACCTCGGCGGCCAACAACAACGGCTCGGCCTTCGCCGGCCTGAACGCGAACACCGACTGGTACAACACCATGACCGGACTCGCGATGCTGTTCGGCCGCTTCCTGCCGATGGTGTTCGTGCTGGCGCTGGCCGGCTCGCTCGCCGAGCAGCGGCCCGTCCCGGCCACGGCCGGCACCCTGCGCACCGAGAAGCCGCTCTTCACCGGCCTGCTCGTCGGCGCGATCCTGATCATCACCGGTCTGACCTACTTCCCGGCCCTGGCGCTGGGCCCGCTGGCCGAGGGGCTGGCGTCGTGACCACCCGAACGGAAGCCCACGAGGACACCATGTCCACACCCACCCTTGCGCCCCACCAGGACGCGCCGACCGGGCACAAGCCCGCCGAAGGCCGCGTCGGCGCGGGCCTGTTCGACCCCAAGCAGCTGATCAGGTCCCTTCCCGAGGCCTGCCGCAAGCTCGACCCGCGGGTCATGATCAAGTCGCCCGTGATGTTCGTGGTGTGGGTCGGCTCGATCCTGACCACGGTCTTCTCCTTCAAGGACCCGGGCGACTGGTTCGGCTGGACCATCAGCGCCTGGCTGTGGCTGACCGTCATCTTCGCCAACCTCGCGGAGGCGGTCGCCGAGGGCCGCGGCAAGGCCCAGGCCGACACCCTGCGCAAGGCCAAGACCGACACCGTCGCCCGGCGACTGGTCGGCGACACCGAGGAGCAGGTGCCCGGCACCGAGCTGAAGATCGGTGACCTGGTGGTCTGCGAGGCCGGCGACATCATCCCGGGTGACGGAGACGTCATCGAGGGTGTCGCCTCGGTCGACGAGTCGGCGATCACCGGTGAGTCGGCTCCGGTCATCCGCGAGTCCGGCGGTGACCGGTCCGCGGTCACGGGCGGTACCAAGGTGCTGTCCGACCGGATCGTCATCAAGATCACGACGAAGCCGGGCGAGACCTTCATCGACCGGATGATCGCCCTGGTCGAGGGCGCGGCCCGGCAGAAGACGCCGAACGAGATCGCGCTGAACATCCTGCTCGCCTCGCTGACGATCGTCTTCCTGCTGGCCGTCGCCACCCTCCCGCCCTTCGCGGACTACGCGGGCACCCACCTGACGATGGTCGTGCTGGTCGCCCTGCTGGTCTGCCTCATCCCGACCACCATCGGCGCGCTGCTCTCCGCGATCGGCATCGCCGGCATGGACCGGCTGGTGCAGCGCAACGTGCTCGCCATGTCGGGCCGTGCGGTCGAGGCCGCCGGTGACGTCTCCACCCTGCTGCTGGACAAGACCGGCACCATCACCCTCGGCAACCGCCAGGCCTCCGAGTTCCTGCCGGTGCGCGGGGCCACCGAGGCCGAGGTGGCCGACGCGGCCCAGCTGTCGTCGCTGGCCGACGAGACCCCCGAGGGCCGCTCCATCGTCGTCCTGGCGAAGGAGAAGTACGGGCTGCGCGAGCGGCACCAGGGCGAGCTGGCGCACGCCGAGTGGATCGCCTTCACCGCCCAGACCCGGATGTCGGGTGTGGACGTCGACGGCAGGAAGATCCGCAAGGGCGCGGCCGGTTCGGTCATCGCCTGGGTCCGCGAGCAGGGCGGCACCGTCGCCGAGGACGCCGACACCCTCGCCGACCGCATCTCCGAGTCCGGCGGCACCCCGCTCCTGGTCGCGGTCGAGGACGCCGAGGGCGCCCGGATCCTGGGCGTCATCCACCTCAAGGACGTCGTCAAGGACGGCATGCGCGAGCGGTTCGAGGAACTGCGCCGCATGGGCATCAAGACCGTCATGATCACGGGTGACAACCCGCTGACCGCCAAGGCGATCGCCGACGAGGCGGGCGTGGACGACTTCCTCGCCGAGGCCACCCCCGAGGACAAGATGGCCCTCATCAAGCGGGAGCAGGCGGGCGGCAAGCTGGTCGCGATGACCGGCGACGGCACCAACGACGCGCCGGCCCTCGCGCAGGCGGACGTCGGCGTGGCGATGAACACGGGTACGTCGGCCGCGAAGGAGGCCGGCAACATGGTCGACCTCGACTCCAACCCGACCAAGCTCATCGAGATCGTCGAGATCGGCAAGCAGTTGCTGATCACGCGCGGTGCGCTGACCACGTTCTCCATCGCCAACGACGTCGCGAAGTACTTCGCGATCATCCCGGCCATGTTCGCCGTGGTCTACCCGGGCCTGGACAAGCTCAACATCATGCACCTGTCCTCGCCCAGCTCCGCGATCCTGTCCGCGGTCATCTTCAACGCGCTGATCATCATCGCGCTGGTGCCGCTCTCGCTGCGGGGCGTCCAGTACAAGCCGGTCAGCGCCGACAAGATGCTCCGCCGCAACCTCGGGATCTACGGCCTCGGCGGTCTGGTCGCGCCCTTCATCGGCATCAAGATCATCGACCTGATCATCTCCCTCATCCCCGGGCTGTAATTTCTTGAAAGCGTGCTGAACGCCATGAACAACTCCGTAAGCAACACCGCCCGGTTGCTCTGGGCGGGCCTGCGTGCCCTCCTCGTGCTGACCCTGGTGACGGGCGTCGTCTACCCGCTGGTCGTCACCGGCATCGCCCAGGCCGCGTTCAGCGGCAAGGCGAACGGCTCCGAGGTCAAGGCGGACGGCAAGGTCGTCGGCTCGTCCCTGATCGGGCAGTCGTACAACCTGCCGCTGAAGAAGGGTCAGGAGACCCCGGACGCGGCCCTGCAGTGGTTCCAGGGCCGCCCGGCCAACGGGCTCGGCAGCAACAGCATCAACACCAAGTACACGTTGATCCTCTCGGGTGCGACCAACCTCGCCGCCGACAACAAGGTCCTGATCCAGCAGGTGAAGGACGCCAAGGCCGCGGTCGTCAAGGACAACTCGGTGCCCGGCCACCCGGTCACGCCCGCCCAGGTGCCGGCCGACGCCGTCACCTCCTCGGGCTCCGGCCTGGACCCGGACATCTCCCCGGCCTACGCCGAGCTCCAGGTCCACCGGGTCGCGGCGAAGAACCACCTCTCCGTCGCCCAGGTGGAGAAGCTGGTCAAGGACCACACCGACGGCCGCACCCTCGGCTTCATCGGTGAGCCCCGGGTGAACGTCCTCGAACTCAACATCGGGCTGAAGGAACTGATCAAGGGCAGCTGATGACCCGAGTGCTGGTCGTGGAAGACGACCCCCAGCTCGTACGGGCACTCGTGATCAACATGCAGGCACGCCAGTACGGAGTGGACGCGGCGCCCGACGGCGCCACGGCCCTCCGGCTGGCGGCCGCGCGTCAGCCGGACGTGGTGATGCTCGACCTCGGACTGCCCGACATGGACGGGGTCGACGTCATCAAGGCGCTGCGCGGCTGGACCCGTGTACCGATCCTGGTGCTGTCGGCACGGCAGGCCTCCGACGAGAAGGTCGCCGCGCTGGACGCGGGCGCCGACGACTACATCACCAAGCCGTTCAGCATGGACGAACTCCTCGCCCGGCTGCGGGCGGCTGTGCGCCGTACCGAGGACGTGCCGCTCGCCCCCGAGACCACCCTGGTGGAGACGGACGACTTCACCATCGACCTGCTCGCCAAGAAGGCCCTACGCGCCGGCCGCGACGTACGGCTCACCCCCACCGAGTGGCATCTGCTGGAGATCCTGGTCACCAACCCCGGCCGGCTCGTCACACAGAAGCACCTGCTGCTCGAGGTGTGGGGGGTCACCCAGAGCAACAAGACCAACTACCTGCGGGTCTACATGGCCCAGCTCCGCCGCAAGCTCGAGGCGGATCCCTCCCACCCCCGATACCTGATCACCGAGCCCGGCATGGGCTACCGCTTCGAAGGATGACATGGCACGCGGCAGGCTTCGGATCTACCTCGGCGCGGCACCCGGCGTGGGCAAGACCTACGCCATGCTCTCCGAGGCCCACCGCAGGATCGAGCGCGGCACCGACTGCGTGGTCGCGTTCGTCGAGCACCACGACCGGCCGCGCACCGAGGTGATGCTGCACGGCCTGGAGGAGATCCCGCGCAGGGAACTGGAGTACCGGGGCGCGGTGTTCACCGAGATGGACGTCGACGCCGTGCTCGCGCGCCGCCCCCAGGTCGCCCTCGTCGACGAGCTCCCGCACACCAACATCCCCGGCTCCCGCAACGCCAAGCGCTGGCAGGACGTCGAGGAACTGCTGGCCGCCGGGATCGACGTCGTCTCCACCGTCAACATCCAGCACCTGGAGTCGCTGGGCGACGTCGTGGAGTCCATCACCGGGGTACGGCAGCAGGAGACCGTCCCCGACGAAGTGGTGCGCCGCGCCGACCAGATCGAGCTGGTCGACATGTCCCCGCAGGCGCTGCGCCGCCGCATGGCGCACGGCAACATCTACCAGCCGGACAAGGTCGACGCGGCCCTGTCGAACTACTTCAGGCCCGGCAACCTCACCGCCCTGCGCGAACTCGCGCTGCTCTGGGTCGCGGACCGGGTCGACGAGTATCTCAACGAGTACCGCAGCGAGCACCAGGTCTCGAAGATCTGGGGCTCGCGGGAGCGGATCGTGGTCGGCCTGACCGGCGGCCCGGAGGGACGCACCCTCATCCGGCGGGCCGCACGGCTGGCCGAGAAGGGCGCCGGCGGCGAGGTGCTGGCCGTCTACATCTCGCGCAGCGACGGGCTCACCTCGGCCTCCCCGAAGGAACTCGCCGTCCAGCGCACCCTGGTCGAGGACCTCGGTGGCACCTTCCACCAGGTCGTCGGCGAAGACGTCCCGGTCGCCCTGCTCGACTTCGCGCGCGGGGTCAACGCCACCCAGATCGTGCTCGGCGTCTCCCGTCGCAGCAGTTGGCAGTACGTCTTCGGGCCGGGCGTCGGCGCCACGGTCGCCCGCGAGTCGGGACCCGATCTCGACGTCCACCTCATCACGCACGACGAGGCAGGCAAGGGGCGGCTCCCGCTGGGGCGTTCGGCACGGCTCGGCCGGTCCCGGATCATCTGGGGCTGGCTGACCGGCGTGCTCGGGCCGGTCCTGCTGACCTGGCTGCTGACCAGTGCCGCACCGGAGGTGGGCCTGGCCAACGACATGCTGCTGTACCTCACCCTGACGGTCGCCGCGGCCCTGCTCGGCGGACTGCTCCCGGCGCTCGCCTCGGCGGCGGTCGGATCCCTGCTGCTCAACTGGTTCTTCACCCCGCCGGTGCACACCCTCACGATCGCCGACCCCAAGAACATCGTCGCCATAGCGATCTTCGTCGGGGTCGCGGTGTCGGTGGCGTCGGTGGTGGACCTGGCGGCCCGGCGCACCCAGCAGGCGACCCGGCTGCGCGCCGAGTCGGAGATCCTCTCCTTCCTCGCCGGCAACGTGCTGCGCGGCGAGACCAGCCTGGAGGAGCTCCTGGAGCGGGTGCGGGAGACCTTCGGCATGGAGTCGGTGGCGCTGCTGGAGCGGGCGGACGACGTGACACCGTGGACCTGCGCCGGCAGCGTCGGGCCGCGGCCCTGCCGGACACCGGAGAACGCGGACGTCGACATGCCGGTCGGCGACCATATGACGCTCGCCCTGTCCGGACGGGTGCTGCCGGCCTCCGACCGGCGCGTGCTGGCCGCGTTCGCCGCCCAGGCGGCCGTCGTGCTCGACCGGCAGCGGCTCCGGCAGGAGGCGGACCAGGCGAAGGAGCTGGCGGAGGGCAACCGGATCCGTACCGCGCTGCTGGCCGCTGTCAGCCACGATCTGCGCACCCCGCTGGCCGGCATCAAGGCCTCGGTGTCGTCGCTGCGTTCGGACGACGTGGAGTGGTCCGAGGAGGACCGGGCCGAGCTCCTGGAGGCGATAGAGGCGGGCGCCGACCGGCTGGACCTCCTGGTGGGCAACCTGCTCGACATGTCCCGCCTGCAGACCGGCACCGTCAAGCCCATAGTCCGCGAGGCCGACCTGGACGAGGTGGTGCCGATGGCACTCGGCGGGGTCCCCGAGGACAGCGTCGAGCTGGACATCCCGGAGACGCTGCCCATGGTCCACGTCGACAAGGGGCTGCTGGAGCGGGTCGTGGCCAACGTGGTCGAGAACGCCGTCAAGTACAGCCCCGCGGACACGCCCGTGCTGGTGAAGGCCAGTTCCGTGGCCGACCGGGTGGAGGTGCGGGTCGTGGACCGCGGGCCCGGCGTCCCGGACGAGGCCAAGGAGCGCATCTTCGAGCCGTTCCAGCGGTACGGCGACTCGCCGCGCGGCGCCGGGGTCGGTCTCGGTCTGGCCGTGGCCCGGGGGTTCGCGGAGGCGATGGGCGGCACACTGACGGCCGAGGACACGCCGGGCGGAGGGCTCACGATGGTGCTGGGCCTGCCGCCGGCGCCGGGCCGGAGACCGGGGCGGCCGGATCTCTCGGCCGCGGTGACGTCGTAGGGTCCGGTCCGCCGCGGTGACGTCGTAGGGCCCGGTCCGCATCTGACCTCGTCGGGTCTGGTCCGCCGCACCGACGCCCACACGTGTCAGGACGACAACTGCCGTACGCTCATCGGCAGATGCCAGCTGTTGCGGCGGTGTGCCGACGCCAGCGCGTCCTCCAGCGGGGACGGCGGTATCGCGAGGACCGGACAGTGCGCGTGGGTCAGGCAGTAGCGGGTGACGCGGCCCGAGAAGGCCCGGTGCCAGCCGCGCCGGCCCGCGCCGACGACCAGGACGTCGTCGTCCCGGTCCGCCGTCTCCACCAGGGCCAGGCCGGGGGTGGCGCGGACGACGAGACCGTGCAGCGGCACGCCGGCCGGCGTCGCCTCGCCGAAGACCTCGCCGAGCACGACCAGCAGCCGCCGGCGGGCCAGCCGCTGCCACTCCTCGACCAGCGCCGGCGGGGTGGGGGAGTGACGCGCCGCCAGCTCACCGCCCGGCGGCTCCCAGGCCAGCACCGGCCACAGCTCGGCTTCCCGCCTTCGGGCCTCCGCCGCCGCGCGGCGCAGGGCAGTGACGCTGCCCAGCGAACCGCTCACACCGACGACGACCCGACCGGATGTGCAGGTGTCGTAACCGGACATGTATCCACCGTACTTCCGCAGCGGACCCCGGGCGTGTCCCGGGGACGGACCGCCTCCATGACACTCCCCGGAGCCGCGCGCGGGCCAGCCCGGCAGCCGCTTCTTGGCACGCCTCTGACGCCCGCGACCAGCATCGGCGGCCCTTCCGTCAGCGTCCCGTCAACGTCACCGCGATCACCGTCAGCGTCCCGTCATGAGGCATCCAAGGACCGCCGGGGGCGGCCATAGCTTCTTGGGTGAGCCCCGGTCGGCCTCCCCGCTTCCGGGGCACCAGCTCTTTCCTGTACCAGGAGGCATCCCATGCCAGAACTCTTGTGCGGTGACGATCCGGAGCCTTCCGATCGCTCCCCGGCCGGACCCCTGTTCGTACCGGTCCGGCCGGGACCCGCGGGATGTGCGGCCCGTCTGTTCCGCACTCCGCTGGGCGAGCGCACCGCCGTCGGTTTCACCTCGGCCCGCGCACTCGCCGCGACGCTCGGCCCCGACCAGGCCTGGATCCGGCTCGCCGAGCCCGCGCTGCGTGCTCTGACCGCACCGCTCGGCGTCACCACCGTCACGGTCGACCCCCAGTTGTCCGCACCGGCCCCGACGCCGGTACGACCGCTCGCGCCCGTCGCCGTGCCCCTGCGGATCGTCCGAACCGCCTGAACCGTCTGAGAGGGGAGCGGTCGATGACCACCCTGCACGAACCCGTCCTCACCACCACGCCCGCCGATCTGTCGGTGTGGCCCGCCTCCACCACCGAGCCCAGGGCCGGCGACCTGGCCGTGGGCGGTGTCCCGCTCGCCGAGGTCGCCGACCGCTTCGGCACGCCCGTCTACGTCCTGGACGAGGACGAGGTCCGCGAGCGCTGCCGCACCTACCGCCATGCCTTCCCCGACGCCGAAGTCCTGTACGCCGCCAAGGCGTTCCTGTGCCGGGCGATGGTCCACTGGACCGAGGAGGAGGGCCTCGGCCTGGACGTCTGCTCGGCCGGTGAGCTGGAACTGGCGGTCACCACCGGGTTCCCGCCGGAGCGGATCGTGCTGCACGGCAACGCCAAGTCCCCGCGGGACCTGGAGACCGCGCTGCGGCTGGGCGTGGGACGGATCGTGATCGACAGTCCGTCGGAGATCGCCCGGCTGGCCGCCGCCGTCGGGCCCGACGGGCACCAGAAGGTGATGGTGCGGGTGGTGCCCGGGATCAGCGCGGGCGGCCACGAGAAGATCCGCACCGGCACGGACGACCAGAAGTTCGGGCTGTCCATCGCCGACGGGTACGCGCAGCACGCCATCGCCCGGATACTGGACCAGCCGCAGCTGGAACTCACCGGACTGCACTGCCACCTGGGCTCCCAGATCACCAGCGTCAAGCCGTACCTCGCGGCGGTGCGCCGGATGGTCGGCCTCATGGCCCGCCTGCACGAGCAGCACGGACTGGTGCTGCCCGAGCTGGACCTCGGCGGCGGACACGGCATCGCCTACCGGCCCGGCGAGGAGGCTCTCGACCTCACCGCCCTGGCCCGTAAGGTACGTGCCGAGCTGACGGAGGCGTGCGCGGCCGCCGGGCTGCCGGTGCCCCGCCTGATCATCGAGCCGGGCCGGGCGATCGTGGGGCCGGCCGGGATCGCCGTCTACCGCGTCCTCGCCGTCAAGAAGACCGGTGACCACACGTTCGTCGCCGTCGACGGCGGGATGAGCGACAACCCGCGGCCCGCTCTGTACGGCGTCCGGTACGCGCCCCGGCTGATCGGCCGCACGAGCGGCGCCGCGCCGGCGCCGGTGACCGTCGTGGGGCGGCACTGCGAGGCCGGGGACATCCTGGCCGCCGACGTCGAACTCCCCTCCGACCTGCGCCCGGGCGACCTGCTCGCGGTCCCGGTGGCCGGTGCCTACCACCTCTCCATGGCCTCCGGCTACAACCTGGTCGGCCGTCCGCCGGTCACCGCGGTCCGGGACGGCCACGCCCGGCTGCTGGTCCGCCGTGAGTCCCTGGAGGACATCCGCCGCCGGGACGTCGGGCTGTAGTCCGGCCCGTCCCCCCGATCCACCTCCGGGCGAGCGACGGCCCGGCCCTCGCCCGGAGGTGTCCCATCCCAAGTCATCACATCGGAACCGCTCCTCCAGAGGCTCCCGGACGGGCCGGCCATCCTCACTCACGCCGGCCGGCCCGTCCGGGCCTGTCACGGGGCGGTCCCGGCGACCGCGGAGGACACTGTTGCCGACCGTCCCACCGGCCGTTGATGGGGTCCCGATGGCGTATGGCCTGGCACGTCGTGAACTGAGACCGAGGGTTCCGCTGCGCCCGGGCGAGGGCGGCAAACACGGTCTGACCAGTCTGCAGGGGCTGGCCGCGCTCTCCCTGGACGCGCTCAGCTCGGTGGCGTACGGCCCCGAGGCGATCGTGCTGGCCCTGGTGGTCGCCGGCACCGGGGCGCTCACCGCCACCCTGCCCATCACCCTGGCGATCACCTTTCTGCTCGCCGCGCTCGTCGTGTCGTACGGCCAGGTCATCGCCGTTCACCCGGACGGCGGCGGCGCCTACGCCGTCGCCAAGACGGATCTAGGCGGCACCGCGAGTCTGCTCGCCGCCGCCAGCCTGGTCGTCGACTACGTGCTCACCGTCGCCGTCAGCCTCGCCGCCGGTGCCGACGCGCTCGCCTCGGCCTTCCCGTCCCTGGGCCACGACAAGCTGCTCGTCTGCCTGATCGGCCTGGCACTGCTGACGGCCGTGAACCTGCGGGGCATCGCCGAGAGCGCCCGGGTGCTGATGCTGCCGACCCTCCTGTTCATCGTGGCGATCCTCGGGGTGATCCTGCTCGGCCTGCTGCGCTCGCACCCGGTCGCCGTCGTCGGCACCGGCCGGCCCGTGCACGCGACCGAGGCGCTGGGCGTGCTGGTGATCCTCAAGGCGTTCTCGTCCGGCTGCTCGGCCCTGACCGGCGTGGAGGCCATCGCCAACGCCGTACCGACCTTCCGGCCCCCCAGCGTCCAGCGCGCCCAGCGCACCGAGCTGATGCTCGGCGGGCTGCTCGGGATCATGCTGATCGGCCTGGCGGTCCTCATCCACCGCGACCACGTGGCCCCCCGCGGCGGGGTGACCGTCCTCGCCCAGCTCACCGCGGGCGCCTACGGCACCGGCTGGCCCTACTACGTCACCAACCTCGTCGTCACCCTGGTCCTGGGCCTGGCCGCCAACACCAGCTTCGGCGGGCTCCCGGTGCTGATGAGCCTGCTCGCCCGCGACCACCGGCTGCCCCACCTCTTCGGCCTGCGCGCCGAACGCCCGGTCTACCGTTACGGCGTGGTGGCCCTCGCCGTGCTGGCCGCGCTGCTGCTGATCGCCACCGACGCCGACACCCACCGGCTGCTGCCGCTCTTCGCCATCGGCGTCTTCATCGGCTTCACCCTGAGCCAGACCGGCCTGGTCCGGCACTGGGCGACCCAGCGGCCGCCCGGCTGGAAACGCCGGGCGCTGATCAACGGCACCGGCGCCCTGCTCACCACCCTGGCCGGCGTCATCCTGCTGCTCACCAAGTTCCTCGGCGGCGCCTGGGTGGTCGTGATCGCCGTACCGCTGCTGATGCTGCTGTTCGCCCGCATCGAGCGCTACTACACCGCCGTGGGCCAGGAACTGGGCCTCGGCCGCACCCCGCAGCCGCCGCCCCGGCACACCGGCAGCCTGGTGATCGTGCCGATCGGCGAGGTCAGCAAACTCGCCCGGCACGCCCTGGGCGCCGCCCTCGCCCTCGGCGACGAGGTGGTCGCCGTCGCGGTGCACGCCGACCCGGTCAGGTCCCGTGCGCTGGAGGAGGCCTGGGACCGGTGGAACCCCGGAGTGCGCCTCGACATCGTCAACAGCCCGCACCACTCGCTGGTGCAGCCGATCGTCGACTACGTGCAGCGGGCTGCGGAGGGCGGCCGCCAGGTCGCCGTCCTCATCCCGGAGGTGGAGCCGAAGCACCGGCGCTACGAGATCCTGCAGAACCAGCGCGGCCTGCTCCTCGCCACCGTCCTGCGGGCCCGCACCGACGTCGTGGTCTGCCTGCTCCCCTACCGCCTGAAGCTGTAGTACACCCGCCTTGTCGGGCCCCGGACACCCCCTTACAGTGCGCTTCGTAATGTTCGCCGACCTTGCCGAAACTTTCGGCGACGGCTGCGGAGGGGCACGCACATGCGGACGTACGACAACCCGGTCATCCCCGGCTTCCACCCCGACCCGAGCGTGTGCCGGGTGGGGGAGGACTACTACCTGGTCTGTTCCAGCTTCGAGTACTTCCCCGGCGTTCCGCTCTTCCACAGCCGGGACCTGGTGCACTGGCGGCAGCTCGGCAACGTGCTGGACCGGCCGGGTCAGTTGGCGCTGCCGGACGGGACGCCGGCCTCGGGCGGGGTGTACGCCCCGACGATCCGGCACCACGACGGGCTCTTCCACGTCGTGACGACCCACGTCGGCGCGGGTGGCAACTTCCTGGTCACCGCCGAACGCCCCGAAGGACCCTGGTCCGACCCGGTGTGGATCGACGTCCCCGGCATCGACCCCGACCTCGCCTGGGACGAGAACGGCGACTGCTGGTGCGCGGTGGCGGGGGTGGCGGTGGCCCGGATCGACACCCGGACCGGGAAGGTGCTGGAGGGGCCGCTGCCGATGTGGTCCGGGACCGGGCTGCGCGACCCCGAGGCGCCGCACCTGTACCGGGTCGGCGAGTGGTGGTACCTGCTGGTCGCGGAGGGCGGTACCGCGCTCGGGCACGGGGTGTCCGTGGCCCGCGCCCGCTCGCCGCGCGGCCCCTGGGAACCCTCGCCGGGCAACCCGCTGGTCTCCCACCGGGGCACCTGGGAGCCCGTCCAGTGCACCGGCCATGCCGACCTGGTCCAGGCCGCCGACGGCAGTTGGTGGGCGGTGCTGCTCGGCACCCGGCCGCGCGGCTGGTTCCCGGAGTTCCACGTCCTCGGCCGGGAGACCTTCCTGGCTCCGGTGGAGTGGGCGGACGGCTGGCCGCGCATGGGACGGGTGCGGGAGCGGGAGCAGGCCCCGGCGGTCTGGCATCCGGTCGAACAGCCGCCCGTACGGGACGACTTCACGGCCGCCGTCCTCGCGCCGCACTGGATCTCCCCGCGCAGCCGGCCGGACGGCTCCTGGTCGCTGACCGAACGGCCCGGGTGGCTGACGCTCACGGCCACCGGGGACAGCCTCGACCGGGCCGGGCACACCTTCGTCGGCCGCCGCCAGCAGCACCCGGACTGCCGTGCCGCCGCGCTGCTCGACCCGGGCTCGGCACGCGCGGGTCTCTCGGTCCGTATCGACGAGGCCCACCACTACGACCTGGAGGTGAACGGGGGCACGGTGCGTGCGGTCGCCCGGATCGGGCCGCTGCGGCAGACAATCTCCGAACACCCCGTACCAGCAGGGCCGGTGACCCTGGTCGTCGAGACCCGCACGACCGGGGCCGGCCGCGGAGGGCCCGACGCCGTGACCCTCTCGGTCGAAACGTCCGACGGTGTCGTTCGGCCGGCCGAACTCGACGGGCGGTATCTCTCCACGCAGGTGGCGGGCGGGTTCACCGGCCGGGTCATCGGTATGTACGTCACCGAGGGCCGGGCCGCCTTCGACTGGTTCGCGTACGCGCCCATGAGCTGATGCGCGACACCTTGACGCTCCTGATGCGCCTTTCTAGAGTCGCCGTTCGGAACGTTCGGTGAAATTGTCGAATGTTTCGAAAACGGCGACCCGAGAGCACCACCGAACCAGGACGGCGTCGGTCGTCCCGTATCCCAAGGAGCGCATCATGGGCGACCCGGCACTGTCCCGACGCGGTTTCCTGGCGGCCACCGCGGCCGCCGGACTGGGCATGACCGCCCTCAGCGGCTGCGGCGGCGACTCGGACGGAGGCTCGTCGGGGGGGAACACCACCATCGAGTGGTGGAACATCTCCACGACCAACCCGACCAAGGGCGTGTGGGCCGCCCTCGCCAAGAAGTTCGAGGCGCAGAATCCCAAGGTCAAGGTAAAGATCGTGCAGTTGGAGAACGACGCCTACAAGTCGAAGATGACGGCCCTGATCGCCTCCGGGAAGCTCCCCGACATCTTCCACACCTGGGGCGGCGGAGTCCTTCAGCAGCAGGTCGACGCCGGGCTCGTCAAGGACCTCACCGACCCCACCAAGTCCTGGGCCTCGGGGCTGCTCCCGGTCGCCAAGGAGCCGTACCTCATCGGCAACAAGACGTACGGCATCCCCTTCGACATCGGCATGGTCGGCTTCTGGTACAACAAGGCGCTCTTCAAGAAGGCCGGCATCAGCACACCCCCCACCACCTGGAGCGCCTTCCTCGACGCCGTGAAGAAGCTGAAGGCCGCCGGTGTCACCCCGCTCGCGCTGGCCGGCAAGGAGAGCTGGACCGGCATGTACTACTGGGCGTACCTGGCGATGCGCACCGCCGGGATCGCGGCCCTCAAGAAGGCCGACGAGGACAAGGACTTCACCGGCGACGGGTTCGTCCAGGCCGGGCAGCACCTGAAGGACCTGGTCGCCCTGGAGCCGTTCCAGAAGGGCTTCCTGGGCGCCGCCTACTCCAGCCCGACCGGCCAGGCCGCCACCGTCGGCAACGGCAAGGCCGCGATGGAGCTGATGGGCCAGTGGGCCCCGGTCGTCGAGGCCGACGCCGGCAAGGGCGTCGGCGCGAACCTGGGCTTCTTCCCGTTCCCGGCCGTGGAGGGCGGCGAGGGCACCATCACCGAGGTGTTCGGAGGCGGCGGCGGACACGCGCTGCGCGCCGACGCCCCACAGGCGGCCGTCGACTTCCTGAAGTTCTTCGCCTCCGAGACCACGGACGCCGAACTGGTGAAGAAGACCGGCGTGCTGCCCGTCGTCCCCGCCGCCGAGAGCGCGCTGACCGACGCCAACCTGAAGCTCGTACAGACCCAGTTGAAGGCCGCCACCGGCTTCCAGCTCTACCTCGACCAGGCGTACGCGCCCGCCGTCGGCCAGCAGGTCAACGACAGCGTCGCCGGGCTGATCGCCGGGTCCAAGTCGCCCGGGGACGTCACCCAGGCGATCACCAAGACCGCGAAGGAAGAGCAGTAGGCCGGCCGATGACCTCGACCTACCTGTCCGACATGCGGTCGGGACCGGACGCCCCGCCCGAGCCGCCGCCGTCCGCCGACCGGAGCCGATCCCGGCGCCGGCTGCTGCACTGGCTCACCGCGATGGGCTTCCAGCTGCCCGCCCTGGTGCTGTTCGGCGTGCTCGTCCTGCTGCCGATCCTGTTCGCGGTCTACGCCTCGTTCTTCCGCTGGGGCGGCTTCGGCATGCCGTCCGACTACACCGGCACCGACAACTTCACCCGGCTCTTCCAGGACGACGTCTTCCTCGGCGACCTCTGGCGCTGTCTGCTCCTGGTGCTGCTCTCACTGGCGCTGCAACTGCCGTTCGCGCTCGCCATGGCGGTCCTGCTCAACCAGAGGATCCGGGGCCGGGCCGTCTACCGGATGCTGTTCTTCGCGCCCTACGTGCTGTCCGAGGCGATCACCGGTGTGCTGTTCGGCATGATCTTCGCGCCCGACCAGGGGCTCGCCGACCACGTGCTGGGCGCCATCGGGCTCGGCGGCCTCGGCGGGGAGTGGTTCTCCGACCCCTCCACCGTGATGGCCACCCTCTTCCTGGTCATGACCTGGAAGTACTTCGGCTTCCACATGATGCTCTACCTGGCCGGACTCCAGTCCATCCCGGCCGAGTTGACCGAGGCGGCGACCGTCGACGGCGCGAACCCCTGGCAGCGCTTCCGCCACGTCACCCTGCCGCTGCTGGCCCCGACCCTGCGGATCAGCGTCTTCCTGTCGGTCATCGGCTCCATCCAGCTCTTCGACCTGGTCTGGGTGATCACCGCGGGCGGCCCCGACCACCACTCCGAGACCATGGCCGTGACCATGTTCCAGTACGGCTTCAAGCGCTACCAGGTCGGATACGCCAGCGCGATCAGCGTGGTCATGTTCGCCATCAGCCTCGTCTTCGCCCTTGCCTACCAGCGGTTCGTGCTCCGCCGCGACCTGGCGGGCGCGACCACGAACATGAGGGGAGACGGCGCATGAGCGGCCGTAGGACGACCGTCCGGAACCTGCCCCTGCACCTGGTCCTCGTCGTGGTCGGCGCGGTCATGGTCGTACCCCTGCTGTACGCGGTGCTGTCCGGGTTCAAGTCCACCGACGAGCTGTCCCGCAACCCGGTCGGGCTGCCGGACTCCTGGATCGTCTCCAACTACACCGACATCCTCGGATCCGGCGGGTTCTGGCGGCTGGTCGGCAACAGCACGCTGATCGCGGTGGGTACGACCGTGCTGGTGGTCGCGGTGTCGGCGCTCGCGGCCTTCTCCTTCGCGCGGTTCGCCTTCCGGGGCCGTGAGGTGCTGTTCACGGTGTTCACGATCGGGCTGATGTTCCCGTTCGCGGTGGCGGCGCTGCCGCTGTTCCTGCTGCTGCGCTCGATGCACCTGCTGGACAACCCGCTGGGCGTGATCCTCCCGCAGGCCGCGTTCGGACTGCCGATGACCATCATCATCCTGCGCGGCTTCTTCCGGGAGATCCCGGGCGAGCTGGAGGAGGCGGCCACCCTGGACGGCTGCGGTCCCTTCGCCTTCTTCTGGCGGATCCTGCTGCCCATGGCCCGGCCCGCGCTCGGCACGGTCTCCGTGCTCGCGGTGGTCACCAGCTGGAACAACTTCTTCCTGCCGCTGCTGGTCTT
The DNA here is from genome assembly GCF_053597895.1 of Streptomyces sp. NPDC001220. NCBI lineage: Bacteria > Bacillati > Actinomycetota > Actinomycetes > Kitasatosporales > Streptomycetaceae > Streptomyces > Streptomyces sp. NPDC001220. The sequence continues at coordinate 51,073 of NZ_JBSFJE010000012.1, forward strand.
CACCGACTCCACCTGGTGGACCATCCCCATCGGCGTCCAGCAGTTCCAGGGCCAGTACTCCGCCGAGTACGCCCGGGTCTTCGCCTATCTGGTCCTCGCCATGGTCCCGGCCCTGGCCTTCTACTCGGTCGCCGAGCGCCAGCTCGTCGGCGGCCTCACCGCCGGCGCCACCAAGGGCTGAATCCGCACTCCCCACTGATCGGAGTCGCACGATGTCCCGCACACGTCTCAGACTCGCCGGTGCCCTCGCGGCCGTGCTGGTGGCCGCGGGGGTGGCCACCGGCCCCGCCGCCCAGGCCCACGGCCGGCCGCCCACCCTCGCCGAACTGGCCCAGCGGCACGGCCGTTACTTCGGCAGCGCCACCGACAACCCCGAACTCACGGACACCGCCTACACGAAGATCCTCGGCACCGAGTTCGACATGATCACCCCCGGCAACGGAATGAAGTGGTACGCCACCGAGCCCCAACAGGGCGTCTTCGACTGGACCAACGGCGACCAGATCGTCAACTCGGCTCGCAGGAACCACCAGCGGGTGCGCGCCCACACCCTGGTCTGGCACAGCCAGCTGCCCGACTGGCTCACCTCCCGCGCGTGGACGGCCACCGAACTGCGGGCGGTGCTGAAGAAGCACATCCAGACCGAGGTACGGCACTACCGGGGCAAGGTCTACTCCTGGGACGTCGTCAACGAGGCCTTCAACGAGGACGGCAGCTACCGCGACACCCTCTGGTACAGGACACTCGGCCCCGGCTACATCGCCGACGCGCTGCGCTGGGCCCACCAGGCCGACCCGCACGCCAGGCTCTACCTCAACGACTACAACATCGAGGCCACCGGCCCGAAGAGCGACGCCTACTACGCGCTCGCCCAGGAGCTGAAGGCGGCGCACGTGCCGCTGAACGGCATCGGCTTCCAGGCCCATCTCGCCCTCCAGTACGGCTATCCGGCCACCCTGGAGGAGAACCTCCGCCGCTTCTCCCGGCTCGGCCTGGACACCGCGCTCACCGAGGTGGACGTCCGGATGGAACTGCCGGCCACGGACGAGAAGCTGGCCGAGCAGGCCACCTGGTACGCCGATCTGGCCAAGGCCTGCCTGGCGGTCCGGCACTGCGTGGGCATCACGGTCTGGGACTACACGGACAAGTACTCGTGGATCCCGGCGTTCTTCCCGGGTGAGGGGGCGGCCCTGCCCTGGGACGAGCAACTCGCGCCCAAAGCGGCCTACTTCGCGCTGCGCCTAGCCCTCGGTTACAGGGGGTGATCACCCCTGGACGCACGTCGGGGCCGGTGCGCACCATGTGTGTGCGTCCGGCCCCTGCTGGTCACCGGGCGGAGCGGCGGGGCCGCCCGGGGGTGGTGCGTCGGCTGTCAGGCGGCGGTCACCACGCGGCCGGCACCGAGCGGGCGGTGCGGCGCGATGATCTGACCGTCGGGCAGAAGCTCACCGGTGTCCTCGAAGAGCAGGACGCCGTTGCACAGCAGGCTCCACCCCTGCTCCGGGTGGTGTGCCGTCAGGCGGGCGGACTCCCGGTCGGCGGACTCTGCTGTCGGGCACGGTGGCTGGTGCTGGCACATGGGTGGGGTCTCTCGCTCTGTCGTGGTCATCTCGGTCCCCCGTGGTGATGAGTCGGTCGGAAACCAGTGTTGCCCTCCGGGCGATGTTCCGCAGGGATTTAGCCGCACCGCTTCTCACAGATTGGAGACGCGTCACTCGCGCGGACGGTTCATCTCGACCGGGCTGCCAATTCGGATGGTTCCGCATGGCCGGATGGAGCTAGTCAGGTCGGCGGAGGAGGGTTATCGGGCTCTTAGGAGCGGTGAATTGCTCGTACGAGCGGCTTCCGATGTCCCACGGATCGACTTGTGGAAATACGACCGTACCCCGTCACTCGTACAAGAGTGACGGGGTACGGCGGGTGACGGTCTCAGGCGGGCGTGATCAGCAGGGGTGCCGTGGTGACCCGGTGGGTCAGCACGGGGAGCAGTTCGGCCACCTGGTGCGGCCGGTGGGCCGCGATGCCGGGCGGGGCCGGGGCGAGCGGGACGAGCAGGTCGTCGGCGGCCGGGTGGCCCTCGGCGCCGTCCGCCGTGCGGTCGCCGTGCAGCCACAGGTTGAGCATGTAGAGGCCGGGCACGGACAACAGGCGCGGCTGGTAGGTCTGTTGCAGGGCCTCGGCCTGATGCAGGGCCCGCTCGGTGGAGGAGATGTAGGGCCCCTCGAAGAAGTGCGAGAAGGCCCAGCCGTCCGGGGTGAGCATCGTCTCGGCCGCGGCCACCGCGCGGTCGCCGCAGCGGATCAGGAAGCGCCAGCCGGCCAGCCGGGTGGTGGACACGCCCTCCGGGGTGATGCGGTCCATGACGTGCACGGGCAGGGGGAGTTCGGGGGTCGCGGGTCCCTGGGCGGTGCGCAGGGAAGGGGTACGGGCCTCGCGGACCGCAGTGGGGGAACCGAGGGCGGTGAGGACGGAACGCAGGGCGGGCGCGGGGGCAGGAGGGAAGTGCAGCGGCATGGTGGGTCGCCTCTCGTTCGACAGGCGCGGCGGCGCGAGGGCAGGGGCGGACGGCGCTGTCAGCTCACAGGGGGGTCAGAGAGGCGGGGGCCCGGCTCGGTGAAGAGAGGTGCGGGCGTGTCTGCCGCACATCATTCAGAGGGCAGGAACCAGACCGTGGGCGCCAGCCTTCTGCCTTGTTCGCGGAGTTTATACGACGCCTGTTCAGACGGCGTTTCACCGCGTCGTTTCACAGAACAGAACAAGGCGCAATTCAGCCGTTGATACGTACGGAATCCTCCCGATTTCCGGCCTACCGCGACCGCGCTGACCTCGGAATACGGGGTTCTCGCGGTCGGCCGAATGTCGTCGGCGTTTTTCACGAGGACATCGGGGAACCCGAAGTTGCATGATGCCCCATGCCCCGTGAATGTGCCGCAGGACACATTCCAACAGACTAGCGGCTACCGGTGCCGCGCGCGACGTTATCGATCGCTTCCGGTGGGCATCATCCCACCTGGACCCGGGACCACCGGCGGCCGGAACCCCGGTCCGCCCATTCGAGGAGGGACGCTTCGATGGGGGAGAAGGTCGTGGCGGGCCGGTTCGACCTGTCCGATCGCCAGCGCTACCGTGAAAAGCTCCGCGACTGTCTGTCGGGGCTGGAGCGACTGCTGGTGGAGAAGCGGTTCGACCGCCCCAAGAACCTCATGGGCGTCGAGATCGAATTGAATCTCGCCGGTGCGGACGGCATGCCGAGAATGTTGAACGGACAGGTGCTGGAACGCATCGCGAGCCGAGATTTCCAAACAGAACTCGCCATGTTCAATCTGGAAGTGAACATAGCTCCACACCGGCTCGGCGGCCGGGTATTCGACCGGCTCGACGAAGAACTCCGGACCTCGCTGGCGTACGCCGACCGCAAGGCGGGCGAGGTGGACTCCGGGATCGTGATGATCGGCATCCTGCCCACGCTGGAGCGGGACGACCTGGTCTCCGCGAACCTCTCCGAGGTCGACCGGTACACCCTGCTCAACGACCAGATCGTGGCCGCCCGGGGCGAGGACTTCGTGCTCGACATCGAGGGCGTCGAGCATCTCAGGTGCACGTCGAAGTCGATCGTCCCGGAGGCCGCCTGCACCTCCGTGCAACTGCACCTCCAGGTCACCCCCGCCCGTTTCGCCGACGTGTGGAACGCGGCGCAGGCGGCGTGCGCCGCGCAGATCGCGGTGGGCGCGAACTCCCCCTTCCTCTTCGGCCGTGAACTGTGGCGGGAGTCCCGGCCCCCGCTGTTCCTCCAGGCCACGGACACCCGGCCCCCCGAACTCCAGGCGCAGGGCGTACGGCCGCGCATCTGGTTCGGTGAGCGCTGGATCAGTTCCGCGTACGAACTCTTCGAGGAGAACCTGCGTTTCTTCCCGTCGCTGCTGCCGATCTGCGACGAGGAGGACCCGCTGGCCGTGCTGGACGCGGGCGGGGTGCCGAAGCTCGCCGAACTCGTCCTGCACAACGGCACGGTCTACCGCTGGAACCGGCCGGTGTACGGCATCGCCGACGGTGTCCCGCACCTGCGCGTCGAGAACCGGGTCCTGCCGGCCGGGCCGACCATCACCGACGTCATCGCCAACGCGGCGTTCTACTACGGCCTGGTGCGCGCCCTCGCGGAGGAGTCACGGCCGGTGTGGACCCGGCTGCCGTTCGCCGCGGCCGAGGCGAACTTCGACGCGGCGTGCCGTCATGGCATCGACGCGCGGCTGGTGTGGCCGAGGAAGGGCCGGTACGGCGGCGGTACGACCGAGGTGGACGCGGTCACCCTGGTCCGCGACGAACTGCTGCCGCTGGCGGCGGCGGGGCTCGACGCGTGGGGGGTGGAGGCCGCCGACCGGGACTTCTACCTGGGCGTGATCGAGGAGCGCTGCCGGCGACGGGTGAACGGGGCGTCCTGGCAGGCGGCGACGTTCCACCGGGCGGTGGAGCGGGGGCTGCCGCGGGACGAGGCGCTGGCCGCGATGACGCGGCGCTATGCGGAGCTGATGAATCAGGGGGAGCCGGTGCACACCTGGCCGGTCGGGTTATTGGAGCCGGTGCTGACGGGCTGAGGGGGAGCGCGGTGCGCGGTGCGGTTCGGTGCCGGGTGCGGCGGCGTCGGGGCTGGTCGCGCAGTTCCCCGCGCCCCTGATGGGGCGCTTCGGCTCGCCTCCGTTGACACGGTCGCCCGAGGCGCGGGGGTCGGCCGTGCCCGGCCGGGGTTGATCGGGCAAGCTGTGACCTCCCAGACGGTGGTGCCGGCCCTGTCCCCCCCGACAACCCGGCACGCACTGTCTTGCTCAACCGGAGGCAGGAGTGCAGGTGGAGGCGGATCAGGTGGCCGGTGCTTACCCGCTGGAGCGGCCCTCGCAGCGCATGTTCAGGGATGAGACGCTGCTCGTTCTGGGGCTTTCGCTCGGCGCGAGTGGGGTGTCCGCCCTGATCAGCTTCGTCGGATCGGTCACCAAACCGGGCGGCCTCAAGGACCAGGCGGCCACCCTCAACGCGTCCGCCGCGCCGGGCCGCCCCTGGCTGGATCTCGCCTGGCAGCTGTTCGGCATCGCGAGCGCGCTGGTCCCCGTCCTCCTGGTCGCCCACCTCCTCCTGCGCGAGGGCGCGAGCCTGCGCACGCTCGGCTTCGACCGCACCCGACCCTGGCCCGACCTCGGGCGCGGGGCGGGGATCGCGGCGGTCATCGGCAGCACCGGAATCGCCTTCTACCTGGCCGCACGCGGCCTCGGCTTCAACCTCACGGTGGTGCCCGAGGCGCTGCCGGACGTGTGGTGGAAGTACCCCGTGCTGATCCTCTCCGCGATGCAGAACGCGATCCTCGAAGAGGTCGTCGTCGTCGGCTATCTGCTGCGCCGGCTGGACCAGTTGGGGTGGAGCGCGGGCACGGCCCTGGTGGCCAGTTCCGTACTGCGCGGGTCGTACCACCTGTACCAGGGGATCGGCGGCTTCGTCGGCAACATGGTGATGGGCGTGGTCTTCGTCCTCCTCTACCGGCGGTGGGGCCGGGTCGGTCCCCTGGTGGTGGCGCACTCCCTGCTCGACATCGGCGCGTTCGTCGGCTACGCGCTGCTGGCGGGCAAGGTGGGCTGGCTGCCTACGGCGTGAGCAGTTCCCCGTCGATCACGGTGACGGCCCGGCCGGTGAGCAGGGTGCGGTCGCCGCGAAGCGAGGTGCGGACGAAGCCGGTACGACGGGAGGCCTGGAGGCCGGTCAGATCGGGCCTGCCGAGCCGGGCCGACCAGTGCGGGGCGAGGGCGGTGTGCGCGCTGCCGGTCACCGGGTCCTCGTCGATACCGACGTTGGGGAAGAAGCAGCGGGAGACGTAGTCGTACCCCTGCGCCGGGTCCTCGGCACGTGCGGTGGCGATGATCCCGCGGGTGGAGTAGGCGCCCAGGGCCCTGAGGTCGGGGGAGAGGCCGAGTACGGTCTTCTCGCCGGCGAGTTCGAGCAGCAGGTCGCCGACGTTCGGTCCGGTGTCGAAGCCCGCCACCGGTTCGGCGCCGAGCGCGTCGGCGACGCCGGCGGGGATGTCGACGCGGGTGAGCGGGGCGGTGGGGAAGTCGAGGGTGATCGCCCCGTCCGCGCCGGGCGTCGCGATCAGCACCCCGCTCCGGGTGGCGAACCGCACGGGGCCCGCCTGCGCCCCCGTCGTAGCGATGACATGGGCGGTGGCGAGCGTGGCGTGCCCGCACATCGCGACTTCCGTGACCGGGGTGAACCAGCGCAACGCCCAGTCGGCGTCCGCACCCTCGGGCAGGGGGTGCGCGAACGCGGTCTCGGCGTGGTTCACCTCCATGGCGACGTTCTGCATCCACCCGTCATCGGGAAACTCGTCCAGCAGCACGACTCCGGCCGGGTTCCCGGCGAAGGCCCGCTCGGTAAAGGCGTCGACGATTCGAATCCGCATGGACCAGACGCTACGGCTTGCCCACCGCACCCGCCCAAGGCCAATCCCGGAACCCTGGCCCGATTTCCACCGGGTGGACCCGGCACCGGGGCTGTGAAGCGAGGGCGACATCGCGGGAGTCTGAGGCAGGGCACCCCGCCAGGGGCGCGGGGAACTGCGCGAGCAACCACGACGGCGCCGCACCGGCACACCGAGGGCGGTCCACGACGGCGCGCCCTTCAGGGGCGCGGGGAACTGCGCGAGCAACCACGACGGCGCCGCACCGGCCGACGGGCCGTCCGTTCCCACGGCGCGTCGCCGGCCGCACCCCGGCAACGAAAAGGGCCGACCCGTCACCGAGCCGGCCCTCCTGAGCGGCACGCTCAGTCCGTGCCCATTTCCATGGCCGCCCGGTCCAGGAGTTCGTCGGCGTCGGCCGCGGCCTCCCCGCGGGACGCGATCGCCTCGGCGCCGCCCTCCGGCATGCTGCCGATCAGGCCCGTCGCCGCTGCCTGCGCCGCACCGATCGCGGGGTTGGCGGAGCCGATCAGGCCGAGGCCCGCGTACTGCTCAAGCTTCGCGCGGGAGTCGGCGATGTCGAGGTTGCGCATGGTGAGCTGGCCGATCCGGTCCACCGGACCGAACGCCGCGTCCTCGGTGCGCTCCATCGACAGCTTGTCGGGGTGGTAGCTGAACGCCGGCCCCGTGGTGTCGAGGATCGAGTAGTCCTCGCCGCGCCGCAGCCGCAGCGTCACCTCACCGGTGACGGCCGCGCCGACCCACCGCTGCAGGGACTCGCGGATCATCAGCGCCTGCGGGTCCAGCCACCGGCCCTCGTACATCAGCCGGCCGAGCCGCCGCCCCTCGTTGTGGTACTGGGCGACCGTGTCCTCGTTGTGGATCGCGTTGACCAGCCGCTCGTACGCGGCGTGCAGCAGCGCCATGCCCGGCGCCTCGTAGATCCCGCGGCTCTTGGCCTCGATGATCCGGTTCTCGATCTGGTCGGACATGCCGAGCCCGTGCCGGCCGCCGATGGCGTTGGCCTCCATGACCAGCTCGACGGCGGTCCCGAACTCCTTGCCGTTGACCGTCACGGGACGGCCCTGGTCGAAGCCGATCGTCACGTCCTCGGGGAGGATCTCGACCTCGGGGTCCCAGAACCGCACGCCCATGATCGGGTCGACGGTCTCGATGCCGTTGTCCAGGTGCTCCAGGGTCTTCGCCTCGTGCGTGGCGCCCCAGATGTTGGCGTCCGTGGAGTACGCCTTCTCGGTGCTGTCCCGGTACGGCAGCCCGTGCGCGAGCAGCCACTCGGACATCTCCTTGCGGCCGCCGAGTTCGGTGACGAAGTCCGCGTCCAGCCAGGGCTTGTAGATCCGCAGGTGCGGGTTGGCGAGCAGGCCGTACCGGTAGAACCGCTCGATGTCGTTGCCCTTGAAGGTCGAGCCGTCGCCCCAGATCTGGACGTCGTCCTCCAGCATGGCCCGCACCAGCAGGGTGCCGGTCACGGCGCGGCCCAGCGGGGTGGTGTTGAAGTACGCCCGCCCGCCCGAGCGGATGTGGAACGCGCCGCAGGTCAACGCGGCCAGGCCCTCCTCGACCAGCGCGGCCCGGCAGTCGACCAGGCGCGCGATCTCGGCACCGTAGGTGTGTGCGCGGCCGGGCACCGAGGCGATGTCGGGCTCGTCGTACTGGCCGATGTCGGCGGTGTAGGTGCACGGGACGGCGCCCTTGTCGCGCATCCACGCGACCGCGACGGAGGTGTCGAGCCCGCCGGAGAAGGCGATGCCGACGCGCTCGCCGGCGGGAAGGGAGGTGAGGACCTTGGACATAGGAAGAGTATGCATCACAACGCATGGTCATGCAACGCCGCAGCTCGCGGCCGAGGGGGGGTAGCTGGAAGAGGGTTGTCATCCGAACGCTCCCGATATATCGTTGAGGCATCGCGAACGATACGCGACAGATCAACGATGGAATGGAGTGATTGCCATGCGTTCCCACGGACACGAGCGTGGACATGGACAGCGACAGGAACGCCGCGCGGCGTTCGGGCCCTTCGGCCCGGGTGGCCCCGGCTTCGGCCCCGGCGGCCCCGGCTTCGGTCCGGGGCACTGGGGGCCGCGAGGGCGTGGAGGTCCCAGGGGCAGGGCGCGGCGCGGTGACGTCCGGGCCTCGATCCTGGCCCTGCTGAAGGACCGCCCGATGCACGGCTACGAGATGATCCAGGAGATCGCCGAGCGCAGCGGCGGCGCGTGGAAGCCCAGCCCCGGCTCGGTCTACCCCACCCTCCAGCTGCTGGAGGACGAGGGCCTGATCACCAGCGAGAGCGAGGGCGGCAAGAAGCTGTTCTCCCTCACCGACAGCGGCCGTACGGCCGCCGACGAGGGCCCGGAAGCTCCCTGGGAAGAGGCCTCCCGCGGGGTCGACTTCGAAGCCCTCGGTGAGATCCGGCAGGCCGGGTTCGGTCTGATGGAGGCCTTCGGGCAGGTCTGGAAGACCGGCACCAAGGAGCAGCGCGAGAAGGCGCTGGCCGTCATCAACGAGACCCGCAAGAAGCTGTACCTCATCCTCGCCGACGAGGACTGACCCCCGTGGTCACGGCGAACAGGGCGCCCCGTGGAGTGATCCGCGGGGCGCCCTCGCGTCCTCTCCGGGCGGGGGTCAGGCCACCAGTCCGCCCAGCTTGCGCAGCGACTCGTTCAGGGCCGCCGTCGCCGAGTCCTTGAGCTTGCCCGCCATCAGTGACACCGCCGCGCCCGTGAACTCGCCGTCGATCCGCACCCCGGTCGCGTCCCCCTCCGGGGTCAGCGTGTAGCGGGTCGCGACGGTCACCGCCATCGGGCCCTTGCCGCGGATCGCCAGCACCCGCGCCGGCTCCAGCTCCTCGATGGTCCACTCGACCTCCGCCGGGAAGCCCATCAGCTTCATGTTCTCCTGGAAGGTGCCGCCCACCGCCAGGTTCTCCGGGCCGCCCTTGGGGAAGCTGGTGTGGGTCGCGTTCCACTCCCCGTACGCCGGCCAGTCGGTGAGCTGCGCCCACACCTTCTCGGCCGGTGCCTGGATGCGTGCCTCCGCGCTGACTTCGGCCATGCGACCACCCCTTCGTGTCGGGCTACGGTGTCGCGGAACGTAGCCGCAGGGCCGTGAACATTCAATACTGATGAACCGTCAGGAAGTGTGCGGATACCGGCCGCGCCCGGAACTCAGCCCACCCGCCGTATCTCCGCCGCGTCGAACCGGTCCCAGGCCCGCGGGAACGCGCTTTCGTCGTGGCAGTGCCACGCGGCCCAGAACAGGTCCGCGGGCAGCGCGTCCTCGGGCGCGTACACCCGGTACACGTACTGCCTGCCGTCGACCGCAGGCAGCGCGACCAGCCAGCAACCGCACCCGCTCTCCACGACGAAGAGAGACGTGCGCCCGGTGCGCGGCGGTTGCGTACGGGGCGCACGGTACAACGGCGCGCGCCCCTGCGGGGGAATCGGCCTGATCTCATCCGTAAGGAGGAGATTCCGGCCGTCGCCGTCCACTCTGCGTGGGACGCGAAGATGCTTCCCCTCGGCGATGACTCAAGCGCTTGCGGTTGATGAGGTAGGGGATGTGCAACCCCGTATTCCCCGCCAGCCCGACCAGGACCAGGGCGGCATCCACGCGGACGACGATGCCGGGCTCGGCGCCGAGCTGGCAGCGGTGGTCGCCGGTGCCCGCCGGAGGGCGGTACGGGACGGGGACCGGCAGGTCGACACCGCACATCTGCTGCACTCGCTGATCGAGTACGACCCCGAGGTCCGCGCCGTCATCGGCGACGCCCCGCAACTCGCCAGGCTGCTCGGCTACCTCGTGCAGCGCAGCATCGGCTACGGCCTGCGCTGGCAGAGCGGGATCGAGGACTCCGGCGCGCTGCCGGCCGTTCCGCAACCCGGGGCGAAGGGTGACGGGGCCTGGTCGCCGGTGGCCGCGGCCGCCCTGGAGTACGCCCGCAGCCGCGCCCGGCGCCGCACCGCGGACCAGGCCGACGGCACCGATCTGCTGGCCGGCCTGGTGGTGGACCCGGAGTCCCGGGCCGTGGAGGTGCTGGAGCGGGCCGGTGTGCCCGTCCGTGCCCTGGCCGTGCGGGTCGACGGGAACGGCGGAGTGTGGGACGCCGAGGCGGAAAGCCGCACGTCCAGCCGTTGAGACAGGGGTCAAAGGGCGTGACGCTCATGTCGTCCCCTGGCATCATGTGCCGGTGCGTATCACTGACAGCGGTCATGGCAGGGGTCTCGGGCTCACCCTCGCCCTCGGATCGGCGCTCGCCTTCGGCGGCTCCGGCGTCGCGGCCAAGCCGCTGATCGAGGCCGGGCTCGACCCGCTGCACGTGGTGTGGCTGCGGGTCGCGGGTGCCGCCCTGGTGATGCTGCCGCTCGCCGTCCGCCACCGTGACCTGCCGCGCCGCCGGCCCGCGCTGCTCGCCGGGTTCGGCCTGCTCGCCGTCGCGGGTGTCCAGGCCTGCTACTTCGCCGCGATCTCCCGCATACCCGTGGGAGTGGCGCTGCTCGTGGAGTACCTCGCCCCCGCGCTGGTGCTCGGCTGGGTCCGCTTCGTCCAGCGCCGGCCGGTCACCCGTGCCGCCGCGCTCGGTGTCGTCCTCGCGGCCGGCGGCCTCGCGTGTGTCGTGGAGGTGTGGGCGGGGCTGAGTTTCGACGCGCTGGGGCTGACGCTGGCCCTGGCGGCGGCGTGCTGCCAGGTGGGGTACTTCGTGCTCGCCGATCACGGCGGCGGAGACGGCGTGGATCCCCTGGGGGTCATCGCGTACGGGCTGCTGGTGGGGGCCGGGGTGCTGACGGTGGTGGCACGGCCGTGGGCGATGGACTGGTCGGTACTGGCCGGCTCCGCGCGGATGAACGGGACGACGGTGCCCGCGGCCGCCCTGCTGGTGTGGATCGTGCTGGTCGCGACGGTCGTCGCCTACGTCACCGGTGTGGTGTCGGTACGACGGCTGTCTCCGCAGGTCGCCGGCGTGGTGGCCTGTCTCGAGGCGGTCGTGGCGACCGTGCTGGCCTGGGTGCTGCTGGGGGAGCGGCTGGCGGCGCCGCAGATGCTGGGCGGGGCCGTCGTGCTGCTGGGCGCGTTCATCGCGCAGTCGTCGGCTCCGGCGAAGGAGTCGGTGGTGGACCGGAGCGCGGTGGAGGGGCGGGTCGCCCCGACGTCCGCGGGGTGACCCGCCCGTCGGCGGGTGCGGCGGGAGCTTGCAACGCCGGGGCCCCGCGCCCCCGAGGAAGGGGCGCGTCGGCCCTCGCCGGAGCGTGCGTCAGGCGTGCTTCACGTACGACGGCACCGGGACGTCCGCCGCCAGGTCGTCGTTGGCGATCGGAGTGCCGTAGCCCTTCCGCAGCGGCACCACGCCCGCCCAGTACGGCAGGTCCAGGTCCTCGGGCTCGTCGTGGGCGCCCCCCGTGCGGGTCTTGGCCGAGACCTCGGTCAGGTCCAGGCGGATCACCGCCGTCGCGGCCAGTTCCTTCTTGTCCGCCGGCCGGGAGTCGGCCGAGCGGCCCGGGACCACATGGTCGACCAGGGCGTCCAGCGCGAGCCGCTTCTCCTCGGGGTCGGTGACCTGGTGGGCGACGCCGTGCACCACGACCGAGCGGTAGTTGATCGAGTGGTGGAAGGCGGAGCGGGCCAGCACCAGGCCGTCGACATGGGTCACCGTCACGCACACCGGGAGCCCGGGGTCGGCCTGGCCGGTCATCCGCAGCGGGCGCGAGCCCGTCGAGCCGTGCAGGTACAGGACCTCGCCGACCCGGGCGAACAGCGTCGGCAGCACCACCGGCGCGTCGTCGCGCACGAAACCGAGGTGGCAGACGTACCCCTCGTCGAGGATCGAGTGCACCACGTCCTTGTCGTACGACGCCCGCTCGGCGGAGCGTGTGGGGACGGTGCGGTCGGACGGGGTGTAGGCGGCGGGCTGCGTCGGTACGGTCCCCTGCACGGCGGGCTCGGCGGTCTCCATTGCGCATCTCCATTGCACTAGTGCATAATCTGCTTTGTGCTAGGAGAATATCGGATCGAAGGCCGGGGCGCAGCGGAGATCGCCGCCAGCGTCGAACGCGCGGTCGGTGCGGGCGAGCTGGAACCGGGCCGACTGCTGCCGCCGATGCGGGAGCTGGCGGCCCGGCTCGGGGTGAACCCCAATACGGTCGCGGCCGCCTACCGCACCCTGCGTGAGCGCGGGGTCATCGAGACCGCCGGCCGGCGGGGCAGCCGTGTCCGGTCCAAACCGGCCACCACCGGACGGGACCAGATCCGGGTCGACGTCCCGGCCGGCGTACGCGACCTGTCCTCCGGCAACCCCGACCCCGCGCTGCTCCCCGCCCTCGCCCCGGCCCTGGCGGCGATGGCGGCCGACGAGCGCGACCGCGCCCCGGTCCTCTACGGCGCCGACCCCGTCGAGCCGGAGCTGGAGCGGATCTCGCGCGCCGAACTCGCCGCCGACGGAGTGCCCGACGGGCCGCTCACCGTCACCTCCGGCTCCCTCGACGCCGTCGAACGGGTCCTGCTGGCACACCTCAGGCCGGGCGACCCGGTCGCCGTCGAGGACCCCGGCTGGGGCCGCACCCTCGATCTCGTCCCCGCGCTGGGGCTGCGCACCGCCCCGGTGGCCGTCGACGACGACGGGCCGCGCGCCGACAGCCTGCGCCGGGCACTGGAGTCCGGGGCGCGCGCCCTGATCGTCACCGCCCGGGCGCACAACCCCACCGGCGCCGCGGTGAGCGCCGCACGCGCGCGTGCGCTGCGCGCCGTGCTGCGCGACCACCCGCACACCCTGCTGATCGAGGACGACCACGGCCACGGCATCGTCGACCTCCCGCTGCATCCTCTGGTGGGCGCCACCAGGCACTGGGCCTTCGTCCGCTCGGTCGCCAAGGCCTACGGCCCGGACCTGCGGCTGGCCGTCATGACCGGCGACGAGGTCACCGTCGACCGGGTGCGGGGCCGGCAGCGGCTGGGACCGGGCTGGGTGAGCCACCTGCTCCAGCGCACGGTGGTCCGGATGCGGGCGGACGGCGCGGTGCACGGCCCGGAGATCGCGGCGGCCTACCGGGCTCGCCGCGAGCTGCTCGTCGACGCGCTCGCGGACCACGGCATCGAGGCCCACGGCCGCAGCGGCATGAACGTGTGGGTCCCGGTCCCGGACGAGACGGGCGCGGTGTCCCGTCTGCTCCACGAAGGATGGGCGGTGTCCCCGGGGGCGGTGTACCGCCTGGCCTCCCCGCCCGGCATCCGGATCACGGTCTCGACACTGACCTCCGAGGAGACCGGTCCGCTGGCGGCGGCCGTGGCGGCGGCGGTCACACCGGCGAGGGGGCGCATCCAGGCCTAGGCGAGCCTCTCCCTCACGGCGGCGAGGTCGCGGTGCAGGTGGTGGCGGTGGCGGTGCCGGTCTCGGTGCCGGTCTCGGTGCAGGTCCCGGTGTCGACGTCGTAGCACAATCGCGGCTTCCCGGACGGCACCTCTTAGGATCGCTTACATGTTGAACCTGGAGCGCCTGCGCACCCTTGACGCCCTCGCCCGGTACGGCTCGGTGAGCGGGGCCGCCGAGGCCCTGCATGTCACCACGTCGGCGGTGTCGCAGCAGATGGGCAAGCTGGAGCGGGAGGTGGACCAGCAGCTGCTCGCCAGGAACGGCCGGGGGGTGCGGCTCACCGACGCCGGCCGGCTGCTCGCCGAGCACGCGACCCGGATCCTCTCCCAGGTGGAACTGGCCCAGTCCGACCTGGAGGCGCACCGCGGTCAGGTCGTCGGCGAGCTCAGGGTGGCGGCGTTCCCGACGGCCGCCCGTGGCCTGTTCCCGACCGCACTGGCCGCCCTGCGCGCCGAGCACCCGGCGCTGCGCGTCCGTTCCAGCGAACTCGAACCGGAGATCGGCGTCGCCGGGGTGGTGCGCGGCGACCTCGACCTCGCCGTCGTCCTGGACTGGTACAACAAGCCGATGCCGCTGCCCGACGGGCTGGTCAAGGCGCCGCTGATGGACGACCCCGCCGAGGTGGCCCTGCCGGTCGGGCACCGGCTGGCCGGGCGGGACGAGGTGGACCTGGGGGAGTTCACCGACGACGAGTGGATCACCTGGGGCGAGGGCGAGTTCTGCCACGAGTGGCTGATGTTCACGCTCCGCTCCCGCGGCATCGAGCCGCTCATCGGGCACCGCGCGGCCGAGACCCACACCCAACTCAACCTGGTGGCCGCCGGGTTGGGGGTCTGCATCGCCCCGCTGCTGGGCCGCCACCCGGTGCCCGAGGGCATCCTGACGGTGCCGCTGAAGCAGCGGGTGCGCCGCCACGTGTACGTCGTCTGGCGGGCCGACGCCGACCGCCGCCCCTCGATCCGGGCGGCGGTACAGGCCCTGCGGGGCGCCGCCGAGACGATCTCCTGAACCACCCCCCCCCCCCCGCCGAGCGCCTGCCGGTCGTCCGGGGCGGCCCTCGGCCGTTCAGCGCAGTACGGCCGCCAGCAGGTCGGTGCCCAGTGCCGTCAGGTCGGGCAGGCTGAGCGTGTAGCGGACGTACCGGCCGTGGCGCCGGGTCGTGAGCAGGCCGGCGCGGCGCAGGACGGCGAGGTGACGGGAGACCTCGGGGGGCGAGAGTTCCCAGGCGTGGGCCAGTTCGCGGGTGGTGTGCGGGCCTCGGGCCAGCGTGCGCAGCAGCCGCAGCCGTACCGGATGCGCGAGTGCCTCCAGCCGTAGCGTGACCGTCTCCAGCGGCACCGGCTCCGCCGGGCCCGGCTCGGCCACGGGGTACTGCACCACCGGCTGCCAGCCGGGGGTGTGGACCGCCACCAGGTGCGGGCGGCCGAAGACCGTCGGGATGAAGGTGACCCCGGTGCCATGGGCCGTGGTCGACTTGTCCTGCAGCTTGTCCACGATGATGCAGTCGCCGTCCGGTGCCAGGGTGACCGCCCCGGAGACCGAGGCGAGCGCCGCGCCGACGCCCTGGCGTTTCAGCACGTCGTTCTTCAGCCGCAGATCCGCGGCGAGCCGCACCGCGCTACCCGTCCAGGCGGCGTCGAAGAACGCTTCGGCACATTGTTCGAGGGTGTCGCGCAACCGGGCCCGCACCGCGGCCGGATCCGCCAGCAGCCGTTCCGCGAAGGCCTCCTGGGACGCGCCGCGCGCCTGGGCCAGATCCAGGGCACGCCGGCGCGCGGCCGGGTCGGCGAGCGGCGACCGGGCGGCGAAGTGCACCCGGCTGCTGCCGCACGTGGTGACGAGCGCGGCGGTCACATACCGTTCGTCGTCGATCCGGTCCACGTCGTCCAGCTCCTCGGCGAGGGTCGGCCGGGGCCGCGCCGGAACCAGGAAGTCGGCCTGTGAGGACCGCCAGAGGAAGCCCGCCTCCCGGAGCCGCTCGGCCAGCTCCGGCCGCAGCCCGGCCCAGACGTCCGCGGCCCAGCCGGCCAGCTGCGGATGGTGCCCGGGTTCGGCCAGCACATGCAGCATCGCGGTCAGCTCGGCCAGCGGCGAGGCGGCGAACCGCAGCCGCTCGGCCGGCGGCCCGCTGATGTCGATGCGAAGCGTCATCCGGTCATCATCCCCGGCCGGACGGCGGACGCCGACGCGGGTTGACGGTATCCGTCAACCCGCGTGCCCCGCAGGACGGGCGACCGCAACTTGGGCGCCATGACCACCACCACCGGCATCCGGCCCCGCACCCTCGTCCGGGACTCGGGAGGCCCCCGCTATGCCTTCGCCCTCGCCGTGGACGCGCTCGGCACCGGCCTGCTGCGGCCCTTCCTGCTGCTCTACGGAGTGACGGTGCTCCGGCTGTCCGCGCCGGTCACCGGCGCGGCCATGACCGTCGGCATCGTCGCGGGCCTGGCGTGCATGCCCGTGGTGGGCCGCCGGCTGGACCGGGGCGCCCGGAGCTCGGCCGTGGCGGCGTCGATGCTGGTGCGGGTGGTGGGCGTGGCCCTGCTGCTGGCGGCCCCGGCGGGACACGTCTCCTTGTTCGTGGCGGCGTCGCTCTTCCTCGGCATCGGCAACCAGGCCTGGCCGGCCGCCCACGCCGCCCTCGTGGCCACGGTCGCGCACGGCAGGGACCGCGACGCGGCCCTGGCGGCCGGCCGCGCCCTGCGCAACGCCGGTCTGGGCGTCGGCGCCCTCGTCGCCACCGCCTGCCTGGCGGGCGGCGGCACCGCGTTCCGGGTACTGGCGGCCGGCACCGGGCTCACCTACTGCGTGGCCGCGGCCCTGGCCTGGTCGGTCCGCATCCGTGCGCGGCCGGCCGCCGCCCCGGCCGAGGACGGGGACGGCCGGCCCGCACCCCGGATGCGTGCGCTGCTGATCGCCAACGTGGTCTACGTCTTCTGCCTCAACGTGCCCGAAGTCGCGCTCCCGCTGGTCCTGGTGACGCAGCTGCACGCGTCCCCGGTGTGGTCGGCCGTGATCTTCGTGGCCAACACGGTGCTGGTGGTCGTCCTGCAGGTACCGGTCACCGTCCTGATGTCCCGGTTCTCCCGGCGGGCCGCGCTCGCCCTGGCCGGACTGGTGCTCACCGCGTCCTACCTCGGCTTCCTCGCGGTCGCCGGGGCGGGAACCGGGTGGGGCGCCCTGGCCCTCGCCGCGGTGTCCGTGGTCTGCACCCTCGGCGAGATCGGCTACGCCGGCAGCGCGACCGCGCTCGTGACCCATCTCGCCCCGGCCCATGTCCTGGGCCGGGCCCTGGCCCGCTTCCAGCTCTCCACCGGGTTCGGCCTCGCGGTCTCCCCGGCGGTCATCACCACGCTCGCGGCGCGCGGGCCGGCCGCCCTCTGGGGCACTCTGGCCGCGGCCACCCTGCTGTCCGCCGCGGCCGTCGCCACCGAGTAGGCGCGAAGTTCCTCAGCTCCCCAGCTTGCGGAAGTCCCAGGAGGCGATCTTCGCCGGGGTCAGCCGGGCCCAGGCGTGCCGGCCGTCGTGCGGCATCTCGTCCAGGCCGAAGTTCTTGCGGGCGAACAGCGTCTCGACGTAGTCGAGTTCGGCCACCAGCTCACCGGTGCGCGGCACCTCGCCCACGAACTCGACGGTCCCTCTCAGCTCCACGCCGCGCAGCTGGTCGTACTCCTCACCGGAGTCGACCACGACCGCCACCCGCGGGTCGCGGCTCAGGTCCTTCCAGCGCTGACTGCGCACCACCGAGTACAGCCACAGCGACTTGCCGTCCCAGGCGAACCACAGGGCGCTCACATGCGGGGCGCCGGACGCCGACACGGTCGCCACCCGGCAGGTGCGCTGTGTGGTGAGGAACTCGTCCAGCTCACCGGGCGTCATCATGATCTTCCGGCCCCGGCGCTGCGTGTCGGTCATGCGGCCCCCTCTTCTTCCGTTCCCGCGGAATGCTGGTTAGTCTCGCCCGCCCCGCACCAAGGCGGAAGGGGGCGTCATGCCGTCGTACGAACGGCTCGCGGAGCTCATCGATCCCGTGAGCACCGTCCTGCTCACCGTGGAGTGCCAGCAGGGCGTGGTCGGCCCGCAGAGCGCGCTGCCCGAACTCGCCCACGAGGCCCGGGCGTCGGGCGCCCTCGCCAACATCGCCCGGCTGGTCGCCGCCGCGCACGACACCGGCGTCCAGGTGATCCACGCGCTCGCCGAACGCCGCCCCGACGGCCGGGGCGCGAACCGCAACGCCCGCCTGTTCCGGGCCGCCGAGCGGCTGCCCGTCCAGCAGCTCTCCGGCACCGCGGCGGTCCGCGTGGCGCCCCCCATCGAGGTCTCGGAGGAGGACCTGGTGGTACGGCGGCTGCACGGCCTGTCGCCGATCCAGGGGACCGACGTCGACCCGCTGCTGCGCAACCTCGGCTGCCGCACCCTGATCGTCACCGGGGTCTCGGCCAACGTGGCCGTCCCCAACGCCGTGTTCGACGCGGTGAACCGGGGCTACACGGCCGTCGTCCCGGCCGACGCCATCGCGGGAGTGCCCTCCGAGTACACCCCCGCGATGGTCCGCAACACCCTCGCGCTGGTCGCCACGGTCGCGACCACCGACGAGGTGCTGGGCTGCCTCAAGAACCCACGCGGGCGGCCCTGAGCCGAGGGTCAGGCCAGCGTGATCTGGTCACCGGAGACGGTGATGTTCGCGGCCGTCAGACCCGTCGTCGCCGGGCCCTTCTTCACGCTGCCGTCGGCGATGGCGAACTGGCTGCCGTGGCACGGGCACACGATCGCGCCGTCGGCCACGCTGGACACCGCGCAGCCGGCGTGCGGGCACTTCGTCGAGAACGCCTTGTAGGTGCCCGACGTCGGCTGGGTCACGACCACGGCCTGGTCCTTGTAGATCGTGCCGCCGCCCTCGGGTATGTCCGTGGTCTTGGCGAGCGCGGCGCCACCGGCCGCCGCCGTGGAGGTGTCGGTCGAGCCGCCCGAGCCGTTGCTGTCCTGGGTGGTGGAGCCGCCGCCCGCGTTGCTGTTGGTCGTCGAGCCCGACGAGTCGTCGGACGACCCGCAGGCGGTCAGCGCGGCGGCGAGCCCCGCCGCTCCGGCCGCCGCCACGATCGTACGGCGGGCCGGTTTGGCCGAGGGGTTGAACGATGCGCTGGTCATGTGAGGGGTTCCCTTCCGCGGAGCTTCTCGTTGATCCGTCCAGGGGTACGGTCTTCGGGCCGCGCCTGTTCAGACGGCATCCCCGATAGTGACCACCCGGACATGAGCGCCCGGTGAAAGAGCGCTGTCGGTTCCCTGTCGGCGTGCGCGGGCCGGCGCCCGATTCAGGACGAGAGGGACCGTGTCGCCCCGAGGGTGCGTCAGACGCCGCGTACGGGGCGGCCCGCGGCAGATGGGTGCCGGCCACCATCTGAGGTGGTCCATCGTCTCGGCGGCGCTCCGCCCGGCACCGAGCACGACCGCCCGCCGCACCGGTTTCGGCCAGTTGCTCACATGCGGTGACGTCAGTCCCCGATTCTCTTACGCCGGTTGGGCGATGACGATCCGACGGGGGGATGCGACGCCTCCCTTTCGCCGTCAGACACGGAGGTGGCTCCCGCGCCGTCGTCAGGGCGACGGCGTGCCCGGTCTCGGTGATGTCGTCGAGGCGTGCTCGGTGAGGGCATCGAAGAGGAGAAGGCCCTGATCCACCAGTTCCTCCCTCGAGATGTCCAGGACCCCGTTGAACCAGCTCAGCAGCATCTCGCCGACCGCGCCCACGACGGCCACGGACAGGGGGGCGGTGTCGATCCGTGGATCGTGGATCCCCTCCCTCAGGAGGGAGTCCACGAGGCCGCTCATGCGCTGCAGGCCCAGACGTCGTTCGTGTGCCGTGAGCGGACCGGCGCCCAGCGACTCCGCGAGTTTGACGCGCCCTTTCCGCGGGTCCTGCAGAGGCAGCCCCACGACGACGTCGATCACCCCCCGAGCCCGGTCGCGCAACGGCTGGTCCGCGTCGATCGCCGCGGCGCATCGGGTGATCTGCTCCTCGTAGATGTCCCTGACGAGCGCTGCCATGAGGTCGTCGAGGGAGGAGAAGCTCTCCGTGAAGTACCTGTCCTTCAGTCCGGCGTGGCGCAGTACCGCACTGATCGACGTGTGGGCGTACCCCTGGCTGGAGAAGAGTTCGAGACCGCTCTCCATCAGGCGCCGTCGGCGGAGCGATGCGCGCTGTTCCGCCGTTGCCCCGCCGTATGTCCTCATGACGCGCCACCTCGTTTCGCCCATGTTCTACCCATCTGGTGGTGTATTACCCCAGATGGGTGTAACGTCGCATTTATTCAGTCGTGAACCAGGAAAGCGCTCCTCGCGAGACCGATACCAGCCGCAAGGGGCGTCGCAGATGCGGCCGGCCGGCAGGTTCGACATGCCGGGCCGCCGCACAGGAAGGTCATGACCGGCGGCGGCCTGCGTCCCGTGCTGAGCACCCTGGTGCCCGCTGGTCCTCCACGTACCGAACACCACGGCGTGCTGTGGTCCCTGGGCCATGCCGTGGGGAGAGTCCACCATGGATCCCACACATCTGTTCATCGGCGGACGCTGGGTGCCCCCGTCCGGCGACCGTGTCATCGATGTCGTGTCCGCGAGCACCGGCGACCACCTCGGCGCCGTACCGGAGGGTTCCCGGGCCGACATCGACCGGGCGGTCGGCGCCGCTCGCGCCGCGTTCGACGCACCGACCGGCTGGGCCTCCTGGGGCACGGAACGCCGCGCGGCCGCCATGATCCGTCTCGCTGCCGCGCTCGAAGCCAGGAACACGGCGACGTCCGACGTCGTCAGCGCGCAGAACGGCATGCCGATCACGATCGCCCGGTCCTTCGAAGGCGTGGTGCCGTCAGCCCTGCTGCGCTATTACGCGGCTCTGGCCGACAGCATGCCGTCCGAGGAACTGCGGACCGGACTGCCCCGTGGCACCACCCTGGTCCGCCGGGAACCCGCGGGTGTCGTAGCCGCCATCATGACCTGGAACTTCCCTCAGACCATCGCCTTCTTCAAGATCGCCCCGGCTCTGGCGGCCGGCTGCGTGCTCGTCCTCAAGCCGGCGCCGGAGACCGTCCTCGACTCGGTGCTGCTGGCCGAGGCGGTCGAGGAGGCGGCCATCCCCGACGGTGTGATCAACATCGTCCCGGGCGGCCGTGACATCGGCGCGTATCTGGTCTCCCACCCTGACGTCGACAAGGTGTCGTTCACCGGATCCACCCGGGCGGGGCGCCAAGTGGCCGCCGTGTGCGCGGAGTTGCTGCGGCCGGTCACCCTGGAACTGGGCGGCAGGTCCGCCGCCGTCGTGCTGGACGACGCCGACCTCGCCGCGCACGCGGAGCAGTTCTTCATGGCCGGTCTGCTGAACAACGGGCAGACCTGTTATGCGAGTTCCAGGATCCTGGCCCCCCGCGGCAGGTACCGGGAAGTGGTCGAGTTCTGTACGGCGCTGGCCCGTGACGCCGTCGTCGGTGACGCGCTCGACCCCGAGACCCAGATCGGCCCGCTGGTCAGCCGGCGCCAGCGCGAACGCGTGCTGGGTTACATCAAGACCGGCCTCAACGAGGGGGCCCGGCTCACCACCGGAGGGGGCCGGCCGCCCGGCCTCGACCGGGGCTGGTTCGTCGAACCCACCGTGTTCGCCGACGTCGACAACACATCGACCATCGCACAGGAAGAGATCTTCGGCCCGGTCCTCACGATCACGCCCTACGACGGCGAGGACGAGGCGGTGCGCCTGGCGAACGAGTCGGTCTACGGCCTCGCCGGCACCGTCTGGACCACGGACCTGGAGCACGGTGCCCAGGTGGCCCGCCGGATCCGGACCGGCACCGTCGGGCTCAACGGCTATCTGCCCGACCTCACCTCCCCCTACGGGGGCAGGAAGGCCAGCGGACTCGGTACCGAACTGGGGCCCGAGGGGCTCCAGGCGTACCAGCAGGTCCAGTCGATCTACCACCCCTGATGCGACGGACGGCATCCGTCGCCCGGCTCGGGCGACTCCGGGTGACGGCCGTTCGCCGGACGAGGGAGCCGGCATGACTTCCACCGGAACCGAAGGATTCGACTACGTCATCGTGGGCGCAGGCAGCGCGGGTTGTGTGCTCGCGGAGCGCCTCAGCCGCGACGACCGCGTCCGCGTGCTGCTCCTCGAGGCGGGCGGCCCCGACACCGACGAACTCATCCACATTCCGGCCGCGCTCGGGATGCTCTTCGGATCGCATGCCGACTGGAGCTACCGGACGGTCGAACAGCCCCAGCCGGGCCGCGCGTTCTCCTGGCCCCGGGGAAGGACACTGGGCGGCTCGTCATCCACCAACGTCATGATCTATACCCGGGGCAACCGGCACGACTACGACGGCTGGCGCGACGAGCACGGTGCGAAGGGCTGGGGCTACGACGACGTCCTGCCGTATTTCGTCAGGTCCGAGTCGAACCGCCGCCTCGGTGCGCCCTACCACGGTGCCGACGGGCCCCTGTACGTCGAGGACCGTGTCTACACCCACGAACTCTCCCGGTCCTGGCTGGATGCCGCCGTGGAGTGGGGACTGGACCCCAACGACGACTTCGCGGGCGCGTCCCCGGCCGGCGCCGGCCTGTACCAGGTGACATGCCATCACGGCCGACGATGGTCCGCGGCCGACGCCTATCTGCGCCCGGCCATCGAGCGACCCCAGCTCACGGTACGCACCGGAGCCACGGCAACGAAGATCGCACTCGACGGATCACGCGCGGCCGCCGTCACCTATCTCCTGGACGGACAGGAGCGGGTGGCCCGGGCCGACAGTGAGATCCTGCTCTGCGGCGGATCCGTCAACTCGCCCCAGCTGTTGCTCCTGTCGGGCATGGGCGATCCCGGCGAGCTGCGCGACGTGGGGATAGACGTCCGGGTCCCCCTGCCGGGGGTCGGGCGGAACCTGCAGGACCATTTGATGGCTCCCGTCGTGTGGGAGACCCGGAACTCCACCGACATCGTCCGGGACCTGCTCACCCCGGACAACCTGGAACGCTGGCGCGCCCACGGCGACGGGCCGTTCGCCTCCAACTACGGTGAGGTCGGCGCGTTCCTCGACGTCGCGGACGGCACCGGCCGTCCCGACGTCCAGCTGGTGGGCGGGGCCACCGCGCTCATTCTCAGCGGTGCGGAAGTACCCGACCGGCCGGTGTTCACGATGAACTGCTGCCCCCTGAACCCACGGACCCGTGGCACCGTCCGTCTCGCGTCGGCCGATCCGCAGGCCCCGCCGCTGATCGATCCCCGGTACTTCGACGAACCCGCGGACATGTCGGTGATGGTCGCCGGACTCAGAGCCGTCATGGACATCGCCCACCGCGCACCGTTCGCCGTACACCTGGCGCGGTCGTACCTGCCGGCCGGTGACGGCCCGGACCGCCTGGACGGCATGGACGACGCGGCTCTGGAAGAGTACGTCCGCAGGTGGAGTGCCACGTCGTACCACCCGGTGGGCACCTGTGCCATGGGAACCGGAGACGATGCCGTCGTCAACCCTGACCTGGAGGTCCACGGAGTCGAGGGACTCCGTGTGGTCGACGCCTCGGTCATGCCGACCGTCGTCAGCGGAAACACCAACGCACCCACGATCATGATCGCCGAGAAGGCGGCCGATCTGATCGGGGCGTGGCGCCCCGGTCAGGGCTGACCGACTCTTTTCCCAGGCGGTCTCCTGCGGTCACCCTCGGTTACTATGCTCACTTCATACCGGAGGCCGGGGCCCAGGGGCGCACCGAAGCCGGCCGCGGATCGCGAAGTCGAAGAGACGGGTGGCCTGGGACAGTGCTGAGAGAGGTCATCGCGACCCGCTATGTCACGCCCTTGCGTGAGGGTGGCTCACTGCCGGGGCTCGTCGAGGCCGACGACTTCGGGACGTACGTCATGAAGTTCACCGGCGCGGGGCAGGGCCGGAAGACACTGGTCGCCGAGGTCGTCTGCGGTGAACTCGCCCGTCGGCTCGGGTTCCGGATGCCCCGTCTGGTCACCGTCGAACTGGACCCGGTGCTGGGGCTCGGCGAACCCGAGCAGCAGGTGCAGGACCTGCTGCGGGGGAGCGGCGGCACCAACCTCGGCATGGACTTCCTGTCCGGCGCCCTCGGCTTCGACCCGCTCGCCTTCGCGGTGAGCCCCGAGGAGGCCGGGCGGATCGTCTGGTTCGACGCGCTGATCAACAACGTCGACCGCTCCTGGCGCAACCCCAACCTGCTGGTGCACCGCGGCGACCTGTGGCTCATCGACCACGGCGCCACCATGATCTGGCAGCACAACTGGCCCGCAGCCGAGGCCTCCGCCGCCCGCGCCTACGACGCCGCCGACCACGCGTTGAGCGGCTTCGCCCCCGATGTCCGGGCCGCCGCCGCCGAGTTGGCGCCCCGGGTCACCGAGGACCTGCTCGCCGAGGTCACCGCCGAGATCCCCGACGTCTGGCTGGCCGACGAACCCGGCTTCGACACCCCCGACGACCTGCGGCGGACCTACGCCCGGCCGCTGCTCGCCCGGGCCGCCGTCATCCATGAGCGCATCACCGGCGTCGAGCCCCGCACCCAGGGAGCAAAGTGAGCCAGACCCACATCCACGTCGCCGGACATGTGGTCGAGCGCCACATCACCCGGTCCGGCCAGGGCGGCGACCGGGATGTCTTCGAGTACGCCCTGCTGCGTGTGGTACCCCGCGTGGAGCGCGGCGAGTGCATCAACGCGGGCGTGATCGTCTACTGCCGGGCCAAGGCCTACGTCGGCGCCCGCACCCATCTCGACGAGGCCCGGCTGCTGGCCCTGGACCCGGACGCGGACCTCGCCGGGGTACGGGCCGCGCTCGGGGCCGTCGAGGCCGTCTGCGCGGGCGGGGAGGCGGCCGGGCACGCGGCGGCCGACGACCCGGGTCGGCGCTTCCGCTGGCTCGTGGCGCCCCGCTCGACGGTCGTGCAGCCCGGGCCCGTACACACCGGACTCACCCTTGACGCGGCGGCCGAGACCGAGCGCTTGCTGGACCTCCTGGTGAGGTGATGGATCACACCCGTGACCTGAGGGGCAGGTCTCAGCCCCACCGGTTGTGCGTCGGGAGATTCTCCGGCCCGACGACACGGAACCGATTCTTCCCGTCATAGATCCGGGCAGTCCCCTCGTGGTCTCCGCTGGTCCAGTCGAGGTCCAGATGAAATTCGCAGTCACATTTAGCGGTCTCGGCGGAGACCAGGAAAACTTCGGGTTCGGTCGACGAGATCACGTAGGGAAACTTGACGGCAGGAGTGCCGTCCTGGCCTGCCTTCGTCTCCACCGTCAGATTTCGGTCGTCGAGATCCACTCCGAAATATCTCGCCGGCAGTCCTCCGCATCCGCCATCGGGGTTGTACACGGCCCCTCTGGGCGTGCTTCTCGAGTCCACTCCCACCCGAAGCGCGTGGAGTACGACGCTGTCCGTGGTTTTCCCCTGGAGGGCGACCCGGATGACGACTCTGTACGCGTGGACACCGCCCTCGCGTCTCACCCAGGCGTCCCAATCGCTCCACGGTGGTAAGGAAGCCAGGGCATCGGGGATGACGACGGCTCTGTCGCACGGTGCGTCTTCCGGCGCGTTCACCTGTGTCGTCCACGAGAACGGAGCCTCGGTGCCGTCCCAGATTGCTCTGGTGCTTCCGCGGATCGCTTCCACGGCGAATGGGCTCAGACTCGCGACGACAATCGCGGAAAGCAGGGCCGAGATGCCTTTCCAGTGGCGACCCCACCGGCCCCGAGGCGTCGCATGGGCGGTGCGTGCGGTGCGCTTGGGTGGCCGACCGGGGGGCATGGGCTTCTCCTGGCAGTGGGGCTCTCTGCGCGTTATTGCCCTTTGTGCCGGAGCGGCGCACGTAATTCACCCGCACGCGTCATCCTGGAGCCGCAGGTCATGATGCCGGGGGCGGCGCGAGGCGACGCCGCGGAGGGCCTGGGTGGGGTGTGACGTTGACACCGCGTGCCAGGGCTTCTAGCGTCACGTCTACTGAAGGTACTAAGCGGTCGCTCACCGCAGGGCGGGCTCCGTGAGCGGGCTCACTCGATCAGGTTCTCTCAAGGGCGAGGAGACACAGGAATGTCCACCACAGAGCAGCGGGTCGCGGTCGTCACCGGTGCCGCACGCGGGATCGGCGCCGCCA
The DNA here is from genome assembly GCF_053597895.1 of Streptomyces sp. NPDC001220. Lineage (NCBI taxonomy): Bacteria > Bacillati > Actinomycetota > Actinomycetes > Kitasatosporales > Streptomycetaceae > Streptomyces > Streptomyces sp. NPDC001220. The sequence continues at coordinate 77,042 of NZ_JBSFJE010000012.1, forward strand.
CCGCCGTACGACTGGCCGCCGAGGGCCGCGCGGTCGCCGTGATCGACCTCGACGAGGCCGCCTGCAAGGACACCGTGGAGAAGATCACCGCGGCCGGCGGCAAGGCGATCGCGGTCGGCGCCGACGTCTCCGACGAGGCCCAGGTCGCCGCCGCGATCACCCGGGTCGTCGAGGAGCTGGGCGCCCCGACCATCCTGGTCAACAACGCCGGCGTGCTCCGCGACAACCTGCTGTTCAAGATGTCCGTGTCCGACTGGGACACGGTCCTGAACGTGCACCTGCGCGGCTCCTTCCTGATGACCAAGGCCGTCCAGCAGCACATGGTCGAGGCCGGCTGGGGCCGGGTCGTCAACCTGTCCTCCTCCTCGGCGCTCGGCAACCGCGGCCAGGCCAACTACTCCGCCGCCAAGGCCGGTCTGCAGGGCTTCACCAAGACCCTCGCCATCGAGCTCGGCAAGTTCGGCATCACCGCCAACGCCGTCGCCCCCGGCTTCATCGCCACCGAGATGACCAAGGCCACCGCCGAGCGCGTGAAGATGGGCTTCGAGGAGTTCAAGGCCGCCGCCGCCACCCAGATCCCGGTACAGCGCGTCGGCGAGCCCGAGGACATCGCCAACGCCATCGCCTTCTTCACGAACGAGGCGGCCGGGTTCGTCTCCGGCCAGGTGCTGTACGTGGCCGGCGGACCGCTGGACTAGCGGGCGGCAGGGACTCTCCAGGGACTATCGAGGATCACGGACATGACTGAACTGCCCGAGCTTTCCGGCAAGGTCGCCATCATCACCGGCGCCAGCCGCGGCATCGGCTACGGCGTCGCCGAGGCGCTGATCGCCCGAGGCGACCGGGTCGCCATCACCGGCCGCAACGAGGACGCGCTCAAGGAGGCCGTGGAGAGCCTGGGCTCCGAGCGCGTCATCGGCATCGCCGGCAAGGCCCACGACCTGGCCCACCAGAGCGAGGTCGTCGACCGCACCATGGAGGCCTTCGGCCGCGTCGACTTCCTGGTCAACAACGCCGGCACCAACCCGGTGTTCGGCCCGATCGCGGACGTCGACCTGGACGTGGCCCGCAAGGTGTTCGAGACCAACGTGGTCTCGGCCCTCGGCTTCGCCCAGAAGACCTGGCACGCCTGGCAGAAGGAGAACGGCGGCGCCATCGTCAACATCGCCTCCGTCGCCGGTCTTTCGGCCTCGCCGTTCATCGGCGCGTACGGCATCAGCAAGGCCGCGATGATCAACCTGACCCAGCAGCTGGCGCACGAGTTCGCGCCGGGCGTCCGGGTCAACGCGATCGCCCCCGCGGTCGTCAAGACCAAGTTCGCGGAGGCTCTCTACGAGGGCCGGGAGGCGGAGGCCGCGGCGGGCTACCCGCTCCAGCGGCTCGGCGTGCCCTCCGACATCGGCGGCGCCGCCGCGTTCCTGACGTCGGAACAGTCCGACTGGGTCACCGGCCAGACCCTCGTCGTCGACGGCGGCATCTTCCTCAACGCCGGCGTGGCCTGACGGCACCACGGGTCGTCCGGGCCCCCTCCGGGCGTCGTCTTCGTCACAGACATTTCGTTCCAGAAATGACGGAAACGACGCCCGGACCGCCGTACAGGATCCGCACAGCTGAATGACAACGTCGTCATAGCACATTCGATCAACGCCCGTGTTTCCGGGGCGGTTCAACGAGGACAACGCTGCGGTATGGTCTGCCGCCGACCCCTGGTATGGCGGATCGAGGAGCGAGCGCGTGTTCAACCGGAACCGAGGCCTTCGAAGAGTGGCCGCTGTCGCGTCCATAGCCCTGGTGGCCGGCTGTGGAGTGTTCTCCAGCACCGGTACGGGTGACAGCGGGCCGATCGTCGTCGGGACCACCAGTGCCCCCAGCACCCTCGACCCCGCCGGTTCCTGGGACGGCTCCTGGGAACTGTTCCGGAACATCTACCAGACCCTGCTCGCCTACCCCGACGGCGCCACCACCCCGCAGCCCGACGCCGCCGAGAAGTGCGCCTTCACGGACTCCGGCAACCGCACCTACCGCTGCGAACTGCGCTCCGGCCTGAAGTTCGCCGACGGCGACCCGCTCGACGCCGAAGCCGTCAAGTACTCCATCGACCGGATCCGGACCATCAACGCGCCCAGCGGACCCGCCGGACTGCTCGGCAGCCTCGACCGGGTGCAGGCGCTCGGCGACCGCGAGGTGGTCTTCCACCTCGACAAGGCCGACGCCACCTTCCCGTTCGTGCTCGCCACCCCGGCCATGTCGATCGTCGACCCCGACGACTACCCCGCCAAGTCGCTGCGCAAGGACGACTCGGTGCACGGCTCCGGGCCGTACACCCTCAAGTCCTACGACGACGGCAAGCGGGCCGAACTCGTCCGCAACGACCGCTACCAGGGCTTCGCCGACCCGCAGAACGACGCGGTGACCATCCGCTACTTCCAGGACTCGGCCACCATGGTCAAGGCCCTGCGGTCCGGGGACATCGACGTCACCTACCGCGGCCTCGCCGCCGCCGACATCGTCGCCCTGGAGGCGCACACCGACACCGACCTGCAACTGGTCGACGGCACCGGCACCGACATCAGCTACCTGGTGTTCAACCCCAAGGACCCCTGGGCGAAGGTGCCCGCCGTGCGCAAGGCCGTCGCCCAGCTCGTCGACCGCGCCGCGATCGCCCACACCGTCTACAAGGACACCGTCGACCCGCTCTACTCCATGGTCCCGGCGGGCCTGACCGGCCACACCACCGGCTTCTTCGACGACTACGGCGACCCCAGCACCTCCAAGGCCCGCAAGATCCTCGCCGACGCCGGCATCACCCAGAGGATCCCGCTCACCTTCTGGTACACCACCGACCGCTACGGCTCCGAGACCGGCCGGATGTTCCAGGAGCTCAAGCAACAGCTGGACGGCTCCGGGCTGTTCACCATCACCCTCAGAAGCCGTCCCTGGAAGACCTACGTCGTCGGCTACCAGAAGGGCGAGTACCCGGTGTTCGGGCGCGGCTGGTTCCCGGACTTCCCCGACGCGGACAACTTCATCGCCCCGTTCGTCGGCGAGCAGAACGCCCTCGGGACGCCGTACCCGTCGCCCGTGATCACCGGCAGGCTGCTGCCCGAGTCGCGCACCGAGAGCGACCGCGGCGAGGTCGTCAAGGAGTTCGAGGAGGCCCAGCAGATCCTCGTGAACGACGCCCGGCTGATCCCGCTGTGGCAGGGGCGGCAGTACGTCGCGGCCAGCGACGACATCTCCGGCGGCGAGCAGGCGCTCGACCCGTCGACGATCATGATGATGTGGGAGCTGCACCGCAAGACCAGCTGGTGAACCGGCGCGCGAGGGCGATTGTCAGTGGCCGCCTGTAGGTTCTTGGGCATCGGCAGGAACTGCAAGTGACCGAACATCGTGAGGACGTTGACGTGACCGACATCGCCATGCTGCCCGAGTCCTGGCGCGGGGTTCTGGGCGACGAACTGCAGCAGCCCTACTTCAAGGAGCTGACCGAGTTCGTCGAGGAGGAGCGGGCGAAGGGCCCTGTCTACCCGCCGCGCGAGGAGGTCTTCGCCGCGCTGGAGGCGACGCCGTTCGACCAGGTCAAGGTGTTCGTCCTCGGTCAGGACCCGTACCACGGCGAGGGCCAGGGCCATGGCCTGTGCTTCTCGGTCCGCCCGGGGGTGAAGATCCCGCCGTCCCTGCGGAACATCTACAAGGAGATGAAGGAGGAGCTGGGCTGGGAGGAGACTCCGGACAACGGCTATCTGATGCCGTGGGCCCAGCAGAGCGTGCTGCTGCTCAACGCGGTGCTCACGGTCCGTGCCGGTGAGGCCAACTCGCACAAGGGCAAGGGCTGGGAGAAGTTCACGGACGCGGTGATCCGCGCGGTCGCCGAGCGGCCCGACCCTGCGGTCTTCGTCCTCTGGGGCGGTTACGCGCAGAAGAAGCTCCGCCTGATCGACGAGACCCGGCACGTGGTGGTCCAGGGCGCCCACCCGTCCCCGCTCTCGGTGAAGAAGTTCCTCGGCTCCCGCCCCTTCACCCAGATCAACGAGGCCGTCGCGGCGCAGGGCCACGAGCCGATCGACTGGCGCATCCCGAACCTGGGCTGAACACGCGTGGCCGGGGCCGGTGCGGGGGAACACGTCGGGTTCGGGGTGGGTCGGATGGCGCTGAGGGGCCCTGGTGGCGGTTAGCGTCGTCGGAGACAGCGGAGAGCTCGGAGGACGTGGTGGCGGAGCGACAGGAGCGCACGGCACCCGATGCCGTGCTCACACGGATCGGGCAGGTCGTGATGCTGCACCACGCCGGGGACCGTGAGGAGGCCCGCCGGCGCCTGCTCGACCTGTGGGCGGAGCTCGGCGAACACGGCGAGCCGTTGCACCGCTGCACCCTGGCCCACTATCTGGCCGACACCCAGGACGACCCGGCCGACGAACTCGCCTGGGATCTGAGGGCGTTGTCGGCGGCGGACGAGGCGGAGGGAGCCGAGGGGCTGCGCGGCTTCTACCCCTCGCTGCATCTGAACCTCGCCGCCGACTACGTCAAGCTCGGCCGCACCGGAGCCGCCCGCACCCACCTGCGCCGGGCCCGCGGCGCGGCCGCCGCCGCCCTCGGCGACGACGGGTACGGCGACGGGGTGCGGGCCGCGATCAGCCGCCTGGAGTTGCGGCTGGGGGACGACGACACGCCGGACGGCGACTCCTGGGGCCCACCACGGCAGCGGCCGAACTAGCGACGGTCCGGTCGGTCGCCGTTCACCGCACCATGGCCGGCGCCTCCTCAACGCCCGTACGTCTGCTCGCAGATCCGCGCCTCCGGGCTGTCCGTGTGCCAGCCGCCGTACTGCCTGCCGAGGGCGCACACGTCCGAGGCCTTCGGCACGGACCCGGAGAGACCGGGGATGTCGGTCCCCGCGCCACGGGTCCGCTGCGGGTGCGGGTGGGGATGCGGGGCGGCGACGCGCGGGCCGGGGGTCCGGTGGTGGGCCGGGGGAGGGGGCGCCGGGGCGTGGGCGGCCGTCGGCGTGGCCCGGTGGGCCGGGCGGGACGGGCCGACCATCTCCAGGGCCTCCTTGACCGGCGCCTGCACCACCCGGGGCTCGGCGGTGCCGTCCGGGCGGGGCACCGACGGCTGCGAGGGCGCCGTGCCGGGCAGCGCGCCGGGCGCCGCCGGACGCTGGACCGTCACGCAGCCCGCGAGGGCCGAGACGGTCACGGTGACCAGGAGCGCTGCGGTGGTGGTCGTTCGATGCACCCGCGCAACTCTGCTGGGTCTGCGCGGAGGTTGACACCGCCGACAGGAGTTTGGTGCCCCGCACGGGTGATCTCGTGCCCCGTACGAGGGACCGGCGGATGCGAGGTTGACGCCAGTCGCCGGTCACGCCGTCGATGCGCTCCCGGACCAGGTCCGCGTGACCGTTGTGCCGGGCGTACTCCTGGATCATGTGGGTGTGGATCCGGCGCAGGCTGATCCGAAGGCGGGTGAACGGCGTTCGGCCGTCATGCCCGGCATCCTCGCCCACCTCACCCCACCTCACCCCCCTCACCCCACCCGGTCCCACCACGGATTATCGGCCCGTATGCTTCCGGACAGGCACGTAGGCAACCGCGAGAGGAAGCGTCAGTGAAGGTCGGCTGCATCGGACTCGGCGACATCGCGCGGAAGGCGTATCTGCCGGTGCTGGGTGCCCAGCCGGGCCTCGAACTCCATCTCCAGACCCGCAACCCGGCCACCCTCACCGAGGTCGCCGACAGCCTGCGGCTGCCCGCCGACCGCCGGCACGCGACCCTCGACGACCTCCTCGCCCAGGATCTCGACGCCGCCTTCGTGCACGCGGCCACGGTCGCCCACCCCGAGATCGTCACCCGGCTCCTGGAGGCGGGCGTACCGACGTACGTCGACAAGCCCCTCGCCTACCGACTCGACGACTCCGTGCGCCTTGTGACGCTCGCCGAGGCGCGGAACGTGTCGCTGTTCGTCGGCTTCAACCGGCGCCACGCCCCCGGTTACGTCCAGTGCGCCGACCACCCGCGCGAGCTGATCCTGATGCAGAAGAACCGCGTCGGGCTGCCCGAGGAACCCCGCGTGATGATCCTCGACGACTTCATCCATGTCGTCGACACCCTCCGCTTCCTGGCCCCCGGCCCGGTCGACGACGTCACGGTCCGCGCCCGGGTCGCCGAGGGCCTGCTGCACCACGTGGTCCTGCAACTGTCCGGGGACGGCTTCACCGCGCTCGGCGTGATGAACCGGCTCAGCGGCTCGGCGGAGGAGATCCTGGAGGTCTCCGGTCAGGACACCAAGCGCCAGGTCCTCAACCTCGCCGAGGTCATCGACCACAAGGGGCAGCCGACGGTCCGGCGGCGCGGCGACTGGGTGCCGGTCGCCCGGCAGCGCGGCATCGAACAGGCCGTGCTCGGCTTCCTCGACGCCGTCCGCGCCGGCAAGGTGCTCAGCGCCCGGGACGCACTGGCGACTCACGAGCTGTGCGAGCAGGTGGTACGAGAGGTCCAGCGGTACCCCGGCGCAGCCTGACCGCCCGCAGCCGCAGGGCCTCGCTGACACAGAAGCCGGCCAGCACCAGCAGCGCGCCGTCCACCGTCCAGTCGCCGTAGCGCACGAACGGCGTGACACCGTGGGCGATCGGCACCTCGTAGACCCGCGCCGTGCCGGCGTCCGTGCCCAGCCACGGGCCCAGCCGCTCCCCGCCCGGGCCGTACACCGCGGAGACGCCGGTCAGCGTGGCGTGGACCATGGTGCGGCCGGTCTCGGCGGCCCGCAGGGCGGCCAGCGAGGCATGCTGTTCGGGGGCCCAGCTGTGCTGGAACGACGAGGTCGACGTCTGGCCTATCAGCACCTCGGCGCCGTCCTGGGCGAGATGCCGGCTCATGTCGGGAAACGCGGTCTCGAAACAGACCATGGGCCCGACCCGCAGCCCGTGGCCGACGTTCATCACCACCTGCTCGGTGCCACGGCGCCGGTCCTCGCCGGCCGCCTTGCCGACCGAGGTGGCCCAGCCGAGCAGCGAACGGGCCGGTATGTACTCGCCGAAGGGGACCAGCCGCATCTTGTCGTAGCGGTCCCCGGTCGGGCCGTCCGCGCCCACCAGGAGGGAACTCTTGTAGATGCCGGGCCGGTCGGAGCGCCGGGCGTCCACGTTGACCAGGATGTCCGCGCCGGTCTCCCGGGAGAGGGCGGCGATCCGCCGGGCGAGATCGGGCCGGTCACCGAGGTCGTACCCGACGCTGCTCTCACCCCAGACGATCAGGTCGGGGCGCTGCCCGGCCAGTTGCCGGGTCAGCTGCTCCTCGCGGGCGAAACGCCGGTCGCCGCTGTCGGTGCCGTCGACGATGCCGGGCTGCACGAGGGCGATACGGACGTGACCGTCGACGTCCGGGCGCGGTGACCAGACCCAGGCGGCGGAGGTCGCGGCGGCCGTGGCCACCAGCGAGGCCACCGCCGGCACCCGCGCCTCGCGCACGGAGACCAGCACGGTCAGCGCCACGTTGACGGCCACCACCAGGAAGCTCAGCAGCCACACCCCGCCCACGGAGGCCAGCCGCAGCGCGGGCGTCACCTGCCACTGAGTGGCGCCGAGCATGCCCCACGGACCGCCCAGCCCCTGCCAGGACCGCACCAGTTCCACCATCAGCCAGCCCGACGGCAGCACCAGCACCGCGACCGCGGCCCGCCCCGGTGACGGTGTCCCGCCCAGCAGCCGGCGGGTCACCAGGCCCCAGGGCGCCCAGAGCACGCTCAGCAGGCCGGCGATCAGGAAGATGAAGACGTGCAGGCTCGGCAGCAGCCAGTGGTGCACGGCGACCATGAACCCGAACCCGCCGCACCAACCGTCGTACGCCGCCCGCCGCCCGGTCGGTGCCGAGCGCGCCAGGAGCAGCCAGGGGATCAGGGCGACGTAGGCGAACCACCACAGCGACGGTGCGGGAAAGGCCAGTACGGGCAGCGCGCCCGTGAACGCCGCCACGCAGGAACGCCGCCAAGGGGAGGTGAGCCAGCGCTCGACGGTCCTCATGCGTCGCCTCCTGCCTGCGGGGCCTTCCAGTGTGCGGGACCGGCGGGGATCTCCGACAGGGGGCATGGGCGCGAGGTCAGTCCGGTACGACCGCCGCGCGCTGGTCGCTCATCCTGCGCCACTTCTCCTCGACGACCACCTGACGCAGCCGCCAGCCGTCCCGGGTGCGCAGGAAGGCGAAGGCGTAGCGGCCGCCGCACACGAAGTCCGGGGCGGTGGAGGCGCCGTCGCCGCCGGCGAACCGCATGGGGTTGATGTAGTCGGCCTGGAGGTGGGCGGTGTCCCCGGCGTCGTGCTCCAGGACCCCGAACCGCACCTGACGGTTGACGATCAGATGCTGCCGCATCGAGAACAGTGTGAGGTTCTCCGAGAGCCAGCCGGCCACCTGCCCGGCATCCCCCTCGATCCCGCCGGCCGACCGGTAGTCGGCCCGCCCGTCCGCGGTGAACAGTCCCCGGTACGCCGTCCAGTCCCCGTCGTCGACGGCCACCGCGTAGTCGGTGACTAGTCCGTCCACGGCCAGGCGGTCCATCACGGTCGCGAGCTCCACGCGCTGCGTCATCGGCTCAGTGTTGGGCACGGGGCGACCACAGCCAAGGGGTGCGCGCGATATGCGGGTGATATTCGGCGATGTTCGAACCGAACCGGTCCCGACCTCGGCCACCTGCACGACCAGTGGACCCGAAAGGAACGCGAGTTCGACGAAATCCCGGCCGTTCCTGCGGAGCACGGCGGACGACCTCGCATCGGACACCGTCGGCCCGTACGGATTCCCCGGGTGCGGTCGGCGGAGCCGGCCCCGCGGACCCGCTGTTGCGCGAGGAGTGGCCGCGCCCGGTGGCCGGCCGGGCTCCGGTGTGTCTTGAGCCGCCGTAAGATCATCGCTCGGTCGATCTCAGGAGGCTCGTATGGCACGTCCCGTCACGGTCGTCACTGGTGGGAGCCGCGGTATCGGCGCCGCGACCTGCCTGCGGCTCGCGGCCGATGGGCATGATCTCGTGATCGGATACGTCCGGGACGCGGGTGCCGCCGAGACGGTCGCGGAGGGGGTACGCAAGGGCGGGGCGCGCTGTGCCGTCGTAGCGGTGGACACGGCCGTGGAAGCCGATGTGGAGCGGCTGTTCGACACGGCGGAACGGGAAGTCGGCGCTGTCACCGGGCTGGTCAACAACGCTGCCGTGACCGGGCCGTTGGGGCGGCTCGCGGATACGGAGAGCGCCGACCTGCGGCGGGTCGTCGAGGTCAACCTGCTGGGCGCGCTGCTGTGTTCACGCCGGGCGGCCCGGCTGATGGCCGCGCGGGGGAACGGGGCGATCGTGAACGTGTCCTCGGCGGCGGCCACGCTCGGCAGTCCCGGCGAGTACGTCCACTACGCGGCGACGAAGGCGGCCGTCGACGCTCTGACGGTGGGCCTCGCCAAGGAGCTGGGACCGGACGGGGTGCGGGTCAACGCGGTCGCGCCCGGCGCCGTCGACACCGACATGCACGCGGCGATGGGCGACCCCGGCCGAGCCCGACGGATCGGCGCCGCCGTGCCGTTGGGGCGGGCTGGCCGGCCGGAGGAGATCGCCGCCGCCATCGCCTGGCTGCTGTCGCCGGAGGCCTCCTACACGACGGGCGCGGTGCTGCGGGTCTCCGGCGGACGCTGAACCCGGTCCCCGGTCAGGCCGCCTCGACGATCCGCCCGCGGATCGCCTCGGCCCACTCGACCACCAACAGCTCGTACTCCGCCCGTTCCTGTGCCGACAGGGTTCCGCCCGCACGCAGCCACAGCGCCCGGATGTGCTCGTTGACCTCGGCAGCAGACCGCGCGGAACCAGGGGTTCGGGAATCGGGGGACATACCGAACAGCGTAGGGGCAAGAACTGACCGTGCGCTACCAGGCGGCTACGCAGACCGTATGGGGTTGGTCACGGGCGATACGGCGGGCGGGGCGCCACGCCTCGGCATTTGCCGGGCGGGTGGTCGCGACACGGGCACGGCGATACGCCCCTGCCCTGGCCTTCGCCCTCACCAAAGCCGGTACGGCGCCCCCAAACCCCGGAAAAGCGGCGGGCGTTGGGGGTTGGCCGAGACAAGTCACCCACCCGCGCCCACACCACGCACGACCGCCCCGCGCGCACGCCCCAGGAACCGAGCCGGCGCGCTCGCACGGTAACCATCGCCCTCCCTACGCCCGCGCCTGAAGTCGTCTCCCGACGCTCACGCCATGGTCGTCGCCGACGCGAGCAGCCCCAGTTTCTCGGCGCTGTCGGTGTCCGGGGCCGGGTGGTAGATGACGAGGGTCTGGCCGGTCGTGCCGGTGACGGTCAGGCGTTCGCGGTTCAGGTGCAGGCGGCCGACCTGGGGATGGTCGATGTGTTTGGTCGCACCCTCGCAGGCGGCCACGTCGTGGCGGGCCCAGAGCCGGCTGAAGTCGGGGCTCGCGAGGGAGAGTTCGCCGACGAGGTCGATGACGCGGGGATCGTCCGCATCGGTCCCGACGGAGCCGCGGAAACCGGCGATCATGCCGGCGCCCGCGTTCTCCCAGTCCGGATGGAGAGCCTGTTCGGCGGGGTCGAGGAAGGTGTCCCGCAGCCGGTTGGCGCCGACCGTGAGACGCGGTGACAGCGCGGTCGCCAGGGCGTTCACGGCGAGCACGTCGAAGTAGCGGCCCTCGACGAGCGCGGGCAGCGGGAGGGCGGCGACCAGTTGGGCGATACCGGGCGGAACCGTCTCCCTGCGCCGACGGCGCCGGTGTGGGCGGGGCCTTCCGGCGCCCAGGCTCAGCAGATGGGCCGTCGCGGCCTCGTCGAGGCGCAGCACCCGGGCGAGGGACTCCAGGACCTGTACCGAGGGGTTGCGGTCGCGGCCCTGTTCCAGGCGCAGGTAGTAGTCGGCGCTGATCCCGGCCAGCATCGCCACCTCCTCCCGGCGCAGGCCCGGCACCCGCCGCGTCCCGAGCACGGGGATGCCGGCCTGCTCGGGCGTGACGAGCTCACGGCGGGCACGTACGTACGCGCCGAGCAGGTTCGGTTCGTCCGTCATCCCGCCACCGTAATGCGGACCGCGCGCCCCTGCCTGGTCCTGTCACCCCCAGGATCAGCGGGGCTCTGCCCCGGCCGGAGCGGGCGCGGAAGCGTGACCGGCGACCGTCACGGCCACAGTGAGGAGCGGGATCATGTCGACGTATGTACTGGTGCACGGAGCCTGGCACAGCGGAGAGTGCTGGGACCGGGTCGTTCCCGAACTGACGGCGGCCGGACACCGGGTGTTCGCGCCGTCGCTGACCGGACACGGCGGGAAAGCGCATCTGCTCGGCCCCGAGGTCGGCCTCGACACCCACGTCGACGACGTCGTCGGGCTGATCACGGACCAGGACCTGAGCGACGTCGTACTCGTGGGACACAGCTACGCGGGCCTGGTCGTCTCGTCCGTCGCCAACCGGGTCCCCGACCGTATCGGACACCTGGTGTACCTCGACGCGATGGTTCCGCAGGACGGTGAGAGCGCCGCCGACGTCCAGCCCGTGAGCCGGCTCCTGATCGACCGGGCCCTGGCCTCCGACAGCGGCTGGCGGGTCCCGCCGCTGCCCGAACTGCCGCCGCCGCACGGTCTGTTCGGCGTGACCGATGCCGCGGACGTGGCCTGGCTGCGCACGATGCTGACCGACGAGTCGGTGCGCTGCCTCCAGCAGCCGGTGCGGCTGGACAACCCGGCCGCGGGGACCGTCCCCCGGACCCACATCCACTGCGTGGCCGACGTACCGGAAGGCATCGTCCGCCGTCCGGTCCCCGCGACGGAGCAGGTGTGGCGACTGCCCACCGGCCACGACTGCATGATCACCATGCCGGCGGAACTCGCGGAACTCCTGCTCAAGCTCGGCTGATCCCGAGGGGGAAATGCGCTGTGCCGGGGGCGGTACGAGGCCGTAACCTCCCCGCATGACGGACCAGGACGAGCGCGCGGTACGGGCGGCCATCGACGGGGAGCTGCGGCTTCTCGATCCCGAGGTGCGCGCCTCCCCGGACCTCGTCCTGGAGCTTCTCGACCCGGAGTTCACCGAGATCGGGGCGTCCGGCCGCCGCTGGGACATCGTGTCGGTCCTCACGGTGACCAGCGGCGGATCGGTGTCCCCCGACTCGCCGGTCCGGGTGAGCGAGATGTCCGGGACCGTGCTCGCACCGGGCGTCGTCCATCTGACGTACTTCGCGGACAACCAGGGGCGCCGGGCCTGGCGCAGCTCCCTGTGGCGGCTGACGGAGACCGGCTGGCGGATGTACTTCCACCAGGGCACACTCGCCGCCTGACAAGGCACCCGCCGAACCGTCGGTCGGGAAGCGCCGGTTGAGAACCGCCGGTCGGGAAGCGCCGGACGCAGGCCGCCCGTCGAGACCCCCCGGACGTAGGCCGCCCGCCGAAAACCGCCCGCCGGGAACCGCCCGCCAAGAACCGCCCGCCAAGAACCGGCCGCCGAAAGCCGCCCGCCAAGAACCGCCCGCCGGGAACCGCCCGGCGTGCTAGCCCGCCGACTCCGCCGCGTGCGGGCTCAGCACGTCCGCCGAGACCAGGGCGATGATCACGACGCCGAGGGCGATGCGGTACCAGACGAACGGCATGAAGCTCTTGTTGGAGATCCACTTCATGAACCATGCGATCACCGCGTACCCGGAGGCGAACGCGATCACCGTCGCGAACAGCGTCGGACCCCAGGCCACATGGCCCTCGCTCACCGAGTCCTTGACCTCGAAGGCGCCGGAGGCCAGCACCGCCGGGATGGCGAGCAGGAAGGAGTAGCGGGCCGCCGCCTCGCGCCTGTAGCCCATGAACAGGCCGCCGCTGATGGTGGCGCCGGAGCGGGAGACGCCCGGGATCAGGGCGCAGGCCTGGCAGAGGCCGTAGATCAGGCCGTCCCTCACGCTCAGGTTCTCCAGCGTCTTGCGCTGCTTCGGCGCCCGGTGCCGGCCGCCCGTCTCGTCACGGGCGGCGAGCCGGTCGGCGACGCCGATGACGATGCCGACGACGATGAGCATGGTGGCCGTGATCCGCAGATCGCGGAACGGGCCCTCGATCTGGTCCTTGAGCGTCACACCCAGCAGCCCGATCGGGATCGAGCCGACGATCACCAGCCAGCCCATCCGGGCGTTGTGGTCCCGGCGCATCGCCTTGTCGGACAGCGACCGGAACCAGGCCGAGATGATCCGCCCGATGTCCTTGCGGAAGTAGATCAGCACCGCGGTCTCCGTGCCGATCTGGGTGATCGCGGTGAAGGCCGCGCCCGGGTCCTTCCAGCCGGAGAAGGCCGCGGTCAGCCGCAGATGCGCACTGGAGGAGACGGGCAGGAACTCGGTCAGCCCCTGGACGAGTCCGAGGATCAGCGATTCGAACCAAGACATGAAGGTACGGCGTCCAGGGGTGAGAGAGGGCCGGCGAGTGCGCGGGCGCGCGTGATCATGCGTGTGCAACGGCAGCGTAGCGGGCCTCGTCGACGACGCGGACACAGGGGTTCGGCGGGCGGACACGGGCGAGGGGGTGTTGACCGGCCTGGGCGGCGCCGCTTACGTTTCCCCAGGAGAAAGCGCTTGCTCCCGCACATCGGGGTGCGGGTCCGGCGCACGTCGGGCGACGGTTCGCGCCCATCGTCGGTCCCCGCCCCCGAGGAGTGCTGATCACGTCCATGCCCCGCACGCCCCTTGCCTCCCTTCCCGGAGCCCCCTTCGCCGGTCGCCGCATCCGGGCCGCCGTCGTCGGCGCCGGCGCCATCGGACGCGGCTCCCACCTGCCCGCGCTCGCCCAACTGGCCGCGGAGGGCGAGACCGAGGTCGTCGCCGCCGTTGACATCGATGCCACGGCCGTCGAGGCGTTCCGCGCCGAGGCCGGCATCCCGCACGCCTACACCGACCTGGACCGGATGCTCGCCGAGCAGCGGCCCGACCTGGTCACCATCGGCACCCCGCCGACCCTGCACCGGGACCAGACGGTGGCCGCGCTGCGGGCCGGGGCCTGGGTGTGGTGCGAGAAGCCGCCGGTGCCGTCGCTCGCCGACTTCGACGCGGTCGAGGCCGAGGAGGGCACCGACGGCGGGCCTTACGCGTCCATCGTCTTCCAGCACCGGTTCGGCTCCGCCTCCACCCATGTGCGCGGGCTGCTGGCCGCGGGGGCGCTGGGCCGCCCGCTGGTCGCCCACTGCCAGACCACCTGGTACCGGGACACCGCCTACTACGCCGTGCCCTGGCGCGGCCGCTGGGCGACCGAGGGCGGCGGCCCGGCGATGGGTCACGGCATCCACCAGATGGACCTGCTCCTCGACCTGCTCGGGCCGTGGCGCGAGGTGCGGGGCATGGCCGGCCGGCTCGTGCACGACGTGGAGACCGAGGACGTCTCCACCGCCCTGGTCCGGTTCGCGAACGGCGCCCTGGCGACCGTCGTCAACAGCGTGCTCAGCCCCGACGAGGTCAGCCGTATCCGCATCGACTGCGAGCGCGCCACCGTGGAACTGACCCACCTCTACGGCCACTCCAACGAGAACTGGCGCATCACCCCCGCACCGGGCGTCCCCGCCGACGAGGCGGCGGCCTGGCAGGACTTCGGCCCGGACGTGCCCAGCTCGCACCTGGCCCAGCTGCGCGAGCTGATCGCCAGCATGCGCGCGGGGGAGCGGCCGCGCAGCAGCGGCGCGGACGGGCGCACCAGCCTGGAGCTGATCACCGCGCTGTACAAGTCGGCGTTCACCGACACCACCGTGCGTGCGGGCGAGATCGGTCCCGGTGATCCTTATTACACAGCTCTGCACGGAGGCGCCCAGGGCTGGGCGCCGGTCGAGCACGAGGAGGTGTCCGCGTGAGCGGCGAACTGCGGATCACGCACACCCACGGCGACCGGATCTCCGTGACCGAGCCGGTCACCGGGGTGCAGCTCTTCGCGTACGTCTACCGGCCCGAGGCGGCCTGGGAGGCACCCAAGCCCTACCTGCATCCGATCCGCACCCTCGCCGGGGACGTCGTCACCGACTACCGGCCCAACGACCACCGCTGGCACAAGGGCCTCTCCCTGACCGCCTCGCACCTGTCCGGCGCGAACCTGTGGGGCGGCAACTCCTATGTCCACGGCGAGGGCTACCTCGTCCTCCCGGAGCGTGTCGGCTCGATGCGGCACGTCGGCTTCGACGAGCTGTCCTCGGTGGACGGCCGGCTGGTCGTCGCGGAGCGGCTGACCTGGCACCCGTACGACGGGACGCTGTGGGCGCGGGAGGTGCGGCGCATCGAGGTCCATGACGTCGATCCCGCATCCGGTGCCTGGGCGCTGACCTGGTCCAGTGCCGTCACCAACGTCCGTGACGAGCCGCTCCGGTTCGGCAGCCCGACCACCGCCGGACGCGAACAGGCGGGCTACACCGGCCTGTTCTGGCGCGGTCCGCGCGCCTTCCGGGGCGGCCGGATCCTCGGCCCCGAGGGCGAAGGCCCGGAGCTGATGGGATCCCAGTCGTCCTGGCTGGCCCTGTCCGGCGAGCACGACGGCACCGACGGCCACGCCACCGTCGTCTTCGAACACGCCCCGGAGAACGACCACTCGGGCGCGGGCGGCAGCCACCCCGCGCACTGGTTCGTGCGCAACGACCCGTTCGCCGGCATCGCCCCCTCCTGGGCCTTCCACGACGAACTCGAACTGGCCCCGGGGGACACCCTCCGGCGCCGCTACCGGGTCGTGATCGCGAACGGCGCCTGGGAACACGCGGACATCGCCAAGTACCTGGAGGCGCATCCGTGGTGAGCGGCGGGGAGTCCGGGTTCGCGGGGCTGCCGGGCGGGGTGGCGGTCTCGCGCCTGTGCGTGTACGACTGGCCCGCCGCCGACGGGGTGCGCGGCGGGACTCCCCATCTGCACCTGGTCTGTTCGGAGGGGTACGTCGTCACCGGCGGCCGGGGAGCGGTGCAGACACTGACCGCCTCCGGGTACCAGGTCACCCCTCTCACGCCCGGCACGGTCGCCTGGTTCACGCCGGGCACCGTGCACCGCCTCGTCAACGAGGACGACCTGCGCATCACGGTGCTGATGCAGAACAGCGGCCTCCCGGAGGCCGGCGACGCGGTGCTGACGCTGCCGCCGCGCTACCTGGCCGACCCGGAGACCTACGCCTCGGTGACCACCCTCCCCGCGGACGCGCCGGAGGCCGAGCGGGAGCGGATCGCCCGCGCCCGCCGTGACCTGGCCCTGGAGGGCTACCGCGCGCTGCGCGAGGCCACCGGTCCGGAGCCGCTGGCCGCCTTCCACCGGGCCGCCGCCGCCCTCGTACGGCCCCGGCTCGCCGACTGGCGCGCCCGCTGGGAGCGCGGCGCCCGGGCGGCCGCCGCGGCCACGGGGGAGCAGCTCGACCGCCTCGAACGGGGCGATGCCGGCCACCTGGCCGACGCCGTCGTACAGGCAGAACAGCCCTGTGAGCAGGGGCGGTTCGGGATGTGCGGGCGGCTGGACGTGTACCGGCAGGGCCGGTAGCGCCGCAGAGCCGAAGGAGGGGCGGACGGTCGGGCGACCGTCCGCCCCTCAGCCGTGGGCGCGCGGGCGGGTGGGTCCACTCCAGAGAGAAGGTTGGATTTTCCTACTCACGGAGTTATGGTGAGTTTGGATTTCCTACTCACCGGTAATCGAGACGTTCAATCGAGGTCCCCGTGATGCGTGACGCAGTCATCGTCGAAGCCGTACGTACCCCCGTCGGGAAGGGCAAGCCGAACGGGTCCCTGGCGCACGTCCACCCCGTCGAGCTACTCGCCCACACCCTGCGCACCCTCGTCGAGCGCTCCGGCGTCGACCCGGCCCTCATCGACGACGTGATCGGCGGCACCGTCGACCAGGTCGGTGAGCAGGCCATGAACACCACCCGGTACGCCGTGCTCTCGGCTGGCTTCCCGGACACCGTCCCCGCGACCACCGTCGACCGCCAGTGCGGCTCCTCGCAGCAGGCCGTGCACTTCGCGGCGCAGGGGGTCATGTCGGGGGCCTACGACATCGTCGTGGCCTGCGGCGTCGAGTCGATGAGCCGGGTGCCGATGTGGTCCAACGTGCCGCCCGGCAAGGACCCCTTCGGTCCCGGAGTCGCCGCCCGCTACCCGGAGGGTCTGGTCCCGCAGGGCATCAGCGCGGAGCTGATCGCGGCGAAGTGGTCGATCAGCCGGGCGGAGATGGACGCGTTCGCGGTCTCCTCGCACCAGAAGGCCGCGGCCGCCTGGGAGGCGGGGCTGTTCGACGCCGAGGTGGCGGGGCTGGAGGGGGTCGGCCGGGACGAGTCCGTGCGGCCCGGCACCACCGCCGAGATCCTCGCCGGGCTCAAGCCCGCCTACTACGACCCCGGGTTCGCCGAGCGCTTCCCGGGGATCGACTGGAGCGTCACGGCGGGCAACGCCAGCCCGATCAACGACGGCGCCTCCGCCGTGCTGATCATGGCCGGCGAGACCGCCGAGCGGCTCGGGCTGCGGCCGCTGGCCCGCCTGCACGCGTTCGCCGTGACCGGCTCCGACCCGTTGCTGATGCTGACCGGCGTCATCCCGGCCACCGAGAAGGTGCTGCGCAGGGCGGGGCTGGAGCTCGGCGACATCGACCTCTTCGAGGTGAACGAGGCGTTCTCCAGCGTGGTGCTGGCCTGGCGTCAGGAGACCGGGGCGGATCTGGCCAAGGTCAACGTGCACGGTGGGGCCATCGCGCTGGGGCATCCGCTGGGGGCGAGCGGGACGCGGCTGACCACGACGCTGGTGCATGCCATGCGGGAGCGCGGCGCCCGCTTCGGCCTGCAGACCATGTGCGAGGCGGGTGGGCTGGCGAACGCGATGATCCTGGAGGCGGTGCGGTAGGACGGCGGGCGCCTTCCGGGGTGCCGCGCCGTGCCGTCATGCGGCTGCCGCGTCACCGTGGCCGGTCGCGCAGTTCCTCACGCCCCTGCGGGGTGCCGCGCAGGTGGTGGCGCTTTCGCCAGGCCACCACCGCGCCTGCCACCGCCGGGACCACGATCGCCGCCACCGAGATGAGGAAGACCGGGGACGTCGGCGTCGAGGCCCGGGCGCCGGCCACCACGTACGCGGCGACGTTCGGGATCGAGCCCAGCCCCGTCGCCAGCAGGAACGGCGCGTAGCGCATCCGGGAGACGGATGCCGCGTAGTTCGCCGCCCAGAACGGGACGCCGGGGAACAGCCGTACCGCCAGCATCGAGCGGAAGCCGTGCTTGCTGAACTGGTTGTCCGCCGCCTTCAGCAGCCGGCCGCGCAGCAGCGGGCGCAGCGCGTCCTGGCCGAGGATGCGGCCGAGCGCGAAGGAGATCCAGGCCCCGAGCAGGGTGCCCGCCATGGCCGCGCCCATGCCGAGCGCCGAGCCGAACAGCGCGCCGGCCGCCAGGTTCAGGATCGGCCGCGGTACGAACGCCACCGTGATCAGGCCGTACGCCACGGCGAAGATCACCACCGCGGTGGCGCCCTCCACCTGGGGCGGCCAGCCCTGCTGCATCAGCTTCTGCGGCTCGAAGAGCAGCACCGACGACGCGGCCGCGGCCAGCAGGGCGACCAGCAGGGACAGCCGGGTCCACGGCGACAGCAGCACTCTCGTGCAGCGCGCGGTGAAGCTCACCGGACCGGACAGGGCAATGGTCAGCTCCTTGGCGGCGGCCGGGGGAACGGCCGTGGCGGTGCCAGAGCGGTTGGCATCGAGCATTCGGTGACACTAGCCGAAGCGGATGTGTGATCGCCGTATGGTTCCCGCCCCTTGGGCGGAACCGGCGCCACGGAAAACCGTTCGACGTGCGGCGACGCATCGGCAATGATCTGCGTCATGTTCCGGTACGCCTTCCTCCTCGCAGCATCCGCAGCCGCGGATGCGCCGAAGGCTGCCGTGCCCGTTCTGTTGGCCGCCGCCGACGGCGCCCGAAGCTGACCCTCCCCGGATCGTCCGGCGGACCCCGTAGGGGGAGGGTCGGCGGTTCTCCGGGGTCCCCGCGTCTCGCGCTGACGAGACGCTTCACCGCAGTTCAGGCTTCGAGGTAGAGCCATGCCCAAGACGGCATACGTCCGCACCAAACCGCATCTCAACATCGGCACGATGGGCCACGTCGACCACGGCAAGACCACCCTGACCGCCGCCATCACCAAGGTCCTCGCCGAGCGCGGCACCGGCACCTTCGTGCCGTTCGACCGCATCGACCGGGCCCCGGAGGAGGCGGCCCGCGGCATCACCATCAACATCGCGCACGTCGAGTACGAGACCGACACCCGGCATTACGCCCACGTGGACATGCCGGGCCATGCCGACTACGTCAAGAACATGGTCACCGGGGCCGCGCAGCTGGACGGCGCGATCCTCGTGGTCTCCGCGCTCGACGGGATCATGCCGCAGACCGCCGAACACGTCCTGCTCGCCCGGCAGGTGGGCGTCGACCACATCGTGGTCGCGCTCAACAAGGCCGACGCGGGCGACGAGGAACTGACCGACCTCGTGGAGCTGGAGGTCCGTGAACTGCTCACCGCGCAGGGGTACGGCGGCGACGCCGTGCCCGTCGTACGGGTCTCCGGGCTCAAGGCCCTGGAGGGGGACCCGCGATGGACGGCGTCGATCGAGGCGCTGCTCGACGCGGTGGACACGTACGTGCCGATGCCGGAGCGGTATCTGGACGCGCCGTTCCTGCTGCCGGTGGAGAACGTGCTCACCATCACCGGGCGCGGGACCGTCGTGACCGGTGCCGTGGAGCGGGGGACCGTGCGGGTCGGCGACCGGATCGAGGTGCTCGGCGCGGCCGTCGAGACCGTCGTCACCGGCCTGGAGACCTTCGGCAAGCCGATGGACGAGGCGCAGGCCGGGGACAACGTGGCGTTGCTGTTGCGCGGGGTGCCGCGGGACGCGGTGCGGCGCGGGCACGTGGTGGCGGCGCCGGGGAGTGTGGTGCCGGCGCGGCGGTTCTCGGCGCGGGTGTACGTGCTGTCGGGGCGCGAAGGGGGTCGTACGACCCCTGTCTCGACGGGGTACCGCCCGCAGTTCTACATCCGTACGGCGGACGTGGTCGGGGATGTCGACCTCGGTGAGGTGGCGGTCGCCCGGCCCGGGGACACGGTGGAGATGACCGTGGAGCTGGGGCGGGAGGTGCCGCTGGAGGCGGGGTTGGGGTTCGCGATCCGTGAGGGTGGCCGGACCGTGGGGGCGGGGACCGTGACCTCGGTGGAGTGAGGCCGAGGCGGGTGGGGACCGCGGGCCGGTGGGGGCCGGTCGCAGGCGGGACAATGGTGGCGTGAACGAAGCCATACCCGTCGTCCGGGTCACCGACCACGGCACCGCCAAGCTCATGCCCGACGTCGACCGGGAGCGGGCCTGGCTGCTGACGGTCGACGGGGCGCCCCAGTCGTACGTCGATCTCGACGCGCCGACGCATCTGGAGTTCGAGTACGCCCGGCGGCTCGGGTACGTGCTGGACGCGGTGGCGGAGACCGGGGCGCCCCTGGACGTGCTGCATCTCGGCGGGGGCGCCCTCACACTGCCCCGGTACGTGGCGGCGACCCGGCCGGGGTCCCGGCAGGACGTCGTGGACGCCGACGGGGGACTGCTGGACCTGGTCACCGAGCACCTGCCGCTGTCGGACCGCACCGGGATCGCCCTGCACGCCGCCGACGCACGCGGCTGGCTGGAGGGCGCTCCCGGCGACTCGGCCGACGTGCTGATCGCCGATGTCTTCGGGGGGTCCCGGATCCCCGCGCATCTGACCTCGCTGGGCTATGCGCGGGAGGCCGAGCGGGTACTGCGGGACGACGGGGTCTACCTGGCCAACCTCGCGGACTCCGCGCCCTTCGACTTCCTGCGCTCCCAACTCGCCACGTTCGCGGCCGTGTTCGAGGAGCTGGCGGTCATCGCCGAGCCGGGGGTGCTGCGCGGGCGGCGGTTCGGGAACGCGGTGCTCATCGCCTCGCACCGGCCCGTCGACACCGCTTCGCTGGCCCGGCGCACGGCCGCCGACGTCTTTCCCGCACGGGTCGAACACGGGCCCGCGCTGCGGCGGTTCCTCGGCGGTGCCGGACCGGTCGGCGACGCGGACGCGGTGCCCTCACCCGAGCCCCCCGGCGGAACGTTCGGCATCGGGTGAGGCCGGCACCGAGCGGGCGGTGACCGGTACCGTGCGGCGGGTGAGGTTGCGGACGTCCGGCACCAGCAGGACCGCGGCGGTGACGGCGACGACCAGGCCCGCGCAGCCCCACAGCGCCGGACCCCGGCCGAAGGCGTCCTCCGCCGGGCCCGCCAGCGCGGTCGCCAGCGGCAGCAGGGAGACGGAGCCGAACCAGTCGTACGCCGAGACCCGGGAGAGCTTGTCCTCGGGTATCTCCTGGTGCAGCACCGTCATCCAGGAGACGCCGAAGACCTCGACCATGGTCCCGGAGACGAACATCACCGCGTAGAGGATCCCCACCGGGACGGGCACCGCCAGCGCCGCCGAGGGCAGGGCCAGCGGGAAGATGCAGAGGGTGCCGACGAACAGCGGCCGGCGGGGTTTCCAGCGGGTCATCAGCAGGGCGCCGGCCACGGTGCCCGCGCCGAAGGCGCCCAGTGCCAGGCCCCACGGGCCCGGTCCGCCCAGGCTGTCGCGGGCCACGAGCGGGCCGTAGACGGCGTCGGCGGCGCCCACCACCGCGTTCGCGATCGAGAACTGGACGACGATGCCCCACAGCCAGGGGCGCCCTTTGACCTCCTGCCAGCCTTCCCTGAGGTCGGCCAGCAGCCCCTCGCCGGGGGCGCGCGGCGGGATATGGCCGACGTCGAGGAGCGAGCGCAGCGCGCCGGCGACCGCGAACGCGGCCGCGTCCACCGCCAGCACCCAGCCGGGGCCCACCGCCGCCACCAGGGCACCGCCGAGCGCCGCGCCGCCCAGGGCCGCGCCCTGCATCGCGATCCGGAACACGGCGAAGGCGCGGCCCGCCTGCTCCCCGCTCACCGAGGACATCAGCATGCCCTCGGCCGCCGGGCTGAAGAACGCCTGGCCGGTACCGCCCAGCGCCGTGAGCAGCATCATCTGCCACAGCCGGGGGTGACCCGCGAGCACCAGGACGGCGAAGGTGCCCTGGGAGAGGAAGTTGAGGGCGTTGGCCGCGACCATCACCCGGTGGCGGGGGAACCGGTCCGCCACCGCGCCGCCGATGAGCAGGAACAGCACCAGCGGAAGGGTCCGGGCGGCGGCCACCAGACCGACGTCCCCGCCGTCGCCGCCCGCGTCCAGCACCGCGAACGCGGCGGCGATCAGCGAGCCGTTGGCGCCCAGGCTCGTCACGACCGCCGCCGCGGTCAGCAGACTGTAGTTACGGCCTGCCCAGCCGGGTCTGCGCAGGCGGGCGGGGGTGCCGGGGGCGTCGGAGGTGGAGTTCACCGCCTGACTATCCCTGCCTGGGGTCCGGCTTGCCAAACCGTCCGGTGGGCGTCGGGCCCCCTGACCAGGTCAGCTCGCGGTCGGGGTGCCGTGCAGCCGTACCGTGCTGAGGATCTTCATGATCGTGGCCGTGGGGACCTCGCCATTGACGCCCTTGGCGCCGTAGAAGTCCCAGGACACCAGGTCGCCGGCCGAGTTCTCGAAGCCGAACGTGATCGCCTTGCCGTCGCTCGCGCACTTGCCCTTCTGCGGGGTGTCCGCCGAACGCGCCCAGGCGTAGGCGCCCTTGAGGCCGGACGCGGTGGTGTAGGCGGTGGCCTTCTTGTCGTAGCCGATGGTCTTCTTGTCCGGCTGCGTGTAGCCGCCGTAGACCCACCAGGGGACTTCCCGGACGGCCGCGTCGCCGCCGCTCTTCGCGCCGCTCTCGCCCTTGGTGCCGACCCCCGCGAGGGAGGTGTCCTCGGTCCTGCCGTCCTTGTCGTCGTCGCTCGTGCACCACTTCGACTTGTACTGGGCGGCCCCCGACATGGTGATGATCGGCTTGCCGTCCTTGTCCTCGAAGCCGATGGACGTACCGGGGGTGAGCACCTCCCAGTCGGCCGGCACGTCGAAGGCCGTGCCCCACTTGGGGTTCACGACGGTCTTCCAGCCCGCGACCGTCGGCTTCTCGGTCTCGTCACCGCGCGGGTTGTCGTCCGTCGAGGCGGACGCGGAGACGGTCGGCGACGGTGCCGGCGACTGGGTCGCCCGCCGGTCCTTCCCGTTGTCCGCCTTGTCGTCCTTCTTGCCGCCGAGCACCAGGAACCCGGTCACCCCGGCCGCCACCACGACGGCCGCGGCCGCGATGATCGCGACCAGTTTCGTCCGGTTGCCTCCGCCCCCGCCCCCGCCCTGCGGTGCCTGCGGGCCGCCGGCCGGTCCGGGCGGACCCCACGGCGGCTGCTGCCCGTGGCCGCCCGGCGGCGGATACTGCTGGTATCCGGGCTGCTGGTACGGATTCGGCTGTTGGTAACCCGGTTGCTGATACGGGTTGTTCTGCGGGTACTGCTCGCCCCCTGGCGGCTGCTGTTCTGGCCACATGGCTCGTAACCCTAGTGCCGCCCGGGACCTCGTACACCCCTGGCGTCGGCGAACGCCACGGCGGCAGGTCGCCGCCACCATGACGACGATCTGCGCACCGGCACTGTTCAGAGTCTGCTACCCGTGAGTAACATGGCCGTCATGAGCACAGACCAGATGTCGATCGGCGAGATGCTCGCCGCCACGGTCCCGATGGTGCGGACCCTCAACCTGGAGTACCTGGAGACCACTCCGGAGCGGGCCGTGCTGTCCCTCCCGGACCAGGGCGACTTCCACAACCACATCGGCGGCCCGCACGCGGGCGCGATGTTCACCCTCGCCGAGTCGGCCAGCGGCGCGATCGTCCTCGCCGCCTTCGGCGACCAGCTCTCCCGGGCCGTGCCGCTCGCCGTCAGCGCCGAGATCGCCTACAAGAAGGTGGCTCTCGGACCGGTCACGGCGACCGCGACCCTGGGCCGGCCGATCGCCGACGTCGTCGCCGAACTCGACGAGGGCAAGCGCCCCGAGTTCCCGGTCGCCGTCGCCATCCAGCGCGAGGACGGCGCGGTGACCGGCGAGATGACCGTCGTCTGGACCCTGCGCCCCAACGGTTGAGCGATCGCGTACGCCCACGTCCGCCGGGACCGGGGCCGGGCGGGCGGGCCGCCCGGCGGTCGCGGCCGGCTACTCCTCGATGAAGGCGAGGATGTCGGGGTTGAGGACGTCCGGATGCGTCGTCAACATGCCGTGCGGGTAGCCGTCGTAGGTCTTGAGCCGGCCGTTCTTGAGCAGCTCGGCGGACTTCGGGCCGGCGTCGGCGTACGGCACGACCTGGTCGGCGGTGCCGTGCATCACGAGCACCGGGACCTCGATCTTCTGGAGGTCCTCGGTGAAGTCGGTCTCGGAGAAGGCCTTGATGCACTCGTAGTGCGCGTTGGCGGCGCCTGTCATGCCCTGGAGCCACCAGTGGTCGATCAGGGCCTGCGACTTCTCGACCCCGGGCTGGTCGAAGTTGTAGAACGGCCCCGACGGCACGTCGATGTAGAACTGGGCGCGGTTGGCGGCCAGCGCGGCGCGGAACCCGTCGAACACCTCGATGGGCAGGCCCTCGGGGTTGCTCTCCTTCTTCACCATCACCGGCGGGACGGCCGCGGCGAGGACGGCCTTGGAGACACGCCCCGGCTTGGCCCGCGCGACATAGCGGGCGACCTCGCCGCCGCCGGTGGAGTGGCCGATGTGCACCGCGTCCTTCAGGTCGAGGGCATCGGTCAGCGCGGTCACGTCGGCCGCGTAGGTGTCCATGTCGTGGCCGGTGGCGGTCTGGCTCGAACGGCCGTGGCCGCGCCGGTCATGGGCGATGACGCGGTACCCCTTGGACAGGAAGTACAGCATCTGGTTGTCCCAGTCGTCGGCGCTCAGCGGCCATCCGTGGTGGAAGACGATGGGCTTGCCCTCGCGGGGACCCCAGTCCTTGTAGAAGATGATCGTGCCGTCGGATGTGGTGACCGTGCTCATTGCTCATCCTTACGTGAGGCCGGCCGGACCGGCCGGATCGGAAGCTTTTGGGCAGGCGCGGATCCCGCGGCCGAGAGGCAGGCGCCGGTTCCGGGATGCGTTGGTCGCCCGCCGCCTCATCGCAGGGACGAGGCTGCCGACTGGATCACTTTCGTCACGGCTGCCGGGTCCGACACCAGCGTGAGGTGCGAACCGCCGTTGTAGACGGTCACGTTGGCCTTCGCGCGGCGCGCCATCATCTTCTCCGAGTCGGGCGTGATGATCTGGTCGCCGGTGCTGATGAAGTACCAGGAGGGGATCGTCTTCCACGCCTGGTACTTGGAGGGGGTGTTGAAGGCCACCGTGGTCGCGGCACGCTGTGTGGCCCACAGGTTGACCGCCTGGTCATGGGGCAGACCGTTCGCGAACTTGTCGACGAACACGTTCTCCTTGAGGTACAGCGCGGACGC
Source organism: Streptomyces sp. NPDC001220 (assembly GCF_053597895.1). NCBI lineage: Bacteria > Bacillati > Actinomycetota > Actinomycetes > Kitasatosporales > Streptomycetaceae > Streptomyces > Streptomyces sp. NPDC001220. The sequence goes on from NZ_JBSFJE010000012.1 coordinate 102,431, forward strand.
CTTGGACGGTGCGTTCGGGTACGGCACGGCGTCGTACAGATCGGCCGGCTTCCCCTTGGTCAGGGCGGACGTCGGGCCACTGAGCCGCGCCGTGGTCTCCCCGACCGCCGGTGCGGCGGCGTCGACGTAGACGAGTGCCTTGACGTTGGCGACTCCCTGGGCGGCGTTGGTGATCACCGAGCCGCCGTAGGAGTGCCCCACCAGGACGATCGGGCCCTTGATGCTCTGGAGGAAGTACTTGACGGTCTGCGCGTCGGTCGTCAGGTTCTCCAGCGGGTTGCCGATGGCGCGCACCGGGTAGCCCGCGCGGCGCAGGAGAGTGACCTCGCCGCTCCAGCTCGACGTGTCCGCCCACGCGCCGTGCACGAGGACGATGGTGGGTTTCGTCTGCCTGCCGGCCGTGGGGCCGGTGCTCGCCGAACCGCCCGGTGGGGCCGCGGCGACCATGCTGGTGACGGCGACCGTGACGGCCGTCAGAGTCATCGAGAGATTCCGCCGCGGTGCGGTGGACGCCATCGGAAGCCTCCTTGTTCCAGCTTCACCGGAATGAACGCGTCCGGACAGGAAGGAAGGGCCGGGCACGCGGACCAGGGAACAGGCCCGCGGCACCGAGGGACACGCCCCTGGCTCTCCACATGACGGTAGCGCCATGCCGCCGCATCAGCACCTGGGCCCGGAACGACCGGGCCGGGCCGCCGGAGAGGTCTCCTCGGATCAGCTGCCGGCCGGGACGCCCCCTGCGTCGATGACGTCGAGGACCCTGGCGCGGTGAAGCGGGGGCCACCGAAGTCGGCCTCGGAAACCGTGCGCGTCGGCTTCCCTCTCTCGCGCGGCCCGTTTCAGGCGGCCCGGTCGGAGCGCCGTGCGGTCTCCTCGGCTGCCAGGCCCGCCACGAACTCCCGCAACCACGCCGTGAACTCGGGGCCCAGATCCGGGCGTTCGCAGGCGAGCCGGACCACCGTGCGCAGGTATTCGGCCTTGTCTCCCGTGTCGTAACGCAGTCCGTCGAAGACGACCCCGTGCACCGTGCCGCCCGCGGCCAGCTCCTGCAGCGCGTCGGTCAGCTGGATCTCACCGCCCCGGCCGGGCGCGGTCCGCTCCAGGACGCCGAACACCTCAGGGGCCAGGACATAGCGGCCGATGACCGCGTAGTTGCTGGGCGCGTTCTCCGGGGACGGCTTCTCCACCAGGCCGGTCACCCGCACCACGCCGTCCTCGCCGGTGTGCTCGACGGCGGCGCACCCGTAGAGGTGGACCTGTGACGGGTCGACCTCCATCAGCGCCACCACACTGCCCTCGAAGCGGTCGCGGACCTCGAGCATCCGGCTGAGCAGGGTCTCGCGCGCATCGATCAGGTCGTCACCGAGGAGCACCGCGAACGGCTGGTCGCCCACGTGGTGCTTCGCGCACAGCACCGCGTGGCCGAGGCCGAGCGGGTCGCCCTGCCGGATGTGGTGGATGTCGGCGAGCCGTGCGGGATCGCGTACGGCGTCCAGGCGCACGGTGTCGCCCTTGGCGGCCAGCGCCTGCTCCAGCTCGAAGGCGTTGTCGAAGTGGTCCTCGATGGCCCGCTTGTGCCGGCCGGTCACCATGAGGATGTCGTCGAGTCCGGCCTTGGCCGCCTCCTCGACGACGTACTGGATCGCCGGCTTGTCGACGACCGGCAGCATTTCCTTCGGGGTCGCCTTGGTGGCGGGCAGGAACCGGGTGCCGAGTCCGGCGGCCGGGACGACGGCCTTGCGCACCGACCGGGGGGTGGGGGTGGCTGAGGTGTGGGGGGCGGTCATGCGGCACATGCTGGCGCACCGGGATGAGAGCGGGCCGAGAGAAGCGTGGGAGACGGCTGTGGAAGGCCGCGTTCCGCCATCCGTGACGGCAGCCGTACGGTAGTTGAAGGTTTCGTGTGCCACCGGACCCGCGGCACACACAAGGTGAACCTGTGCGCCCGCTGAATGCGAGCCGGTCATGGATACCGGCGGTAACTTATCTGAATTCGCCGAACTTTGAACTTGGGTCACCTCGCCTTCTTGTTTCCTATGAGGCCCGTGTGCGAAGGTGAGCCTCCCCGCGGGAGGGTCCAGAGGCCGGTATGGCCGTTAGTCCGGTCCTTATGGTCTCCAAAAGGTACGCACCAATCAGGCACTGCATTTCGTCAGGGCGCCATTTCGCATGCCGTCCTGCGGCTCGGAAGGAAATGGTTCAGTGCAATCCCCCTACCCCCCACGCCCGCCTTACCCGCCGCACCCCGGTTCGACCCCAGGGGAGTCCGACCGCAATCTCATCGCCGAACTCACCGGAACCCCCGCGGCCAGGCACCATGCCGTCGCCCTGCTGCTCACCCGCCACTGGCGCGCCACCTGCGACTACGCGGCCGTCTGCCTCGCCTCCGCCACGCCCGCCGCGCAGTTGGTCGCCAGCGCCGCCTTCGAGCGGGTGCTCGGCCGGCTGGCCGGAGGCGCGGTCGGCGGCGCCCTGCGTCCGCGGCTCCTCGTGGCCGTACGGGAGACGGTCCGCGCCTGGGCCGCCGACGAAGCCATTTCCGTGGTCGTACCGGAACTGCGCAAAACCACCGGCGGTCGCGGACTCAGTGCCGCGAGACCGGGCACCCCCGAAAGGCGGCAACTCGCAGAACGCGCTTTCCAGGCTCTTCCCGCGGCCTCGCAATGCCTCCTCTGGCACACCGAGGTCGAAGCCGAACCCATAAACATACCCGCCGGTCTGTTGGGTGTCGACACCCCGACCGCCACGGCCGCCCTCGACCAGGCCCGTGAACAATTCCGGGTCGGCCTGGTGCGCGCCCACCGGGAACTCGCGCCTTCGCAGGAATGCCGTTTCTACAACCGGCTCCTCGACGTCCCCATTCGCCGGGGCGGCTCTCTGCTCCCCGATGTGCAACAGCACCTCACGGTGTGCCGGTTCTGCCGGCACGCGGCCGAACAGCTCAGCCATTTCGACGGCGGACTCGAGGTCCTGCTCGCCGAGACCGTGCTCGGCTGGGGCGCCCGCCGCTATCTCGACGCGCGGTCCGGCCACGGCGCTGTCGAGGCCTGGCCGACCGGTACCGAACCCGCGCCCCCCGCGGTGCCCGGCGGCCGGCACCGCACGGTGTCCGAGGGCGGCAGGCGCAAGGCCCTGCTGGCCGGCGCCGGCCTGGTCTCCCTCGCGCTGCTCGCCACCGTGCTCGTGGCCAGGAGCTGGTCCGACGACAACGGTGTCCCGCACCCCGGCACCACCACCTGGGGCGCCCCCAGGACCAGCACCAGCCGGCCCGGGCCGGACGGGAAACCGCCCACCGCCACCTCCCCGTCCCCGGCGTCCGTGGGCGAGCCCGTCGAGATCGCCCACGGCAGACTGCGCAGCCTCGACTCCGGGCTCTGCCTCGACGTGCGCGGCGGCCGGGTGCGGGTGGGCGCCGACCTGCGGCTCGGCAAGTGCGCGGACGCCGGGTCCCAGCAGTGGTCGTACCAGGACGACGGCATGCTGCGCAGCGCACTCGACCCCAGCCTCTGCCTCGCCGCCGACCCGGGCGCGCGCAGGGTCGTGGTCGCCGGCTGCCTGGTGCACGCGGGCGAGGTGTCGTACGACCTGACGGTCCGCGGTGAGCTCCTGCTGCGCTGGGACAAGGACCTCGCGCTGGCCGTGAACGGCACGAAGGTGGCCGTGGCCCGACGGAACGGCTCGTTCCAGCAGCGCTGGGAGCTGGCGTCGGGCGGCGGGGGCGAACCGGTGACGCCGGACGCCACACACCCCGCGTCACCCGGACCGAAGAAGGACAAGGGGGCGGAGCTCCCCGCGCCCCCGCCGGATCCGGAGACTCCGTCGCAGGCGCCCGGGAGTCCGCAGGACCCGTACAGCACCCGGATCGCGCAGGTCGGCACCCATGACGGTCCCGCCCCGGCCGTGCCGCCCGGCCCGCAGGAGCAGCCCGAGCCCGTCGCAACGCTCGCCGGAACCGTCGGCGACGTCCTGGAAGCCGTGCCGGCCACGGTGTCGGGTGTGGTGAACGGGGTGGGAAGCCTGCTCGGCTAGCCGGCCGGTGGGGATTACGCGCTGAAGCGGTGGAGGTCCAGTCCCAGCGTGTGGACCGGCGGAGGGCCACGGTGTGGCGTGGCCCTCCGTCTTCGGTTCCTGTCGGCGCCGGGCCGTTTTCTGTTCGGGTCGTTGACACGAGTCACCACCGGATCTACGTTTCCGAGGCGCCGATGGTGCGACTGACGGGCCGTCAAGGTCGTGTGACGGGAGGTGCGTTCACATGCCGAAGGCGGGCCGGGCACCCGGGCGCTCCTGCGCGGTTCACACCGTCGTGCCCGCACACCGAAGGAGTGACGGCTCATGTCCGAAACCGTCTCCCGACGATCCGCCCTGCGCCTGACGGCCGGCGCCATCACGGTCGCCGCCGCGGCCACCGGCGGACTCGTCCCGCTCCCGGCCGCCGCGTCGGCCGGGAGGCCCGAGGCCGGGGCCGGCCCCCGGGTCGAGCGGCTGATCGCCAGACTCACGCTGGACGAGAAGATCTCCCTGCTGCACGGCACCACCGACCCCGGCTCGCTCGGCCAGGCAGGCTATGTGCCCGGCGTCCCCCGGCTGGGCATCCCGCCCCTCAGACTCGCCGACGGCCCGGCCGGCGTCCGGATCACCGCACACGCCACCGCCCTGCCCGCCCCCGTGCTGCTCGCCTCCGCCTTCGACCCCGAACTGGCCCGCCGCTACGGCCAGGTGATCGGCCGCGAGGGCCGCGCCCTCGGCCAGGACGTGCTGCTCTCCCCGATGGTCAATCTCATCCGCACCCCCTACGCCGGCCGCAACTTCGAGACCTTCAGCGAGGACCCGCTGCTCGCCTCCGACCTGGTCGCCGCCGAGATCGGCGGTATCCAGGGCGAGGGCCTGATCGCGACCGTCAAGCATTTCGCCCTCAACAACCAGGAGAAGGACCGCAACACGATCGACGTGCACGCCGGCGAACAGACCATGCACGAGATGGAACTGCGCGGCTTCGAGGCCGCGGTGGAGGCCGGCACCGGCGCCGTCATGGGCGCCTACAACAAGGTCGACTCCACCTTCGCCTGCGAGAACAAGGCGCTTCTCACCGACATCCTGCGCGACCAGTGGGGCTTTGACGGCTGGGTGATGACCGACTGGTTCGCCGCGCACAGCACGGTCGCCGCCATCACCGCCGGCCTCGACATGGAGATGCCCGACGGGACGCACTTCGGTACGGCCCTCAAGTCGGCGGTGAAGAACGGCAGCGTGGCCGAGAAGTACGTCGACCGGGCGGTGCGGCGGATCCTCTCGGTGATGGACCGCTTCGGCCTCCTCGACGGCAGCGCACCGCCGCGCCCCGGCCGCGACGCGGCGGCGGGCGCGGCCGTGGCCCGGGAGGTCGCCGAGGCGGGCGCGACCCTGCTGCGCAACGAGCGCCGCACGCTGCCCCTGGACGGCGGCGGCATCGCGGTGATCGGACCGACCGGCAGCCTGCCGTTCGTCAGCGGCGGCGGCAGCGCCCACGTCATCCCCGACCACGCCGACAGCCCGCTCGACGCCATCAGGGCCCGCGCGCACGGCAAGGTCACCTACTCGCTCGGCGAGGACCTCTTCGGCAAGGCGCTGCCCGCGGCCTCGCTCAGTCCCGCCTTCGACAGCGAGGGGCAGCAGGCCGCCGCCGGGAAGACCTGGGAGTACGACGGCACGCTCACCGTGGCCGAGACCGACGAGTGGACTCTCGTCCTGCACTTCTCGTCCGCGGCCACCGCCCGCCCCACGGTCCTGCTGGACGGCGAGGACCTGTTCCCCATCGCGCCCGGCTACGGCGAGTACTTCTCCGGCGGGCTGGTGGCCGTCGCCCCCGACGGCCTCGGCGTCCGCCGTGCCACGCTCCGACTCGCCAAGGGCGTGCACAAGTTGAAGATCACGGCGGTCGGAGGCGACTCTGGTCTGCTGTTCCGGCTGCGGCGGATCACCGGAGCCACCCGGGCCCAGGACGTCGCCGAGGCCGTGAGCGCGGCCCGCGCCGCACGCCATGCCGTGCTGTTCGCCTACGAGGACGCGACCGAGGGCCTCGACCGCACGACCCTCGCCCTGCCCGGCCACCAGGAGCAGCTGATCCGCGCGGTGACGGCGGCCAACCCGCGCACCACCGTCGTCCTCAACACCTCGTCGTCCACCTCCATGCCGTGGCTCGCGGGCACCGGAGCCGTGCTCCAGATGTACTACCCCGGCCAGGAGGGTGCGGCCGCGACCGCCGCCGTCCTCTTCGGTGACAGCGACCCCGGCGGGCGCCTCACCCAGTCCTTCCCGGTCGACGACGAGCACCACCCGGTCGCCGGGGATCCGCGGCGCTACCCCGGCGTCGACGGCATCGAGGAGTACTCGGAGGGCATCCACGTCGGCTACCGCTGGTACGACGCGCAGGACGTGCGGCCCCTCTTCCCCTTCGGGCACGGGCTGTCCTACACCTCCTTCGCCTACTCCGACGCGCACGCGCGCTGGACGCGCGGCGGTCTGGAGGTGACGTTCGGCGTGCGCAACACCGGGCACAGGACGGGGGTGGAGGTGCCACAGGTGTACGTCGGACGCTCGCCCGACCTCCGACTCGACCAGGCGGTACGGGTGTTGGGCGGGTTCCGGCGGCTGGTCCTGCGGGCGGGGGAGCGGCGGCGGGTCACCGTGCGGGTCGCCGCGCGCACCCTGTCGTCGTGGGACGCGCGTCGCCGTCGCTGGACCCTCGGCACCGGGCGGCGCACCGTCTGGGTGGGTGCCTCGTCGGGCGACCTGAAGCTGCGCACCAGCACGCGGGTGAGCGGCTGAGATCACTGAATCCATGTCAATGGGCGGTCGGCGGGCGAAGGCTCTCCGGCCGCTTTACTTCAAGGGTTTACAAGGATTTTCCCCGTCGCGTGTTTCATGTGAAGCAATACGCTTGACGGCCGGTTTTTGTCAGGCTTGGGTCAGGGTTGGTGCAGGCTTCGTGCAGGGGTGGTCGTCACGCGTTTCCGGTGTGCCACGATCGAGCCAGCGGACCGAAGTCATCCGGAATTTACAGAGCTCGGCGCGGCCGCACGGGGTGTTGCGCCGGGGTGAGTGCCGGGTGAAGTGCCCGGGTGCTTTGACGGTCTTGTGACGGTGTGACGCCAGTGCTCCACCGGTTCGGAGGCCGTTCCGGCGCAGTGGATTGCTCGGATTTTCGGCTCTTGCGGTGAATTTCCCCGACTGGCCGAATCAATGCCACCGCTCGTGATAAGGCCGTTCCGTTATTGACCCGCGAGTAATGAACTCGCTAGTTTCCGGGGGCCTCACCCCGAGCTTTCCGCCGCACACATCCCCCACCGTGCTGTCCTCCCGATTATTCGGAGCATCATGACGTCCCCTGTGCGTGCCGTCGACCTGATCATGTGCATCACCCCTTTCGGAGAACCCGACGCCCGGCTCGCCGCAGCGGTCTGTGCCGCCGGCGGACTCGGCGTCCTGGACCTGGGGCGCGGTGACCGAAGAACCCGGGAGGCGCTGGCCCGGCTGAGACGGGCGGCGCCGGCCCCGTACGGCGTGCGGGTCGCCCCGGGCTGCGCGCTCACCCCGGAGGATCTCGACCGGACTCCCGACACGGTGGTCCTGGCCGTCGACGCACCCTGGACCGTCGATCAACTCAGCTCCAGCTGCCGGGTGCTGGCCGAGGTGACCGACCTGGCCCGGGCCCGCGAGGCGGTCGCGGCCGGAGCGCACGGGCTGATCGCCCGGGGCGCCGAGAGCGGCGGCCGGACCGGCGGTCTCAGTACCTTCGTCCTGCTCCAACAGCTGCTCGACGCACCGGAGTTGGACGTACCGGTGTGGGCCTGCGGAGGCATCGGGCCGCGTACCGCGGCGGCCGCGGTGGCCGGCGGCGCGGCCGGAGTCGTCCTGGACAGCCAGCTGGCGCTGCTCGCCGAGTCCCGGCTGCCCGAGGCGACGGCGGCCGTACTGCGCTCCCTGGACGGCTCCGAGACGGCCGTCGTCGCCGGTCACCGGGTACTGCACCGGCGCGGTCCGGACGCCGTGCGCCCGCCCGCCGACGACCCGGCCGCGGTCGGCGCGCTGCTGGGCGCCGAGGACCTGCGCACCCAGCTGCTGCCGGTGGGACAGGACGGCTTCCTCGCCGCCCGGTTCGCCGAGCGCTGGGGCGATGTGCGGCGGACCGTACGGGAGCTGACGGCGGCGATCCGGGAGGGCGGCGGTGCCGTCGACCCGGCCGCGGTACGGCCCGAGACGTCCGCCCCGGACGCGGTACGGCCCGAGACGTCCGCCCCGGCCGCGGTACGGCCCGAGACGTCCGCCCCGGCCGCGCCGGGGTCCGGTCTCTGCGCCCCGGACGCGTTACGGCCCGCCACCTCCGCCATGAGCCGCGCCCTGGGCACCCGGCTGCCCGTCGCCCAGGGCCCGATGACCCGGGTCAGTGACCGGGCCGCCTTCGCCGCGGCCGTCGCCGCCGACGGGGCGCTGCCCTTCCTGGCGCTGGCCCTCGCCGACGGTGCCCGCACCCGGGAGATGCTCACCGAGGCCAAGGCCGCCCTGGACGGCCGGCCCTGGGGCGTCGGCGTGCTCGGCTTCGCCCCCGAGGAACTCAGGAACGCCCAGCTCGACGCCGTACGGGAGCTGCGGCCCAGCCACGCGATCATCGCGGGCGGCCGACCCGCCCAGGCGGAGGCACTGGAGCGGGCCGGGATCAGCACCTTCCTCCATGTGCCCTCGCCCGGGCTGCTCCGGCAGTTCCTGGAGGCCGGGGCCCGCAGGTTCGTGTTCGAGGGCTCCGAGTGCGGCGGCCACGTCGGACCGCGCGCGAGCTTCCCGCTCTGGGAGGCCCAACTCGCCGTGCTGGAGGACTTCCCGCAGGCCGAGGGCCTGGAGGTGTTCTTCGCGGGCGGCATCCACGACGAACGCTCCGCGGCGATGGTCGCCGCGCTCGCCGCGCCACTGACCGCCCGGGGCGCCGCCGTCGGCCTGCTGATGGGCACCGCCTACCTCTTCACCGAGGAGGCCGTGGACCGGGGCGCGATCCAGCCCCTCTTCCAGCGCCAGGTCAGGGCCGCCGCCTCGACCGCCCTCCTGGAGACCGCACCCGGCCACGCCACCCGCTGCGTACCCAGCCCGTTCACCCTCGACTACCACAGGCGCGAGGCGGAACTGCGGGCGAACGGGGTGCCGGACCGGCAGCTGTGGGAGGAGCTGGAGCGGCTCAACGTCGGCCGGCTGCGCATCGCCAGCAAGGGCGTCGACCGCGCGGACGGCGGCGAGCCGGCCCCGGTGGACGAGCAACGGCAGCTCAACGAGGGGATGTTCATGGCCGGGGAGGTCGCCGTACTGCGCTCGGCGACGACCACCCTGGCCGCCCTGCACCACGCCGTGACCGACGGCGCCGCCGACTTCCTGGCCCGGCGGCGGCCGGCACCCGAACAGCGCCCGGAGCCGCCCGCCCCCGCCCCGCTCGACGTCGCGATCGTCGGCATGGCCGGGATGTTCCCGCACGCCCCCGACCTGGCCACCTTCTGGGCCAACGTGGTCGCCGGACACGACGCCGTCACCGAGGTCCCGCCCGAGCGCTGGGACCCGGCCGTCCACCACGCCGACGGCACCACCACCTCCAAGTGGGGCGGCTTCCTGCCCGCCATCCCCTTCGACCCGCTGAGCTACGGCATCCCGCCCGCCTCCCTCGGCCACATCGAACCGGTCCAGCTGCTCGCCCTGGAGGCCGCCCGGCGCGCCCTGGACGACGCCGGATACGGCACCCGGGGACGCGAGTTCGACCGCACGCGCACCTCCGTGGTCTTCGGCGCCGAGGCCGGCAGCGACCTCTCCAACGCGGCCACCCTGCGCGCCGTACTGCCCTCGTACTACGGCAAGATCCCCGACGCCCTCGAAGAGCAGCTGCCCCGGCTCACCGAGGACTCCTTCCCGGGCATGCTCGCCAACGTCATCTCCGGGCGGATCGCCAACCGCCTCGACCTGGGCGGCGCCAACTACACCGTGGACGCCGCCTGTGCCTCCTCACTGGCCGCCGTCGACGTCGCCTGCAAGGAACTCACCGCCGGCACCAGCGACGTCGTACTGTGCGGCGGCGCCGACCTGCACAACGGCATCAACGACTACGTCCTGTTCTCCTCGGTGCACGCCCTCTCGCCGACCGGCCGCTCCCGTGCCTTCGACGGCTCCGCCGACGGCATCGCGCTCGGCGAGGGCGTGGCCTGCGTCGTCCTCAAGCGGCTGGCCGACGCCGAGCGCGACGGGGACCGCATCTACGGTGTGATCAAGGGGCTCGGCTCGTCGAGCGACGGCCGCTCCCTGGGCCTGACCGCACCACGACCCGAGGGGCAGCGGGCCGCGCTGCTCCGCGCCTACCGCAACGCCGGTGTCTCCCCGGCGCAGGTCGGCCTGGTGGAGGCGCACGGCACCGGCACCGTCGTCGGCGACCGCACCGAACTCACCATCCTCAGCGAGGTGTTCGCGGAGGCCGGCGCGGAGAAGGGCGGTTGTGCGCTCGGCTCGGTCAAGTCCCAGATCGGGCACACCAAGTGCGCCGCAGGACTCGCCGGGCTGATCAAGACCACCCTCGCCCTGCACACCGGCGTCAAGCCGCCCACCCTGCATCTGGACCGGCCCAACCCGGCGTGGAAGGAGGAGGACAGCCCGTTCGCCTTCCACACCGAGGCCCGGCCGTGGGCCACTCCCGCCGCCGAACGGCTCGCCGGGGTCAGCGCTTTCGGCTTCGGCGGCACCAACTTCCACGTGGTGCTGAGCGCCTACGACAGCGTCGTACCGCCGGAGCAGGGGCTGGACCTCTGGCCCGCCGAGCTGTTCCTGTTCCGCGGACGGGACGAGAAGGCCGCCCACCGGGGTGCCGAGGAGATCCTGCGGGCCGCCGAGACGGGGTCGTGGCGGCTGCGTGACCTGGCGCTCGCCGCCGCCCGCCGCTCGGACGCCTCGCACGAGCCGGTGCGGGCCGCGGTGGTGGCGCGCGACCCGGACGAACTGGCCGGGCAGCTGCGGCGGGTCCTCGCGGGCGAGCACGACCCGGCCGCCGGCATCCACCTGGCCGACCCGACGGCCGACACCGACGCCAAGGTCGCCTTCCTCTTCCCCGGCCAGGGCAGCCAGCGCCCCGGCATGCTCGCCGACCTCCTCGTCGCCCTCCCCGAGTTGCAGCACTACCTCCAGCTCGGCCGCGCCCACGCCGGCCCCCTCTACCCGCCGACCGCCTTCGACGACGCCACCCGCGAACGCCACCGGGCCGCGCTCACCGACACCCGGGCCGCCCAGCCCGCCCTCGGCATCACCGGCCTCGCCGCCCACGCCCTGCTGACGGCGGCCGGGGTCCGCCCCGACATGGCCGCCGGACACAGCTACGGCGAACTCGTCGCCCTCAGCGCGGCCGGCGCCCTCACCCCCGAGACCCTTTTGGAGCTCAGCGCCGAACGCGCCGCCGCGATCCTGGCCGCCGCGGGCGACGAACCGGGCACCATGGCCGCCGTGTCCGGCCCGGCCGAGGACGTCGAGCACGCCCTGCGCACCGCCGGCGTCCCGGACTCGGTCGTCGTCGCCAACCACAACTCGCCCAAGCAGAGCGTGATTTCCGGCCCGACGGCAGAAGTGACCGAAGCCGTCAGGCGGTTGCGCGAGGGCGGGCTCGGCGCCAAGCGGATCCCGGTGGCCTGCGCCTTCCACAGCCCGGTGGTCGCCGGTGCCGGGGCCCGGTTCGCGGAGGTCCTCGCGGAGACGGCCGTACGACCGCCCGAGTTCCCGGTGTGGTCCAACCGCACGGCGGCCCCCTACCCGCCCGAGCCCGGAGCCGTGCGCGCCGAACTCGCCGCCCAGATCGGCTCCCCCGTCGCCTTCGCCGCCCAGATCGAGGCGATGTACGAGGCCGGGGCCCGGGTCTTCGTCGAGGCCGGGCCCGGCACCGTCCTCACCCGGCTCGTCGGGCAGATCCTCGGCGACCGCCCGCACACCACCGTGGCCTGCGAACCCCGCGCCGACAGCGGACTGCGCGGCTGGCTCGACGCACTCGCCCGGCTGGCCGTGGCCGGGGCACCGGTACGCACCGCCTGGCTGCTGCGCGGCCGTGACGCCGTGGACGCGGTCCGCACCCCGGTGCCCAAGCGGCCCGGCTGGACGGTCGACGGACACCTCGTGCGCACCGCCGCCGGAGACCTCCTGCCCGGTGCCCTCGCACCGGCCCGACGAGTCGTGGAGACGACTGTGACGACGAACCAGCCGCACGGCGACCCGGCCGACCGGGACGCGCTGATCTCCGAATTCCTGCGCACCAGCCGGGAGATGATCGCCGCCCAGCGCGATGTGCTGCTCACCTACTTCGGAGCGACACCTGGGGTGGTGCCCGCCACGCCGGTGTCACCGCAGCAGCTCGCGCCCGCCCTCGCACCCACCCCCGCTGACATCGTCGTACCCCAGCCGGAGCCGGTGGCCGGGCCGGCCGCGCCCGCCGTGGAGCCGGCCGCGCGGACCGACGTCGAGCGGGTCGTCCTGGAGATCATCAGCGAGCGCACCGGCTACCCCGTCGACATGATCGAGCCCGACCTCGACCTGGAGGCGGACCTGAGCATCGACTCCATCAAACGGGCCGAGATCGCGGGGGAGCTGGCGAAGCGGCTCGGCATCGCGGGCGGGGCGGAGACCCTGGACGACGCCGAGCTGGAGGAACTGGCCAAGGCCCGGACGGCCGCGGCCGTCACCGGATGGCTGCGGGCCCGGGTCGACACCGGCGGCCGGCAGGAGGAGACGGCCACGGCCACCACCGGCGGCACCACCGAGCCGACGGGCGCCCCGGCCGAGCCGACGGCAGCGGCTGTCACGGCCGGCACCTCGGAGCCCGCACCCGGCCCGCGCGTACCGGCGTCTGCACACCGGCCCGCCACCGCCGAGGAAGTCCCCCCGGGCGAGGCGCCGAAGCGGTTCGAGATGCGCCCCGTCGCGCTGGCGGAGCCGGCCGCCACGGCCGACCCGGCCGCCCTGCTGTCCGGCAGGCGGTTCGTGATCATCGGGGACGGCGCCCGACTGGCGGACCAGCACTCCGCGCACGGCGCCCGGCTGGCGGAACGGCTCTCCGCGTACGGCGCCGAGTGCCTGACCGTCGGCCCGGACCACCGGCTCGGCGAGGCGGACGGAACCGTGGACGGCGTGCTCTACCTGGACGCGCTGCCCGGCAGTGACACGCCCGTGCTGCCGGACGCCTTCCCCGTGCTGCGGGCGGCCCTGGCGCGCGGCCCGCGCTGGCTGCTGGCCGCCCGGCCCGCCGAGGGCGAGGACGCGGCCCGCTCGGCCGGGCTGCACGGCCTGTTCCGAACCGTCGCCCGGGAGTATCCGGACACGGTCGCCCGGGTCGTGACCCTCGCGGACACCGGACCGGCCGCCGTCGCCGAAGCGCTGCTCGCCGAACTGCTCGCACCGGACCCGGCCCCCGTGGTCCTGCGCACCGCCGCCGGCCGGCAGGGACTGGAGCTGACCGAGGTACCGCTGGGCCCGCTCGGCAGCACCGGCGCCGGACCCGCGGGGGAGGGCGCCGCCGAGGCCGCCGCGCTCGGCCTGGACCGGGACTCCGTGGTGCTGCTGGTCGGCGGGGCCCGGGGCATCACCGCGAAGTTCGCGGCCGGGCTCGCCGCCGCCTGCCGCTGCCGTGTCGAACTGCTCGGCCGGACACCCGCGCCCACCGGCCCCGAGGCCCCGGACACCGCCGCCGCCGGTACCCCCGCCGAACTCCGCGCGGCCCTCGCGGCCCGGGGCGGACTCAAGCCCGCCGAGGTCAACCGGGAGACCGAACTGATCCTCGCCCAGCGGGAGATCACCGCCACCCTGGACGAACTCGCCGTGCTCGGCAGCGAGGCGCGCTACCGGGCTGTGGACTTCCGCGACCGGGACGCCGCACTCCAGGCCGTCAAGGAGATCCACGCCGACCACGGCCGCCTGGACGGGGTCGTCTTCGCGGCCGGGGTGATCGAGGACCGGCTGATCGCCGAGAAGACCCCGGAGTCCTTCCAGCGGGTCTACGGCACGAAGACGAACGGCGCCACCACCCTGCTCGCCGCCCTCGAGGAGCTGCCCAGCGGGCCGGGTTTCGCGGTGCTGTTCGGCAGCATCTCCGCCGTCCTCGGCAATCGCGGCCAGGTCGACTACGCCGCCGCCAACGACGCCCTGGAGAGCCTCGGCGCCGACTGGGCGGACCGCACCGGCAACCGGGCGCTGACCGTGCACTGGGGGCCGTGGGCGCCGACCGGCGGCCACACCGGCATGGTCAGCCCGGAGCTGGGGCGCGAGTACGCCCGGCGCGGGGTCAGGCTGATCGACCCCGACGAGGGCACCGCCGCGCTGCTGCGCGAGCTCGCCTGGGGCGCGGAGTCCGTCCGTGCCGTCGTCTACTCCGCGTCGGGCTGGTGACATGACCGACGACCGCCGGACACCGGTCGCGATCGTGGGCATGGCGGTGCTGCTGCCCGGCGCCGCAGGGCTCGACGCGTACTGGAGAAACCTGCGCGACGGCGTGGACGCGATCGGCGAGGTGCCCGCAGGGCGCTGGGACGCGGACTACTACCGGCCCGGCTCGGCGGCCGGGCCCGCCGTACCCGACCAGGTGTACTGCCGGCGCGGCGGCTTCGTGGACGGCCTCGCGGAGGTGGAGGTCACCCGGTACGGCATCATGCCGAACTCCGTCGACGGCACCGAACCCGACCAGCTGATCGCCCTCGACGTGGCCGCCGCCGCGATCGCCGACGCCGGCGGCGCGGACCGGATGCCCGACCGGCACCGGATCGGCGTGGTCCTGGGCCGGGGCGGCTATCTCACGCCCGGTCTGGTCCGGCTCGACCAGCGGGTCCGGACGGCCGGGCAACTCGTGCGCACCCTGGGGGAGTTGGTGCCCGACCTCACGCCCGGCCAACTCGCCCGGGTGCGGGCGGCGTTCACCGAACGGCTCGGGCCCGCCAGCCCCGAGTCGGCGATCGGCCTGGTCCCCAACCTCGCCGCCTCCCGGATCGCCAACCGTCTCGACCTGCGCGGCCCCGCCTACACGGTGGACGCGGCCTGCGCCTCCTCGCTGGTCGCCGTCGACCAGGCGGTCACCGAACTCACCGCCGGGCGCTGCGACCTGATGCTCGCCGGGGGAGTGCACCACTGCCACGACATCACCCTGTGGAGCGTCTTCTCCCAGCTGCGCGCGCTCTCCCCGAGCCAGCGCATCCGCCCCTTCCACCGCGAGGCCGACGGCATCCTCATCGGCGAGGGCACCGGCGTCGTCGTCCTCAAGCGTCTCGCCGACGCCGAACGCGACGGCGACCGCGTCTACGCCGTGATCCGCGGCACCGGCGTGGCCAGCGACGGTCGTACCGCCGGACTCGTCAACCCCGACCCGGGCGGCCAGAGCCATGCCGTACGCCAGGCCTGGCGGGCCGCCGGTCTCGACCCCGCCGCCCCACACTCCGTCGGGCTGCTGGAGGCGCACGGCACCGCGACCCCGGCCGGTGACGGCGCCGAACTCACCACCCTCGCCGAGGTGTTCGGACCGAGCGGCGGCGACGAGCGGGCCGTGCTGGGCTCCGTGAAGTCGATGATCGGCCACACCATGCCGGCCGCCGGAGTCGCGGGGCTGGTCAAGGCCGCCCTCGCCCTGCACCACGCCACCCTGCTGCCCACCCTGCACTGCGACGACCCGCACCCGGCCCTCGCGGCCACCCGCTTCCGCACCCTGGACCGGGCCGAGCCGTGGGAGACCACCCCCGACCAGCCGGTCCGCAGAGCCGGCGTGAACGCCTTCGGGTTCGGCGGGATCAACGCACACGTGGTGCTGGAGGAGGCACCCGGCAGGCGTGCCACCGCCGGCGCGCCCGTCACGACGGTCACCGAGCCCGAGCGCATCCTCCTCCTCGCCGCCCCCACCCCCGAGCAACTCGCCGTCGCCCTCGCCGCGGACGACTCCGCCGTCCTCGTCGCCGGCCTCGCCCCCGACCGTGCCCACCCGGAGGCCGGTCCGGCCCGTCTGGGCATCGTCGACCCCACCGCCAAACGGCTCGCCCTCGCTCGCCGCGCGGTCGGCAGGGGCCGGTCCTGGCAGGGCCGCAACGACGTGTGGTTCCGGCCCACCCCGCTCCTCGGCACCGGCAAGCTGGCCTTCGTCTTCCCCGGCCTGGAAGGCGAGTTCACTCCCCGCGTCGACGACATCGCCACGCATTTCGGCCTCCCCACCGTCACGGGCCCCGCCGATGGGCACGTACGGGTCGGTGACGTGGGCCGTCATGGGTTCGGTGTCGTCGGCGTGGGGCGGCTCCTGGACAGCGCGCTGCGCCGGATGGGCGTGGTCCCGGACGCGGTCGCCGGGCACAGCGTCGGCGAGTGGACGGCGATGGTGGCCGCCGGTCTCTACTCCGGCGACCAGGTCGACGCGTTCATGGCCGGGTTCGACCCCGACGCGGTCACCGTCCCGGGCCTCGCCTTCGCCGCCGTGGGTGCCCCCGCCGAGCGGGTCCTGTCCGCCCTGGACGACGACTGGGCGGACGCCGGGATCGTCCTCTCCCACGACAACGCGCCCGGCCAGTCGATGGTCTGCGGTCCGGACCGGGCCGTGGCCGGCTTCGTCCGCGCCTTCCGCGCCGACGGCGTGCTGTGCCAGGTGCTGCCGTTCCGGTCCGGCTTCCACACGCCGATGCTGGAGCCGTACCTGACGCCCATCAAGGAGGCCGCCGAGCGCTTCCGGCTGCACCGGCCCATCGTCCCGGTCTGGTCCGGCACCACCGCGGCACCCTTCCCGCAGGCCGAGGCGGAGGTGCGCGAGCTGTTCCTCCGGCACCTGCTGGAGCCGGTCCGGTTCCGGCAGCTGGTCGAGGCCCTGTACGCCGCGGGGCACCGCACCTTCATCCAGACCGGCCCCGGCCAGCTGGCCTCCCTCATCGCCGACACCCTCGGCGACCGCGACCACCTGGCCGTCGCCGCCAACTCCCCGCACCGCTCCGGCCTCGGCCAGCTGCGGCGGGTGGCAACGGCGTTGTGGACGGCCGGCGCGGCCGTGGCGCCGGCCGTGGCACCGGCCACCCCCGACACGGGCGGCGCGAGGGGAGCGGGTACGCCGGTACGGCACCTCCCGCCCGTCCGCCTCGACCTGGACGGCGCCCTGGTCTCCCTGGACGGCCCGGTCCTGCACCGGCTCCGCGCCGAACTGGGGCGGCCGACCGCGCGCACCGGGCCGTCCCCGCTCGACGACCTCGCCGTCCGCGTCCCGGCCGCCGCCGAACTCAGCGCGCTGTTGCGCGACACGGCGGAGACCGCGGTGACCGTCCTCACCGCACGCCGGACACCGGCCCCGCAGATCCCGCAAGCCCTGCCGGCCCTTCCAGCGCCGCAGATCCCGCAAGCCCTGCCGGCCTCTCCAGCCCCCCAGGCCCCGCCGGCCCTTTCACCCCGGCAGGCCCCACCGGTCCCACCGGCCCCGCCGATCCCGCAGCCCACACCGGTTCGGCCGACCGCACCGGTCCCGGCGGCCCCCGCGGCGCGCACCACCACCGTCCGGGTCTCCCCGGACACCATGCCCCACCTGCTCGACCACTGCTTCTACCCGCAACGCGCCGACTGGCCGGACATCGAGGACCGTTGGCCGGTGGTCCCGGCCACCACCATCGTCCGCCACCTGATGGACGCCGCCGAGGAAGCCACCGGGCTGCGGGCGGTGGCCGTGCACGGCGCCCGCTTCGACCGCTGGCTCACCGCCACGCCCCCCGTCGACGTCCCGGTCACCGTCACCCCCGAGAGCCCCGGCCGCGTCTCGGTCACCTTCGGACCCACCGCCCGAGCGATCGTCGAACTCGCCCCCGGCCACGCCCCGCCGCCCGCCGCCCCCACCGCCCCGCCGACCCCCGAACGCATCCCCGACCACACCGCCGCCCAGCTCTACTCCGAGCGCTGGATGTTCCACGGCCCGGCGTTCCAGGGCGTCACCGAACTCACCGCGATCGGCGACCGGCACGTCCGCGGGGTGATCACCACGCCCGCCGCCCCGGGCGCCCTGCTGGACAACGTCGGCCAGATCCTCGGCTACTGGATCATGGCCACCCGCACCGAACGGACCGTCGTCTTCCCGGTGGGGATGCGGGAGACCCGCTTCCACGGCCCGCATCCCGCGCCCGGCACCGAGGTCGGCTGCCTGGTGCGGATCACCTCGCTCACCGACACCGTCCTGGAGGCGGACGTGGAGCTGACCGTCGAGGACCGGGTGTGGGCCCGGATCGGCGGCTGGCAGGACCGGCGCTTCGACAACGACCCGCAGACCCGCCCCGTCGAGCGCTTCCCCGACCGCAACACCCTCTCCGAGGTGCGGCCGGGCGGCTGGGCACTCGTCCACGAGCGCTGGCCGGACCTCGCCTCCCGTGAACTGATCATGCGCAACTCCCTGGGCGGAGTGGAGCGTTCGCAGTACGCCGCGCACCCGCCGCGCGGCCGCAGGCAGTGGCTGCTCGGCCGGATCGCCGCCAAGGACGCGGTCCGGCAGTGGCTCTGGCAGCACGGCGAGGGCCCCGTCTTCCCGGCCGAACTCCGAGTGCACAACGATGAGTTGGGCCGACCGTACGTGTCCGGTGTGCACGGCCGTACGCTGCCCGCGCTGGACGTCTCGCTCGCCCACCGGGCCGAGGCGTCGGTGGCGATCGTACGACCGCACCGGCCCGGGCCCGGCCCGGGCATCGACCTCGAAGAGGTCACCGAACGGGACCCCGCCACCCTGGCGGCCGCCCTCGGCGCGGACGAACTGCGCCTGCTGCGCGAACTCTCCGGAACCGGCTCCACAGCGCTGTGGTTCACCCGGTTCTGGGCCGCCAAGGAAGCCGTCGCCAAGGCGGAGGGCACCGGATTCGACGGCCGCCCGAGGGACTTCGCCGTCCTGGAGGCGGCCCCGGACGGCAGCCGGCTGCTGGTCTCGGGCCGGCTGGAACGCGCCTACCCGGTGCACTGCGCGCCGGTCCGCAATCCCCCCGCACTGCCGGACCGCGACTACGTCGTGGCCTGGACGACCGGACCGGCAGCCGCAGACCCAGAGGAGGACCCGCGATGAATCCGACCGAGCCCGAAGTCCGCGCCGACGAGGAGGCGGTGCTCGCCGACCTCACCCGGATGCTCCGCGTCCTCCTGGAGGAATACGGCGAGGGCGACGCCGAGATCGGCATGGGCACCACCTTCAACCGCGACCTGGAGCTGGAGAGCATCGACCTGGTCACCCTCGCCGGACTCCTCGAGGAGCGGTACGGAAAACGGGTCAACTTCGCCGAGTTCCTGGCCGGGATGGAGTTCGACGAGATCATCGGGCTCACCGTCGGCCGGCTGGTGGAGTACGTCGTGTGGAGCCTGAAGGCCACGGAGGCGGGCTGACCATGGCGATCGTCGACACCGGAGACATCCGGCTGCACGTGCAGAGAATGGGCCCGGGTCAGGGCCGTACCCCGGTCGCCACCGTGGTCCTGGTCCACGGGCTGCTCACCGACAGCCTCGCCAGCTACTACTTCACCGTGGCGCCCGCCTTCGCCGCCTCCGGCCTGGACGTGGTCATGTACGACCTGCGCGGCCACGGCCGCAGCGGCCGGCCGTCCGGCGGCTACACCCTCGACCACAACATCGACGACCTGGAGGCCCTGCTCGACCAGTTGTCGATCACCGGCCCGGTCCACCTCGTCGGCAACTCCTACGGCGGCACCATCGCCTTCGGCTACGCGGCCCGCCATCCCGGACGCGCCGCCAGTCTCACTCTCATCGAGTCCGAGCCCGCCACCGCCGCCTGGGCGGACAAGCTCGGCGGCATCCTGCACCGGGTGGTCACCGAACTCGCCCACAACGAGCCGGACGCCATCGCCTGGATCACCGCGAACCGCAGCCACAACACCGCCCGCCTGGCCAGGGGCGCGGCCCGGCTGGCCCGCGAGACCTCCCTCGGCCGGGACATCCCGGCCAGCCGGGTCCTGACCGAGGACCAGATCAGCGCCGTCCGCTGCCCGGTCCTCGGGGTGTACGGCGGCGACTCGGACCTGGTGGAGGTGGTCCCGCTGAAGGAGGCCCTGCTGGCGGACTACCGGTCGGTGGTGCTGCCCGGACACGAGCACTCCGTGCTGGTCGAGGCGGCCGGCACGGTCGGCGGTCACATCATGGAGCTGATCCACTCGGTCAGCGGGGCGCGGGCGGCCGGCGTCCGGTGAGCGGCTATCTCTTCGTCGTACCTCCCCTGGTCGGGCACATCAACCCGGCCGTCGGCGTGGCCGCCGAACTCGGCGCGCGCGGGCACCGGGTGGCCTGGGTCTGCCCCGACCCCGGGCTGCTGCGCCGGCTGGCGGGAGCCCAGGCGCGGGTGTACCCGTGCGCGGGGACGGCCGAGGGCGAACGGCCCGCGGACCTGCGCGGCGCGGAGGCGCTGAAGTTCCTGTGGGAGTGGTTCCTGGTGCCGCTCGCGGAGGCGATGGCGCCCGGGGTCCGGGCGGCCGTCGACGACTTCCGCCCCGATGTGGTGGTCGCCGACCAACAGGCCTTCGCCGGCGCCCTGGTGGCCGAGCGGATCGGCCTGCCCTGGGCGACCTCCGCGACCACCTCCGCCGAGTTCGGCGGCGCCTACGACGGCATCCCCAAGGTCGCCGAGTGGCTGCGGGCCCGGCTCGCGGAGCTCCGGGACCGCATCGGCGACCCGGCGGGCACCGCCGACCCGCGCTTCTCGCCGCATCTGACGCTCGCCTTCACCACCCCCGAACTGGCGGGCAGCACAAGCCACATGTCGATCCGCCATGTCGGCCCGTCGATCTCGGAGCGGCCGGTGGCCGACGGCTTCCCCTGGGAGTGGCTGGACCCCAGCCGGGAGCGGGTCCTCGTCTCGCTCGGCACCGCCAACGCCGACGCCGGCGGCCGGTTCCTGGCCGAGTGCGTGGCCGCCGTACGCGAACGCGCCCACCGGGTGCAGGCGTTGGTGGCCGACCCCGGAGGCACCCTGCCCCCCGCCACCGACGACAAGGACATCCTGATCCTGCCCTCGCTGCCCCAGCTCCCGCTCCTGGAACGGGTCGACGCGGTCGTCTGCCACGCCGGGCACAACACCGTGTGCGAGGCCCTCTGGCACGGCGTCCCGCTGGTCGTCGCCCCCATCCGGGACGACCAGCCGGTGATCGCCGGGCAGGTCGTGGACGCGGGCGCGGGCGTCCGGGTCAGATTCGGCCGGGTCACCGCCCAGCGGCTGGGCGAGGCCCTCGACACCGTCCTGTACGAGCCCGGCCCGCGCACCGCGGCGGCCCGGATCCGCACCGCGTTCCGAGCCGCGGGCGGCGCACCGGTCGCCGCGACCCATTTGGAAGACCTGGCAGTCGACTCGCACCTCAGGAGACCCGATGAGCAAGCAGAGTGAGATCGAGGCGCTGCGCTCCGCCTACCAGCGGGACCTGGCCGACGGCGTCGACCGCTTCTTCGAACCCCGCCGCACCACCTGCCCCTGGTGCGCCTCCGACCGGCTGACCACCCGGCTGCGCACCACCGACCTGCTCCAGCACAAGCCCGGCCGCTTCCTCCTGGACCGCTGCCAGGCGTGCGGGCACACCTTCCAGAACCCGCGCCTGAACGAGACGGGCCTGGAGTTCTACTACCGCGACTTCTACGACGGCCTCGGCGAACAGAAGATGAGCGGCACCTTCGGCGGCCGCACCAAGATGTACCGGGGCCGTGCCGAGTCCATGCTCCCGCACGACGCCACCCCCAAGAACTGGCTCGACGTCGGCACCGGCCACGGCCACTTCTGCGAGGCCGCCCGCGAGGTGCTGCCCGGCACCGCCTTCGACGGCCTCGACTTCACCGACGGCGTCGAACTGGCCGCCCGCGAGGGCCGCGTGGAGCGCGCCTACCGGGGCGCCTTCCCCGAGCTGGCCCCCGACCTCGCGGCCGGCTACGACGTGGTCAGCATGTTCCACTACCTGGAGCACAGCACCGACCCCGACAGCGAACTCCGCGCCGCCCACCGGGCGGTACGCCCCGGCGGCCACCTCCTCATCGAGGTCCCCGACCCGGAGAGCCGCTACGCCCGGCTGCTCGGCCGCTGGTGGCTGCCCTGGCTCCAGCCGCAGCACCTGCACTTCGTCCCCGTCGCCAACCTCCGCGCCCGCCTCACCGAGCTGGGCTTCACGGTGGTCGCCGAACAGCACGCCGAGGCGCACGACCCCGTCGACCTGCTGGCCGCCGTCTGGCTCGCCCTGGACCACACCGCCCCGCGCGAGGACGCCCCCTGGCTGCCCCGCCCGCCGGGCGCCCTGCGCAAGACGGCACGCGCCGCCCTGCTCCTCGCCGGGATCCCGGCCCTGATCGCCGGCACCCTCGCGGACCGCTTCGCCGTACGGCCCCTCTCGCACCGGCTGCACGTCTCCAACGCCTACCGGATCGTGGCCCGCCGAGACTGAGCCCTCAGAGCACCTTGGCGCGGATCATCGCCGACAGCACCAGGGCGCCCGGCAGCAGCGGCACCCAGTCGGTCAGCACCCGGTAGCCGATCACGGTCGCGGTGGCCACCGCGACCGGGGAGCCGAACGCGGCCAGCGTGATCACCAGCGCCGCGTCCACCGCCACCCCGCCGGGTACCGGTACGGCACCCCCCGCGGTGCCCGCCGCCAGGTACGCGAAGATCACGGTGCCCCACGACAGCCCGAGCCCGAGCGCCTCCCCGGTGCAGGCCAGCACGCCGGCCTGCACCAGCGGCATCGCCGTCGCGCCGCCCCACAGGGCCAGCACCCGGGAGGGCCGGGCGTGCACCGTCCGGGCGTCGGCGAGCGCACTCCGCACCAGCCCGGTGATCGGCCGCCGCAGCGGTCGTACGACGGCCAGCGTGATGGTCACCAGAGTGAGGACGGCGGCGACCGGGACCAGCACCACGCCGTCCGGGACCAGCTCACCCAGCCGCCGCCAGGCGGACGAGGACAGCAGGAACACGATCAGCACGGCCGTCTTCGCACCCGACTTGGCCACCGAGTACAGCGCGATCGAGGAGGTGGCCCGCTCCAGGGGAACGCCCCGGGTGCGGAGAAAGCGGACGGTGACGGCGTGTGCGCCCAGGCCGGCGGGCAGCGCGTGGTTGGCGGCGCCGGCGGCGAACTGCGAGGCCAGCAGCAGCCCCGGCGGCAGCCGGTCGGGCACGGCACCCTGCCGCATACAGGCGGCCACCACCCAGGTCAGGCAGGTGAGACCGCCCGCGGCCAGCAGCCACGCGGGTTCGGCCCGGGCGAGCCGGCCGGCCCCCTCGTACAGCAGGGACCGGTTGGTGAGCCCCCAGACCGCCGCGATGAGCAGCGGGGACAGACACAGGGCGAGCCGGAGCGGCCGGCCCGCCGTCGAGGGCGTGGACAGGGCACGTACGGGCGCGTCGGAGCGGGACGACGACAGGGACGACAGGGACGACAGTGAGGACACGGGGACGTTGTCCTTCCACGGCGGGCCGCGGTGGGGAGCCGCAGGCGAGCGGGACCGCGGGCGTGCGGGACCGCTGGGGAGCCTTCCCGTCCCGTATGACACCCGGATGTCCGAAAACCGAAGGCCGGGGGGCGGGCCGGTGCCGCGGACACGGCCGTACCCGGCCGACCGGGTAGCCTTCCAGGGGTACGCAGCACGCGACAGGGGAGGATCCGGCGGTGCACGTCCAGGAATGGCTCGACTCGGTACCGGCGGTCGCCGTCTACGCCGTGGTGGCGCTGGTCATCGGGCTGGAGAGCCTGGGCATCCCGCTGCCGGGCGAGGTCGTGCTGGTCTCCGCCGCGCTGCTGTCCTCCCAGCACTCGGGCATCAACCCGTTCGTCCTCGGCGCCTGTGCCACCGCGGGCGCGGTGATCGGCGACTCCATCGGCTACGCGATCGGCCGCAAGGGCGGCCGCCCGCTGCTGGCCTGGCTGGGCCGGAAGTTCCCGAGACACTTCGGCGAGGGCCATGTCGCCACCGCCGAGCGCTCCTTCGAGAAGTGGGGCATGTGGGCGGTCTTCTTCGGCCGCTTCATCGCCCTCCTGCGCATCTTCGCGGGTCCGCTGGCGGGCGTCCTGCAGATGCCGTACTGGAAGTTCCTGACGGCGAACCTGCTCGGCGGCATCTGCTGGGCGGGCGGCACGACCGCGGTCGTCTACTACGTCGGCATCGTCGCGGAGGACTGGCTGAAGAGGTTCTCGTACGTGGGCCTGGCGCTGGCGGTGCTGGTGGGCGTGGCGTCGATGCTGATCGTGCGGCGCAAGGCGAAGAAGGTCCAGGTGACGCAGAAGGAAGCGGAACCTGTCGGCGCCGGAGACTGAATGCCTTCAGGGGCGCGGGGCTGTATCCATGTGCGGCTCCGCCGCGTGGGCGCGACCAGCCCCCACGCACCCGCACCCGCCGAACCACCTACTCGTGCACCCCGCGATGCGCCTTGGCCAACTCCGCGTACAGGGTCCCGTTGAGGGTCACCCCCTGAAGTTCCTCCTCCGAGAGACTCCGCTTGATCTTCGCCGGCACCCCGGCGACCAACGACCCCGCCGGCACCACCATGCCCTGCGGCACCAACGCCTGCGCGGCCACCAGCGACCCCGCCCCGATCACCGCCCCGTTCAGCACCGTCGCGCCCATCCCGATGAGGCAGTCGTCCCCGACCGTCGCCCCGTGCACCACCGCGTTGTGCCCGATGGACACCCGCTCACCCACACTCACCGGGAACCCCGGATCGGCGTGCAGCGTCACGTTGTCCTGCACATTCGCCTGCGCCCCCACGGTGATCTTCTCGACGTCCCCCCGCACCACCGCGCCGTACCAGACGCTCGCCCCCGCTTTCAGCGTGACGTCCCCGATGACCGAGGCGGTCGGCGCCACGAACACGTCGTCCTCGATCTTCGGCTCGCGCCCGCCGATCCCCACGATCAGCGCCTTCTGCGTCATCACGGTCTCCCATCGCCATCGCCATCGCCATCGCCATCGCCATCGACGTCCACGGCAACCTAGCTCACCCCCTGGGGCGAAGATCACAGCAGCCCACCCTCTCGTCGGCGGCCCCCTCCGCGTAGCGTGACCCCGTGCCGAAGCCCAAGAACACGTTCTCGTCCTGGTGCCGCCGCCTCGCCCAGCGCGCGGTGCACGCGGGCTGGGCCTGGGTGCAGCGCACGGGTTCCGTCACCGCCGACCACCCCGGCCGTTTCCGGTTCGGCGCGATCGGCGAGGCCACCCGCCTCGCCTTCCCGCTGGGCACGGTCTTCGGCGAACCCTGGATCCACCTCGGCTCCCACTGCATCGTCGGCGAACAGGTCACCCTCACCGCGGGCCTGATGCCCGACCTCGACCTCGGTCCCGAGCCGATCCTGCGGATCGGCGACGGGGTGGTCCTGGGCCGCGGCAGCCATGTCATCGCCGACACCACCGTCACCATCGGCAGCGACTGCTACTTCGGCCCGTACGTCTACGTCACCTCCACGAACCACTCCTACGACGACCCGCACCAGCCCATCGGCAGGCAGTGGCCCCGCATGGAGCCCGTGCAGATCGGCCCCGGCTGCTGGATCGGGACCGGCGCGGTGATCCTGCCGGGCGCGCGGATCGGCCGGAACGTGGTGGTGGCCGCCGGCGCGGTGGTCCGGGGCACGGTGCCCGACCACGCCGTGGTGGCCGGCGCGCCCGCCCGGGTGGTACGACGCTGGACCTCCGAGACCGGCTGGCAGCCGCCGCTGCGCACGCCCGCACCGGTGCCGATACCGGAGGGCATGACCCCGGAGCAGCTGCGCGCGCTGGCGGAGCTGGACGAGGAGGGCGTGGCGCGGCTCGCCGCCCTGGAGAGCGAGAACTGACTCAGCCGGTGGCCAGCAGCAGCGTCCCCACCAGCGCCAGCCCCGCCCCCGCCGCCTGGACGGCGCGCAGCCGCTCACTGAGGAAGCCGCGGGCCGCCAGCGCGGTGACCACCGGGTAGAGCGAGGCGAGCACCGCGGCGACGGTGACCGGGCCGTGCTGGGCGGCGACCGTGTAGGTGCCGTTGGCGGCGACGTCGGCGAGACCGACGAAGCCCAGCGCCGGGACCGTGGACCAGTCGAAGCCACCCTCCGGCAGCGCGGACCCGCCCTGCCGCACCGACAGCCACAGGGCCGCGCCGCCGGTCACGACGCTGGTCAGCCGCTGGACGAAGAGGGCCAGGAACAGGCCGGTGACAGTGGTGGACGCCTCCGTGATCAGGGCGAACACCGTGCCGAAGCCGACCGCCGCGACCAGCGTGACCAGGATCGTCCGGCGCTCGACGGGTGCACCGCGCAGTTGCGGGCCACCCGCCAGGACGACCCCGGTGACGGCGACCGTGATCCCCGCGAACTGGAGCAGCCCCGGGCGCTCGCCGAGTACCAGCCCGACTCCGACCGGGACGGCGACGCTCAGTGTGGCCAGTGGGGAGACCACGCCCATCGGGCCGAGGGCGAGGGCCTTGTAGAAGCAGAACAGCGCGACCGGTCCGACCAGGCCCGCCGCGAACGCGAACCAGAGCCGGGGCCCGGCCTCGCTCCAGCCGCCGGTGGCGACCACGATCACGCCGAGGACCGCCGCCGCGATGCCCTGCGAGAGCACGACCACGGTGAGCGCCGGGGTGCGTCGTGTGAGCAGCCCGCCGCCGAAGTCGGCCAGCCCCCACAGGAGACTGGTGGTCAGGGCGAAGAATGCTGTCACGGCCCGCCTCGCAGTACAGTTCGGTGAACGATCAGGTACACCCCACCGTAGTTCACGCAGTTGAACTCTGTCATTCAGAATATTGGACCGTGATGCTCTCGACGATGGACGGAACGTGTCGGACCTCGACCTGCTGACCCAGTCCCTGGCCCGCAACGTCAAGCACTGGCGCGCGGTGCGCGGCTTCACCCTCGACGTGCTCGCGGCCCGGGCCGGGGTCAGCCGTGGCATGCTCATCCAGATCGAGCAGGCCCGCACCAACCCGAGCATCGGCACGGTCGTCAAGATCGGCGACGCGCTCGGCATCAGCATCACCACGCTGCTCGACTACGAGCAGGGCCCCAAGGTCCAGATCGTCCCCGACGACAAGGCCGTACGGCTGTGGCACACCGAGGCCGGCAGCTACAACCGCCTGCTCGCCGGCACCGAGGCGCCCGGCCCGCTGGAGATGTGGGACTGGCGTCTGATGCCGGGCGAGAGCAGCCCGTCGGAACCCCATCCCACCGGCACCGTGGAGATCGTCCATGTCACCGCCGGCGAACTGACCCTCACCGTCGACGGGACCGACTATCACGTGCCGACGGGCGCCAGTGCCTCCTTCGAGGCGAACACGGCCCATGTGTACGGCAACACCGGGGACGTGCCGATGGAGATGGTCATGACGGTCTCCGTCCCGCCCGTGCCCTGAACCGCCCGCGGCCGGGCTGTTAGCGTGCGGACATGCGCGCACCCATCGGAGACTTCGACACCGCCACCCCCGCCCCCGACTGCCTCGACGAACTGACCGCGCCGGTCGCCGACGCCGTACGGCACTGGAGCGGTGCCGTCCCCGCCGAGCAGATCATCTACGTCGAGACCGACCCGCAGTGGGCGGACACCGCCGTCTTCGTCGAGCACTACGGGCGCGACCTGCTGGAGCGGTCGGCCAACTGCGTGGTGGTGGCGGCCAAGCGCGGCGGCGAGACGACGCTGGCGGCCTGCCTGGCCCTGTCCACCACCAAGGTCGACGTCAACGGCGTCGTACGCCGCCAACTCGGCGCCCGCAAGGTCTCGTTCGCCTCGATGGACACCGCGACCGGCGAGACCGGCATGGAGTACGGCGGCATCACCCCCGTCGGGCTCCCGCGCGACTGGCCCCTGCTGGTGGACTCGGCCGTCGTCGACCTGCCCTATGTCCTGGTCGGCAGCGGCCGCCGGCGCGGCAAACTCCTGGTCCCCGGCAAGGCGTTCGCCGAGCTGCCGGGCGCGGTCGTGCTGGAGGGCCTGGGCGTCTAGAGCGTCGCGTGGTGGGCCAGCGCCAGGTGCGGGTCCTGCTCGCCGGGCGCGGGCGCCGGATCGGCGTGCACCAGGGCCGCCGTCAGCCGGGGCACGGCGTGCAGCAGCGCGTGCTCCGCCGCCACCGCGACCGCGTGCGCCTGCCGTACGGTCGCCTCGCCGTCGACCACGACCGCGACCTCGGCCCGCAGCCGGTGCCCGATCCACCGCAGCCGCAGCTCACCCACCGCCCGCACCCCCGGCACCTCGCACAGCGCCTGCTCGGCCCGGTCCACCAGCTCCGGGTCCACGGCGTCCATCACCCGCCGGAACACCTCTCGGGCCGCGTCCCGCAGCACCAGCGCGATCGCCGCGGTGATCGCCAACCCCACCAGAGGGTCGGCCAGTTGCCAGCCCAGGGCCGCGCCGCCGGCGCCCAGCAGCACGGCCAGCGAGGCGAATCCGTCGGTACGGGCGTGCAGCCCGTCGGCCACCAGGGCCGCCGAGCCGATCTCCCGGCCCACCCGGATCCGGTACCGGGCCACCCACTCGTTCCCGGCGAAGCCGACCAGCGCGGCCGCCGCGACCGCCGGGAGATGCGTGACCGGCCGGGGATCCAGCAGCCGTTCGACCGCGGTCCAGGCGGCGAACGCGGCCGACGCGGTGATCGTCAGCACGATCGCGATCC
Organism: Streptomyces sp. NPDC001220; assembly: GCF_053597895.1. Taxonomy (NCBI): domain Bacteria; kingdom Bacillati; phylum Actinomycetota; class Actinomycetes; order Kitasatosporales; family Streptomycetaceae; genus Streptomyces; species Streptomyces sp. NPDC001220. The sequence continues at coordinate 131,034 of NZ_JBSFJE010000012.1, forward strand.
CCGCCAGGTCCTCGGCCCGCCCGTAGCCGTAGGTGAAACGGCGGTTCGCCGCGCGGCGCCCCAGCACGAAGGCGATGCCGAGCGGTACGGCGGTCAGCGCGTCGGCGGCGTTGTGCACGGTGTCGCCGAGCAGGGCGACGGAGCCGGACAGGACCACGACGACCGCCTGCGCGAGCGCCGTCGCCCCGAGCACGGCCAGCGACACCCAGAGCGCCCGCATCCCGCGCACCGAGGTCTCCAGGGCGGAGTCGAGCTTGTCGGCCGTCTCGTGGGAGTGGGGGGTGAGCAGATGACCGAGCCGGTGACCGAGCCGGTGGCGGAGCCCGCCGGGGGAGGGGTTGCCGTGGTCGTGGTCGTGGCCGTGGCCGTCGCCGTGATCGTGATCGTGTTCGCCGTGCCGGTCCAGGACACGAGCGTGCTCGTGGTGGTGCCGGTGGTCCGTGGGTGGATGCTCGGGGCGGGGCCCGACGTGGGGCGTGTGCTCGTGGCGGTGCCGGTCGTGCGCGGGCGCCTGCTTCTGGTGGTGCCCGTCGTGCGCGGGTGTGTGCGCGTGGTGGTGCTGGTCGCCCGTGGGTGTGTGCTCGTGGCCGTGCTGGTCGCCCGCGGGTGTGTGCTCGTGGCGGTGCCCGTCGCCCGTGGGTGTGTGCTCGTGGTGGTGCCGGTCGCTCATGCGGCTCCCCTCTCCGGTGCGCGGGACGTGGACACGCGACGCCCCCGAGGCCATTATGTGCGTATGAGCGCACGCATGCACCTATCACCTGCACATCATGCGCATCCGCGCAGCCCGGGCGAGGAGCAGTTCGCGCTCGCCGCCGAAGTCCTCGCCCTGCTCGGCGACCGCACCAGGCTGACCCTGCTGCACGCCCTGACGGCGGGGGAGGCCGACGTCACCACGCTCACCGAGGTCTGCGGTGCCGCGCGGCCCGCCGTCAGCCAGCACCTGGCCCGGCTCCGGCTCGCGGGTCTGGTGGGCACGCGCAAGGAGGGGCGCCGGGTCGTGTACTCGCTGCGCCACGGACATCTGCGCCGGCTGGTCGAGGAGGCGCTGAAGGTGGCGGACCACCGGCTCACCGAGACGGCCGCCGAGGCGCCCGCCGAAGAAGGGGGTTGATCTTCTCCGGCGGGGCGGCACTCTGCGCGGCCCGCGCGGGACAGCCGGCGGCCGTCCCCGTCCAGCTGGTGTTCAGAAAGCGGCGGCCGAACCGAGGTACTGCTCGGCGAAGGCCGTTGCCGCCGCGGGTGAGGTGAACAGCCTGCGCAGCCGGGCCAGGCTGGTGCCCGCGAGGAACGGATCGCCGGAGGCCGTCCCGTGGTAGATGCCGGACAGGAACCCGGAGAACTCCTGGTAGTCCCAGACCCGGCGCAGACAGGCGTGGGAGTAGCCGTCCAGGCCGGCGTCGTCGCCCTTGGTGACGTGCGCGGCGAGCGCGTCGCCCAGCAGGAAGGCGTCGTGCAGGGCGAGGTTCATGCCCTTCGCGGCGATCGGCGCGGTCAGGTGCCCGGCGTCACCGGCCAGGAAGAGGCGGCCGAACACCAGGGGTTCGACCACGTAGTTGTGCATGTCCAGCACGCGCTTCTCCAGCAGCCGCCCCTCGTTGAGCGGCGGCGCCCCTTCCGCACCGAGCCGTTCACGCAGTTCGGCCCAGACCCGCTCGTGGGACCAGCTCTCCGGGTCGTCGCCCGGCGGGCACTGCAGGTAGTAGCGGGTGACCTCGGGGCTGCGCGCCATGTGTCCGGCGAAACCGTTCGGATGGACGCCGAACAGCACGCAGTCCGAGGACGGGGGCGCCTCGGCGAGCAGCGCCAGCCACCCGATGCCGTAGTCCTGCCGGGAGATCCGCACCCGCCCGTCGGGTATCGCGTCCCGGGTCACCCCGCGCGCCCCGTCGCAGCCCGCGACGAACTCACAGCGCAGGACGTGCCGCCGGCCGGTTGCGGGGTCGGCGTACGACACCGCCGGCCGGTCCGACTCCAGGTCGTGCAGCCGGACGTCCCGCACCCCGAACCTGATGTCGCCGCCGCGCACGTCCGCGTACTCCCGCACCAGGTCCGTCACCAGCAACGGCTGCGGGCAGATGTAGTGATGACGGCCCGCCAGGCCGCCGTAGTCGAACCGGAAGCGCTCGCCGCCGAACCGGAACTCGCACTCGCTGTGCACCGGCGCCCGGGCCAGCAGCTCCTCGGCCAGACCACGTTGCCGGAGGCCGCGGACCGCCCATTCCTCGATCACCCCGGCCCGGGGCCGGGTCTCGATGAACTGCCTGCTCTCGGTCTCCAGGACCACGCAGTCGACGTCGGCGGCCCGCAGGATGTTCCCGACGGTCAGCCCGGCGGGCCCGGCTCCGACGATGACGACCGTACGGCGTTCTTCGGAGGGGGAGTCGGTGTGGGGGGAGGGGTGAGTCACCCCCGCATTATGACGGTGTCCCGTCAGCCACGGCAGGGCCGCCGTGGCTGACGGGACACGGGAGTCGGGGCGGGTCAGTGCGCCGGGGCGTCGGTGACCACGACCTCGTCGATGCTGCGCTCGATGTCCTGGGCCGAGGAGGCGGTGGCCTTGGCCCAGTAGTAGATGCCGATCGAGAAGGCGGCGATGACCACGATGTCCCACCACAGCGCGATGTGACCCTGGCCGCCGAAGGTGCCCTGCCAGGAGATCAGGCCCATCCCGATCAGATAGACGGGCAGCCACTGCGCGGCCCGGAAGTCCAGCCGGGGCGCGTCCGGCAGGTTCTTGCTGTGGGCGTAGTAGGCGTAGCCGCCGAGGAGCAGGTAGCCGAGGATGATCGCGAGGCCGAGCCGCCACAGGGTGCCCCAGCCGGACCAGTAGATGATCAGGTTGGCGACCACGAACGACAGCGGGGAGACCAGCTTGCCGAGAGGCAGCCGGTACGGGCGCTCGCGCTGCGGCAGCTTGTCGGCGAAGACGCCGTAGGCCAGCGGAGCGCCGGCGTACATCAGCACGCTCGCCGAGGTGATGAAGCTGACCAGCTGCTGCCAGCTCGGGAACGGCAGGAAGCAGATCACGCCGGTCACGAAGGACATGATGAGGCCGAACCACGGCACACCGCGGGCGTCGGTGCGGGTGAAGACCTTCGGCGCGTAGCCGTTCTTCGCCAGACCGTAGGAGACGCGGGAGGTGGCGGTGGTGTAGATGAGGCCGGTGCCGCCGGGGGAGATGATCGCGTCCAGGTAGAGGACCACGGCCAGCCAGCCGAGGCCCACCAGGGTGGCGAGGCCCGCCCACGGGCCTTCGATGCCCTTGTAGTGCAGGTGGCCCCAGCCGTGCGCGAAGGTGCTGTGTGGCAGTGCGACGATGAACACGACCTGGAGCAGGACGTAGATCACGGCGCCGATCGCGACCGAGCCGAGGGTGGCGCGCGGCAGGTCCTTCTTCGGGTTGCGGCTCTCGCCGGCCAGCTGGATGGCCTGCTCGAAACCGAGCAGCGCGAAGATGATGCCGCTGGTGCTGATCGCGGTCAGTACACCCTTGGCGCCGAAGGGCGCGAAGCCCTCCGAGTGGAAGTTGCCCGGGTGGAAGTTGCCGATCGCGATGATGAAGATCGCGGCCAGTGGCACGGCGATCTTCCACCAGGTCGCGGCGCTGTTGGTGTGCGCGAGCACCCGGACGCCGAAGAAGTTGACGCCGACGAACAGGGCCATGAGTACGACGGCCGCCAGCAGACCGCTCGCGGTCAGGGTGCCGTCGGCGTGCTGGAGGTGCTGGGCCCACTTCCAGTGACCGGCGTAACCGATCATGGCCTCGACCTCGATCGGGGCCACGGTCGCGGCCTGGAGCCAGGAGAACCAGCCGAAGGACATGCCGGCCAGGCCGCCGAACGCGTAGTGCGGGTAGCGGGCTGTACCGCCGGCCACCGGGAACATGCCGCCGAGTTCGGCGTGCACCAGTGCCAGGAGCACGATCGCTATCGCGCCGATCACCCACGAGATGATCGCCGCGGGGCCGGCCACGCCGACCGCCTTCTCGGCGCCGTACAGCCAGCCGGAGCCGATGATCGAGCCTACGGAGGCCCACATCAGGCCGATCAGGCCGACGTCCCGCCTCAGACCGCCCGAAGGTGTGGTGTCCTCCGTCGCGGCTTTCTCGACACTCACCATGTCAAGTGGCCTCTCAGTTTCTGAACGCAGATTTAACGAGTAAGGGGCCACAAGGTACGGGCGCACGCCGCTCCGGTTGAAGAGTGTTTCCCAAAACTTGACCCTCGATCTTTCCTGTCTTGGCGAAAGCCTTTGCACAGGTCAGCGAGGGTCACAGAATGTCCGTATTCAACTGTGATAAGTGAGAAGAAGGTAAGACAGGCAAGCTCAGATCTTCCTCAAATCCCGTTGAGTTCCCGCTCAGTTCCGGCTCAGCCGGGGAATTTCGATGGCCGGGCAGCGGTCCATGACCATGTCCAGACCCGCGGCCCGCACCCGCTCGTACGCCGCCTCGTCGACCACCCCGAGCTGGAACCACACCGCCTTCGCGCCCCGCGCCACCGCCTCGTCCGCGACCGCACCGGCCAGCTCGCTGTTGACGAAGACGTCCACCACGTCCACGCCGAAGGGGATGTCCGCGAGCGAGGCGTAGCCCTGCTCCCCGTGTACCGTCTCCGCCTTGGGATGGACCGGTACGACCCGCTTGCCGAACCGCTGCAGCACCTGTGCCACGCCGTACGCCGCGCGTTCCCGGTTGGACGACAGACCGACCACCGCCCAGGTGTCACCCGTCTCGGTCAGGATCCTGCGGATCGTCTCTTCGTCGCCGTACATCGTCGGCCTCCTCGGCTCGGGGGAACATCTGTGGTGGCCAACAGTGCCCGCCCGGACCCTGATTCCCGGGCCGGGGCCGGACCCGCGCACTACCGTCGGCGCACTCTTCGCGACAGCGACAGCGACAGTGGCAGTGGCGGTGGCGGTGGCGGTGGCGGTGGCGGCAGTGGCGGCAGCAGTGGCAGAAACAGTGGCAGAAGGTGTGCCATGTCCCGCATGTCCCGCCACGGTGACCGGAATCGGAGCAAGGTGCCTGCATACGGCCTTCCAGCCGCCTACGCTCAGCCCGTGCTCCGCATCCTCGACGCCACGACCGGTGAGACCGTCCCCGCCGCCCCCGCCCGCCGCGCCCTGACCCGGGTCGAGGTCCATGCCTCCGGGTACGACCTGACGGCGCTGCGGGTGCTGCTCACCACCGACCTGCTCCTGCGCGCCCTGGAGATCGGCGGCACCCCGGTCCTGCCCCTGCTCACCGCCGACCACCACCAGGCCGAGCTGCACGCCGCCGCCACCACCCTCGGCATCCGCCCCTTCGAGGACGGCCGCGACCTCGCGTCGGGACTGGGCGAGGCCCAGGTCGTCCATGTGACGGCGGAGGGCGTGGTGGTGCTCGGCGCCGGGGTCACCGTCGCCGTCGCCCCCGCAGGCGGCCCCGGTGCCGGCGTCCTCAACGGGCTCGCCGACCCCGCCGCACTCCGGCTCGCCCTTCTCGACGCCCCGCGCGGCACGGCCGTCCACCTCGGCGCCGGCGCCCTCGACGCGGCAGGCCGCAGGCTCGGGCGGCTCCGGCAGGCGGTGGCCCAGTGGGCGCGCAGCCCCTCGCGGCCGGTGCCGGAGAAGGTGCGGGGGCGGCTGCGGGACGCCTGGGAGGACGACCTCGACGTACCCGGGGTGCTCGGCGTCCTGCGCTGGATGGAGAGCCAGCCCGAGATCCCCGACGGCGCCCGCTTCGAGACCTGCGCCTACGCCGACCGGCTGCTCGCCCTCGACCTCACCCGTGACCTCGGGAGCGCGGCATGACCGCCCGCCCGGGTGCGGGACCGCTGCGCCGCCTGGTCGTCCTGCGGCACGCCAAGTCGGCCTGGCCCGAGGGTGTGCCCGACCAGCTGCGCCCGCTCGCGGCCCGGGGGCGCCGTGACGCCCCCGCCGCCGGCCGCGCCCTCGCCGAGTTCGACTGCCTGCCCGACCTCGCGGTCTGTTCCACCGCGGTGCGCGCCCGGCAGACCTGGGAGCTGGCGTCCGGCCAGTGGGGCACGCCCCCGCCGGTGCGCCACGACCGGCGGGTGTACGCGGCGGGCGTACCCGAGCTCCTGGAGGTGGTGCGCGAGACCGCGCCCGAGGTGGAGACGCTGCTGCTGGTCGGGCACAACCCGGGCCTGGAGGAGCTGGTCCTGGAACTGGCCGGGGACGGCCTGGACGACACCATGGAGCAGGTGCGGAAGAAGTTCCCGACGTCCGCGATCGCCGTCCTGGCCTGGCACGGGACGGCATGGGCGGCGCTGGGCCCGGGGACGGCACTGCTGACGGAGGTGACGGTGGCGCGGGGCGGCCGCGGGTAGGCCCCCTGCCGCGCGGCGGGACGGAGGGGTTCAGCCTCGGGCCGGGTGCGCCCGCGACTCCGCATAGGCTGGGCGGATGCAGGACGAGTACCGCACAGTCGCCCGCGCGGGCACCCACGAGACCGAGGTCAACCGCTCCCGCTTCCTGTGCGCCCTCGCCCCGGCGGCCACCGAGCAGGAGGCCCAGGACTTCGTCGCGCGGGTCCGCAAGGAGCACTCCGACGCCAGCCACAACTGCTGGGCCTACGTCATCGGCGCCGACGCCGCCACCCAGAAGGCCAGTGACGACGGCGAACCGGGCGGCACCGCCGGTGTCCCCATGCTCCAGATGCTGCTGCGCCGCGACATGCGGTACGTCGTCGCCGTCGTCACCCGCTACTACGGCGGGGTCAAGCTCGGCGCCGGCGGACTCATCCGCGCGTACGGCGGCGCCGTCGGCGAGGCCCTCGACACCCTCGGCGCGATCACCCGCCGCCGCTTCCGGCTGGCCACGGTGACCGTCGACCACCAGCGGGCCGGCAAGGTCCAGAACGACCTGCGCGCCACCGGCCGCGAGGTCCGTGACGTCCGCTACGGCGAGGCGGTCACCATCGAGATCGGGCTGCCGGACGCCGACGTGGACGCCTTCCGTGCGTGGCTGGCCGACACGACGGCGGGAACGGCCGGCCTCGAACTGGGCGGGGAGGCCTACGGAGACGCGTGACGATCAGTACCAACCGGACATAACACCCGTAATTCATTCGGCTCATGACGGGCTGATACGGGAGTAACCGCCCGTGATGTCAGACCCGGCCGTTAACCTCGGGGATCATGAGACTCCTGCACACTTCCGACTGGCACCTCGGCCGGGCGTTCCACCGGGTGAACATGCTCGGCGCCCAGGCCGAGTTCATCGGTCACCTCGTGGCGACCGTGCGTGAGCACGCCGTCGACGCCGTGGTCGTGTCGGGAGACGTGTACGACCGCGCGGTCCCGCCGCTGGCCGCGGTCGAGCTGTTCGACGACGCCCTGCACCGGCTGGCCGACCTGGGCGTGCCCACGGTGATGATCTCCGGCAACCACGACTCGGCCCGCCGCCTGGGCGTCGGCGCCGGTCTCATCGACCGCGCGGGCATCCATCTGCGCACCGAGCCGTCGGCCTGCGGCACGCCCGTCGTGCTCACCGACGCCTTCGGCGACGTCGCCTTCTACGGCCTGCCGTATCTCGAACCCGCCCTGGTGAAGGACGAGTTCGCCGTCGAGAAGGCCGGGCACGAGCCGGTGCTGGTCGCCGCCATGGACCGGGTCCGCGCCGACCTCGCCGCCCGCCCTCCGGGCACGCGGTCCGTCGTCCTCGCGCACGCCTTCGTCACCGGCGGCGAAGCGAGCGAGAGCGAGCGGGACATCACCGTCGGCGGGGTGGCCGCCGTCCCGGCCGGAGTCTTCGACGGCGTCGACTACGTCGCGCTGGGCCACCTGCACGGCTGCCAGACCATCACCGAGCGCGTCCGCTACTCCGGGTCCCCGCTGGCGTACTCCTTCTCCGAGGCGGACCACCGCAAGAGCATGTGGCTCGTCGACCTGGCCGCCGACGGCGCCGTCACCGCCGAGCGCCTGGACTGCCCGGTCCCGCGCGCGCTGGCCCGTATCCGCGGCACGCTCGACGACCTGCTCGCCGACCCCGCCCTGACCCGGCACGAGGACGACTGGATCGAGGCCACCCTCACCGACGCCGTCCGCCCCGCCGACCCGATGGCCCGCCTCACCGACCGCTTCCCGCACACCCTCAGCCTGGTCTTCGCCCCCGACCGCGCCCCCGACGACCCCGACGTGACCTACGCCCGCCGCCTGGCCGGCCGCACCGACCGGCAGATCGCCGAGGACTTCGTCGCCCATGTCCGCGGCGCGGGCCCCGACCAGCGGGAGGTGATCGTGCTGGGCGACGCCTTCGACGCCGTGCACGCCGACCTCGCGGTGCGGGAGGTGGCGCGGTGAGGACGTACGCGCGACGGATCACGGAGGCCGCCCGGTGAGGCTCCACCGGCTCGACATCACCGCCTTCGGCCCCTTCGGCGCCACCCAGCGCGTCGACTTCGACGCGCTCTCCGCCGCCGGGCTCTTCCTGCTGCACGGCCCGACCGGCGCCGGAAAGACCTCCGTCCTGGACGCCGTCTGCTACGCGCTCTACGGCACCGTCCCGGGCGCCCGCCAGAGCGGCCAGGGCGCATCCCTGCGCAGCGACCACGCCGACCCGGCCACCCGCACCGAGATCCGCCTCGAACTCACCGTCGGCGGACGCCGGTTGGAGATCACCCGGCAGCCGCCCTGGGAGCGCCCCAAGAAACGCGGCTCGGGCACCACCCTCGACAAGGCCCAGACCTGGCTGCGCGAGTACGACGCCACGGGCGGCGCCTGGAAGGACCTCAGCCGCTCCCACCAGGAGATCGGCGAGGAGATCAGCCAGCTGCTCGGCATGAGCCGCGAGCAGTTCTGCCAGGTCGTCCTGCTGCCCCAAGGCGACTTCGCCCGCTTCCTGCGCGCCGACGCCGGCGCCCGCGGCCAGCTGCTCGGCCGCCTCTTCGACACTCAGCGCTTCGCCGACGTCGAGAAGCGTCTCGCCGAGCGCCGGAAGGCGACCGAGGCCCGGGTGCGGGACGGCGACTCCGCGCTGCTGGCCGACGCACATCGCATGCAGCAGGAAGCCGGCGGCGCGATGGAGCTGCCGGAGCTCTCCCCGGGCGAGCCCGGTCTCGCCGAGGCCGTCCTCACCGCCGCCGCGGTCGCCCGCAGCACCGCCCGCGAACACCTCACCGTCGCCCACTGCCGCCTCACCGCGGCCGAGTCCGCCCAGTTCGCCGCCGACCGCGCACTGGCCGGCGTCCGCGAACTGGCACGGCTGCAGGGCCGGTTCGCCGAGGCCCGGGAGCGGGCCGTACGACTGGAGGAGCGGGCCGGGGACCGCCGTGCGGTACAGGCGCGGATGGAGCGGGGGCGGCAGGCGGCGGCGGTGGCGCCGACGCTGGAGCTGCGGGACGCCGCCGAGGCCGGGCACCGGGAGGCGGCCGCCGCCGAGGCGCGCACCCGTGCGCTGCTGCCGGAGACCTTCGCGGGAGCCGGTGCGGCGGGACTCGCCACCGCTGCCCGCCGGGCGGCCGAGGAGCTGGGCGGGCTGGAGTCCGCGCGCCGGGCCGAGCGGCGGCTCGCCGAGGTCGTGGACGAGCGCGGGCGTCTTGACCGGCAGGAGCGGGACGACGAGGACGCCCTGCGCGAGGCCGCGGGCTGGCTCGCCGACTGGGACACCGTACGCGCGGGACTGGGGACCCGGATCGACTCCGCCCAGGAGGCCGCGACTCGCGCCGAGCAGCTCGCCGTCCAGCGCGATCCCGCCCGCCGACGGCTGGCGGCGGCGCGACTGCGGGACGAGCTGGGCCGGGACACGGACGAGGCCCAGCGCCTGGCCCTGGCCTCCGCGCGGCGGGCCGTCGACGCGCGCGCCCACTGGCTCGACCTCAAGGAACAGCGCCTGAACGGCATCGCCGCCGAACTGGCCGCCGATCTCACCGACGGCGCACCCTGTGCGGTCTGCGGGTCCACCCAGCATCCGGCGCCCGCACGGAAGTTCGCGGGGCACGTCGACCGGGAGGCGGAGGAGCGGGCCCTCGCCGCCTACCAGCGCGCCGACGAACAGCGCGCCGAGGACGAGCGGCGCCTCGGCACCGTCCGCGAGGCACTGGCCGCCGCCACCGCCGAGGCGACCGACACGTCCACCGGTCAACTCGCCGCCGAGGCCGATGAGTTGGAGCAGGAGTACGCGCGGGCACGGCGCGCGGCCTCCGACCTGCACGCGGCGCAGGAGGAGCTGCGGCTCGCCGAGCAGGAGCGCGAGCGCCGGCTGGCCGGCCGGCAGCAGGCCGAGGTGCGGGCCGCCGCCCGGCTGACCCGGCGGGACGGCCTCGACACGGAACTGGCCTCCCTGGAGGAGGAGCTGGCCACGGCCCGGGGCGGTGCGGTCAGTGTCGCCGCCCGGGCCGCGCAGCTGGAGCGGCAGGTGACACTGCTCACCGACGCCGCCGACACCGCCCGCGCCGCCGCCGACACCGCCCGGCATCTGAAGGACGCCGACGCACGGCTCGCCGACGCCGCCTTCCGGGCCGGCTTCGACACCCCGCAGGACGCGGCCGCCGCCCTCCTCGACGACACCGCCCACCGAGAGCTCCAACGGCGCCTGGACGACTGGCAGTCCGAGGAGACCGCGGTGCGCGCGGTGCTGGCGGAGGCCGACACCGCGGCGGCCGCCCAGCAGCCGCCCGCCGACCTCGAGGCGGCGGAGCGCGACGCCGCCACGGCGGCCCGGCGGCTGCGCGACGCCGCCTCCGCCCGGGACCGGGCCGACCGCTGCCGCGCCGAACTCGACCGCCTGTCCGCCCGCGCGACCGAGGGCGTGCGCCGGCTCGGGCCGCTGCGCGAGGAGTACGAGCGGGTCGCCCGGCTCGCCGCCCTCACCGCCGGCACCTCCGCGGACAACGAGCGCCGGATGCGGCTGGAGTCGTACGTCCTGGCGGCCCGCCTGGAACAGGTCGCCGCCGCCGCGACCGTACGCCTGCACCGCATGTCCTCCGGCCGCTACACCCTCGTCCACTCCGACGACCGCACCGGACGCGGCCGCAGCGGCCTCGGGCTGCACGTCGTCGACGCCTGGACCGGACGCGAGCGGGACACCGCCACCCTGTCCGGCGGCGAGACCTTCTTCGCCTCCCTCGCGCTCGCCCTCGGCCTCGCCGACGTCGTCACCGACGAGGCCGGCGGCGTCCGGCTCGACACCCTCTTCATCGACGAGGGCTTCGGCAGCCTCGACGACCAGACCCTGGACGAGGTCCTCGACGTCCTCGACTCGCTGCGTGAACGCGACCGCAGCGTGGGCATCGTCAGCCACGTCCCGGACCTGCGCCGCCGTATCCACGCCCAACTGGAGGTGGCGAAGGGCAGATCGGGCTCGACGCTGCACCGGCGCGGGGTCTAGGTGCCGATGGCACGGCGGGGGAGGGGCGAGGAGTAGACGACGCTCGTCGTCACCGAGCCCAGGGTGCCGATCCTGCCGGAGACCTCCTCCAGGTGACGCATCGAGCGGGCGGTGACCTTGATGACGAAGCAGTCGTCCCCCGTGACGTGGTGCGCCTCCAGGATCTCGGGGGTGGCGGCGACCAGGTCGTGGAACGGCCGGTAGTTGCCGTTCGGATAGCGCAGCCGGACGAAGGCCAGGATCGGCAGGCCCAGCCGCTCCGGGTCGACCACGGCCGCGTACCCCTGGATCACGCCCGCCTCCTCGAGGCGGCGCACCCGCTCGGTCACCGCGCTCGGGGACATCGCGACGGCACGCGCCAGCTCGGCGAAGCTGGCCCGGCCCTCGCGCTGGAGGACATCGAGGATGCGCCAGTCGGTGGCGTCCGGGGAAAACACGGTCATGGCGGATGGATAACAGGGAATCCCCGGCCGGACAAGGCCAGGGCCGGGGATCGTACCTTCAGGACGATCGGTCACCGGCCGTAGATTTCCGGGCATGGAGATCCGCCGCACCGGCGGCCAGTGAAAGGCCCCAGATGACCGCCACCACCGTGAACCCCGTCCTGCGCGTCGCCCCCGCCGCGCCCGCCGAGGCCGCCGCCCACTTCCGGGCGAGCCTCGTCTTCCACGCCGACGTCTCCGACGTGGCCGCCGCCCTCGCCGCCGACGGCGACCCCGGCTTCGTCGTCCTGGACTCCCGCTCCACCGAGTCCTGGGACCAGGGCCACATCCCCGGCGCCGTCCACCTGCCCACCGCGCTGATCCCCGAGCAGGCGGCCCGGCTCCTCGACAGGGACGTGCCCGTGGTGACGTACTGCTGGGGTCCCGGCTGCAACGGCGCGACCCGCGCCGCCCTCGCACTGGCCGAACTCGGCTACCGGGTCAAGGAGTTGCTCGGCGGGTTCGAGTACTGGGTGCGTGAGGGCTTCGAGTTCGAGACCTGGCAGGGCCGCACCCGCCGGGCTCCGGACCCTCTGACCGCACCCGTCGAGGGCGACTGCGGTTGCTGATTCCCTGAGGCGAACTTGTGCCGTCGCTGTACGTGTAGGTTCACCCCCATGACTCGTTATGCGGATCCAGGCGCGGTGGAGTGGGTGGAGTCGGGCGGCGGCCCGCTCGTGGCGGTCCCGGAGACGGTCCTGCCGTTCTGGGCCGGAGCCGACAGCGAGGAACTGGCCACCGACTACGACCGCGCCTGCGAGGTCGACGGCTACGTCGGACTGCTCCCGGTCGGGGACAGCGCGGCCCTGGTCCTCGGCGACGAACCCGCCTCGACGTCCTTCCTGCCGGACCACGGCACGTTCATACGCTGGTCCGCCGCCAACTCCGAGGACGAGCTGCTGGCCCAGGTCCCCGCCGCACTCGACAGCGCGGTGTGGGAGAACGAGATCCGCTGGCAGGTGCCGGGCCCCGTCGTCCTGTTCGACTCCGCCTGGCCGGGCGGCGAGGCGGCGGGCGGGGACCATCTGCGGGTCCCGCTGGAGCCCGGCACCTACGAGGTGCACGCCGCCTACACCAGGCCCGGCCCGGAAACCTGGCTGGGCCTGGTGCGGTTGCGCAAGGTCGACAACTGACCGTCCGTCACCTGAGCCCGTCGATGGCGATGTTGAGGTGGCGCGGACCGCGCAGCACCGCGTTCGGCCGGTAGGGCGGCGGGTCCTCGACCAGTCGCGGGTTGTCGAGCCGGCGGGCCAGCTGGGCGAGCGCGAGCTGAGCTTCGATACGGGCCAGCGGAGCGCCGAAACAACTGTGGATGCCGCTGCCGAACCCGAGGTGCTGGATGTCCTGGCGGTCCGGGTCGAACCGGTCGGGGTCCGGGAACCGCTCCGGGTCCCGGTTGCCCGCGGCCAGGACCAGCCAGATGCGCGAACCCTTGGGGATGGTCACCCCGCGCACCTCGATGTCGGCGATGCAGGTGCGCTGCGGCACGAGCTGCACCGGCGGCTCGTAACGCAGCAGTTCCTCCACGATCCGCACCGACAGGCCCGGGTCGTGGCGCAGCCGCTCCAGGACCTCCGGGTGCCGCAGCAGCGTGAGCATGCCGTTGGTGATCAGGTTGACGGTCGTCTCATGGCCGGCGATGAGCAGCAGCACCGCGGTGCTCAGTACCTCCATGGTCGTCATCGAGCCGTCCGGACCACTGCTGTGCACCAGGTCGGACAGCATGTCGTCGCGGGGTTCCTTGGCGCGCTGCTCCACCAGCCCGTTCAGGTACATGCCGAGCTGCAGCCGGGCCTCCTGCGCGGTGCGCTGGGAGTCGGCCGCCGTACGGCTGTCGGGATCCAGGCCGGCGACGATCGGGTCGACCCAGGCCCGGAAACGGGGCTCGTCCTCGCGCGGCACACCGAGCAGCCGGCAGATCGCGGTGACCGGGAAGGGGTACGCGACCTGGTCGACGAGGTCGAACTCCCGGGCGTCCCCGAGGCCGTCGACGAGACCGGTGATGATCTCCTCCAGCTGGCCCCGCATGTCGTCGATCCGGCGCGGCCGGTGCGGTGGCCCGAAGGAGCTGTTGGCGATCCTGCGCAGCCGGTCGTGCTCCGGCGGGTCCAGCCGGATGAAGCTCGGCGGCAGTCCCGTCGCCTCCGGACCGGACAGGTCGTCGTGGCCGCCGGCGGTCACGTTGGACTCGTCGGAGCTGACCCGCGGATCGTGCAGCAGGGCCTCGATGTCGTGGTAGGAGCTGATGAGGTAGGGACCGTCGTCCTCCTCGTGCAGCACCGGCGTCTTGCGGAGTTCCTCGTACACCGGGTACGGGTTGGCGCGGTTCGCGAAGTCGGTGATCTGGCGCAACAACGAGGTCTGCGTCGTCATGACAGGTCCTTCGAACGTCGGGGCCGGGGCACGGTCAGTGGCGGGCGGGGTGGAAGACCAGCTGCTGGTCGGTCGGCGAGTAGCCGCTGAGGGTCACCATGGGACCGTGCGTGGGCAGCGCGGGGTCCGGGAAGTCGGCGTCGACCGGCGCCCGGCCCTCGGGACGGCGGTCCACCGTCGGGAACTCCACCGGGAACGGCGCGCCCTTCTCGATCTGCCGCTGGTAGAACTCCAGCCACCGGGTGTTGTCGAAGCTCACCGCGGCGATCGTCCGGCCCTTGTAGCCGTACACCCCGACGAACCGGCGTTCGGCCAGCGAGCCCTGCGTGATCATGATCTGCTCGCCCATCGGCGGCACCCCGACGGACTTGATGTTCACCCCGAACTGGGACGACCAGAACGCCGGCACCCACAGATGCGGCCTGCGCTCCGCGCTCGGGCTGATCATGTTGTGCGCGGCGATCTCGGCCTGCGCGACCGCGTTGCCCCAGTGCTCCAGGGAGAGGAACTGATAGCCGAACAGGGCGTGCGGGGACCGGGCGACATCGCCGGCGACGAAGATGTCGTCGGTGACGATGCCCCGGAAGTCGAAGGCACGGCAGCCCGCGTCGCAGGCGATGCCCCGGGGGCCCGCGCCGAGACCGGATCCGGTGAGCCAGCCGGTGTTGCGGATCGCGCCGAGCGACACGATCACGACGTCCGCCTCGACGACGCTCTCGTCGGACAGATGGACGGCGCGCACCCGGCCGGCCGAGTCGCCCTCCAGCGCGGTGACCATGACCCCGGTGCGCAGGTCCACCCCGTTCTCGCGGTGCATGTCGGCCGCGACCGCGCCGATCACCCCGCCCAGGGCGCCCACCAGCGGCGCGCCCGCGCGTTCCGCCACGGTGACCTCGATCCCGTGCTCCCGGCAGGCCGAGGCGATCTCCGAACCGGTGAACCCGGCGCCGATCACGAACACCCGGCGCGGGCGGGCCTTCAGCCGCCGCAGCAGCGCGGCCGCGTCGTCCCGGGTGCGCAGGGTGAACACGCCGTCCAGCCGGGCCTCGTCCTCCCTGGGCCAGGGCCGGGCGCTCACCCCGGTCGCGATCAGCAGACGGTCGTACTCGACCTCGTCGCCGTCGGCCAGCCGGACCCGCCTGGCCTCGATGTCGAGACCGGTCGCCGCGACCCCCAGCCGCCACTTCGCGTCGATCTCCCGGCGGCGGGGCAGTTCGGTGTGGTTCGGGGACGCCTTGCCGAGCAGCACCCCCTTGGACAGCGGCGGCCGGTCGTACGGCTCGTAGGGCTCGTCGCCGATCATGGTGAGTTCCCCGGTGAAGCCCTCGGCGCGCAGCGTCTCGGCGCCACGAAGCCCGGCCAGCGAGGCACCCACGATCACGATCCGGCCCTCGCGCCGGAGCCAGTCGAGATGGTCAGCGGGCGCCATCGGACGTCCCTCCCACGGCCCCGTCCAGGCCGTCGGCGGTGATCGCCTGCACCGGGCAGGCGGCGACGGCACGGGCCAGCCGCTCCCGCTGCTCCTCCTCGGCGTGTGGGCTGTAGACGAGCGATTCCTCGCCGTGCATGGCGAAGACGTCAGGGGCGAGGAACGCGCACTGCGCGTATCCCTGACATCTGTTGAGATCGACGACAAGGCGCATCATGGCTCCGCCCTTCCGGTGGCCAGGTGTCGTGCGTACCGCCAGTCCGTGGCTTCAGTCTCGGACCGCGGAGAACTCCCCGCACGTCAGCATGGGCGCCCGCGTGTGCCACCGCGCGCCGGGGCTTCCGATCGGGTGAGTCCTCAGGACGCCGGGGCCGGGGCGGAACGCCGGAAACCCGCCACGACGATGTAGGAGCTGAGCAGCAGCGACCAGGCCGGGAACACCAGCTCCGCCCACGGCACGACCGACGACACGAACAGCAGGACCAGGGTGCAGAGGAAACCCAGCACCGTGAGCCAGCGCGGCAGGATGCCCAGTCGGTGCCCGATCACCGAGGTGGAACAGACGAAGACGGCCGCCATCCGCATCGCGTAGCCGGTCATCAGCGTGTACGCGAAGTGCTGGCCGAAGTCCCAGGTGGGCCGGGAGGGCGAGGTACCCGCCGGGTGCGCGGTGTCCAGCACGGCCGCGGCCGCCGCGGCGGCGCCGAACATCGTGGCCGTGAAGACCAGCCCGCTGCCGAGGAACACGGTGGCGATGAACCGGTCCTCGCTGTCGCCGACATGGGCGCGCACCGCGCCGGCGAACCAGAGGAAGAGGATGCCGGCGAACGGCACCAGCAGGAGGGCCGCGTGGACGGCGCTGCGCTGAGCGGGGTCCGGCGCCTGGGCGTCGACCGCGTCCGCGCCCTGCGGGACACCCAGCCGGATCAGCACGATCGCGGCGGCCAGCAGCAGAGCGAAGACGATGCCGGCCACACCGGCGGCACGGGGGGCCTCCAGCGACTGCCCCCGGGGCGTGGAGGTCTGCATGCGCGGCTCGCTTCCTGTGCGACGGCCCCCCGCACCAGCAAGCCGCCTGCGCCCGTCCACCGCCACCGGAGCACACCCGAACGGCAGACGGCGCCACCTCGGCCGCCGTCCGCCGCGCGCTGTCCGGGCGCGGGCCCGGCGAGTCCGGCGCGGCCGTGGCCGCACGGTTCCCGGCCGGACACCGGGGCCGGCCCCGACGACTCGGCGCGGCTCGTCGCACGAGGCACGCCGGGTCACCGGGCAGGTCGTCGGCTCCGCGGCGGCCACCGCCGCGGACCAGCCGTCAGAGCTGCGACAGTTCGTCCACCAGGTCGTCCAGACCCAGTGACCCCTGGGACAGGGCCGCCATGTGCCAGGCCTTGAGGTCGAAGGCCTCGCCACGCCGCTCACGGGCCTGCTCCCGGCCCAGCAGCCAG
The DNA here is from genome assembly GCF_053597895.1 of Streptomyces sp. NPDC001220. NCBI lineage: Bacteria > Bacillati > Actinomycetota > Actinomycetes > Kitasatosporales > Streptomycetaceae > Streptomyces > Streptomyces sp. NPDC001220. The sequence goes on from NZ_JBSFJE010000012.1 coordinate 148,094, forward strand.
GCCCGCTCGCCCAGCTTGTAGCCGATGGCCTGTCCCGGCATGGACAGATAGCGGGTCAGCTCGCTCTCCACGAAGTCCGCCGGCCGGCTGCTGTGCGCGCCGAAGAACTCCTGCGCCAGCTCCGGCGTCCAGCGCTCCCCGGGGTGGAAGGGGGAGTCGTCCGGGATCGTCAGCTCCAGGTGCATGCCGATGTCGATGATGACCCGCGCGGCGCGCATCATCTGCGCGTCCAGGTAACCGAGCCGGCGCTCCGGGTCGGTGAGGAAGCCCAGCTCGTCCATCAGCCGCTCCGCATACAGCGCCCAGCCCTCGGCGTTGGCGCTGACCATGCCCACGCTGGCCTGGTAGCGGGAGAGGTTGTCGGCGATGTGCTTCCACTGCGCCAGCTGGAGGTGGTGGCCGGGCACACCCTCGTGGTACCAGGTCGAGACCAGGTCGTAGACCGGGAACCGGGTCTGGCCCATGGTCGGCAGCCAGGTGCAGCCCGGGCGCGAGAAGTCGTCCGACGGCGGGGTGTAGTACGGCGCCGCCGCGCTGCCGGGGGGAGCGATCCGGGACTCGACGCGGCGGACCCGCTCGGCCAGGTCGAAGTGGGTGCCGTCCAGCTCCTCGATGGCCTCGTCCATCACGGACTGCAGCCAGCGCTGGACCTCGTCGACGCCCTCGATGTGGCTGCCGTGCTCGTCCAGGTGCGCCAGCGCCACCCACGGCGTGGCCGCGCCGGGCAGGATCTTCTCGGCCTCGGTCCGCATCTCGCCGAGCAGCCGGTGGTACTCGGCCCAGCCGTACGCGTACGCCTCGTCCAGGTCGAGGTCGGTGCCGTTGTAGTAGCGGACCCAGCGGGCGTAACGCTCGCGGCCCACCACGTCCGGGGCACCCTCGACGGCCGGTGCGTACACGTCCCGCATCCACGCGCGCAGCGCCGCGACACCCTGGGTGGCGGCGCGGGCGGCCTCCTCCAGCTCGGCGCGCAGCGCCTCGGGCCCGGAGGCGGCGAACTGCTCGAACCAGCCCCGGCCGTCACCCGCGTCGGTCCATTCGCCGAGCTGTCCGACGAAGGTGGCGGTGGCGCGCGGCCCCGCGTGCAGCTTCCGCTCCAGACCGAGTTCCAGGGACTGCCGGTAGCCCTCCAGCGCGGCCGGCACGGCGCGCAGCCGCTCGGCGATGGCCGCCCAGTCCGCCTCGGTGGCCGTAGGCGTCACGGTGAACACCTGACGCACCGCGTGCGCGGCCGAGCTCAGGTTGCTCACGGAACGCAGACTCTCGTCCGCCTCGTGCACGGCGAGGGAGGCGGTGAGCCGCTCGCGCAGCAGACGCGCGCAGCGACGCTCGATGTCACTGTCCGCGCCGGGCTGCCGTTCGGCCTCGTCGAGCTTGGCGAGCGTGTCACGCTGGAGCCGGGCGAGCGCCTCGGCGCCGGCCGGCGAGGTGTCCGGCAGACGGCTCGAACTCTCTTTGACGCCGAGGAACGTACCGGTGATCGGATCGAGGGCGATGAGCTCGTCGACGAAGGTGTCGGCGACCTGGCGGGGCAGCGGGCTGTTGGTCTGTGACATGCGGTCCATCCTCGTACGGCGGGCCGCCGCACGTCACTGGGATTGAGCTGACGGCGTAGGCGGGAGCAGCGGTCCGCACTCCCACTGCTGGAAGATCAACCGGGTCTCCACCCGGGCCACTTCGCGCTGGGACGTGAACTCGTCCAGCACCAGCCGCTGCAGGTCCGTCATGTCGGCCACCGCCACATGCACGAGGTAGTCGTCGGGACCGGTCAGATGGAACACCGTCCGCGATTCCGGCAGCGCCCTGATCCGCTCCACGAACGGCCCCACCAACTCCCGCCGGTGCGGCCTCACCTGCACCGAGAGCAACGCCTCCAGACCACGCCCGAGCTTGGCCGGATCGAGCTCCAGCCGATGCCCGAGGATCACTCCGGAGCGCCGCAGCCGGGTCACCCGGTCCAGACAGGTCGACGGCGCCACGCCCACCCGGGCGGCGAGATCGCGGTAGGTGGTCCGGGCGTCGTTCTGCAGCAGCCGAAGCAGATGCAGATCGACCGGATCCAGTACGACAGATTCGGCCATACGGCGAACGTAACACGGTGTTCGCTTCCCGTACCCCGCTCGATGTTCACCCTTCGGGCATGGACTCGACGAGCACCTACGACGACTCAGTGAGCACCTACGACGACTCGGTGAACCTCCGCGCCGGCGCGACGCGACTGCCCGGCGCCTCGCGCGCCCTGGCCACCGAGGCCGTGCACGCCGGCCGCGACGACCTCGCCCGGCAGGGCCTGCACGCCCCGCCGATCGACCTGTCCACCACCTACCCGTCCTACGACAGCCGCGCCGAGGCCGCCCGCATCGACGCCTTCGCCACCGACGGCGCGGACCCGACCGGACCGCCGGTCTACGGGCGGCTCGGCAATCCGACGGTCGCCCGCTTCGAGACCGCCCTGGCCCGTCTGGAGGGCACCGAGTCGGCCGTCGCCTTCGCCAGCGGCATGGCCGCCCTGAGCGCCGTGCTGCTCGCCCGCGCGGCGACCGGCCTGCGCCATGTCGTCGCCGTACGCCCCCTGTACGGGTGCAGCGACCACCTCCTCACCGCGGGTCTCCTCGGCACCGAGGTCACCTGGACCGACCCGGCCGGCATCACCGACGCGCTGCGCCCCGACACCGGCCTGGTCCTGGTCGAGTCCCCGGCCAACCCGACCCTCGCCGAACTCGATCTGCGCGCCGTCGCCCACGCCTGCGGCACGGTCCCGTTGCTCGCCGACAACACCTTCGCCACCCCCGTCCTCCAGCGGCCCGCCGAACACGGCGCCCGGCTGGTGCTGCACAGCGCCACCAAGTACCTCGGCGGCCACGGCGACGTGCTGGCCGGGGTGGTCGCCTGCGACGAGGAGTTCGCCGGGCAGCTCAGGAAAATACGTTTCGCGACCGGGGGCGTCCTGCACCCGCTGGCCGGCTACCTGCTGCTGCGGGGCCTGTCGACCCTGCCGGTCCGGGTCCGGGCCGCCTCCGCCACCGCCGCCGAACTCGCCCGCCGTCTCACCGCCGACCCGCGCATCGCCCGCACTCACTACCCGCGCCTGGGCGGCGCGATGATCGCCTTCGAGGTGCACGGCGACCCGCACGAGGTCGTCTCCCGGGTACGGCTGGTCACCCCGGCCGTCAGCCTCGGCAGCGTCGACACCCTCATCCAGCACCCGGCCTCCATCAGCCACCGCGTCGTCGACGCCGAGGACCGCCGGGGCGCCGGGGTGAGCGACCGACTGCTGCGGCTGTCGGTGGGCCTGGAGGACGTCGACGATCTCTGGTCCGACCTGGACTGGGCACTGGGGGACAGCTGAGCGCCCCGAAAGGGGCGCCGGGCCGTAGCGATGTGCGGCTCCGCCGCGCGGGCGCGACCAGCCCCCACGCACCCGCAGCCGTGCGACGGCCCTGAGCCCTACGGCGCTTCGGCCTTCCCAGCCTCGCCCGGACCGGAAAGCCACCCCACGGCAGGCACGGCGTCCCCCGGCTCCGCCGGGACCGCCGCCAGCCGGGCCGTGATGACCAGCGTCCCCTCCTCGATCTGATAGTCCAACGGCAACTCCAGCCCCCGCATCGCCGCCACCATCCCGGTGTTGGACGCCTGCGTCACCGCGTACACGCTCTCGCAGCCCGCCTCGACGGCCATGCCCACCAGCCGGCCCAGCAACTCGCTGCCGATTCCACGCCGCTGCCAGTCGTCCTCGACGAGCAGCGCGACCTCCGTCTCGTCCCCGTCCCACAGCAGGTGCCCGAGCGCGACGATCCGGCCCGACGCGGTCTGCACGGCCAGCGTCCGGCCGAAGCGGGGGCTGAGCAGGTGGTTCAGATAGCGGTCCGCGTCCCCGACCGGGCCGTGATAGCGCAGCCCGAGGGTCCGTGCCGAGCAGCGCTCGTGCATGGCCTTCGCGGCCTCCACGTCACCGGTGTCGGCCCGGCGTACGGTGATCTCCCTGCCCTCGGACAGGGTGAGCACGTCCTGACTGCGCGGGATACGCGGCCCGAGCCGGGCGTCCAGTTCCACCAACGCGCGCGCCCGCGCGAACTCGGTCGGCGTGAACGGCAGATACGGCCGCTCCACGGTGATCACTCCACCCTCCGGTGCGCGCAGCCGCATCACGGTGTCCTCCAGCACCCCTTCGACGGGAACCGTCTCGGGGCTCCGGGCCCCGCCGACCGGATGGGCGGGGAGCGAGCGGATCGTGCACCTCCCCAACAACTGCCGGAGGGCCAGCGGAAGTTCCGCCGCGTCCAGCGCGGTTCGGGTCGCCAGGCCGAGCACCCGGGTCGGGGCGTCCACCAGATCGTGCGCGTCGGCCCGCTCGATCCAGGTCTCCCTGCCCCCGGCCAGCGCGACCGCCCGGGTGATCTCACCGGCCGTCAGCAGGCCCGGGGCCCGCAGCAGGAACTCGTCGACCGTGCCGTCGGCCAGCGGATGCGTCTGCAGGTTCAGGATGTCGACCGTGTGCCCGGCGAGCGCGGTGCACAGCGCGGCCAGCGAACCGGGCTCGTCCCGCACGGTCGTGCGCAGCCGCCACAGTGTGCTGTGCGCGCCATCGGCCGCCGGGGCCTTCGGACCGGGCCCGGCCTGCCGCGTCTCGGTGACGGCCGGCCGGGCGCCGGTATCGGTATCGGTCACCGGAGGTGCGTGACCTGGGCGCCTGGCCCACCACACGTGGAAGCCGGCCGTCGCCGCCAGCACCAGGGCCGAGATCACCAGCAGTGCCGGGCCGTCGGGCCCGTGCCCGATCAGGTTCGCCACCGCGTCCGCCACGGCGACGGCCGTGAACAGGGCGGCGAGTTCGACGACGTCCCGTCGCCAGTGGTGCACGGGACGTCCGTTTCGCGTGCGCCTCACATCAGACATGTCTCGATTCATGCATCCACTGTGAAGGAAGGGTGTTGCGTGATCACGAACGCGCTGTGACCGACGGGTAAAGTGTGCTTACGTTGATTTTGTGATGGTTTTTACCATTGCCGAGGTCTCGGAAATGACTGGTTCTGGCCCCCGGTCAAGCGGCCACCTCCACACCCAGCGCGTCCCGCAGCCGACGGGCCTGCACCACCAGACGGGACGAGCCACGCCGGGCCGCCGTCTGTGACAGGTGCGGCAACGCACCACGGGCCCCGGACCGCTCGGCGCACTCGGCCGCGACCGAGAGCAGCTCCCCGAGCCCACGGACCGGACCCGGTGTGCCCGCCCCCGCCGTCGCGAGGTCGGCGAGCAGCACGGGAAGGGTGTGCCGGAGCATCTCCCATATCGTCGTGTTGGCCCCGGTGGCCGCCGCCGTCCGGGCCGACTCGGCCAGCCGCGACGGCTTCACCGCGCCACGCCGGACCAGCTGGCCAAGGTCGGCGCCCAGCCGCTCCGCGTCGAGCTGCCCACGGGCGGCGAGCACCAGCAGCGCGTCCACCGCGGCGAGCCGGTCCTCCGGATGCCGGGCGCCCAGCCCATAGGCGACACACAGATGGGTGCCCTCGCCGGCGGCGCCGCCGGACTCGGCGAGCAGCGGAAGAGCGGCGGCCATGCCCCGCTGGTCGTCCACGGCGGCCTGGGACAGATCGTGCACCAGCCGCACGGCGACCAGCTCGCGCTGTTCCGGGAGCGTGGCCAGCCAGTGCCGGTGCTTCTCCTGGCCCCAGTGGTGGCAGTACCGTCGCTCCTCGCCGGCCGTGACCGGCCGGCCCAGCCGCCGGAACGCCTCGGGGAAGTCCGCCTGGAGTTCGAGGACCTCACCCGACTCGACCAGGATCCGCGCCCCCGAGGTCCGGCGCTGGGACGTGGGCAGAGCGGGTCCCCCGGTGGACAGCCGGTGTGCCAGCCGCCGGCCCTCCGGTGTGCCGAGCGCCGTCGCCCGCTCGGCCGCCGCCAGGGCCGCCGCCCGGTCCTCGCGGCGCACCCGCAGCAGCGCCTGCGCGAAGTCGGCGGCACCGACCCGGGCACCCAGCCGACCGTAGACCGCGAGGCGGTCGACCAGCTCGCCCGGTTCCAGCAGCCCGGTGCTCCACGACGGTGTGGCCAGCAGCAGCGGCTGCGGGTCCGTCCTTATCCGGTAGGCCAGTTCGCGCAGCCGGACGTCGAACACCCGGGAGAACCCGGTGTGCGCGCACTCGTGATCGGCCGGGCCGCGCTGCTGGGCGGCGAACAGGGTGTCCGTGCCGACGGCCCCGAACAGCGTGGCCAGCAGCAGCTCCAGGCCGTCCTGGGCACCCAGGAGGCCGTAGCGGGTGTTGCCGAAGTACTCGTCGGTGTGCCACCAGCGGCGTGCGTCGGGCTGCTTCCACCAGCGGGTGGCGGCCACCGGTTCGAGCGCCTCCCGCAGCGCGTCCCGGTCGCGGTGGGCGTGGCGGGCCAGGCCGTCCAGTACCCGCTCGAACGCCGCCACGTCCCCGTCGGACGCCAGCAGGGCGCCGACCTCCTCGGCGAGCTCCACGGCGGACTCCGGCGCCGGTGCCGGCCGGAACGGCTCCGGAGCCGGCGGCAGCATCTCCGCGTACCCCTCGGCCGCCGGTGCCGCCGGGATCCCCAGGGCATCGCCCGCCCGGGTCCGCAGGACGGGACTCAGCTGCTCGGCCGCCCCGGCGATGCCGGACCGGACCGCCGGGTCGTCGAGCCTCCTCGCGTGCCGCTCCACCAGCTTCAGCGCGCGCTCCTGCACCTGGGTGTCCTCGTGCCCGAACGCCTGGGCCACGGCCGGCAGCAGCTCCGCCACCGAGGCCGGCTCACCGGCGAGCACCTTGCCGAGCAGCACCAGCTGGGCGCGCACCAGCTTCTTCTCGGTGCGGAACAACAGCCCTTCGGAGGCCTCCGCCAACTGCCGTGCGGACAGTTCGCCGTCGAGTGCCAGGGCGGCGAGGACCGCTTGGGCGTGGGCGGCGACGGGGGAGACGGCGTCGCGGGCGAGGGCCGTCCAGTCGGCGACGCGGGCCCGCTCCTCCTCCCGGGTGAGAGCGAGCCCGACCAGTAGCGGCAGGAAGATCCGGTGGTCGGTCGGGCCGCCGCCGCGCAGCAGACGCGCGACACAGGCGTCGGCCACGGCCCCGCGGTCCAGTTCGCCCGTCCGGGTCAGCTCCGCGATCGCGCTCTGCCAGGAACCGGGACCGTCACCGAACAGCCAGCGCACCTCGCTCACCTCGGAGAACTCGAACAGGCCGTTCACCAGCGGCGCCAGGTCCTGCTCGGCCCGCAGCCGGTCGATCAGGGGCACGCGGCCCCAGCCGTGACCGATGTGCCGGACCCAGCCGACCACATAGGCGTCCGTCACCGGGACCTCGCATCCCGAGCGGCGCACCAGCCCGGCCATCAACGGGAAGGGCACGTCCGCGGAGACCGGCCGGCCGGCGAGGCGCCGGGCCACATCGGCCTGCCAGCCGGTGTCCCGGCCGGCCAGCGCCCGCAACAGCGTCTCCGCCGGCGCCTGCCGCCAGCGCATGTCCGCCCCGGCGATCCAGGTCGCGGCCGCCGCGGCCCCCGAGTGGCACATCGCCCCGGCCACCTGCAGCGCCGGATACATGCGCTCAAGCCCGTTCCGCTGCTCCCACGGCAGTGCCCGCACCTCCTTGCGCAGCCTCTTCAACTCCGGCAGCAGCGACCGCCGTTCGGTGTCCGGCATGCCCCTCAGCAGGAGCTCGGTCTCGCCCGCGCGCCCCATCCGCACCGCTTCCAGCACCGCACTCATCGCGTACCCCCGCCGATCTCCGCCATGTCCTGCCCCATCGCTCCACCGCGCCGCACCATCCGCACCGCCAGCGCGTGCTTGCACGGCCCGCGCCCGCCCCGGTACTTCGCCCACCACAGACAACTGCAGCTCAACACCCCCGCCGCATCGCGCACCCGGTGCACATGACCGTCCTCGGCCGTCACCGTGCCGACCGTGCCGTCCACGGTCACCGCGCCCGCGGCCACCAGCGCCCGCGCCGAGCGCAGCCGGGGGTTGTGCCGCTCGACGCGGCCCGCGTCGTACGGCAGTTCACGGTGGAAGTAGGCGGCCTCAGCCGTGTCGTAACCGACGCGTCCCGAGGTACCGAGGCGGATCAGGGCCGCGCGGACCCGCTCCGGGGTGAGCCCGGCGGAGGCGGCCAGGTCGGCGACGTCGACCCGGGGCTCCCAGGCCAGCAGCACCGCGATCAGCTCCGCGTCCTCGGCGGCCGCGTCGGTGGTGAGCGCGTCCAGCACGCCGCCCTCGCCGGAGAACCCGCGGGCCGCGTCGGGCGACAGGGTCAGCGTCAGCCGCATGCCCGGCAGCACGACCTCCCAGGCGGCGGCCGTACCGGAGACCGGGAGGGCGCCCTGCGGACCGTAGACCCGCAGCGCCGTCGCATGGCGCAGCACCCGCTGGAGCGCGGCCAGCCGCTCCGGTCCCGGCAGACACACCGCGCCAGGCACCGGGCGGGTCGTCGGGCGCAGCCCCCGGCCCGCGGGCACCACCCACCGGGGCCCGGCAGAGCCCCGGCGGGCCGTGCCGCCGCGGGGGAGCGAGCGCAGGAACCGCACCGCCTCGTCCGCCGGCAGCTCCGCCCGCAGATCGAACCCGGCCGCCATGACCTGCGCCTCCGCGAAGCCGCGCAGCCAGCGGTCCGGCAGCGGGACCTTCTTCTCCACCACGGGCCCGTCGAGCGTGGTGACCGCCAACTCCTCCGGACCGACGCGCAGATGGAGCGGATCGTCGGTGCCGAGCCGGGAAAGGGCCTCCCGCAGCGGGTTGTTGACGTCGACGTTCGTCGTGCCGTGGCCCACCTCGCCGCCGTCCAGGCCCGGTCCGAGCACGTCCAGCCGGGCGTACACCCCGCCGCAGCCGGAGAAGGACTCGAAGCGCAGCCGGTCGCCGTTGCCCGTCACCACCGGGTCGAGCGAGGCGCGCAGCAGCGGCTGGTGGTACCGCGCGGCCGCCACGTCGGCCACCGCGAGCAGCCCGGCGGCGGCCACCTGAGGCGAGGTCAGGAAGCCCGCGAAGAACCGCGGATGGTCCTCGATCCCGGTGGGCGTCGCACCCCGGGAGGTCTCCAGCCCGAGCTGGCGTCCGTCGGCCGCGGAGCGCAGCACGGAGGGTTGGCGATAGGCCACGGCCTGTGAAGATCGCGTCATGGAAAAACCGTAGAGGCGACCACTGACAATCGGCCCTGACCTGCGAAAACGCCCTGCCGACGGGGGAGTTCGGGCGTCGTGCCGGGTGGGGGGCGGGATCCGTGCCGGACGTGGGACAGGGCCGCGCACCGGGGGATGACGCCGGTGCGCGGCCCTGTTAAAAGCGTACGGGAGTTACTGGCCGACCCGGCCCGGCTGCAGGGTCTGGGTGAACAGCACCGTGCCGTCGTACTCGCGCAGACGGACCGTCAGCTCACCGCTGTCGCCGTCGATGTCGACCTCGCCGAAGAACTGGTAGCCCTCCGCGGGCGACACGTTCGAGGCGGTCGGTGCCTTGACGAACACCCGGTCGGGTCCGAACGTGCCGTCCAGCGCGCTGGCCGGGAAGGCGCCGGCGTTGAGCGGTCCCGAGACGAACTCCCAGAACGGCGCGAAGTCCTTGAACGCGGCCCGCGACGGGTCGTAGTGCTGGGCCGAGGTGTGGTGGAGGTCGGCCGTCAGCCACACCGTGCCGGTGATCCTGCGGTGCTTGATGCAGCGCAGCAGCTCCGCGATCTGCAGCTCACGGCCGAGCGGCGCGCCCGGGTCGCCCTGGGCGACGGCCTCGAAGTTCGCCAGGCCCTCGACCGGGTCGGGCACCACCAGACCGAGCGGCATGTCCGCGGCGATGACCTTCCACACCGCGCGCGACCGGGACAGCTCGCGCTTGAGCCACTCCAGCTGCTCGGCGCCGAGGATGCCCTGCGGGTCGGTGGTCTGGTCGTCGGGCGAGTTCGCGTTCCGGTAGGTCCGCATGTCCAGGACGAAGACGTCGAGGAGCGGGCCGTGGTGGTGGACGCGGTAGATCCGGCCGTCCGGGCGGCCGCTGACCGTGGAGACGGGGAAGTACTCGGAGAACGCCCGCCGGGAGCGCACCGCCATGTCGTCGAGCCGGGTGCCGGCCGGGTAGGGGGTGCCGGCGCCGATGACCTCGCCCGGGTACCAGTTGTTGCGGACCTCGTGGTCGTCCCACTGGATGACGTTCGGCACCTGGGCGTTGAACCGGCGCAGCGCCTCGTCCAGGAGGTTGTAGCGGAAGTTGCCGCGGAAGTCGTCCAGGGTGACCGCGACGTGCGACTTCGCCTCGCTCGTGACGTTGCGGTACAGGCTGCCGTCGGGCAGCGCCTGCGTCGCCGAGATCACGCCGTCGGCGTAGATGTTGTCACCGCTGCACAGGAAGAAGTCCGGGTCCAGCTTCGCCATCGCGTCGAAGATGCGGTAGCCGCCGATGGACTCGTTGATGCCCCAGCCCTGCCCGGCCAGGTCACCGGACCACAGGAACTTCACGCCGTGGCGCCGGCGGGCGGACGCGGTACGAAAGGTACCGGTGACCGGCTCGCCGGTGCGGCGCGGGTCGTCGGGGTCGGCGAGCAGCACCCGGTAGTGGATCTGCTCACCGGACGGCAGCCCGTGCAGCCGCGTGGTGCCGGCGAAGTCGCTGTCCGCGCCGAGCAGCGGGCCCCGCCACCTGCGCGGGTCGCGGAACGACTCGGTGGCCGAGGTCTCCACGATCATCCGGGCCGGACGGTCCGAACGGACCCACACCAGGCCGGAGTCGGCGGTCACGTCGCCCGCCTGGACACCCCAGTCCGCCCGGGGCCGTCCGGAGCGCGCGAACGCGGGGGCCGCACCGAGCGCCGTGGGCAGGGTCAGGGCCGCCGACGCGGCGAGGGAGCCGCGCAGCACACTGCGGCGGGCGGGGAACGAAAGGGACATGAAGGGCCTCCAGAACGGGGTCCGGCCAGTTGTGCACAGCCACAACTACTGGTGCGCCGCAGCGCTCACGGAAACCGCAAGTGAACAACCGACCGGCCCCGCGAGGTCACCCGTCGAGCGCCTCCGCCATCACCCGCACCCCTTCCCGGATCCGCGCCGGCGGCAGCTGCGCGTACCCCAGCACCAGCCGTACGACGGAGTCGTCGGCCGGTGCGTGCGTGCACGCGCCCAGCGGACGCACCGCGACCCCGGCCGCCGCGACCCGCGCCACGAAACGGCTCTCCGGCCCGCAGGACCGGGGCAGCTCGGCGATCGCGTGCAGCCCCGCCGCGATCCCCGACACGCGCGCGTGCGGGAAGTGTTCGGCCAGCGCGGCCACCAGGACGTCCCGGCGTTCCCGGTAGGCGCGCTGGCAGCGGCGCAGCTGCCGGTCGTAGTCGCCGCGCTCCAGGAACCGGGCGAACACCGCCTGGTCGAGGGAGGGATGACCCAGGTCCATGGTCCGCTTCCGCTCGACGACGTCGTACGCCAAGTACTCCGGCACCAGCAGCCAGCCCAGCCGCAGCCCGGGGGCGAGGGACTTGCTGACCGATCCCATGTACGCCACGCGTTCCGGGTCGAGCCCCTGGAGCGCGCCGACCGGGGCACGGTCGTAGCGGAAGTCGCCGTCGTAGTCGTCCTCCAGCAGCAGACCGTCCACCGCACGGGCCCAGTCCAGCAGCCGGGTCCGGCGCCCCGCGGAGTAGGCGATCCCGGTCGGGTACTGGTGGGCGGGCGTCGTCATCGCCGCCCTTACCCCCGAGTCGCGGAGCGGGTCCAGGGCCAGGCCCTCGGCGTCCAGGGGCAGTGGCACGGTACGCAGTCCGGCCGCCCTGTACAGGCCGTCGTGCTGGGGGCTGCCGGGGTCCTCCACACCGATCTCGCGCATCCCGCGCGCGTGCAGGACGGATCCGAGCAGCGTCGTCGCCTGCGCCACCCCGGAGACGACCACGATCCGCTCCGGGTCGGCGACCACGCCCCGGCGCCGGGCCAGCAGTTCGGCGAGGGCGGAGCGCAGCCGGGGCAGCCCGCGCGGGTCCGGGTAGCCGAGGTCGCGGTGCGGGAGCTCCGCCAGCACCTCGCGCTGCGCGGCGGCCCAGGCGGCGCGCGGGAACAGCGCCAGATCCGGTGACCCCGGCACGAAGTCCACCCGCACCCGCGGCGAGCGCGGCGCCAGATCACGCGCGCGTGCCGACGCCGCCCGTACCGCGCCGCCCACCCAGGTCCCCGCACCCCGTCCGCTGCGCAGATAGCCCTCCGCCGTCAGCTGCTCGTACGTCTCGGTGACCAGCCCGCGCGACACACCGAGGTCCTTGGCCAGCTCCCGGCTCGACGGCAGCCGGGTGCCGGGCGCGAGCCGTCCGGTACGGATCGCCTCGCGCAGGGCCGCCTGGAGGAAACGGCCACGCGCGCGTGCCGGTGCCGACGCGGCCGGCAGCAACAGCTCCCAGGCGGCGGATCCCGGCAGGCCGCCCGGATTGGTCCCCGATGACGTCATGGAAGTGGACCTTAATCCGGGCCGCCCAGGTTCCTAGCGTCGTCCTCATGAACGCGACCACCACCCGCGGCGCCCTCCTGACGGCGTTCGCCTACACGCTCGTCGGCGCCTCCTTCACCGCCAACAGCGTGCTGGGCCACTACCCCTACGCGGGCGGCCAGTTCCTGCGCTACGGGGTGGCCTGTCTGCTGCTCGTGCCCTTCGTCGGCCCGCGCGCCATGGAGCGGCTGCGTGGGCTCGGGGCGCGCGCGTGGCTGCGGCTGGCCCTGCTCGCCGCCGTCGGGATGGTCGGCTTCAATCTGGTGATCCTCGCCGCCGAACGCACCGCGGAACCGGCGGTTCCCGGTGTCTTCGTGGGCTGCGCTCCGGTGGTGGTCGCGGTCCTGGTCCCGCTCCTCGACGGGCGCGGGCCGCGACGCCGGGTCCTCCAGGGGGCGTCGCTGGTCGCCGTCGGCGCGTTCGCCGTCCAGGGCTGGGGACGTACCGACGCGCGCGGGATCGCCTTCTCGGTGTGCGCGCTGGCCGGCGAGGTCGGGTTCGCGGTGCTCGCGGGGCCGGTGCTGCGCGCGCTCGGGCCACGGCTGCTGACCGCCACGGTGTGCGCCGTCGCCGCGGCCGAGGCGGCGGTGGCCGGGGTCGTGCTCGACGGCGGGACGTGGCTGCGCCGGCCCGACGCCACGGAGACGGCCGCGCTGCTGTGGCAGGCGGCGGTCGTCACTGTCGTCGGTTTCGTCTGCTGGTACATGGGCGTGCAGCGGATCGGCACGGAGCGCGCGACGCTCCTGACGGGCCTGGTCCCCCTCACCGCCGTCGCCACCGCCCCGCTCGTCGGAACGGGTGCCTACGGCCCCGCCCAGGCCGTCGGCGGCTTTCTGGTGGGAGCGGGGGTCGCCCTGGGCTCCGGAGCCCTGCCCCGCGTCGGCCGGCGGGCGGCGGCCGCCGCGGCCAGGTCCGGTGCGACCCGGCGGCCGGGGACCGCCGCCGCACCCCGCGTCCGGCGAGGCTCAGCGGCTGCCGTCCAGGATGACCCGCGCGACCAGGGCCGGGTCGTCGCTCATCGGGCAGTGGCCGCAGCCGGGCAGCCGGACCAGGCGGGCCTTGGGGATGATCTGCTTGGCCCGCACCCCCTGACGGCGCACCAGCAACATGTCCCGGGTGCCCCAGCCCACGGTGACCGGGATGCCGGGCACGTCGTCCGTGAACTGGACGGCGGAGCCCGCCCGCAGGGTCTCGGCGAACCCGGTGGCCCGCGCGAGCGCGAGCGTCTCGGCGACCACGGCCTCGGGTGAACGGCGCGCCGGGCGGGCGTAGATGGTGCTGGTCAGGGCCGTCCGCCCGGCGGCCGTCCGGGACAGCCGCTCGACCAGCGGGAGCGGCAGCCGTTCCGCGATCCGCCGCATGGCGATGAGCACACCGAAGGCGTAGCGCCGCTCGGCCTGCGTCCAGAATCCGGCGGGGGAGAGGGCGGTGACGGTCCGTACGAGCTTCTCGCGGCCCAGCTCCAGGGCCAGCAGCCCGCCGAGGGAGTTGCCGGCCACGTGCGGCCGGTCCAGCTCGAGCGCCTCGAACAGGGCGGCGAGCACGGTGTTGGTCGTGGGCAGGTCGTAGGCGAGGCCCGCCGGAAGGCCGGGGGAGGCGCCGAAGCCGGGCAGGTCCACGGCGATCACGTCCCGCTCGGTCGCGAGGATGTCCACCACCGGGTCCCAGGCCTGCCGGTGATGCCCTATGCCGTGGATCAGGACCAGCGGCTCGCCTCGGCCCACGCGCGCGTAGGAGACGGTCACGTCCTGCTGGCCCTGCGCGGCCGGGACTCTGACGGAGACGGTGGCGGACATGGGGGCTCCTCGTCTGTGACATCGGCTGACGCGGTAGACAGCTTGTCAGCAATTGCTACTGGCGGGTAGTCCCCGGGGCGGTGTGTCGTGCCGCGGCGGACGGTCCTGCGCAACACGCCCTGGGCGGCTCCAGGTTGGAGACGGGTGCGGGGGCGCCGCCGGAGTGCCGGCCGCGGTTCCGCGGCCCGCGGGGCGGACCGTCGCCGACGGTCCGGGTTCATTCTGGGCCGAGCGGGCGCGGGACGGGGTGATTCCGCCGGGACGCGCAGGAACGTGTCGGCTGGGGAGGGTCCCGTCGGCGCCCCCGTGGTCCCGCCCGCACCATCCATCTCATCCGTAATGCCGGTAAACGGGTGCCCCTCGTCGCCCTCTGGCCCCACTCGCCCCACGTCTTCCGCCGTGCGACGGGAGCTTTGCCGTCATGTCACGAAAACACCCCCGTGCGAACGCCTCATGAACGCTTCGTGGCACCGCTTTCTATGTGCTGCCCATGGGATCGAGGATTGGTCTTGACCAAGGGTGTGCGCCGCCCTATGGTCGCAGATAAGTAAAACAACCTTTAATAAACAAGGGCGCTAAAACGCCGCCGGACCACGGCGATTGCGGAGGACAGGGTGGGGACCACGCAGCTGGAATCGGTGCCGGAACCGAAGTACTGGCATCTCAAGACCGTGCTCAGTGAGGCACTCGACTCGGAGTTCTCGGTCGGCGAGATCCTGCCCAACGAGCGCGACCTCGCCGCCCGCTTCGGCGTGGCCCGGGCCACCCTCCGTCAGGCCCTCGAACAGCTCGAACTGGAGGGTCGCCTCCAGCGTCGCCGCGGGGTCGGTACGACGGTGGCGCCCCCGCGCGTGGGCGTGGCCGTCGGCACCGACGAGGACGCCTGGCCGGGCGCCCCCGGCGATGCCTGGCAGCCGGTCGAGTGCACCCTCGCGGTGCCGCCCGCCGCCGTCGCCACCGCCCTGGAGACCGGCGCGGAGGAGCCGGTGCACACGGTGCGCCGCTCCCGTGTCTTCCACGGGCAGCCGGTCGCCGCCGAGCTGCTCTACATCCCGGCGTCCTCGGTCCCGGACCTGACGGCGATCGACGCGCCGGCCGGGTCGGCACGCGCGCGTGCGGTACTGCGCGAGCTGCAGCGCCTGGAGCTGGAGGGGCAGGACCGCGCCGTGGAGCTGGGCTCGGCCCGCGCCGACGACGCCAAGGAGCTGGACCGCCTCCCGGGCGCCCCGGTCCTCGTCGTCACCACCCGCTTCCTGGCCGCCGGCCGCACCGCCGCGCTCTCCGTCGCCACGTACCGCGCGGACACCTGCCGGCTGACCTTCGGCGACTCCGGCGGCGTGGAGATCCACCACGGACCCGAGCGGCAGGCGTCGTAACCGCAGAGCCGAAGCAGCGGCCGATCCGAAGCAGCGGCCGATCCGAAGCAGCCGCAGGCCCGAAGCGGCCATCTAGCCAGGCGGCCATCTAGCCAGGCGGCCGCCGAGCCAGGCGGCCGCCGCCCCGGGCAGCCGCCGAGCCAAGCGGCCGCCGCCCCGGGCAGCCGCCGAGCCAAGCAGTCGCAGGCCCAAGCGACCGCCGTGCCGAACAGGACGCGTCCCGGAGCTTCTCCGGGGCGCGTCGTCACGACCGCCGAGCGGCTGCTCAGCGGCGTGCGGTGACCGTTCCCTCCACCGCGAACAGCTGCTCCTCCACATGGTCGAGGGCGAGCCGCAGCGCGCCGGTCGCCACCGCGGCCTCGCCGAGGAGGGAGAGGGTCACCCTCGGCGGGCGCAGACAGTAACGGGCGAGTTCGCGGCGCAGCGGCTCCAGGACGCCGTCGAGCCCCGCCGCCCAGCCGCCGATCACCACCAGCTCGGGGTCGAGGGCCAGTGCCAGCGCGGCCACGTCGTGGACCAGCCGCTGGATGAACCGGTCGACCGCGGCCCGCGCCCGCGTGTCCCCCTTCCGGGCGAGCGCGAACACCTCGGCGACCGCCTGCTCGTCCAGCGGGTGCAGCGGTTCGTCGGTGGTGGACAGCAGCGTCTCCGGGGTCACCTCGCGACCCAGCAGATGCAGCGCGCCGATCTCCCCGGCCGCCCCGCCGTAGCCCCGGTGCAGCCGTCCGCCGATCAGCGAACCGGCGCCCGGACTGAGCCCGGCCATCACCATCACCACGTCGTCGGACTCGGTGGCCGCGCCCTTCCAGTGCTCGGCGACGGCCGCCGCGTTGGCGTCGTTCTCCACCAGCACCGGGCACTTGAAGGAGCGGCTGAGCCGCTCGCCCAGCCGCAGTCCCGTCCACTGGGGGAGCGCGGTGCCCAGCCGCACCCGGCCGTCCGCCTCGACGATGCCCGGCGTGCCGACCCCGACGGCCCGCAGCGAACTGCGCGGCACCCCGGCCCGGCGCAGCAGCTCGGCGACCGCGACGCGCAGCCGCTCCAGCCGCTCGTCCGCGTCGGCCGTCTCGTCCACGTCCTTGGCCTGCGCCCCCAGTACCCGGCCGTCCAGATCGGCCAGCAGCGCGGCGACGCGGTGCGGCCCGATCTCCAGGCCCAGCAGATGCCCGGCCTCGGCCCGGAACCGGAACCGCCGTGCGGGCCGCCCCTGCCGCCGGGTGGCGCCCTCCTCGGCCGCCGTCTCGACGACCAGGCCGGCCTCGATGAGCCCCTCGACGACCCCCTCGACGGTCGGCCGGGACAGTCCGGTCACCCGGGTGATCTCGGTCAGGGTCGCGCAGTCCGTGGCACGCAACGCGTGCAGCACCACCGCGGAGTTGATCCTCCGCAGCAGCGACGGATCACCGCCGGTCAGCCCCGCCAACGTCCGTCCTCCCAGCTAGCCCTGCGTGTTGGCCGGATCGTACTTCGGTACGGACGACCCCGGCGAGAGTCCGGCGCCCCCGACCTGCCGAAGATCCGCGATCAGTGGGGCACGACGAACCCGGACTCGTACGCCGCGATCACCGCCTGCGTACGGTCCCGTGCCCCGAGTTTGGCCAGGACGGCACCCACATGGGACTTCACGGTCTCGGTACCGACGACCAGTCGCCCGGCGATCTCGGCGTTGGACAGTCCCTGTGTCATGAGCCGCAGTACCTCGGCCTCGCGGTCGGTCAGCCGTGCCCACCGGAGCGCGTCCCGGCCGTCGGCCGCGCCGAACCGGGCGGCGAGCTGCCGTACCGAGGCCGGGAAGAGCAGCGACTCGCCCTCGGCGACCAGCCGCACCGCGTGCACGATCTCGGCCGGCCGGGCGCGCTTCAGCAGGAACCCGTCGGCGCCCGCGCGCAGCGCCTCGTACACGTATTCGTCCTCCTCGAACGTCGTCACCACCAGGATCTTCGGTGGTTCCGAGACCGTGCGCAGCACCGCGCGGGTGGCCTCGATCCCGTCCAGCAGCGGCATCCGTACGTCCATCGCCACCACGTCCGGCCGCAACTGCCGTACCAGCGGGATGACCGCCGCCCCATCGGCGGCCTCGCCGACCACCTCGATGTCGGGCTGGGCCTCCAGCACGGCGCGCAGGCCCGCCCGTACGAGGGGTTCGTCGTCGACGAGGAGAACGGTGACCGGCATCCGGCCAGGGTAGATCAGCGCGCGGGCAGCTCGGCGTGCACCTGCCAGTCGCCTCCGTCCGGTCCGGTGCGCGCGCTGCCCCCGAGCAGGGCCGCGCGCTCGCGTATCCCGCGCAGCCCGCTGCCCCGCCCGGGCCCGGGTATCGCCGCGGTGAGCGGATTGCGCACCTCCAGCCCGAGCACTCCGTCGGCCACGGTCACCCGGACCCGTACGGGCACGGCCCCCGCGTGCCGGAGCACGTTGGTGAGGGCCTCCTGGAGGATGCGATAGCCCTCCCGGGAGACCGGAGCCGGCACCGTCTCCAGCGGACCGGTCACCTCCGCGTCCACCTTCGCGCCGGAGGCGCGTGCCGACTCCAGGAGCCGGTCGGCGTCGGTCAGCGTGGGCCGCCCGTGCACCGGCTGCCGGGACTCGCGCAGGACGCCCAGCACGCGCTCCAGATCCTCCAGAGCGCTCCGGCCGGTCTCCTCGATGGCCGCCAGCGCCCGGTCGGTGAACTCCGGGCTCCTGGCCGCCCGGGCCGCCCCGGCCTGTACGACCGCCACCGTCAGGGCGTGCCCGATGGAGTCGTGCAGCTCGCGCGCGATACGGGTGCGCTCCAGCAGCTGCTCGGCGCGCTCCTCCAGAGCCGCGACCCGCTCGGCGGCGGACGGGCCGAGCAGCTGCCGGGCCAGCGCGGTGATCAGCTCCCCGAACCCCACGACCGCTCCGTACAGGGCGATCAGGGGGAGCGGGACCAGCAGGCCGTACGCCCACTGCGGCCGTGCTGTGTCGAGGAACGGAAGGCCGCCGTGTTCCTGCCCCGCCCCGAGCCGGGCGAGGTCGAACGCGATGGCGGGAAGCCATACCGTCGCCATCGCGCCCGCCGAACCGAGGATCATCCTCGCCTCCAGCCACAGCACCGTGCGCCACCGGTCCCGCCAGGTCGCCGACGGGGCCTCCGAGATCTCCGGAGTCTCCTCGCCGGGTGTGAGCAGCAGTCGCGCCTGGACGCCCTCGCCCCGGCGCACGGCGGGGATCAGCCCGACCGGAACCAGCACCAGCGCGGGCACCCACGGGGTCGACGGGTCGATGAAGAGCCACAGGGCGACGACGAGCAACGGCACCCACAGATGCAGCAGGCGCGTGTACGTCGTCCCCCGCAGCAGCGGGCGCAGAAAGCGGGCCATGCGGACATCCTGACAGTGCCCGCTGACAACGGTCCTCCCCCGGGCGGGGGAGACGACCTCCACCGGTGGGGGAGGAACCAACGCCGTTCACCCGTCAGGGTGTTGCTCATGACCAGCATCGACGTGCACGAGCTCACCAAGGAGTACGGCGGTGGCCGCCGGGCCGTGGACCGCCTCACCTTCGCCGTCCGCCCCGGCCGTGTCACCGGCTTCCTCGGCCCCAACGGCGCCGGCAAGTCGACCACTCTGCGACTCGTCCTCGGCCTCGACCGGCCCACCTCCGGAACCGCCACGATCGGCGGCCGGCCCTACTCCGAACTCCGCGAGCCTCTGCGTCGAGTGGGCGCTCTGCTCGACGCCGACGCAGCGCACGGCTCCCGCACCGGGCGCGACCATCTGCGTGCCCTCGCGGTGAGCAACCGCATCCCGGCCGGCCGGGTCGAGCGGCTGCTGGCGGAGACGGGTCTCGCGCCCGCAGCCCGGCGCCGGATACGGACGTACTCCCTGGGCATGCGCCAGCGACTCGGGATCGCCGCCGCCCTCCTCGGAGATCCCGAGGTGGTCCTCCTGGACGAGCCCGCCAACGGCCTCGACCCCCAGGGCATCGTCTGGATTCGCGAGGTGCTGCGCCGGCTGGCGGCGGAGGGGCGCACGGTGCTGGTCTCCAGCCATCTGATGAACGAGACGGCGTCCTTCGCGGACCACCTGATCGTCCTCGGCCGCGGCAGGCTCCTCGCCGACACGCCGATCCGGGAGTTCATCCACGCGCGCCTACGGCCCGCGGCGAAGGTCCGCACCACCGACGACGAACGGCTCGGTGACCTCCTCACCCGGCAGGGATACGAAGCCGACCGCGGGCCGGACGGGGCCTGGACCGTACGGCACGCGCGCGTGGACGACATCGGCCGTCTGCTGGCCGACGCACGCGTACCCGTCCTCGAACTCGCCCAGGAGGAGGCCACCCTGGAGCAGGCCTACCTCGATCTGACCTCCGCGGAGGCCGAGTTCACCGCGGACCGCCACCACCAGGAGGCCTGACCATGCCGTTCCGGCCCGTACTGCACGCCGAATTGATCAAGATCCGTACGCTGCGCGCGCTCGTCGCCGGTCTCTGCGCCGTGCCGCTCGCCACCGCTGCGTTCTCCGGCCTCACGGCCGCCGGTTCGCACGGCTCCGACCCGCTGTTCTCCGTGTTCGTCGGCGTCTCCTTCGGGCAGATCGCGGCGGTCGCCTTCGGCGCCACGGCCGTCTCGTCCGAGTTCCGCGGCGGCGCGCTGCGGCTGACCCTGTCCGCCGTGCCCGACCGGCGGCGCTGGTTCGCGGCGAAGGCCACGGCCATCGCCCTGCCGGTGCTCGCGGTCGCTCTGCTCACCGGACTCCTCACCCTCGTCCTGGGCCGGTTCCTGCTCGGGGCCGACGGGCCGACCTGGGCGGAGGGACTGCGCGGCGCACTGGGCTGCGGGGTCTATCTGACGCTGATGGCCCTGCTCGCGGCGGGACTGGCAGCCGTCCTGCGCAGCGGAACCGCGACGCTCGGCATCCTGATCCCGTTCCTGCTGATCGTGTCCTTCGTGGTCGGCGACCTGGACGCCGGCCTGGCGGACGTGCTGCCCGACCGGGCCGGTCAAGTCGTCCTGCACAGCGCCTGGGACGGGGCCCTGGGCCCGTGGACCGGGCTGGCGGTGACCGCGCTGTGGACGGCGGGCGCGCTGCTCGCCGGAGCCCGCAGCGTGCGCCGACGGGACGCCTGACGGCCCGCACGCCTCCCGTCGGCGAGCCGCTAGCCCGCCGCGCCCGCCTCCCGTCGGCGAGCGGCTGGCCGGCCGCGCACGCCTGCCGTCGGCGAGTGGCTGGCCGGCCGCGCACGCCTCCCGTCGGCGAGTGGCTAGGCCGCCGCCTCCCGCAGCCGTCCGAACTCCTGCGCCATCGTCGCCGTCGTCCAGTGCGCGTTCAGTCCGCTCGGGTTCGGCAGCACCCACACCCGGGTGTCCCCGATCGACCGCTCCTGCGGGCCCACCTGGGCCGTGCGGTCTTCGAAGGCGGCCCGGTAGGCCGTGACGCCCACCACCGCCAGCCATCCCGGCCGCGTCCGGGTCACCTTCGCCGTCAGCAGCCGCCCGCCCTCGGTGTACTCCGCGGCCGTCAGCTCGTCGGCGCGCGCGGTCGCCCGCGCCACCACGTTCGTGATACCGAGCCCGTACGAGAGCAACTCGCCCTGTTCCGCGGGCTTCAGCAGCCTCGGGGTGAACCCGGACAGGTGCAGCACCGGCCAGAAGCGGTTGCCCGGACGGGCGAAGTGATGGCCCGTGGCCGCCGTCATCAGACCGGGATTGATGCCACAGAACAGGACGTGCAGGCCGTCCGCGATCACGTCCGGGACGAGACGGTCGCGGGCGGCCTCCAGCTCCGCCTGGGTGAAGCGGGGTGACGAGGGTGACGGGGGTGAGCCGGCAGGGCGGCTCAGAGGATCGCTCCGGGGGCGTAGGCGGCCGCCTCGGGGTGCTGCTTGAGGATCTCCTCGATCCGGCCGACGACAGCCGCGACCTGGTCGGCGGCCGCGCCCGTGAAGGACAGCTTGTCGGCCATCAGGGCGGTGAGCTGCGCACGGTCGAGCGGCAGCCGCTCGTCGGCGGCGAGCTTGTCGAGCAGGTCGTTGCGCTCGGCGCCCTGCTCGCGCATCGCGAGCGCGGTGGCGACGGCGTTCTCCTTGATCGCCTCGTGCGCGACCTCACGGCCGACGCCCGCGCGCACCGCGCCCATCAGCACCTTGGTGGTGGCGAGGAACGGCAGGTAGCGGTCCAGCTCGCGGGCGACGACGGCGGGGAAGGCGCCGAACTCGTCGAGCACCGTCAGGAAGGTCTCCAGCAGACCGTCCAGCGCGAAGAACGCGTCGGGCAGGGCCACCCGGCGCACCACCGAGCAGGACACGTCGCCCTCGTTCCACTGGTCGCCCGCCAGCTCGCCGGTCATCGAGGCGTAGCCGCGCAGGATCACCATCAGGCCGTTGACGCGCTCGCAGGACCGCGTGTTCATCTTGTGCGGCATCGCCGAGGAGCCCACCTGCCCCGGCTTGAAGCCCTCGGTGACCAGCTCGTGCCCGGCCATCAGCCGGATCGTCTTGGCCAGCGACGACGGCGCGGCCGCCAGCTGCACCAGCGCGGTCACGACCTCGTAGTCCAGGGACCGCGGGTACACCTGGCCGACCGACGTGAACGCCTGTGAGAAGCCCAGGTGCCGTGCGATCCGGTTCTCCAGGTCGGCCAGCTTCGCCGCGTCCCCGCCCAGCAGGTCCAGCATGTCCTGGGCCGTGCCGACCGGGCCCTTGATGCCACGCAGCGGGTAGCGGCCGAGCAGCTCCTCGACCCGGCCGTGGGCCACCAGCAGCTCGTCGGCGGCGGTCGCGAAGCGCTTGCCGAGGGTGGTGGCCTGTGCGGCCACGTTGTGCGAGCGGCCGGCCATGACCAGCTCCGCGTACTCGCCGGCCAGCTTGCCCAGCCGCGCCAGGACGGCCACCGTACGGTCGCGCACCAGCTCCAGCGAGAGCCGGATCTGCAGCTGCTCGACGTTCTCCGTCAGGTCACGGGAGGTCATGCCCTTGTGCACGTGCTCATGCCCGGCGAGGTCGTTGAACTCCTCGATCCGCGCCTTCACGTCGTGCCGCGTGACCTTCTCGCGCTCGGCGATGGAGGCCAGGTCGACGGTGTCGAGGACCCGCTCGTAGTCGGCGATCGCCGCGTCCGGCACCTCGATACCGAGGTCCTTCTGGGCCCGCAGCACGGCGAGCCAGAGCTGCCGCTCCAGCTTCACCTTCTGCTCGGGCGACCAGAGCGTGGCGAGCTCGGCGGAGGCGTAACGTCCGGCGAGGACGTTCGGGATGCGGGGCTTGGCGGGGGCGGCAGAAGTCACGTGTACGGATTCTACTGGCGGTTTCTGCAGTCCAGCGCCGCAGGTCCGCTCGTGCGAAGCTACGAGAGCCGTGTGGTGGTGCGGGCGGAGCGACCCGGTCCGGCGCACGGGCGTCAGGAGGCCTCGGCCAGCTCCGCCAGGACGTCCGCGTGGCACGGCTCGGGCGCGCACCAGCACGCCAGTGTCCTCCCTCGCAGCTCGGCCACCAGCTCCAGCAGCTCGGGGTGTTCCAGCAGATACGCCCGGTACATGACCATCACCTCGGCCCGGGTGCCGTCCCGCTTCTTCTTCGGGGTGTCGTAGGCGAAGGGGTTGCGGAGCGGGTGGCGGGGCAGGTCCCAGCCGCCCATGGTCCAGCGGCGGCCGACGTAGACGACGTCCTCGGGAGCGTGCTCCAGCCTGGGGCCGAACTCGTGGATCCGGCCCCTGACATTGATCACCCGCGTGGACACGGCATCCAGGCTATGCCCCGGCTATGCCTCGTACGGCAGCAGCTCCGGCCGCTTCGGCGTCCGGCCGTCGCCCGAGGAGCGACCGGTCAGGCGGCGGCCTATCCACGGCAGCAGGTGCTGCCTGGTGAAGCGGGCGTCCGCGACCCGCCGCGCGGCCCAGCCGGGCGGCGGTGTGGCCGGCATCGGCGTGTGCCACTCGCTGTCCTCGGCCTCGTACCCGAGGGTCTGCCAGACCGCCTCGGCGACCCGGCGGTGCCCCTCGGCCGTCAGGTGCAGCCGGTCCACGTCCCACATCCGGGGGTCGGAGAGCGAGGGGGCGCCGTACAGGTCGACCACGACGGCGCCGTGCTGTCCGGCGAGCTCCTCGACGCAGTCGAACAGCTCCTCCATGCGCGGCCGGAACCGCTCCAGGACCGGGCCCTGGCGGCCGGGGCTGCGCATCAGCACCAGCTGCTCGCAGGCCGGCGCCAGCCGCTCCACCGCCTCGGTCAGCAGGTCCCGGACCCGGACCATGTCGCACTTGGGGCGCAGGGTGTCGTTGAGGCCGCCGACCAGGGTGATCACGTCGGGCCGCATCGCGACCGCCACGTCCACCTGCTCCTCGACGATCTGCCCGATCAGCTTGCCGCGCACCGCGAGGTTGGCGTAGCGGAAACCGGGGGTGCGGGCGGCCATCCGGGCGGCGAGGACATCGGCCCAGCCCCGGTACGAGCCGTCGGGTTGCAGGTCCGACATGCCCTCGGTGAAGGAGTCGCCGACCGCGACCAGGCTGGTGTGGGTGGGAAGCGCGGGGCGCGCAGGGTTCTTCTGCATGGCGACAGAGATGGTATCCCGAGGCGCATACCCGTCGGTCGGTCCCTCCTCGGAGGTGGCCTACGCGTGCTGCCCGAACAGCTCCCGCAGCACGTCCTCCATCGTCACCAGCCCCCCGAGCCGTCCGTCGTCGCCGAGCACGCCCGCCAGATGGGTGCGGCTGCCGCGCATCGCGGTGAGCACGTCGTCCAGCGGGGTGCTCTCCCGCACCCGCGCGATGGGCCGCATGTCCCGCAGCCGGAACGCCTCGTCCCTGGGCGAGGCGTCCAGCGCGTCCTTGACGTGCAGGTAGCCGACGATCCGCCGTCCCTCGTCGACCACCGGGAACCGCGAGAAACCCGACTCCGCCGACAGCCGCTCCAGTTCCTCCGGGGTGACGCCCACGCGCGCGTAGACGACACGTTCCAGCGGGACCACCACGTCCCGCACCGGCCGCCGGCCCAGCTCCAGGGCGTCGTGCAGCCGTTCCTGCGCCCGGTCGTCGATCAGACCCGCCTCACTGGCGTCCTTGACGATCTCGGCCAGCTCGGTGTCCGTGAAGGTCGCCGCGACCTCGTCCTTGGTCTCCACCCGCAACAGCTTGAGCAGGCCGTTCGCGAAGGCGTTCACCGTGAAGATCACCGGACGCAGCGCCCGGGACAGCGCCACCAGGGGCGGCCCGAGCAGCAGCGCGCTGCGCACGGGCTCGGCGAGCGCCACGTTCTTCGGCACCATCTCGCCGAGCAGCATGTGCAGGTAGGTCGCCAGAGCCAGCGCGATCACGAAGGACACGGCATGGCCGGCGCTCTTGGGCACGCCGACCGCGTGGAACACCGGCTCCAGCAGATGCGCGATGGCCGGCTCGGCGACCACACCCAGTACCAGCGTGCACAGGGTGATGCCGAGCTGGGCGGCCGCCAGCAGCGCCGACACGTGCTCCAACCCCCACAGCACGCTCTTGGCCCGCCGGTCGCCCGCCTCGGCGTGCGGCTCGATCTGGGAGCGGCGCACGGAGATCAGCGCGAACTCCGCGCCCACGAAGAAGGCGTTGACGACCAGCGTCGCGAAACCGATCAGCAGCTGTACGGCGGTCACCGGCGCCCCTCCTGCTTCCGCTCCTGCTCGTCGGCGAGCGGCGCGTGCAGCAGCACCCGGGCCGCCCGCCGTCCCGACGCGTCCACCACGTCGAGGCGCCACCCGGCGACCTCGACGCCGTCCCCGGTCTCGGGTATCCGCCCCAGCTCGGCCGCGACCAGCCCGGCCAGCGTCTCGTACGGCCCCTCGGGGGGCCTCAGACCGACGCGCGCGAGCTGGTCCATACGGGCCGCGCCGTCCGCCGAGTAGAGCGCGCGGCCCTGCTCGTCGGCGCCCGCGGGGGCGAGGTCGGGCGTCTCGTGCGGGTCGTGCTCGTCGCGGACCTCGCCGACGACCTCCTCGACGATGTCCTCCAGGGTGGCGACCCCGGCCGTACCGCCGTACTCGTCGATGACGACGGCCATGGTGCGCCGGCCGCCGAGGCGGTCCAGGAGGCGGTCGACCGTGAGGGACTCGGGGACCAGCAGGGGCTCGCGCATCACCTGGGCCACCCGGACCCGGGCCCGCTCCGCCACGGGCAGCGCCAGGATGTCCTTGATGTGGGCGGTGCCGACGACCGAGTCGAGGCTGTCCCGGTAGACCGGGAAGCGGGACAGCCCGGTCGCCCGGGTCGCGTTCGCCACGTCCTCGCAGGTCGCCCGGACCTCCAGGGCGACGACCTGGACGCGCGGGGTCATCACGTTCTCCGCGGTGAGGTCGGCGAGGTTCAGCGTGCGCACGAACAGCTCGGCGGTGTCCGCCTCCAGCGCGCCCTCCTTGGCGGAGTGCCGGGCCAGCGCGGCCAGCTCCTGGGGCCCGCGGGCGGAGGCCAGCTCCTCGGCGGGCTCCACGCCGAACCGTCGTACCACCCGGTTCGCGGTGTTGTTCAGGTGCGTGATGAAGGGCCGGAAGGCCGCGCTGAACCAGCGCTGGGCGTTGCCCACCCGCTTGGCCACGGCCAGCGGCGAGGAGATCGCCCAGTTCTTGGGCACCAGCTCGCCCACGACCATCAGGAACACCGTGGACAGCGCGGTGCCGATCACCAGGGCGAGCGAGCTCGCCGCCGACCGCGCGATGCCCATCGCCTCCAGCGGACCGGCCAGCAGCTTGGCGATCGACGGCTCGGCGAGCATGCCGACCACCAGATTGGTGACCGTGATGCCGAGCTGCGCCCCCGAGAGCTGGAAGGTCAGGTGCCGTACGGCCTTGAGGGCGCCCGCCGCCCCGCGCTCGCCGCGCTCCACGGCGCGCTCCAGTTCGCCGCGACCCACCGTGGTCAGCGAGAACTCGGCCGCGACGAAGGCACCGCAGGCGAGCGAGAGCAGGATCGCCACCAGCAGGAGGAGCACTTCGGTCATCGGGTCACCTCCGTCCCATGATCGGACAGGGCGGACGGGACCGCGCGGTATTGCCGGAACCGAGGACCGGGAGGCTCGCCCATGGGCGGACGCTCACACACCTTTCATCGACGAACGGGACGATCCCTCAATGGTAAAGGATCGGCAAAAGGAGCTCCCGGCGGCCTCCGCAACCGATCCTCGACGGCCGCCGGCGGCACCGGCCACCGAGGCCCGCTTGCTCCCCGACGCCGCCTCCCCGACGCCGCCTCGCCCACGTCGGCTACAGCGGTTTGACCCAGCGTCGCCAGTGGTCCTCGCGGTGGTAGCCGGCGGCGGCCCACGTGTCGTGGGCCTGTTCGTTGGCCTCCAGGACCATCGCGTCGACGCGTCGGCCGCCCAGGGCGGCGAAGCGCTGTTCCGCGGCCCGCAGCAGGGCGGTGGCGATGCCCTGCCGGCGGAGGTCGGGGTGTACGGCGAGCCGGTAGGCGGAGCATCGCCAGCCGTCGAAGCCGGCTATGAGGGTCCCGGCGAGAAGGTCGTCCCGCGTCGCGAGGAGCAGCGCTTCGGGGTCCCGGGCGATGAGTCGGGCCACGCCGTCGTGGTCGTCGCTGATGCTCGTTCCTTCCGCCGCGTCGCGCCAGAACCGCAGCACGGTGTCGATGTCCGAGAAGGTGGCGCAGCGGATGCGAAGATCGCTCATGGGCCGAGCCAAGCAGGGCGCTCGCCCGTCTGGCGAACGGTTTTCCACACAAGGGAAGCGGGCGGAGGCAGGACGGGAACCGTGGGACCCGTGACCCGTCGTGGTGACCACCCGGTGCCTGGCCGGTTTGCGACGGTGCCGGACTTGTGGGGTGGCCCCTTCGGCGTCCCACCACGTTCTGTCCCGTGGCCGACGAGTCTTGATCGCTTCCGAGTCCGCTGGCTAGGTTGGCCGCCATGACCGACTCCAGAGCTCTCGCCTGGCCGCCTGCCCCGATCAAGACCGAGCGCCTCGTGCTCCGCGAGTCCGAGGCACGGGACCGCGCGGTGGTCATCGAGCTGAACGCCTCGCCGGAGGTGGGCACCTACCTCGGTGGCCCTCAACCGCGTGCCGAACTCGAACGCACGGTGCCCGAGGTACCCGGACGGCGCCCCGGCTGGTTCGTGGTCGAGCTCGACGGAGCGATGATCGGCACGATCCAGCTCAAACCGCACGCCCCCGAGCTGCCGGGCAGCCATCACCGCCGGGAGGCCGGGGGGACCGAACTCGGCTACTTGTTCCTGCCGGAGACGTGGGGGCACGGGTACGCCACCGAGGCGTGCGCGGCGGCCCTCGACTGGTTCGCCGGCGCGCTGCCCGGGGAGCCGGTGGTGCTCTACACCCAGACCGCCAACCTCCGTTCGATGCGCCTCGCGGCGAAGCTGGGGTTCACCGAGGTGGAGCGCTTCGAGGCGTACGGCGCCGAGCAGTGGTTCGGCGTGTGGTCCCCGGTCGCGCCGCCCGCCTGAACTCGCGCCCGGCGACTCCGAGTCAGGAGACCGTCGAGCGGCGGTCGGCTTCGGCGTGCCCAACCCGCGCCGGCGGCACCCGCGTTCGGGAGCGGATCAGCGCAGGAGGCCGGCCGCCGCGGACCACAGGCGTTCGGCATGCGCCGGGTCCAGGGCATAGGGGGCCACACCGGGTACGCCGAGCTCGGCGGGCCGCTGGGAGACGCGCGGCGCTTCGTTCACGTCCTCGAAGTAGCGTCCGCCCAAGCCCTCCGCCAACGGGGACGCGGCCAGGAACACCGACGTCGCGGCGCCCTGCTCCACCGTCTTGCGGTAGGGCTCAGGGGTCTTCAGGCCGCCGGTGTGCCGCTGCAGGTTGGTCGCGATCGCGCCGGGGTGCAGGGCGTTGGCCCTGATGCCCGCACCGGCCCAGCGGCGGTCGGCTTCCACGGCCATGAGGACCTCGGCGGTCTTGGACTGGCCGTAGGCGGCCAGCGGGTCGTAGGGGCGGAAGCGGAAGTCGAGGTCGTCGAAGACGACCGGCGAGAAGAGGTGCCCGCTGGAGGACACGGTGACGACGCGGGCGCCACCGGCGGCGGCCAGCGCGTGATGCAGTCCCAGGGTGAGTGCGAAGTGGCCCAGGTAGTTCGTGGCGAACTGCTGCTCGTGCCCGGCGGTACCGCGCTCGAGTTCCGGGAGCATCATGATCCCGGCGTTGTTGACCAGGATGTGGAGAGGGCCCTGCCACCGGTCGGTGAAGGCGGCGACGGACGCCAGATCGGCGATGTCGAGGTGCCAGGCGTGGATCGCCCGGTTGCCGGTTGCCTCACGCAGGCCGGCGGCGACCTGCTCACCTGCGCGAAGGCGGCGCACGGCGAGGGTCACCTCGGCGCCGGCTGCCGCCAGGACCCGGGCGGTCTCGACCCCGATGCCGGATCCGGCGCCGGTCACGACGGCGCGCCTGCCGGCCAGGTCGACTCCGTCGATCACCTCGCCGGCGGTCGAATGGCGATCGAAGCGACTCTGAAACAGATCGGACATGGATGTCTCCTCCAGTGGGTCCGCGGAGTGGCGGGCGTGGTCCGGGGACGAGTGGTGTGACGGCCCCGCACGGCCTTCGACGGGGCACCGGCCGGACCACCGCACGGGAATCTGATCGCCACTGTGCGGCTGCGAAGAGCGGGCGGCCAGGCCCCCCGGAGACCAGGACCGGCAGGGCCACCCGGACGGCGTGCAGGCGACCTAACCTGGCGGTATGGAAAATTCCGGCGATCCGGGTGCTCTGGCCGCCTACCTGCGCGCCCGCAGAGAGCTCGTCACTCCCCAGGACGCGGGCATTCCCGATGCGGGAAACCGCCGGGTGGCCGGGCTGCGCCGGGAGGAGGTCGCCTTCCTTGCCGGCGTGAGCTCCGACTACTACGTCCGTCTGGAGCAGGGACGCGACCGACGCCCCTCCGAGCAGGTGCTGCTCAGCATCGCCCACGCCCTCCAGCTGGACGAGGAGTCCACCGCCTACATGCTCCAGCTGGCCGCCGCACCCCAGCGCCCCCGCCGGGCCCGCGCATCCCGCCCCGAGAAGGTCAGCGACTCCCTCCGCACGCTCATCGACAGCTGGCCGCTCACCCCCGCCTACGTGCACGGCCGGTACATGGACGTTCTCGCCGCCAACCGCCTGGCGGCCGCGCTGTCACCGGCCAACACACCGGGCCACAACGGCATCCTCGACGCCTTCCTCAGTCCGGAGCTGCGCGAACTGCACCAGGACTGGGAAGCCATGACCGCCAGGATCGTCCCCTATCTGCGCTCGGTGGCCGGTGCCGACACCCAGGAACCGCGCCTGATAGAGATCATCGGCGAGCTGTCCCTGCGCAGCGAGCGATTCCGTCGGCTCTGGGCCCGCCAGGCGTCAGGCACAAGTCGACCGGCACCAGCCTGATGCGCCATCCCCAGGTCGGCCCTCTCGAACTGCACTACGAGAAACTCCTGGTCCCGAGCGCTCCAGGCCAGACCATCGTCACCTACCATGCCCGCCCCGGCAGCGAGAGCGAAGACCGGCTTCGCCTGCTTGCGGCCCTGGACGTCGACGGAGGTCGTCACGACGGCGCACAGCCCTCCGCCAGTGAGACGTTCCCGGCAGAGTGACCTCACCGAACGGCTGTAGCGCCCGTGCCCGGTCGCGAGGGGCGTCGAAGGCGCAGCCCATGCCGTACTCCGGGAGCACGTCGCTGCTCAAGTCCGGCGAGGCCGGCGGGTGATCAGGATCGGCGCCGGCGTGATCGCGCCGGGGCGTAGGGCGCGGTCGGGGTGTTGCGCTATGCGGACAGCTCCGCCAGCACCGGTGCGAAGACCTCCATGTACGGCTCCAGGACGGTCAGGTACGAGAACCCGTACCGCTCGCGCAGCTCCCGCACCCGGCCGACGACCTCCGCCAGGGTGCCGACCAGGACCGTGGGCAGGGCGAGGGCCCGGGCCAGGGTCAGTTCGGGCCGTCGCGCCAGCAGCGGGCCGAGTGCGGACCGTGGGTCGTCGGTGATCGCGACGATCTGGATGAGCAGGTTCCGTTCAGCCGGTTCCGCGCGGCCCGCCGCCAACTTCGCGTAGCGGGCGACCCGTTCGTCGAGCTCCTCCGCCGGGACCGGATCCAGGCGGCCCTCCGTACTGCCCGGCGCCAGACGGGCCCCGGCGAAGGCCGCGATGTCGGCGTGCTCGGCGGTCAGCCGCAGCATCCGGTCGCCGTTGCCGCCGATCAGCAACGGCACCCGGCCGCCGTCCGACTTCAGCAACTCCTCGACCGTGCGCCGCAGATGGTCCACCCGCTCGCGCGGCGAGCCGAACGGCAGCCCGGCCCGCTCGTGCTCCGCCTGCACATAGCCGGTGCCGAGACCGAGTTCGAGACGGCCGCCGGTCAGCGCGGCGGTCGTCGCCACCTCGCGGGCCAGCAGCACCGGGTTCCAGAAACCCGCGTTGAGGACGAAGGTGCCCAGGCGCGGCCGTTCGGTCACCCCGGCCGCCGCGACCAGTGCCGGGAAGGGCGCCGGCATCCCCAGGTGATCGGGGACGAGGAGTACGTCGTACCCGAACTCCTCGGCGCGCCGGCACTTCGCGCGCCACTCGTCGGCCGACGCGGGCGTGAGCAGGTTGACCCCGAAGCGGAACGGGCGCGGCATGAACTCTCCTCAGCGGTGGGGGACTTGGGCGTCACGATGTCATCACTCGTGCGCGATGGCCGCCAGCACGTTCATGCGCGACGCGCGCAACGCCGGCAGCAGCGCCGCCACGATACCCACGACCGCCGAACCGATCACCACCGCGACGATCGTGCCCCAGGGGATCGCCAGCGCCTTCATGCCCTGGAGGGCCAGCACCTGCTGGGTGCACACGCCCCACACCAGGCCGAGCGCGAGCCCCAGCACCGCGCCGAACACCGCGATCACCACCGACTCCAGCCGGATCATCCGGCGCAACTGCCGCCGGCCCAGCCCGATCGCACGCAGCAGCCCGATCTCGCGGGTGCGCTCCACGACCGACAGGGCAAGGGTGTTGACGACGCCGAGCACGGCTATCACGATCGCCAGGCCCAGCAGCGCGTACACCAGGTAGAGCAGTACGGCGATCTGGTCGTGGACCAGCTTCTTGTAGTCGGCCTGGTCGCGGACCTGCACCTGCGGATACGGGGCCAGGGTCCGCTCCAGGTTCGCGCGGAGCCGGTCCACGCCGGTGCCCGAGGCGTGGTTGACGTACAACGACGAGTCCTGGCCGCCGGGGACGTACTTCTCCACGGTCGCGATGCCGAAGAACAACCCGCCCTGGGTGCCGAAGCCACTGCCGCTGTCCTGGTCGGTGAGGGCGCCCACCTTCATCTCGGCGCGCTTGCCGCCCTGGAACTCGACCGGGAGCACGCTGCCGAGGCGCACCTTGTGGTCCGCGGCGAAGGTGGCGTCCATGCCGATGCCGCCGTCGGCCAGCGCGGCCGCGGTGTTGCCGCCCTTGTAGGAGACATGGGCGACCTCGTCGACCTGCGGGTCGTACCCGGCGGCGGTCGTGGTGACCCGCTTGCCGTCCGGCAGCCGTACCGCCACCGGCGCGAACCGCTGCCGTACGACGAGACCGACGCCCTCGGTGCCGCGCACCTTGTCGGTGACCGCCTTGGTGAACGGCAGGAAGTTGCCGTTCTGGATGACGAAGTCGGCGCCCAGCGTCTTGTCGATCTGCTGGTCGAAGGACCTGGACATGGAGGCGCTCGCCACGGACATCCCGCCGACCAGGGCGAGCCCCACCATGAGCGCGGCGGCGGTGGCGCCGGTGCGGCGCGGGTTGCGCAGGGCGTTGCGCTGGCTCATCCGGCCGACCGAGCCGAACAGGGCGGGGAAGGCCGCGCCGAGGACCCGGATCACCGGACGTACCAGCAGCGGGCCCGCGACGACGGTCGCGAGCAGTGTCAGCACCACTCCGAGGCCCAGCAGCGAGGCGGCCGAGGCGGTCTTCGTGGCCGTCGCGCAGCCCGCGAGGGCCGCCGCCCCGAGTGCCCCGACGACGGCGCCGACGATCGCCCGCGTCTTCAGCGGCTTGCCCACCCCGGCGATCTCGGCGTCCGCGAGCGCCGCCATCGGCGACACCGTGGCGGCGCGCCGGGCGGGCAGGTAGGCGGCGACGAAGGTGACGCCGACGCCCACGACGTAGGCGGCGACGGGGGTGCCCCAGCCGATGACCATCTCGGTGGTCTTGAGGTTCATCCCGAACGCGGTCATCAGCTTGATCAGCCCGAGCGCCAGCCCGATGCCGGCCCCCAGTCCCAGGGTCGAGCCGACCAGGCCGAGCAGCACCGCCTCGGTGAGCACGGACCGCCGAACCTGACGCCGGTCGGCGCCCAGCGCGCGCAACAGACCCAGCTCGCGGGTGCGTTGGGCGATCAGCATGGAGAAGGTGTTGACGATCAGGAAGACGCCCACGAGCGTCGCGATGCCGGCGAACCCGAGCATCACGTACTTGATGACGTCGAGGAATCCGCCCAGGTCCGCGGCCGAGGACTTGGCCTGCTCGTCGGCGGTCTTCAGGTCGTACGTCCCGGTGCCGATCGCCTCGCCGACCCGGCGCTTCAGCTCGGCGTCCGGGACACCCTGCGCCGCGTCCACCGAGATGCTGGTCGCCCGGTCGGCGGAGCCCAGCAGTTCCTTCGCGGCCACCGAAGGGTCGAGGAAGACCAGGGCCGCGCCGGGGTTGGTGGCGGTGAAGGTGGCGATGCCGACGATCTCCACCGCGAAGGTGCCCGGCTGGGCCTGCACGGTCAGGGTGTCGCCGATGCGCACGTGCTTCTTGTCGGCGGTGTCGGCGTCGAGCAGCGCCTGGCCGGCGCCCTGCGGGGCGTGCCCCGAGGTGAGCTTCACGGGGCTGCGACGGGTGAGGTACCAGTCGGTGGCGATGGTCGGGGCGCCGGTGGTCGGGCCGACCGACTTGTTGTGGCTGTCGACCACCACGATGTTCTGCACGGACACGTCCGCGTGGCTGCCCGCGACCCCGTCGACCTTGGCGACCTGGTCCTCCAACGCGGCCGGCACGGTCTGCACGGCGCCGGTCGGCACCGACGACTTGAGGTCCTCCTTCGGTTCCACCGTCACGTCGGCGGAGGTGGAGGCGAACAGCCGGTCGAAGGTACGGGTGACGGTGTCGGAGAAGATCAGGCTGCCCGCGACGAACGCCACGGACAGGACGATGGCCAGCGCGGACAGCAGCAGCCGTCCCTTGTGGGCCAGGAAGCTCCGCAGGGTCGCCTTGAGCACCGGGTCAGTCCTCCTCGGGCCCCGCGGGCCCGCGTCCCACGTCGGATCCGGGGGTCTCGGGCCGCGCGGCGGAACCGCTCGTGTCAGGGCCCCCGGGGAAAAGCCGCATGCGTTCCAGTACGGCGTTCGCCGTCGGACCTTCCATCCGGTCCACCACCCGGCCGTCCGCGAGGAAGAGGACCAGGTCGGAGTGGGCGGCGGCGCCCGGGTCGTGGGTCACCATGACGACCGTCTGACCGAGCTGGTCGACCGCGTCCCGCAGAAAGCCCAGTACCTCCAGACCGGCCCGCGAGTCCAGGTTGCCGGTCGGCTCGTCGGCGAAGATCAGCTCCGGCCGGGAGGCCAGCGCCCGCGCGCAGGCCACCCGTTGCTGCTGTCCGCCGGACAGCTGGGCCGGCCGGTGCTTGAGCCGGTCCCGCAGTCCCAGCGTGTCGATGACCTGGTCCAGCCACTTCCCGTCGGGCTTCCTGCCCGCTATGTCCATGGGCAGGGTGATGTTCTCGACCGCGTTCAGCGTCGGGATCAGGTTGAACGACTGGAACATGAACCCGATCCGGTCCCGGCGCAGCCGCGTCAGCTCGCGCTCCCGCAGCCCCGTTATCTCGGTGCCGCCGAGCCAGACCTGGCCGGCCGACACGGTGTCCAGTCCCGCCAGGCAGTGCATCAGCGTGGACTTGCCGGAGCCCGACGGGCCCATGACCGCGGTGAAGCGGCCGCGTGCGATGTCCACGTCCACCGAGTCGAGTGCGAGCACGGCCGTCTCACCCGCGCCGTACGCCTTGGTCAGCCCCCGTGCCCGGGCTGCTGTCCCCTCGGCGGCGGGCGCCTCCGCAGCAGGTGTGGCCAAGACTGCCTCCTAGCTCGCGCGGCCTCTTTGTCCGCGTCGAGCGTAGTGTGACGCGTCCCACAGGCGGTATCACTTTTCGGTTCCGATGCGCGCTTGCCGGTGCTAGCGCCATCGCGCTAGCGTCTAGGTATGGCGAAGACCCAGCTGAACGTGCGCGTGGACGAGGGCACCGCCAAGGCGGCCCGTGAGCGCGCCCTCGCGCGCGGCATGAGCGTCAACCGCTACATAGAGGAACTGGTCATGCAGGACACAGGCGAAGCGGGCCGTACGTTCGTCGAGGCCGCAGCCGACTTCATGAAGCAGTACGAGTCCGTCTTCGCGGAGGAATTCGGCGAGGCGCAGGGTCCCGATACGTCTGACAAGACCGAAGGCCGTCACTGATCCCTTGAACGACCTGACCATCGATCTCGCCTGGCTCCTCATGCTCGCCGAACAGAAGACCCCGGGTGACCCCCAGGTCACCGACTGGGGTGCGCTGATCGCCGCCGTCGCCAGGCACCAGGCCGAGATATTCGACGTCCCCGTCTACGACACCCCGCAGGCCCGAGCCGCCGCCCTGCTCCAACTCCTCATCCACGTCCCGGCGCTCGAGCGCTCGAACGCCCTCTTCGCGTCCTCGGTCGCCTACGCCTACCTGGTCGCCAGCGGCCTCAAGGTCGCCACCTCGCCCGAACAGGTCCGTGATCTGGCCCGGCTGGTGAAGACCGGAGAGGCGAGCGTGTCCGACATCGCGGAGGAACTGCGCCGCTGGAGCCTGTGAACCGGGTGCCGCTCAGGACTCCGGGGGTTTGCGCGCGACGCCCAGCACACAGTACGAGGTCGGCAGCCGCAGGCCGTTCTCCGGCAGGAACACCCGCCGGTACGGGCCGAGTTCGAACCCGGCCGCGCGCAACTCGGCGATCGGGTCCCGGGACAGCCGGCAGCCGCCGTTCAGCAGTGGCCACACCGTCCGGTCCAGTGACCGCTGGGTGAACCGCATCGCCGGGCCGCCGCCCCGCCCGTGCTCGAAGAACCGCAGCTCACCGCCCGGCCGCAGCACCCGCCGTACCTCCGCGAGCGCCCGTGGCACATCCCGCACACTGCACAGCACCAGGGAGAGCACCGCCGCGTCGTACGCCTCGCTCTTCACCGGCAGCGCCTCCGCCGCGCCCGGCACCACGTCCACCGGGACCTCGGCGCGGACCGCGGCCTGAGCCGCCAACTGCCGCAGGGTGCGCTCCGGTTCGATCGCGACGACCTCCGCCACCGCCCCGGGGTACCGCGCGAAGTTGAGACCGTTGCCCGCGCCGATCTCGATCACGCGCCCGGACAGTCCGGAGAGCAGCCGGTCCCGGACGGCGGCCATCCCGAGCCTGGTCTCGGCGGTCACACTGATGCGGGCGTAGTAGCGGGCGAACAGCGGGTGGTGGACGGGATCGCGCACCGGTTTCCCGGCAGCGGTGGACATCAGCCGCATGACGATACCTCCCGACGGGAGCGGGTCTACGGTGATTGTCCCCCGTGAAGGCCCGTCGCACCCCCCGCCGCCGAATCAGGCGATGAAGTCCCGCACCTGCTGGTACACGCCGTAGTCGTCGTTCATGTCGGTGTGCGAGATGCAGCCGACACCGACGTCGGTCGCCCCGCTCAGCAGCGCCGAGGAGTCCGGGTCGATCGCCGCGTCGCAGTTCGACCAGTACGCCGCGTACGAGACGCTGCCGGGCGTCTCGTCACCGGAGTTCAGGGCGGTCAGGAAGGAGCTGCCGGTCGTCATCTCCTTGCAGGACGTGTACAGCCATCCGCACAGCGAGGCGACGCTCGTCCCGTGGTTCACCCCGGCGACCGACACGAAGTCGTCCACGTACGCGGTCCCGCCGAGGTTCTTGAGGTAGTAGCGGCTGTTCAGCGCGCCCATGGAGTGGACCACCAGGTCCACCTTCGAGGCGCCGGTCTGCGAGAGCA
Source organism: Streptomyces sp. NPDC001220 (assembly GCF_053597895.1). Taxonomy (NCBI): domain Bacteria; kingdom Bacillati; phylum Actinomycetota; class Actinomycetes; order Kitasatosporales; family Streptomycetaceae; genus Streptomyces; species Streptomyces sp. NPDC001220. The sequence goes on from NZ_JBSFJE010000012.1 coordinate 184,651, forward strand.
CGGTCTGGATGTAGCTCGACAGCTGCGACGCGGTGGTGACGTTCGACTTCGTCCAGTCGTACGACCAGGCCCACAGCTGTGACGAGGTGTACCCGTCGGCCTTGAAATCCGCGATCCAGCTGTCCCAGCTGCTGGAGTCGCTGCTGAGACCGTGCACGAAGACGACCGGGTCGTGGCCGGCCGCCTGCGCGGGAGTGGCGGCCAGGGGGAGTGACAGAAGGAGCGAACCGGCTATCGCCGTCAGAGCGGTTGCGATGCGACGCTTGGCGCGTCCCATGATGCCTCCTGAAACGGGTGGGGTTGTTCAGGAGTGTCGGGACGGGTCTACGCGCGCCGCATCGGTGAAGTCGCCAGTCTTTACGAGTCAACTAACTCGCCAGTAACGTCTTTCGTGTGGTGATACCGGTGAATCCCCCACCTCTTGACCGCACTTCGCCACCGCAGACGCCCGAAGCGGTGCCATGCCCGGCTTCGGCGCTCCCCGAGGGCGTACGCGCCCGGGTGCGACGCGTCGTATACGAAGACCAGCGCGCCGTGGCCGAACTCGTGCCGCGCCTCACCGCACGGCAGACGGCGGGACTCGACCCGCTGCCGGCCGAACCGGCCGAACTCGCCCCACGGCTGCTCCATGCCCTGCGCCGGGAGATCCGTGCCCTGCCCGACGACACCCGTCGGCTGCTGCTCCTGGCCGCGGCCGACCAGTACCCGGTCGCCACCCACGCGTTCCTGCGCGCGGTCACGGCCGGCCGGCTCGACACCCGTCCGCTGGACGCCGCCGAGACCGCCGGGGTCGCCCACGCCGGTGCCGGCGGGGTGTTCTTCCGGGACGCCTGGACCCGGATCGCCGCCTACGGGACCGCCTCCCCGGCCGACCGGCGCGAAGCCCACCAACTGCTCGCCCGGGTGCTGGGCGGCAAGGACGAGACCGCCCGCCGCTCCTGGCACCGCGGCGCCGCCGCGCTCGGACCCAGCGCCCGGCTCGCGTCGGAACTCCGGGTCGCCGCCGGCCGCGCCCGCGCCGAGGGCAGACCCGCGCTCGCCCGCGCCCTCGCCGAACGCGCCGCCGACCTCTGCCCGGACCCGGTCGCGGAGGCCCGGCTGCTCGCCCTGGCCGCCGCCGACGCCTGGCGCTCCGGAGAGCCCGACCGGGCGAGACGGCTCGCCGCCCGTACCGACGACTCCGCCCTCGACGGCGTCCTCGCCCTCAGAGCCGGCAACGCCGCGGAGGCCTTCGACGCCCTGCTCACCGCCGCCGTCCGGCAGGAACGTTCCGTCGACTCCGCCGAGCTCCTCGCCCTCGCCACCGAGGCCGCCGTCTACACCGGCGACCTCGGACGCTGCCGCGAGGCCCGTGACATCGCCCGGTGGCTGGGCGTCTCCCCGCCCGGCATCCTCGCCGGACTCGCCGTCGCCGTCGAGGGCCGCTACGACGACGCCCGGATCCTCCTCAAGGGCACCGCCGGCCGCTGCGGGCCCGGCGGCGACCCCGGTCTGCTGATCCACTCCGGCATGGCGGCGCTGATGCTCGGCGACCACACCCGCGCCGCCACCGCCACCCTCCGTGCCGCCGCGTCGGCCCGCGCCCTCGGCACCCCGGCGACGGCCGCTCAGGCCATGGAGTTCCGGGCCTACGCCGACTTCTGGACCGGCCGTACCCGGGCCGCCGAGGCCGCCGTCCAGGAGGCCCTGGACCAGGCCCACGCCACCGGGCAGGACAACGGGGCCTGTCACCTCCAGGCCGCGCTCGCCATGTTCGCCGCGGTCCGGGGCGACGAGGAGGCCTGTCGCGAGCGCGCCGCCGCCGCCCGCGCGCACGCCCTGGCGCACGGGCTCGGCCTGCCCGCCGCCCTCGCCCAGTGGGCGCTCGCCTTCCTCGACCTGGCGGGGGGCCGCTTCCCCGCCGCGGCCGCCCGGCTGCGCGCCCTCGCCGGGTTCGGCCCAGGACACGGCCACCGGGCCATCCGGCACCTGGCCACCCCGCACTACGTCGAGGCCGCCGTGCGCACGGGGGACACCCGGGTCGCCCGTGCCGCGTACGCCGACTACCACCGCTGGGCCACCGCCGTCCGCAGCACCGACGACCTCGCGCTCAGCGCCCGCTGCCGGGCCCTGCTCGCCCCCGGCGCCGAGGCCGTCCAGCACTACCGTGCCGCCCTCGACCTGCACGCCCGGGGCACCCGGGACTTCGAACGCGCCCGTACCGAGCTGCTCTTCGCCGGGGCCCTGCGCCGGCTGCGGCAGCGCCCCGAGGCCCGCGACCGGCTGCACAGCGCGCTGGCCGCCTTCGAGTCCTTCGGCGCCCCGCACTGCGCCGCCCAGGCCCGTGCCGAACTACGCGCACTGGGCACGGCGTTGACACCTGCCACCACCGGCGCGCCCGACCCGGCCGCCGTCCTCACCGCCCAGCAGCACATGGTCGCCCGGATGGCCGCCGAGGGCGCCACCAACCGCGAGATAGCCGACCGCCTCAATCTCAGCCCACGCACCATCGACCACCACCTGCGGGGGGTCTTCAGCCGGTTGGGGATCCGATCCCGGATCGAACTGGTACGGCTGCTCGGCGAGTCGCCCTAGGTCCGTCGGTCGGGTGCGCCTGCGTGGGGGCTGGTCGCGCAGTTCCCCGCGCCCCTCAAGGGGCGTTCCACCCGACCGACGTGGCCTGCCCCGGTACTAAGGCGCTTCCCGCACCCGGAACGCCTCCGCGTCCCAGCCGCCGTCCAGCCGCGCCGACAGCCAACCCGGCGCCGCCGCACGGAAGTCGGCGGGCGCCAGCGCTCCGGCCCCGGCGGGCAGTGCGCCGAGCAGCGGTGCCCCGGCCACCTCCGGAAGATCGGCCACATTGCAACGTGACGCCAGATCCGGGGACCCTGGCCAGCTGCCGATCACCACACCCAGCAACTCCAGCTCGCGGGCCCGCAGTTCACGGGCGGTCAGCTCGGTGGTGTTGAGGGTGCCGAGTCCGGCCGACGCCACCACCAGCACCGGGGCGTTCAGCAGCCGGGCCGCGTCCGCCAGTGTGCCGCCGGCCGCGTCGAACCGTACGAGCAACCCGCCCGCGCCCTCGACCAGCACCAGTTCGTGCTCGGTGGCCAGCTTGGCGGCGGCCTCCGCCACCTCGTGCGGACGCACGGGGGCCATCCCGGCCCGCCGGGCCGCCGTGCCGGGCGCCAGCGGCTCGGGGAAACGGGCGAGTTCGGCCGTCGTCACCGGGCCGGCGAGCCGCGCGACCTCGTCGGCGTCCCCGCGCTCGTCCGGCCGTACCCCGGTCTGCGCGGCCTTGAGGACCGCCACCGAGCGGCCCGCCGTGAGTGCCGCGGCGGCGACCGCGGCCGTGGTGACCGTCTTGCCGACCTCGGTGCCCGTCCCCGTGATGATCAGGATCGGCATGTTCATCCCTTCCGCGCGGCGGCACACACCGCGCGCGCGATCCGTGCCACGTCCGCGTCGCCCGTGACGTACGGGGGCATCGTGTAGACCAGGTCGCGGAACGGCCGCAGCCACACACCCTCGCGTACGGCGGCCGCGGTGGCCGCCTTCATGTCCACCTCGTGGTCGAGCTGTACGACCCCGATGGCGCCGAGCACCCGGACGTCCCGTACGCCGGGGATCTCCCGGGCCGGCGCCAGGCCGTCCCGCAGTCCCGTCTCGATCCGCTTGACCTCCGCCCGCCAGTCCTGGCCCAGCAGCAGCCCGAGCGAGGCACAGGCCACGGCGGCGGCCAGCGGGTTGCCCATGAACGTCGGTCCGTGGGCCAGCACCGGCACGTCGCCCCGCGAGATGCCCTCGGCCACCCGGGGCGTGCACAGGGTCGCCGCCATCGTCAGATAGCCGCCGGTCAGCGCCTTGCCCACGCACATCACATCGGGCGTGACGGCCGCGTGGTCCGCCGCGAACAGCGCACCCGTGCGGCCGAAGCCGGTCGCGATCTCGTCGAACACCAGCAGCACGTCGTGCGCGTCGCAGGCCTCGCGCAGCACCCGCAGATAGCCGGGGGAGTGGAACCGCATCCCGCCCGCGCCCTGCACCACCGGCTCCACGATCACCGCGGCCAGTTCGTGCGCGTGCCGCTCGATCAGCGACCGCAGCCGGTCGGCGTACGACTCCTCGTACTCGGCCGGCGGCGCGTCCGCGAAGACCTGGCGGGGCAGCACCCCGGACCACAGCTCGTGCATCCCGCCCTCGGGGTCGCACACCGACATCGGCTGCCAGGTGTCCCCGTGATAGCCGCCCCGCCAGGTCAGCAGGCGCTGTTTCGCGGGGCGGCCGAGGGAACGCCAGTACTGCAGGCACATCTTGACCGCGACCTCGACCGAGACCGAGCCGGAGTCGGCGAGGAAGACATGCTCGAGACCGGCCGGCGACATGTCGACAAGGAGCTTCGCCAGGCGCACCGCGGGCTCGTGGGTGAGTCCGCCGAACATCACATGGCTCATCCGGCCGAGCTGGTCGCGCGCGGCCTCGTTGAGCACCGGGTGGTTGTAGCCGTGGATCGCCGACCACCAGGACGACATCCCGTCGATCAGTTCGCCCGAGCCGTCCGCGAGCCGCAGCCGGACCCCGCTCGCCGACTCCACGACGAGCGGTTCGGCCCGGCCCGGCATCGGTCCGTACGGATGCCAGACGTGCCGCCGGTCCAGCTCCAGCAGCTCGGGGACGCCCAGGTCAGGCATTGGGCGCGAGATCCGTTCCGGCGCCCCGGCGGCGGACGGCGACCAGGTCGGTGCGCGGCTCGCCCGTCTGGGCGGCGGCCGTACCGCAGAGGTCGGCGCCGTCGTGTCCGCCACAGCCCGAACCGCACCCGGCCTCGGCATGCGACCCGCACCCGGCCTCGGCATGCGACCCGCAGCCGCCGGCCGCGACCTCCGCCCGGTGCTGCGGCAGGGTCACCTCGCCGGCGCCCTCGACCACGAACCCGGCGTCCGCGATCATCTCCAGGTCGGCCTGGCCGGCCTGGCCCTCGGTGGTGAGGTAGTCGCCGAGGAAGATCGAGTTGGCGAGGTGCAGCGCGAGCGGCTGCATGGTGCGCAGATGGACCTCGCGGCCGCCCGCGATACGGACCTCGACGTCCGGGCAGACGAACCGCACCATGGCCAGGATCCGCAGACAGCGCTGCGGGGTGAGGTTCCACTCCTTGGCCAGCGGGGTGCCCTCGACCGGGATCAGGAAGTTGACCGGCACCGAGTCCGGGTCCAGCTCGCGCAGCGAGAAGACCACGTCGACCAGGTCCTCGTCGGTCTCACCCATACCGGCGATCAGACCGGAGCAGGCGGACAGGCCGGCCGCGTGCGCCTTGTTGACGGTGTCCACCCGATCGGCGTACGTGTGCGTGGTCGTGATGTCCCCGTACGTCCCCTCGGACGTGTTGAGGTTGTGGTTGTAGGCGTCCGCGCCCGCCTCGCGCAGCCGCTCGGCCTGGCCGTCGGAGAGCAGACCGAGGCAGGCGCACACCTCGACGCCCTCGTTCTGCTCCTTGATCGCCTTGATGGTGCCGGCCACCCGGTCGACGTCCCGGTCGGTCGGGCCGCGCCCGCTCGCCACCAGGCAGACCCGCTTGGCACCCCCGGCCAGACCGGCCGCGGCCGCCTTCGAGGCCTCGTCGGGTTTCAGCCAGCTGTACTTGAGGATCCCCGTCGAGGAGCCGAGGCGCTGCGAGCAGTAGGAGCAGTCCTCAGGACACAGGCCCGACTTGAGGTTGACCAGGTAGTTGAGTTTCACGCGCCGCCCGAACCAGTGCCGGCGCACCTTGCCGGCCGCGGCCACCACATCGAGCACGTCGTCGTCGGAGGTCGCCAGTACGGCGAGCGCTTCCTCGCGGGTCGGCAGCTCGCGCCGAAGCCCCTTGTCCACCAGCGTGTTCAGCAGGTCCATGAGAGCCGATCCTCTACTACGAGGCTGCTCCGGGCCAAGGAGAGTTTGCACAACCCTGTCAGTTCGACGTGTGGGTATTGCCACACAGTGGGTGGCTGGTGGTCCCGCTAGGGTCTGTTCACTGCCTACAAATTCACCGGAGGAGCCATGGCGTTCGGCTGGATCGACGAACAGGCGGAACTCCGCCGCCGCGCCGGACTGGTACGGACCCTGCGCCCCCGCGCCGCCGACTCCCCGCTGCTGGACCTGGCGAGCAACGACTACCTGGGCCTCGCCCACCACCCGGAGGTGGCCGAGGGCGCGGCCGGGGCGGCCCGGACCTGGGGCGGCGGCTCCACCGGCTCCCGACTGGTCACCGGCACCACCGAGCTCCACACCGAGCTGGAGCGCGAGCTGGCCGAATTCTGCGGGTTCGAGGCGGCCCTGGTCTTCTCCTCCGGCTACGCCGCCAACCTCGCCGCCGTCACCACCCTCGGCCCGCACGGCTCCCTGATCGTCTCCGACGCCCTCAACCACGCCTCGCTGATCGACGGCTGCCGGCTGGCCCGGGGCACCACGCAGGTCGTCGGACATGCCGACCCGGACGCCGTACGCAAGGCGCTCGGTACCCATGAGGGGCCCGCGGTCGTCGTCTCCGACACGGTGTTCTCGGTGGACGGCGACGCGGCACCGCTGGCCGCCCTGGCCGGGGCCTGCCGGGAGCGCGGCGCCGGGCTGCTCGTGGACGACGCCCACGGGCTCGGGGTGCTCGGGGACGGCGGGCGGGGCGCGCCCTACGCGGCCGGGCTCTCCGGCGCCGACGACGTGGTGGTCACGGCGACCCTGTCCAAGTCGCTGGGCAGCCAGGGCGGGGCCGTGCTCGGCCCGGCCCGGGTCATCGACCATCTGGTGAACGCGGCCCGGACCTTCATCTTCGACACCGGCCTGGCCCCCGCCGCGGCGGGGGCGGCCCTGGCGGCGCTACGGCTGCTGCGCCGTGAGCCCGAACGCGCGGAGCGGGCCCGGGAGGTCGCCGCGGAACTGCACGCACGGCTGACCGCCGCGGGTCTGGAAGCGGTGCGTCCGGACGCCGCGGTGGTCTCCGTGCGGGCCCCGTCCCCGGAGGGGGCCGTGCGGTGGGCGGCCGACTGCCGTACGGCAGGCCTGGCCGTGGGCTGTTTCCGTCCGCCGTCCGTGCCGGACGGCATCTCACGGCTCAGGCTCACCGCCCGTGCGGACCTCTCCGGGGCCGAGATCGAACGCGCTGTACAGGTGATCGGTGGGACACGACCATGAGTCGGCGTGACAGGGCCGGGTCCTGACCGAATGCGGATACGGAGTCGGTTACGGGCTGATCAGCCGGTGAGCGCCGACACGAAACCCGCCCAGCTCCCGGGGGAGAAGAGCAGCGCGGGTCCGGCCGGATCCTTGGAGTCGCGCACGGCGAGCAGTCCGGTCAGCCGACCGGAGCGCGGCCGTGCCGTCTCCACACAGTTGTTCGCTCCGGTGCTGTAGCTGCTGCGCAGCCACCGCAGTCCGTGCAGATCAGCACTTGAAGGAACGTTCCGAGGCAGTGCAGTCATGGTGCCTCCTTACGCGCCGTCACCTATCCCGGCGATGTAATCCAACGAGTCCTCGGGCGAAAGGGCGTGGATCTGAAGGGTGTTGAAGGCCTCCGTGTAGGCCTGGAGGTCTTCTTTCCGTTCGAGGTAGAGGCTACTCGTCAACTGGTCGAGAACAACCACGTCCAGATCAGAAGTGCTCGGAAATGAGAAGATTACGAAAGGCCCGGTGATGCCGATATGCGCCCCGGCCGAGAACGGCAGCACCTGGAGCCGTACCTGGGGCAGCCGCGCCGACTCCACCAGCCGCTCCAGCTGTCTGGCCATCACGCCCGGGCCGCCGACCTCCCGGCGCAGCACCGCCTCGTCCAGCACCGCGCTCAGCTCCAGCGGCGGACGGTTGCGCAGCACGTCCTGCCTGGCCAGACGTACCTGCACGAGGGCGTCCAGCGCCTCGTCGTCGAGCCCGTCGGCGGCCACCCGGGTCACGGCACGCGCGTACTCCGGGGTCTGCAGCAGCCCCGGTACGACCGAGGTCTCCAGCGTGCGCATCGCACTGGCCTGCGACTCCAGGCTGATGAAGTCCCGGTAGGTGGGCGGCAGCACCCCACGATAGGCGTGCCACCAGTGGTGCCGCCCGGCCGTGTCCTCCGACCCCGCCAACACCAGCAGCAACTCGCGCAGTTGCCCCTGGACCACGCCGTAGGCGTCGAGAAGTAACCGCACATCGGCCGGTTTCACACCGCTGGCGCCGGTCTCGATCCGGCTCACTTTCGACTGATGCCAGCCCACCAGACGGGCGGCTTCACCGCTCGTGAGGCCGGCGCCGGTGCGCAGTGTGCGCAGTTCGGCGCCCAGTTTCCGGCGGCGCACCGCGGGACCGTTCTGCATGGGCTACTCCTTACTCCTTCCGAGCCGCCCAAATACGCTCTGGGGTAGCAGAGTTCACCGCATCGAGCGACAGATATATGCATATCTTGGTGGATCGCTCCCCTGGCCGCCCTGGTAATGGCAGTCTGACGAAGAAGCACCAGTCCGGGACCGTACTCGAACCACACGCACCGTGTCGGACTCCGGTCCCGTGGGAAAGGGACGACGTCGCCATGGCAGACCACCTGGAAGCATCCGTCACTCTGCCGAGCGATCCCGCCTCGGTCTACGCGGCCCGCTCCTACGTGCTGAGCACCCTCGCGGAATGGGGGCTGCCACCGGAGACGGAGACCGCGGACACCATCCGCCTCATCGTCTCCGAACTCGCCACCAACGCGGTGCAGCACACCTTCGGGCAGTCACCCACCTTCACGGTGGGCCTCGTCCTCGACCGTGACGAACAGCTGTGCATCGGCGTCACGGACAGCCATCCGCGGTTCCCCAAGAGACTCCCAGCCGCGGTCCAGCAGGACAACGGGCGCGGCATGGTCATCATCCGCTGGCTCACCGCGGAGTGCGGCGGCAAGCTGCGGGTGCGCCCCACCCGGGAGGGCGGCAAGACCGTCTTCATCGAACTGCCCTGGGCAGTCCCGGCCGGTACGGTCACCGCCGCCGGCCAGCAGGAACCGTAGCCCCGAGTTCCCGCCGGCCGGCCGCTGGGTGGGTCAGCTGACCCGGCCGTACCAGACGCTTCGCGTCCAGATCTTCTGGAGCTTCACCACGTCCCCGGTCTTCGGGGCGTGCCAGATCCTTCCCTTCCCGGCGTAGATGCCGACGTGGTACACGCTGGAACCCGAGTGGAAGAAGACCAGGTCCCCGGCCTTGCGATTGCCGGCCGAGATGTGACGGGTCTTGTTGTACTGCTGGGCCGCCGTTCGCGGGAGCTTCTTGCCCGCCTTCTTGAACGAGTACAGCGTGAGCCCGGAGCAGTCGAACCGGTTCGGTCCGGTGGCACCCCACCTGTAGGGCGAGCCCTTCTTCGAGGCCGCCACCTGAAGTGCTTTCGTCCCCATCGTGGCGGCCGAGGCGTCGGAGGCGACACCAGGGATCACGATGGAGCCGCCCACGGCGGCGATGGTGAGCGCCGAGGCCGTGCCGGCCCGCGCCATCAGCGACGGGACACGATTGAGCGCAGTCATGCGCAACCCTTCGTCAGCCGCCTGTGAAGGATGACCTGTCGGATTCGGGCTGGCGAAGTTGCCCGGCCGTGTCGCCACGGCTTCACCCCAAGGGCTGCGCGGCCCGGTCATGGTGCGACCGTGCCGGCGACCCGTCGTGCTCGGGTCCTCCACTCCTGCCGATCCACTTCCGTCGACCGGGCATCCGGACGGCGGCAGGACTCGGCGTCCGCCCGGATCGCCCCGCCGTTGTGGCGGGGGCTTGTCGTCAGACAGGGATCTTCACTCACCCCTGTCCGAAAATCCCAACGGAACCGTGGATTTGTGGGGTTACTCACCACCCACCCGTTCGGGTGGACAGCCTTGTGTTCGATTAGCCGTCAACTCCCCGACGTAGCCCCGGACCTGCACCGAAGCCCTCCGCGGGCACCTTGGAGCACGCACCTTGAGCGGCTCGATCGGTCAGGTAAAACCACGCCATCCTCCGCCGAACGGCGGTAACCCCTTTGGGTCGTTTCAACTCCGGCCAGGTCGGCCGGTGGACGCGTCGCTCCGGACTCCGCCCGGCGTCACCGTACGCAGTCGGGCGGGAGTGCGACGCGCGCGGTCCGGCGCTCGCCGTCGAGCACCCGCAACGCGCGTGCCAGCGTGTCCCCGTGAAGCTCCGTCTCGCCCCGGCGATGCATCAGGGCGAGGGCGTCGCGCAGCTCGGCCGCCGCGCGCACCAGCGCCTGCGCGGCGCGCAGCCCACGATAGGTGTCCTCGTTCTGCGCCGGGTTGATCCGGCCCAGCAGGTCGACCACGTCCAGGTAACGGTCGATCAACTCGCCCTCGGCGCGGGTCAGCGCGGGCAGCGGCGGCAGCTCCGGTGGCAGCATCGGCCGTTCACCCCGCGTCCGGAAGGCCGGGCGAGGTCCGCCGGCCGGGCACGATCCGGTCCACCAGTCCGTACGCCAGCGCCGCGGGCGCGTCCAGCACCAGATCCCGCTCCAGGTCCCGGTGTACCTGGGCCGGTGTGCGCCCGGTGTGCCGGACGAGCATCTCCTCGAGCAGCGCGCGGGTCCGGTCCAACTCCGCCGCCCGGATGACCAGATCACTCGGCTGGCCCTGTACCGGTTCCGGCAGCGACGGCTGCTGGAGCACGACGCGCGCACCCGGCAGCACGGAACGCTTGCCCGGGGTGCCCGCCGCGAGCAGCACCGCGGCCGACGCCCCGGCCTGCCCCAGGCAGATCGTCTCCACGTCACAGGTGACGTACTGGACGGTGTCGTAGATCGCGGCCATCGCGCTGAACGAGCCGCCCGGAGAGTTGATGTACAGCGAGATGTCCCGCTCCGGCGCCGCGTGCTCCAGGTACATGAACTGCGCCAGCACGTCGTTGGCGGAGGTCTCGTCGACGGGCGCGCCGAGGAAGACGATCCGCTCCTCCAGCAGCTTCGAGTACGGATCCAGGGTGCGCTGCCCGGAGCCGGTGCGTTCGGTGAACTCGGGCAGGACATAGCGGGCGGACGGTCGGGTCATGGCGTACCCCTCCTCGCGGCTGAGCTGTCTCAGCGGCCGGACTCTCCGTCAGAAATGTACAGGACGTACAGAATCTCGGGAGGGTGTCATGCGGGGATTCCGCTGTCGCCGAACAAGATGTGTTGTCCGAGGTGCCCCGTAAGCTGGGGGCATGGCCTACGAGATTCCGGTGACGCAAGCCAGGGCTGAGCTCGCCGAACTGATCAACCGGGTGGTGTACGGCGGTGAGCGCGTCGTCGTGACGCGGCACGGCAAGCCTCTCGTCGCCCTCGTCTCAGCCGCCGACCTCGAGCGCCTCGAAGAGCTCTCCGAAGCCGCCGAGGGGCAGGTGGTCAGCGCGGTCTCCACGGTCCGCGAGACCGCCGCCGTACGCCCGGAGCGCGGCCGCTTCGGTATCGCGGCCGAACACCGGGGCGCCGCGGGCTCCTGACCCGACCCCTGTCGTGACATCGGCCCTCCCCCGGACGTCGGGGGAGGGCCGACGCGTGTGCCGACGGCCCCCGGCGACCCGGTGTTCACCCGTACGGGCGTGAGGGCGGCGGTGGAGTGGCAGCCGCCGGCGCGGGCGGTGCGCGCCGTGCGCCGGGACGCGCCCCCATGCACCGGTCATCAGATGATCAAGGTCCGGTTAACGTCGTCGAAACTCCGGCAAACTAGCCTGCCGATCCACGCCACCAGGGGTTTTCGTATCCGGATCGGGTTTCTGAGCCCGATCTGTCGCGGTGGCTGCGGCAACCGGGCCCCGCACGGTCCGGAGCGAGGACTGTGAGGTGGGACGTGCAACTGACCCCGCACGAGCAAGAGAGGCTGCTGATCCACGTGGCGGCCGACGTGGCCGAGAAGCGCCGGGCCCGCGGACTGCGGCTGAACCACCCGGAGGCGATCGCCCTCATCACGTCACACATCCTCGAAGGCGCCCGTGACGGCCGTACCGTCGCCGAACTCATGGCCTCCGGGCGCAAGCTCCTCACCAGGGACGACGTCATGGAGGGCATCCCCGAGATGATCCACGACGTCCAGGTCGAGGCGACCTTCCCGGACGGCACCAAGCTCGTCACCGTCCACGACCCGATCGTCTGAGGGGGCCGCCGATGATTCCCGGAGAGATCCTCTTCGCCGACGGGCCCATCGTGTACAACGAGGGCCGCGACGTCACCCGGATGACCGTCCTCAACGCCGCCGACCGGCCCGTCCAGGTCGGCTCCCACTACCACTTCGCCGAGGCCAACCCCGGACTGGAGTTCGACCGGGGTGCCGCACACGGAAAGCGGCTGAACGTCGCCGCCGGCACCGCCGTCCGCTTCGAGCCCGGCATCCCCGTCGACGTCGAACTCGTCCCCCTGGCCGGGGCCCGTGTCGTCCCCGGGCTGCGCGGGGAGACCGGAGGTGCCCTCGATGCCTGAGATCTCCCGTGCCGCCTACGCCGACCTGTTCGGACCGACGACCGGCGACCGGATCCGGCTCGCCGACACCGACCTGATCGTGGAGATCGAGGAGGACCGTTCCGGCGGCCCCGGGCTCGCCGGGGACGAGGCCGTCTTCGGCGGCGGCAAGGTCATCCGCGAATCCATGGGCCAGTCGCGCGCCACGCGCGCGGAAGGCACCCCCGACACGATCATCACCGGCGCCGTGATCATCGACCACTGGGGCATCGTCAAGGCCGACGTCGGCATCCGCGACGGCCGGATCACCGGCATCGGAAAGGCGGGCAACCCCGACACCATGGACGGGGTCCACCCGGAGCTGGTGATAGGGCCCGAGACCGAGGTCGTCGCCGGCAACGGGCGGATCCTGACCGCCGGCGGTGTCGACGCGCACGTCCACTTCATCTGCCCGCAGATCGCCGACGAGGCACTGGCCGCCGGGATCACCACGCTGGTGGGCGGGGGCACGGGACCGGCCGAGGGCTCCAAGGCCACCACCGTGACCCCGGGGCCGTGGCACCTCGCCCGGATGCTGGAGGCGATGGAGCAGTACCCGCTCAACATCGGCTTCCTCGGCAAGGGCAACACCGTCTCGCACGAGGCGATGGTCTCGCAGATCCGGGGCGGCGCACTGGGGCTGAAGCTGCACGAGGACTGGGGGTCCACCCCGGCGGTCATCGACGCGGCCCTCACCGTCGCCGACCGCACCGGCATCCAGGTGGCCATCCACACGGACACGTTGAACGAGGCCGGGTTCGTCGGCGACACCCTCGCGGCGATCGGCGGCCGCGGGATCCACGCGTACCACACCGAGGGTGCGGGTGGCGGGCACGCGCCGGACATCATGACGGTCGTCTCCGAGCCGCACGTACTGCCGAGTTCGACCAATCCGACGCGGCCGTACACGGTGAACACGGCCGAGGAACACCTCGACATGCTGATGGTGTGCCACCACCTGAACCCGGCGGTGCCGGAGGACCTGGCCTTCGCCGAGTCACGGATCCGGCCGTCGACCATCGGGGCCGAGGACATCCTGCACGACCTGGGTGCGATCTCCATCATCTCCTCGGACGCGCAGGCCATGGGGCGCGTGGGCGAGGTGATACTGCGGACCTGGCAGACCGCGCACGTGATGAAGCGGCGGCGCGGCGCGCTGCCGGGCGACGGGCGGGCCGACAACCACCGGGTGCGTCGCTATGTCGCCAAGTACACGATCAACCCGGCGCTCGCCCAGGGGCTAGCCCGCGAGATCGGGTCCGTCGAGAGCGGCAAGCTCGCCGACCTCGTGCTGTGGGAGCCCGCGTTCTTCGGGGTCAAGCCGCACCTCGTCCTCAAGGGCGGCCAGATCGCCTACGCGCAGATGGGCGACGCCAACGCGTCGATCCCCACCCCCCAGCCGATTCTGCCGCGCCCCATGTACGGGGCGATCGGGCGGGCGCCGGCCGCCAACTCCTTCAACTTCGTCGCCCCGCTGGCCGTAGAGGACGGGCTGCCGGAGCGGTTGCAGCTCGGGAAGCGGTTCGTCGCCATCGAGTCGACCCGTGGGGTGACCAAGGCGGACATGCGCGAGAACGACGCGCGTCCGACGGTGCGGGTCGACCCCGACAGCTTCGCCGTGTACATCGACGGGGAGCTGGTCGAGGCGACACCGGCCGCCGAACTGCCTATGGCCCAGCGCTACTTCCTGTTCTGAGAGCCGGTGTATGTGATGTCTCGGGCAGCGTTGCTGGTACTGGCCGACGGCCGCTTTCCCGCCGGAGGGCATGCGCACTCCGGCGGGGCGGAGGCGGCCGTCAAGGCCGGGCGGATCACCGGGGCGGCGAGTCTGGAGGAGTTCTGCCGGGGGCGGTTGCACACGGCGGGACTGGTGGCGGGTGCCCTCGCCGCGGCCGCGGTACTCGGTGTCGAAGTACGGGAGTTGGACGCTGCGGCGGACGCACGGACGCCGTCGCCCGCGCTCCGGAGTACGGCTCGCAGGCTCGGACGCCAGTTGCTGCGGGCCGCGCGGGCCACCTGGCCGGCGGCCGAACTCGACGACCTGGCAATGGGGTTCCCCAAGGGTGCTCATCAGCCGGTGGTGTTGGGAGTGGTGGCCCGGGCGGCGGGGCTCTCGGCCGAGGACGCGGCCTACTGCGCCGCGTACGAGTGCGTGAGCGGGCCGGCCACCGCGGTCGTACGGTTGCTGAGTCTGGACCCGTTCGAGGCGACGGGCGTGCTGGCCCGGCTGGCGCCCGAGGTGGACCGGGTGGTGGACCGGGCGGTGGGGGCGGCGCGGCGGGGGGCCGCGGGGGGCGGGGTGGACGAACTGCCCGCGGGTTCCGCGCCGTTGCTGGAGATCGGGGCGGAGTGGCATGCGGGGTGGGCGGTGCGGCTGTTCGCGTCCTAGCCGGCCCGTGCCCGCGCCGTGCCCGTGCCCCCGCCGTGCCCGGAACCCGGCCGTCCCGGAACCCGGGCGTCCCCGGACCCCGCCGTCTCCGGCACCCCGCCGTCTCCGGCACCCCGCCGTCCCCAAACCCCCGGCCGTCCCCAGACCCCCGCCTCTGCCTGAACGGCCTCGTCCGCAACCGCCGGACGGGCTGCGAAGTGGGCCAATCCGATGAAGGAGCCGTACATGCATCTCGACAACGACCACGACCACGGTCCTGCCGCCGTCAGCGCCGACGCCCGGCGTCCCGACGGATCACGGCGTGCCCTTCGCATCGGGCTCGGTGGGCCCGTCGGATCCGGCAAGACGGCTACCGTCGCCGCTCTGTGCCGGGCCCTGCGCGACGAGTTGTCCCTCGCCGTCGTCACCAATGACATCTACACGCGTGAGGACGCGGAGTTCCTGCTGCGCGAGGCCGTGCTGCCGCCCGAGCGGATCACCGCCGTCGAGACCGGAGCCTGCCCGCACACCGCGATCCGGGACGACATCTCGGCCAACCTCGAAGCCGTGGAGGACCTGGAGGACGAGGTCGGGCCACTGGATCTCATCCTCGTCGAGTCGGGCGGGGACAACCTCACGGCCACCTTCTCCAAGGGACTCGTGGACGCGCAGATCTTCGTGATCGACGTGGCCGGTGGCGACGACATCCCGCGGAAGGGCGGCCCCGGTGTCACCACCGCCGACCTGCTCATCGTCAACAAGACCGACCTCGCTCCCTACGTGGGTTCCGACCTCGCCCGGATGGCCGCCGACGCGAAGGCACAGCGGGCCGAACTGCCCGTCGTGTTCCAGTCGTTGCGCGGCGACACCGGTGTCGCGGACGTGGCCCGGTGGGTGCGGGAGCGGCTCGGCGCGTGGACGGCATGACCGTCACCGGGGTGCGAGCCGGCGCGCGGATCGTCGCCCGGGGTGACGGCCGGGGCGGTACCGCGCTTCCCGTGCTGGAGGGGGAGGGGCCGCTCGCGCTGCGGCGCACCCGGGGGAGCGGGGCCGAGGCCCGGGTGATGGTCGTCGGGGCGATGAGCGGGCCGCTCGGCGGGGACCGGTTCGGGATCGAGGCCCGGGTGGAGGACGGGGCCCGGCTGTGCGTGGGCTCGGCCGCGGCGACCATCGCGCTGCCGGGGCAGCTGAAGGGCGAGGCCCGGTACGACGTGCGGCTCGATGTCGCCGACGGCGGTGAACTGCGCTGGCTGCCCGAGCAGTTGATCTCAGCGAAGGGGAGCGACCTGTACGTCTCCACCCGTGTCGACGTCGGGGCGTCCGGCCGGCTGGTGCTGCGGGAGGAGCAGGTGCTCGGGCGGGTGGGGGAGGAGCCAGGGCGGCTCACCAGCCGGCTCACGGTGCGCGTCGCCGGAAGAGCGCTCCTCGACCAGGAGTTGGCCTGCGGACCCGGGGCGCCCGGCGGCTGGGACGGGCCGGCGGTACTGTCGGGACGGCGCGCGGTGGGGCAACTCGTCGTCGTCCGACCGGAGTTCGCGGAGAAGCCGGTGGTGGCCCGGATGCTGGGGGAGTGCGCGGCGCTCACTCCGCTCGCCGGCCCCGCCGTGCTCGTGAGTGCGGTGGCGGCCGATGCGCTGCTGCTCCGGCGGGTGTTGGACGAGGCGTTGGAGCACCTCGGTGGCTGATCCGCTCAGCGGGACGTGATCCTCCGGTTATCGGATTGGTAAAGACGGCTGTCACACCCTGTTCTCAGGAGGTTCACAGCCGGAAGGATCCCCCCTGACTATTCGTGACCAAGTACGGGGAGGGGCCCACTTGAGGGACAACTTCAGATCGAGGAGCCGGATACTCGCGTTCGGCACGGCCGGGGCGCTCGTCACCGCGAGCCTGATCACCGGTGCTCTCGCGGCTCCCGCTTCCGGCGCCGAGGCCCGGCACGGGCAGGACCGTGAGCAGTGGGGCGCGGCCGTCGCCGCCGCGCATGCCGCCAAGGCCGGGATCGACTGGGCCGACTGCCCGGCCGACTGGGCCCTGACGAAGCCCGTCCAGTGCGGCTGGGTCAGCGTGCCGCTGGACTACGCGAAGCCGTACGGCAAGCAGATCAGGCTCGCCGTCGACCGCATGGGCAACACGGGGACGAAGGCGGAGCGCCAGGGCGCGCTCGTCTACAACCCCGGCGGCCCGGGCGGCTCGGGAATGCGCTTCCCGCTCCGGGTCACCACCAAGAACCCCCTGTGGGTCAACACCTCGAAGGCGTACGACTTCGTGGGCTTCGACCCGCGGGGTGTCGGCCACTCGGCGCCCATCTCCTGTGAGGACCCGCAGGAGTTCGTGAAGGCTCCCAAGGCCGACCCGGTGCCGGACACCGAGGCGGACAAGACCGCGCAGCGCAAGCTCGCCAAGGAGTACGCGAAGGGCTGTGCCGAGCGCACCGGCCGGGCGATGCTCCAGCAGATGACCACCGCCAACACCGCCCGCGACCTGGACGTCATCCGGGCCGCCCTCGGCGAGAAGAAGCTCAACTACCTCGGTGTCTCCTACGGCACCTACCTCGGTGCCGTGTACGGGACGCTGTTCCCGGGGCACGTGCGCCGGATGATCGTCGACAGTGTCGTCGGCCCGTCGCGGGAGAACATCTGGTACCAGGCCAACCTGGGCCAGGACGTCGCCTTCGAGGGCCGCTGGAAGGACTGGGAGGACTGGGTCGCCGCGCACGACTCCGCCTTCCATCTGGGGACCACGCGGGACGCCGTCCAGGCCAAGTGGCTCCAGCTGCGCGCCACCGCCAAGGCGAACCCGATCGGCGGGGTCGTCGGACCGGCCGAGCTGATCGGCTTCTTCCAGAGCGCGCCCTACTACGACTCCTCGTGGGTCCCGGTCGCCACCGTGTTCGGCAAGTACTTCGCCGGTGACACCCAGGCCCTGGTCGACGCGGCCGCCCCGGACCTCTCCGACACCGCGGGCAACATCACGGCGGAGAACGGCAACGCCGTCTACACCGCCGTCGAGTGCACCGACGCCAAGTGGCCCACCAGTTGGCAGAAGTGGGACCGCGACAACACCCGGCTCAACCAGCAGTACCCCTTCATGACCTGGGCCAACGCATGGCTGAACCTCCCCTGCGCCACCTGGCCGGTCAAGCAGCAGACCCCGGTGCACGTCACCACCCACAAGGGCCTGCCGCCGGTGCTGATCGTGCAGTCCACCCGTGACGCCGCCACTCCGTACCCGGGCGCCGTCGACCTGCACAAGCGCTTCAAGGGCTCCCGCCTCATCACCGAACAGGGCGCCGGCTCGCACGGAGTGACCGGCCTGGTCAACCCGTGCATCAACAGCCGTGTCGACACCTACCTGCTCACCGGGAAACTGGACGGCGCGGACGTCACCTGCACGCCGCACGCGACACCGCAGCCGTAATCCGTCCGGAACGGCGACGGGGGGCGGCGGGAACTGTCCCGCCGCCCCTCGTTGCGCGAGGTCAACTCAAGGGTGCCCGGGGGAACTTGCGCTCCCTGGTGCTCTTCGCCGCCGCCTGCCCGGCCTTGACGACGGCCGCGTACTCGTCGACGTACTCCTGCTCGGAGAGGGTCAGGATGGCGTACATGATCTCGTCGGTGATCGCGCGCAGGACGGCCTTCTCGTTCTCCATCCCGGCGTAGCGGGAGAACTCGAGGGGCTTGCCGAAGCGGATCATCACGGGGTGGATGTTCGGGATGACCTTGCCCGGCGGCTGCGCCTCGAAGGTGCCGATCATCGCGCAGGGGATCACCGGGACACCGGCCCGCAGCGCCATCACGGCCACGCCGACCTTGCCCTTGTAGAGCCGGCCGTCGTGCGAGCGGGTGCCCTCCGGATAGATGCCCAGCAGTTCGCCCCTGCTCAGCACCCCGAGCCCCTCCCGGATCGCGGCCTGGCCGGCCTCCTTGCCCGAGCGGTCCACCGGGATCTGTCCGGCGCTGCGGAAGAAGAACGCGGTCAGCCGGCCCCGTACGCCCGGCCCCGTGAAGTACTCGGCCTTGGCGAGGAAGGTGATCCGCCGCCTGAGGACGGCCGGCATCAGGAAGTGGTCGGCGAAGGAGAGATGGTTGCCGGCCACGATGGCCGGGCCCGAGGCGGGCACATGTTCCAGACCTTCGATCCGGGGCCGGAACGCCAGCCGCAGCAGCGGCCCCAGCAGCACGTACTTGAGCAGGTAGTAGAACATGGCTCGCCCCTCACTTTGCCAGCTCCCCTGCGAGCTGGTGCTACCCCAGGTCAGTATGTGTCACACGGCAGTCGGCCCAGGTGCGCCCGTGGTCATCCGGTGCGGTGCCCAGTCGGTCTCGTGCCGACCCTTCGCCGGCTGACCTGACGGTTGGTCAGGTACCTGGTCGGTGTGGCGCGGGTCGGCACACGGCCGCTCCGCCTTGTTGTGCACATGGCTCCCTCATCCTTGCGACGTGGCTGGGCGATGGGCGGGGCTCTGACGACGGCAGTCGTGGTCCGTGCCCGCCATCGGATGCGGGCCTGTCCGAGGGATCTTCAATCTACCCGGGAGATGCGCACAGGAGTACCGGCGAGAGTCCGGTTCGCCGTCCACCCGGCGCTCGGCCGACGCGGTACGGCGGTCAGGATGTGTTCAGGTAGTCCGTGGCACGGTCGGGCCCCATGACACACGAGACGTCACATGCCCCGGTGCCCTCGTCGGCCGGCGCCGAGGCGGGCGCGGGCCGCCGGTCGCGCTGGAACAAGGTGCCCGAGGTCACCGTCTATTTCTGGATCATCAAGGTGCTCTGCACGACGGTCGGGGAGACCGCGGCCGACCTGCTCAACGAGAAGGCAGGGCTCGGCCTGACCGGTGTGTCGGTGCTGATGAGCGCCCTGCTGGCGGTCGTCCTGGTGGTCCAGTTCCGTACCCGTGCCTACCGGGCGGGCGTGTACTGGCCGGCCGTCGCTCTGATCAGCGTCGTGGGCACACTGGTCAGCGACAACCTGACCGACAACATGGGCGTCCCGCTGGAGACCAGTACCACCGTCTTCGCGATCGTCCTCGCGGTGGTCTTCGTGGTCTGGTACCGGCGCGAGCGGACGCTGTCCATCCATCACATCGACACCATCGGCCGCGAGTCCTACTACTGGCTCGCCGTACTGTTCACCTTCGCCCTCGGCACCGCCGCCGGCGACCTGGTCTCCGAGCGGATGAACCTCGGCTACTGGCTCGCCGCGGTCCTGTTCGCCCTGGCCATCGCCGCCGTCGCGCTGGCCCACTTCGCGCTCGGGCTCGACGCCGTGTGGAGCTTCTGGATCGCCTACGTCCTCACCCGCCCGCTCGGGGCCTCCATCGGCGACTACCTCTCCCAGCCCACCGGCGACGGCGGCCTGGGCCTGGGCACCGTCGTCACCAGCGCCCTCTTCCTCGCGGTCATCCTCGGCCTGGTGGTGTACCTGGCGGTGACCCGCAAGGACGTGGCGCAGCCTCAGCAGACGGCACGCCACGCGGTCTGACCAGGCATGTGACGGGTGTTCAGGAAGTCTTCAGGCCCACGCTGTCAGGGTCGGTGGTTGCGATCGCGCCGTCGCGGTCGCCCATCCGGCAGGAACGCTCGCCCCCCTCGCGAGGTGCGCGCCCCGCCGTCCGACCACACAAGGAGCCCCCCACCTTGCAGCAGCCGGAAGCCCTCACCGACCTCGACGTCGCGAGCACGACGAAATCGGTGATGAAGAAACTGCCCGAAGTCACCCTCGCCTTCTGGATCATGAAGATCGCGGCGACGACACTGGGCGAGACCGCCGGGGACCTCTTCGCGCAGACCCTGAAGCTCGGTTACTTCCTCACCACGATCGCGCTGTTCCTGATCTTCGTGGTGACGCTCGTCGTCCAGCTCCGCTCCCACCGGTACAACCCGTTCTTCTACTGGACGGTCATCCTGTCGACCAGCATGGCCGGCACCACCATGTCCGACTTCATGAACCGCGACGCCAGTACCAAGTACCTCTCCGGCGGCGCCACTTCACTCGGCTGGGGACCGCAGGGCCTCGGCCTCGGCTACCCCGTCGGCGCGGCCATCCTCATCTCGATCCTGCTGGTCATCTTCGCGGTGTGGCGGCTGAGCGGGATGACCTTCCAGATCCGCGACATCGTCACCTTCCGCGGCGAGGCCCTGTTCTGGTCGGCGATCCTCGTCTCCAACACCCTCGGCACCTCCATGGGTGACTTCCTGTCCGACAGTTCCGGGCTCGGCTACGCCGGTGGCGCGCTGCTGGTGACCGGGGCCCTCGCCCTGCTGGCCGTACTGATGAAGGTGCCGGCGGTGCCGAACGTCCTGCTGTTCTGGATCGCGTTCGTCCTCACCCGCCCGCTCGGCGCGACCGCGGGCGACCTCCTGACCAAGCCGGTCGCCAAGGGCGGACTGAACCTCGGTACCGCCGGCTCCTCGGCCGTCCTGCTGGCCGTTCTGCTCGGCCTCATGACCTACGCGCAGGTCCAGGAGCGCAGGGCCGCCACCTCGTAGCCGACGGTGCCGCCACCTCGTGGCCGACGGTGCTGCCACCTAGTGGCTGACGGAGCGGAAAGGCCGGCCGACCCCCGGCCGGGCGTGCGCCGCCGGTCAGCAGGGTGTCGCCGACGGCCGGAAGCCGAAGCCTGATTCCTGCCGCGTTCTCACCGTACGCCTACCTCTACATGATGTAGTAGCTGCTTGGTTGATCGCCCGGAGCGCCGCACACGCCCGGGCGGTCGGACGAGGTGAAGGAGGTGGGCGTCATGGCCGACGCCTACGGTGCCGGAAGCGGTACCGGGACGGTGTGGCGGAGGGTGACCGACCTGGCGGCGCCGCCCCCGGCGGCCGGCGGAGCCGGTGCCGGGCCGCAGCAGATTCACCGCGGGATGACACTCCTGGCGACGATCAGCCTGTTCATCGGGACGCGTGCCGCCTGGACCACCGCGATGAAGTCCGCCCCGGCCGTCGGCGCGGTCATCTCCGTCTGCTACGCCTCGATCCTCGTCTGCGCCGTCCTCAGCCTCCTGGTGCGCGACCGGCGCTCACTGATCCGTGTGGACGCTGCCGTCCTGGTGACCGCCGTCGCCCTGATGGCCTGCGGATACCTGCTCGACCACGCGGGCACCGACGAGGGCGTCCTGACCGCCCAGGCCGCGAGCGAGATCCTGCGCGGCCATCCTGTCTACGGCCAGCCCTGGGCCTGGCTCTTCGACACCCCGGCCGTCGGGATCACCAAGACCATGTCGGGCGGTGCCGACTACACCTACGGCTACCCGCCACTGACCGCCCTGCTCGCCGCCCCGGTGCACGCCGTCGTCCACTCGACAGCCGCCGCCACCCTGGTCACCACCGCGGCGCTCCTCGCCGCCTCGGTCCTGCTGTGGGTCCTGCTCCCGGCCCTGTGGCGGTCCGCGGCCACGGCCGTCTGCCTCGGCTTCGGTCTCCTGCCCCACTACGCCTACGCCGGCTACCCGGCCATCACGGCCCTCGCGCTGCTCGTCCCCGCGGTGGTCCGCTGGCCGGACACCGGTGCCGGCGGCCGTCTCGGTTCCCGGGGCACCCTACGGGCGGCGTGTCTGGGTGCCGCCTGCGCCGCGCAGCAGCTGGCCTGGTTCCTCGCCCCGTTTCTCCTGATCGGCCTGTACGCCGTCCGGCGCGGCGAACTCGGCGGACGGCGGGCTCTTGCGGTCACCGTCCGCTACGCGGCCACCGCCGCGCTCACCTGGTCGGCCGTCAACGCCTACTTCGCCGTCGAGGACTTCTCCGGCTGGCTGCACGGCATCCTGCTGCCCCTGGACCAGAAGGCGATCCTGCACGGCCAGGGCGTCATGGGCATCTCCTACTACTTCACCGCCGGCAGCAGCCGCCTCGACTTCTACTCCTACGGCAGCACGCTCCTCCTGCTGGGACTCCTGGCCGCCACCGTGCTGTTCGTGCGGCGACTCGGCCCCGCCCTGACCGTCCTGCCGTGGACCGCGTTCTACCTGGCCACCCGCTCCCAGGACGGCTACTTCCTGATGATGACCCCTCTGTGGCTGGCGGCCGCCGCCACGGTCCCGGCCGGTGAATTCGCCGCCGCCTGGCAGCCGCGTCTGCCCCGCTTCGCCGGCCGCCGGGCCAGGACCGCTCTGGCCACGGCGCTCCTCACGCCCGCCCTGCTGTGCGTCGTGGTCGCCGCCGCCAGTTCACCGCCGCTGCGCATGACCCTCGCGGTGCGCTTCGCGACCCACCACGCACGCGTCGGGATCACCGCCATCAAGGTGCGCGCCGTCAACACCACGGGGACGCGGCTCGTCCCGCACTTCGCCAGCCGCACCGGCCAGGGCGCCTCCAACTGGTGGACCGTCGCCGCCGGTCCCGGCGCCCTGGCCCCGCACTCCTTCGCCGACTACGTCGTCAGACCTCCGGGCGGCTTCCGCGCGGTGCGGCCGCGGACCTATCTCGTCGCGGTCACCGGCACCCCCATGACGATCACGACAGCCCGAGTGCCGGCGGACGCGCCCTCGGCCCGGTGAGCGGGCGGACGGCGAAACGTCCTCACCGAGCAGGTGAAAGCGCCCCCTTATCATCGCTCAGGCCATCCTGACCAGGGGCTTTACCGAGGCGTTCAGGTTGCTTTCAGGTTGGCGGGGGCGTTGTGAAACTCATGCACCAGAAGCCTCAAAACAATGGCAAAGGCATCTGTGGCACCGGGAGTTGATCGTGCCATCGTGCGGGCCATGACCACAGAGCGTCTCCTCGACGACCGCCGCCTCACCCCCCTGCGCACCATGGCGAACAAGGTGCCGGAAGTGACCGTCTACTTCTGGATCATCAAGGTGCTCACCACCGGGATGGGCGAGACCGCGTCCGACCTGCTGGCCCGGGTGCTGGGACCGGTGCCGGCGGTCGGGCTCGGTGGTCTCGCCCTGGCGGCCTCCCTGACCGTGCAGTTCGCGGTCCGCCGGTACATCGCCTGGGTGTACTGGACGGCGGTCGTCATGGTCAGCGTGTTCGGCACGATGGCCGCCGACGTGCTGCACGTCGGTCTCGGTGTGCCCTACACCGTGTCGACACCGCTCTTCCTCATCACGCTGGCCGCGGTCTTCGTCGTCTGGTACGCCGTCGAGCGCACCCTGTCCATCCACAGCATCGACACCCGAAGCCGCGAGTTCTTCTACTGGGCAACCGTCCTGGCCACCTTCGCCCTCGGCACGGCCGCCGGCGATCTCACCGCGACCATCGGCTTCGGCTATCTCGGCTCGGTCGTCCTCTTCGCCGTGGCGATCTGCCTGCCCGGGCTGGCCCACCGCTTCGGCGCCCTGAACGCCGTCCCCGCGTTCTGGACGGCGTACGTCATCACCCGCCCCCTCGGCGCCTCCCTCGCCGACTGGATGGCGCTCGGCCACACGCGGGGCGGCCTGGGGCTCGGGCTGGCACCGGTCACCCTGGCCTGGACCGCCGCCATCGTCTGCTTCGTCGGCTACCTCGCCGTCTCCCGCCGGGACACCTCCGGCGCGACGGCGGCCTGAGATGCGCCGACGCCCGGGTGACGGCCGCGCCAAGGAGCGGCAGCGGCTCCGGCGGACGTCCCTTCACGTCTCCCGGACCGCCGCCGTCGACGGCCGCTCGGCGCGGCGTGGCGTCGTGAGGTGTGACCTCGCTGCCCGGAATGCACCTCCTACAACTCGTAGGGGTGTCCGGGTACGCTGTGCGCACGACGGTGAGGGAAGGCGAACGGTGGCGGATCGAGACGACGAGGAAGCCCGCGAAGGATCCGGCAGGCGGGCGCGAGGCGAATTGGAGAGCAATGTGCTCGCCGCGCTCTGGGCCGCCGCGGGTCCGCAGACCGCGCGGGAGGTCCGCGAACGGCTGCCTGGCGATCTCGCCTACACGACCGTCCTGACCATCCTGTCCCGGCTGTACGAAAAGGGCATGCTCGTGCGCCACCGCGAGGGCCGCGGCTACGCCTACGAACCGGCCCGCGACGAGGCGTCCCACACCGCCCAGCGCATGCACTCCCTGCTGGCGGGCGGTTCCGACCGTGAGGCGGTGCTGGCGCGCTTCGTCTCGGAATTGTCCGAGCAGGACGAGCACCTGCTGCACCAGATCCTGTCCGGGAACGGCACCGCACCCGCCGAGAGCAAGCGCCCCCGCGGGAAGCGGTGAACCGGTGCTGATCAGCGTCTACATCCCGTTCCTCGTCACCGCCGCTCTCGCGGTCCTCGCCGCCCCCGTGGCGCGTCTGCTTCCGCCGCGCCGGGCGGCCTGGGCCCTGGCCTGCGCCGCGCTGGTGACGGCGGTCGGCTGGGCGGGATCGCTCGCTCTGCTGGCCTTCTCCGGCGTGGCGCAGGTCCCGGAGATCGCCGAGGAGGGCCGTTGGTCGGTGGCGGCGCTGCGCGCCGAGGACCCGGTGTACCTGGTCGTCGCGGCCGGCAGCGCCCTGGTGCTGGTCACCTGCGTGGTCTCGCTGGTCGTGGCCGCCGTACGACAGGTGCGTCACCTGGTCCGGGCGCGGCGGGAGTGCGCCCAGCTGCCGGGGCGGACGGAACTGGCGGTGGTCGACGACGACGTCCCGCTGGCCTTCGCGCTGCCCGGGGCGCCGGGGCGGATCGTGGTCTCACGGGGCATGCTGTGCTGCCTCGGCGACGAGGAGCGTGAGGCACTGCTCGCGCACGAACGGGCACATCTGCGGGGGCGCCATCATGTCTTCCAGAGCCTGTGGCGGCTCACGGCCGCGCTGAATCCGCTGCTGCGGCCGGTGACCGTCGCGGGTGAGTTCGTCCTGGAGCGCTGGGCCGACGAGGAGGCCGCCGAGTGTGTCGGTGACCGCAGGGTCGTCGCGCACGCTGTCGGGCGGGCCGCCCTGGCTTCCGCCGGTGCGTCCCGTCCCGCGGCGCTGGCCGTGACCGGCGGGGTGGTGCCGCAGCGGGTGCGGGCTCTGCTGGACCCGCCGCCCGCTCGCCGCAGCCTTCCCCTGCTGGCCGGCGGAGTGCTCCTGGCCGTCTGCTGCGCGAGCCTCGCCAACGCCGCGTCCGACAGCGACCGCATGCTCGACGGCGCACAGTGGGCACTGTGCGGGAAAGCCGGCGGGAGCGTCGCTACGGCAGGTGCGAATCCCGGCGGTGACGTCGCCAGGGCGCCTTCGGACCACGGGCATCGGCCGGACGCCCGTTGTGACGGCCCCGACCGTACGGAGCACGGGGAATGACGTTTCCGACCGGTTCGGGACGTGCCCTCACCCGCCCGACGGAGTAATGACCTCCCGGTCATCGGGGGGCGACCGGGAGCAGCGGGGTGAACCTGCCCCGCGCAGCCGCCTGACTGGCCCGGGCCGTCGACGCGCCGCCCGGTCCGTGCGCGCTGCCGGAGATCACCGCCCGGCGGATCACCTGGCCGACGCCGACCGCGACCGGTTGCCACTGGTCCCTCGTGTCCTGCCGGCCCCGCCGCGTCGCCGGCGCACCGGGCCGCCGCTGCACGCGGCGGTCACGGAAGTCCGGGCCGTACCCGCCCGCCACGGGCCGGCAGCGCCGATGTCACCGGCGTGGCCGGCACGGGCCGCCCGTCGAGGTCACAGGGCGGACTGCGTGGCGGCGGCCGGTGCGGCCGTCAGGAACGGGCGTAGCGCCCCATGGCTCAGGGAGTCGATCAGCGGGGTGGCCCAGCGCCGCGACGCCAGGCTGACGAGGTAGGCGACGGGCAGTGCCAGGACCGCGGAACCGAGGACGTCGTGGGGGTAGTGGGCACCGACGTAGACCCGGCTGAAGCCCTCCACCACGGCGAACACGGCGGCGATCGCGCTCAGCCGGCGGTTCAGCAGGAACAGCGCGGCGACCGAGGCGGCGGCCACCGTGCTGTGCCCGCTGGGGAAGGCGTAGTCCGAGGGCGCGGGACAGGTGTCGACGAGATAGGCGTGCGGCATCGACCGGCAGGGCCGCACCTCGGCCACGATCCTCTTGACGATCTCGGCGGCGGCGAAGGCGATCACGACGGCCACCGGCGCGGCGAGCGCGAGGGTCATCGCCTGTGCGCCGCGGCGCCGGGCGGTCCACCAGCCCGCGATCATGAGGACCGCGAAGACGCCCAGGCCGAAGTTGGTCCACACTTCCATCGGCGTGTTGAGCCACGTCGTGGCGCGGGCGAGGTCGGTGACCGAGGTGAACAGCGATCCGTCGATGCCGGATCCGTCGAATGCCAGCTGCGCGGTGGCGGCCGCGGCCATAACGGGACGTCCCTCCGTGTGAGTACGCCGACAGAGGACGGGACGAGCACGAGAGGACGTGGCTCGGGGCCGCGCAGCCGAACGGCTCCCGCCTGCGCGATGGCGCCTTGATGACATTGCGCTGATGCGAAGATGGCTGCCTGGTAAATCTACTACATCTTGTAGACGGGCGGCCGGTCGAGGCGTGCCGTGCGCGCCGGTCCGTCGGGCGGCGGAAGCGTCTGCGTGTCGGCGGGACTCCGCCGGTCGGCGGCGCCTCGGGCGTCCGGGGCCCGGTGCGGAGCGGGGTCGAGCCTCCACCGCGTGGGTGCCGCGGCCGGGTACGGCCGTCGTTCCGCCGGTGCGACGGGTGCGGAGCCGCTCGAGCATGAACCTCTACGCCTTGTAGTAGGTTCACTTGCGCTCGCCCGAGGGTGTCGAACCCGGGCGCTCGAAGGTCTCGCGCCCGGCGACCGTTCCCTAAGTTCTACATCATGTAGTAGTTTCGGTGTCCGGTGCCACCGCGATCGAGTCGTGGCCCTGGTCCGCGCGGAGGCGCGGCCTCGGCCTGCCCGCGGTGCCGTCCGGGCCGGAGCATGCCCGGCCGCGCCCCGTATCCCGTCAGGAGGCTGATCGACCGTGCCCTACCGCGACGACCTGGTGCCGGAGCCGGTGCCTTCGCCGTCCGCCGCACCGCCGCAGAACCCGGGCACCGGGCGGATCGCGATCATCTCCGCCGGTGTCGGCGCGGGACACGACGGCGCGGCCGCGGGGCTGGCCCAGAGGCTCACCGAGCACGGATTCCGGGTGGACCGGCACGACTTCCTCGACCTGCTGCCCGCTCAGGCCGGCCGCCTGCTGTGCGGTACCTATCACCGGATGCTGACCTTGATGCCGGAGGGCTATCAGCGCCTGTACGCGGCCACCGACCGGGCCGCACGCCCCGGTGTGGTGTGGCGGGCACTGTTCCGTGCCGCCGAGCGGCGCACACTGCGGGCGCTCGCGCCGGATACCCGCGCGGTCGTCTCCACCTACCCGGGAGCCAGCCAGGTCCTCGGCGCGCTCCGCCGGCGCGGCCTGCTGACCGTTCCGGCCTTCACCTACCTGACCGACTTCTCCGTCCACGCCCTGTGGGTGGCCTCCGGCATCGACGCCCATCTCGCCGTGCACCCCGTACCGGCGGCCCAGGCCCATGCGCGGGGCGCGGCCGCCGTCACCGTCGCCGGCCCCGTCACCGATCGGCGCTTCACCCCCGCCACCGCCGGACAACGGGCCGCCGCCCGCGACCGGTTCGCCCTGCCCGAGCACGGGCCCCTTGCCCTGCTCGTCGCCGGATCGTGGGGCGTGGGCCCGGTGCGACGGGCCGCCGCCGAGATACAGGAGACCGGAGTCGCGGTACCCGTGGTGGTGTGCGGGCGCAATCAGGCCCTCGCGGACCAGTTGCGCCGGGACGGTATCCAGCACGCCTTCGGCTGGGTGGACGACATGCCGGGCCTGATGCACGCCTGCGACGTCCTGGTCCAGAACGCCGGCGGACTGACGTCGCTGGAGGCGTTCGCCGCCGGGCTGCCGGTGGTCAGCTACCGCTGCATCCCCGGGCACGGCCACACCAACGCCGCCGCCCTCGACGAGGCGGGCCTGGCGGCCTGGATCCGCGATCCGGCGGCCCTCGGCCCGCTGCTGGCCGAACTCCTGCACGGACCGCGCGGCGAGGACCAGCGCGCGGCAGGACTCGCCCTGCACCGCTCAGCCCTCGGGCCGATATCCGCCATCACCGCCAGAACCGGGCCGCGGTCCACGCCGGGCACCCCGACCTCACCGCAGCGATTCCCCGCGAGACGACGGATCGCCCTGACAGCCGTCACCGTGACGGCCACGGCCTCCCTGGGCGTGGCCGCCCCACTCGCCTACGCCTACAACGAAACGCCCGCCCGCTTCAACGCCGTCGCCCACTACCTGGACGGAGACGGACGATGACGCCGGTCCGGCTGGCCCGTGCCACCGCGCTCGCCTCGGCCGTGGCACTGCCCGCGCTCGCCGCCCTGAACGCCGCGCCCGGGATCTCCACGCTCGGCCCGCTGCGGAACGCGGCCATGCCCCGCCTGGCCGGTCAGGGCCGGCCCGACCACGTGGCCCTCACCTTCGACGACGGCCCCGACCACCTCTCCACCCCGCACTTTCTCGGTCTCCTCGACGCGCGCGGGGTGCGGGCCACCTTCTTCCTGCTCGGCTCGATGCTGGTCCGCTCACCCGGGTTGGCGAAGGAAATGGCCGCCGCCGGGCACGAGATCGCCGTGCACGGCTGGCACCACCGCCCCCTGCTGATCCGCGGTCCCCGTACCACCTACGACGACCTCGCCAGGGCCCGCGATGCCGTGGGCGACGTCACCGGAAGGCCACCGACGCTCTTCCGGCCGCCGTACGGAGTGATGACCACGGCCGCCCATCTGGCCTGCCGCCGCCTCGGTCTGACCC
The DNA here is from genome assembly GCF_053597895.1 of Streptomyces sp. NPDC001220. Lineage (NCBI taxonomy): Bacteria > Bacillati > Actinomycetota > Actinomycetes > Kitasatosporales > Streptomycetaceae > Streptomyces > Streptomyces sp. NPDC001220. The sequence goes on from NZ_JBSFJE010000012.1 coordinate 214,055, forward strand.
CGGTCCTGTGGACCTGCTGGGGCGAGGACTGGCGCAGGCGGGCCAGCCCGCGGTCCGTCCAGGACACCGTCCTGCGCGACCTGCGCGGCGGTGGCACCATCCTGCTGCACGACTCCGACTGCACCTCCGCCACCGGCTCCTGGCGCACCACCCTCGGAGCGCTGCCCCGCATCCTCGACACCTGCCAGGCGCGTGGCTGGCAGGTCGGTCCCCTGCACGAACATGGTGTCCCGCCCGTTCGCGTCCGCCGGACCTCCGGGTCCTGACGCCGACGGCTCCCGTCCCGGGAACCAGGGAGGGAGCCGTTCGGGTGGTGCGAGCGGCCGGCTTCAGCGGGTCACGCGTGCCGGTGCGAGCGCCGGTTTCCGGTGACGAGGCGGTAGAGGATGAGCAGGATCAGGGAGCCGACGATCGCGGCGATCCAGGTGGACAGGTCGAAGAACCCGTCGATGGAGTCGACGCCGAAGATCACCTTGCCGAGCCAGCCGCCCAGCAGACCGCCGACGATGCCGATGAGCATGGTGACGATGATGCCGCCAGGGTCCTTGCCCGGCATCAGGGCCTTGGCGATGGCGCCGGCGAGCAGGCCGATGATGATCCACGCGATGATGCCCATGGTGCGTCTCCGCTTCCTCGGATAAAGGCTGTGTCAGCTCATCGTGTGCACCGATCGCGCCCGAACAAACGTCTCATCCGGGTCACGGCCGCACCGGTGCCCGATCCGAGGGGCAGTGGACGGCGTCATGAGGTCCGGGAACGAGCCCGCGGCGCTCAGAGGGGACCTGACGGTGAGTCGGCCCGACGCGTACCGCCGACCGGGCCGTCGGCCAGAGCGATCCGGGCGGTGACACTCTTGCCGGAGGGTTCCTGGCGGACGTGGAACGCCTGGACGACGGCCATGACGATCTCCAGCCCGTGCTGACCGACCCTTCCGGGATCTCCCCGCCGGGCGGCGGGCCGTGCGCGCGCACTGTCCCGTACGGTCACCTCCACGGCCTCGTCCGCGATGCGCAGTTCCATCCACAGCGGTCCGGGGGCGTACTTGCGGGCGTTGGTGACCAGTTCGCTGACCACCAGGCGGGTGAGGTCCACGGCCCGCGCCGACACGGCCACACCATGGTCCGTCCGGGCACGGCCGAGGAAGTCCGCGGCGAGATGGCGTGCTTCGCCGATACAGGCGTCGTCGCCGTCCAACGGGACGGCGGTGGCTATCGGACGAGGACTCGGCTCTCCTTCGCCTTCACTGCCGGCAGACTCCACGCTTCGTCACCTTCGTTCCCGTCGTCCGTCGGCACCTGACCCGCGCGCTGCGCCTCCTGCTCCTTCTTACTCCAAGTGCCCAGTCCTACGGGCGCTGTTCCCCGTAGTATCAGCGATGACTCCTCGCACAGGAGTTGGCGGCCCAGCCGCTCCAGCGAACGCAGTCGAGGACCCGGTGACAGACGCCCAGCCGGACCAGCGTGGCCAACTGACAGTCAGCGAAGCCGTCCTCGACGGCGTCAGGGTCGTCGCCCTGCGCGGCGAACTGGACCACACCACACGCGATCTCGCCCGGCAGGCGTTGAGCCCGCCCGCCACCGACGCCTTCCCGCGGACCGTCGCCGATCTCACCCGGCTGACCTTCATGGACTCGGCCGGCATCAACGCGCTCATCGCCGCTCACCGCGCGGCCACGGACGCCCAGGGCTGGCTCCGGGTGGTTGGTGCGCAACCGACCGTCCAGCGGGTACTGGAACTCGTCGGCATCGACGCCCTCATCCCCTGCCGCCCGACGGTGCGCGAAGCACTGGAAGGCTGACGTCGGAACGTGTGCCGTAAGCTGCACGCGCCATCCGTTGGCACACTTATACGAATACCGAAGGGGCATGCGCATGGCGAAGCCGGACAACACCGTTGACCTGGTGAGGCTCCTTTCGGACGGCGACCGGGACCTGGCTGCGGAGTGGGTCGCCGAGGTGTCGGCGTCGCTGGGCAGCCGCGTGAGCGCGGCCGAGGTCGACCGCGAACTCCGCGAACTCTACGAAGCCTTGGTGGCGGCGTTGCGGGAGGGCGCGGCCGACGTCCACTCGGACCAGATGTACGAGGTCCGGGCCCTGCTGACCGAACTGTCACGGAACCGGGCCCGGCAGGGATTCTCCCCGAGCGAGACAGCCATCGGTGTCTTCACGCTGAAGCGGGTCCTGGAACCCCTGCTGGCGGACGGGTCCGCCGAGGAGATCCAGGCCTATCTGCGGCTCGGTCGCATCCTGGACGGTCTGGGGCTCTTCACGATCGAGACCTACACGCAGACGCGGGAGGAGCTCATCACCGCGCAGGCGGAGCAACTCCTCGAGCTGTCCACGCCGGTGGTGCGGCTGTGGGACGGGGTCATCGCCGTACCGCTGGTCGGCACCCTGGACTCGGCGCGCACCCAGGTGGTGATGGAGAAGCTGCTGCAGGCCCTCGTGGACACCGGCTCCGAGCAGGCGATCATCGACATCACCGGGGTTCCCGCGGTGGACACCCAGGTCGCCCAGCATCTGCTCAAGACCATCGTCGCCGCCCGGCTGATGGGCGCCGAGTGCACCGTGTCCGGGATCAGCCCGCAGATCGCGCAGACCATCGTGGCGCTCGGCATCGAGTTCGACGGGATCGTGACGAAGGCCAGCCTGGCCGACGCGCTCAAGCTGGCGCTGCGCCGGTCCGGCGTGGACATGGTCGCGCACCAGAGCGCACAGCGATGAGCGAGCGCATCCCGATCCTGCGGATCGGAGACATCCTTCTGGTGTCCGTCCAGTCCGACCTGGAGGACCAGACGGTCCTGAACCTCCAGGAGGATCTGGCCGAGCAGATCGTCGCCAGGTCCGCGGGGGGTGTCGTCATCGACATCAGCGCTCTGGAGATCGTCGACTCCTTCGTGGGTCGCATGCTGGCGACGATGGCCGCCATCTCCCGCATGCTCGACGCCCGTACGGTCGTCGTGGGCATGCGCCCCGCCGTGGCCATCACCCTGGTGGAGCTCGGCCTTTCGCTCGGTGGCGTCAGTACGGCCCTGGACCTGGAGAAGGGCCTGGCGAAACTGCGCCGCTCCTCCGGTTCGGCCCCGCGATGACGGCGCTCTGGACAGCCGAAGGGGAACTCCAGGTCCATCCCATCGCGCGCAGCGGTGACCTCGTCCACGTCCGCCAGGTCATCCGGACGCTGTCCCAGCAGTGCGGTCTCTCCCTGGTCGACCAGACGAAGATGATCACCGCCGCGAGCGAACTCGCCCGTAACACGCTCACCTACGGCGGCGGAGGAACGGTCCGGACCGGCCTGGTCACCGCGCACGGCAGACGAGGTGTGGCCGCCGTCTTCGAGGACTCGGGTCCTGGTATCGCCGACGTCGAGCAGGCCATGACGGACGGCTGGACCTCCGGCAGCGGCCTTGGCCTCGGCCTCAGCGGTGCCCGCCGCCTCGTCGACGACTTCGACCTGAGCACCGTGCCAGGCGAGGGTACGGCCGTGACCATAGTCAAGTGGGTGCGGTGAGCAGCGCGACCATGCTGGACGGCGAGGACGTGGCGTGGTTCCGGGACAGCGCCTCGCTGGCCCCGGCCGCCCGGGCCGCGGCGGCCACCCTCGCCCGGCGCCTGGGGCTCAGCAGCCACCGCTGCGCCGAGGTCGCCCTCGCCGTCACCGAAGCCGCCACGAACCTGCAACGGCACGCAGTGGACGGGGCGTTGCTGCTGCGCGTGGTGCGCTCCGGCGATGCGGCCGGAGTCGAGTTCCTCACCATCGACGCGGGCCCCGGCATGACGGACGTCCCCGCCGCCCTGAGCGACGGAACGTCCAGCGCGGGCACCCTCGGGATCGGGCTGGGCGCGGTTGCCCGGCTCTCGGACCACTTCGACCTGCACTCCGTGCCGGGCCGCGGCACGGTCATGACCGCGCGGTTCTGGCCCCGCACCGCCGACGGCAGGGCCGCCCTCGCCCTGCCGCCCGCGTCTCCCACCGCCGGTGTGACCAGGCCCATCAGCGGCGAGAGCGTGTGCGGGGACGCGTGGGCCGTCCGCACCGTCGCCGCCGGGAGCGGACCGCCCGTCGTCCTGCTCATGCTGTGCGACGGTCTCGGCCACGGGCCCCTCGCGGCCCGCGCCAGCCAGGCGGCGGTCAAAGCCTTCCACGACGCGCGCGACCTGAGTCCGGAGGGCGTCCTCAACGCCGTCCACCCCGCCCTGCGCGGGACCCGTGGCGGGGCGGTGGCCGTGGCGCGGATCGAACCCGGCGCGGGCCGGGCGCTGTACTGCGGCATCGGCAACATCAGCGGTTTCCTCATCGGCGACGGCCCGCGCCGGGCGCTGCTGTCGGCTCCCGGGATCGTCGGCGCGCACATGCGGCGGCTGCGGACGTTCGAGGCACCCCTCCCGGACCACGGCGCCCTGGTGATGCACTCCGACGGCCTGACCGAACGCTGGGACCACGAAGCGCTGCCGGGCCTGCTGCACCACTCACCGCTCGTCATGGCCGGCCATCTGCTCCGCGAAGCGGGTGTACGACGGGACGACGCGAGTGTGGTGGTCGTCAAGGGGGCCTGGTGACCGAGGACGGGCGAGGTGGTCATGGCGCCCAACGGGTATGAGCCGAGTCTGCGCGGCGGCGAGCGGCGGGTGAGTCACGCGCCCGCCGCGAGCGGCCAGGTGACCCGCTTCCGTCTGTTCTCCGCCCAGGACGTCTTCGGCCTGCGCCGCAGCGCTCAACAGGCGGCCTCCGCACTGGCGTTGGACGGGCAGGACCAGGTGCGGCTGGCGACCGCCCTGAGCGAACTGGGAAGGGACCGGCTCGGGTGCCGCGACCTGGAGGTCACCTTCGGCCTGGACTCGGCGGAGCGGCCCACGGCCCTCGTCGTCACCTTCTCCTGGAGCGGCGGACCGCCGCCCGCCCGGGACACCCTCGACCTGGTCGCGAAGCTCGTGCAGGTCGACCACGAGGCCGGCACCGGCGCCGGCCGCGTCGTCATCACCCAGCCGCTCCCCACCGAAGGCCCGAAGCCGGCGGAGCGGCACAGCCGGCTGGCGGAGGCCCTCCACGACGGCCCCCGAACCACCGAGGCCGACTATCTCCGCGCCCAGACAAGGGACCTGATCGCCACCTTGGAGGAGACCCGTGCCCAGCGGGAGGAACTTCGCCGGCTCAACGAAGAGCTGGAGGAGACCAACCGCGGAGTACTCGCCCTGTACTCGGAGCTGACCCAGGAGCTCGAGACCACCAACAGCGGCGTGCTCGCGCTCCACTCCGAACTGGAGGACAAACGCCACCAGTTGCAGGAGGCGAGCGAGGCGAAGACCCGGTTCTGGACGAACATCAGCCACGAACTGCGCACCCCGGTCAACTCCGTGGTCGCTCTCTCCAGACTGCTGCTGGCCCCCGGCTCCCCGGCCCTGACCGGCGAGCAGCGGGAACAGGTCGGGCTCATCGCCTCCTCCGGCCACTCGCTCCTGTCGCTCGTGAACGACCTCCTCGACGTTGCGAAGGCCGAGGCCGGTCATCTCGACATCCATCCGGAGTCCGTCGACCTGCGCCTGCTCGTCACCCACCAGAGCAGGCTCCTGCTCAGCAGCCACGGCCGGGACGGGGTCGCCCTGCTCACCCCCGGCCTGGAACGGCCGCCGGCCCTGGTGACCGACGAGACGCTCCTGGTCCGGATCCTGCGCAACGTCCTGTCCAACGCCCTGAAGTTCACCGAGCAGGGCGAAGTGCGCCTGGTCATCACCGCGGACCCGGAACCCTCCGCCCCCGCGGTCCTGTTCACCGTCACCGATACCGGAGTCGGCATCCCTCCGGACGAACTCGACCGCGTCTTCGAGGCGTTCTACCAGGTCAGGGGCGCGCACCAGAGCAGGAGGCCGGGCACCGGACTGGGTCTGCCGTACGCCCGTACGCTCACCGAGCTCCTCGGCGGCTCCCTCACCCTCACCAGCCAGGTCGGAGCCGGCACCCGGGTGCGGATACGCCTGCCGGATCTCGGTCACGCGTACACGAAGGAACCCGACGCGGGAGGAACAAGCCGTGACCGGTAGAGCCGAGGACCTGCTGCCCGCAACCGTCCTGGTCGTCGACGACAACGAGACGAACCGCTACCTCCTCACCAGCTGGCTGCGACGCGCGGGACACACCGTCGTCGCCGTCGGCACCGGCGAGCAGGGCCTCACCCGTCTGGACTCCACACCCGGCGACGCGCTTCCGGACCTCGCGATCATCGACGTCCTCCTCCCCGACATGAGCGGCTTCGAGGTCAGCGAACGCGTCAAGGGCTCCCCGCGGACGGCCCATCTGCCGATCATTCAGATCTCCGCGGCCGCCATGAGCCCGGACGACCACGCGGAGGGCCTGCGGCGAGGCGCGGACGCCTATCTCGACCAGCCCATCGACCCCGGTGAACTCCTCGCCACCGTCACCGCCACACTGCGCTACGCCCGAGCCCGCCAACGCGCCGAACGGCTCGCGCAACGCCTGATCGCACTGAACAGCGCGACGCTGGACGTCTACAGCGCGGTCGGCTTCCACTCCTTCGCCTCCGCGGCGACCGGCGGCGCGGCGGCCGTCCTGGCCAGCGCGGCCAGCGCGGTCTTCCTCTCACCCCACGCGCAGGCCGTCCACAGCATGATCGACGGCCCGGAGAGCACCGTACGCACCCACCCGGCCCCTCCCGGCCTCCCTGACCAACTGGCGGCCCGCTGCCTGAACGAGGAGACCGGCGTCGCGGTCGTCCGCCTTCCCGCCGGACAGTGGCGCGCCCTGCTCCCCGCCGACCATCTCCACGGGGAGGTCGCCCTCGCGGTCGCCCGTACCAAGCGCGGCCGTCCCCCCGTCTGCCTGGCCGTGCCCGCCGCCGCCCTGCACGGCGCCGACGACGAACAGCTCTTCCAGCAACTGGCGAACTCCAGCGCGCTCGCGCTCGAAGCCCTGCGCACCTACAACGAGGAACACGCCCTGGGCCTCGCCCTGCAGCGTTCCTTCCTCCCCAAGGAAATGCCGACCGTGCCCGGCGTCGAACTGGCCTTCCGCTACCTGCCCGCCTCCGAACACGCGGAAATCGGCGGCGACTTCTACGAAGCGGTACCGACGGTCAACGGGCTGCTGCTCGCCATCGGGGACGTCGTCGGCCACTCGCTGACCGCCGCCACCGTCATGGGCGAGGTACGGCACGCGCTGCGCGCCTACGCCATCGAGGGCCACCCCCCGCACCACATCCTGCAGCGCCTCGAAACGCTCCTGAACCAGTCCCAGCCCGGCGTCACGGTCACGCTCTGCCTCGCCCTCATCACCCCCGACCGCCGCCTGCACATCGCCAACGCCGGCCATATCCCGCCCCTCGTGATCGACCCGCGGGAAGGACCGCGTTTCCACCATCCGCACGGTCCGCTGCTGGGCCTGGGGCTTCCCCATCCCCCGCCCGCCGTCCTCCCGGCCCCGCCCGGCACCCGCCTCCTCATGGTGACGGACGGCCTCATCGAGGTACGCACCACCAACCTCGACACCAGCCTCACCGAACTCCGCGACGCCGTGGCCGACGGCCCGGCAGGACTCGAAAGCATGTGTGATCAGCTGCTCGCTCGTTTCGGGCAGAACAAGGACGACGACATCGCCTTGATCACAGCCCTGTTCGCGTGAGCGGCGGTCGAAGACGTGTCCGTCCCGGTCCGCACTCAGGCCGTGCATAGGATGATCCCGATGCGCCCCACCGAGCAGCCCACCCCGCCCCCGCCGCACCGGCGGCGGCGAGCCCTGCTCGTGCTGGGCCTGCTGGCCGGACTGCTCGCCATGCACGGGCTGGCACCCGGCGGTGCCCTGGGCTCCGGCGGGCACGGTGGTCATGAGCGGGTCTCGCCCATGACCGCAATGACCGCCACGACCGCCGCGGTCGCCGCGTACGACGGCTGCTCCGGCGACGACGGCCACTGTGGCGGCAACCACGCGCACCACGCCGACGCGACCTGCGCCTCGGGCGCGGTGAGCGGCGGACCGGCGCTGCCGGCCCTGGTCCCGGACCCGGTATCCGTCCCCGCGGCCGCCCTCCTGGCCGGCTCCCGCCCGGCCACCCCGCCGGACGGCGCCCGCGCGCCCCCCGACCTGGCCGAACTCCAGCTCCTGCGGATCTAGAGGCACCCGAGCCGGCCGTGCGCTTACCGCGCCGCGGTCGTGCTCCCGCGTGCCCCCCTCACATCCACCGCAGGAGATCCAGCATGAGCACCACCCGTAGCCGTACCCGTGCCGTCCTCGTCGCGCTGACCGCGACCGCCGCCCTCGTCCTCGTCCTCGCCCTCACCGCGTGCGGCGGCGGCGACGGCACCGCCCACAGCGGCACACCCGCCACCGCGCACGCCGGCGCGTCCGCGTCGGGCATGGCCGCCGGCGCGCACAACGCGCAGGACGTGACCTTCGCGCAGCGCATGATCCCCCACCACCGGCAGGCCCTGGAGATGGCGGGACTCGCGGCCGGCCGGGCCTCCTCGGCCCGCGTGAAGGACCTCGCCGCCCGGATCGAGAAGGCCCAGGACCCGGAGATCAAGACCATGTCCGGGTGGCTCAAGGCCTGGGGCGAGGACGTGCCCATGGCGGGCATGGACCACAGCGGCCACACCGGCATGGCCGGGATGATGGACGACGCGGACATGACCGCGCTGAAGAAGGCCGAGGGGACGGACTTCGACACGATGTTCCTGACCATGATGGTCGAACACCACCGGGGCGCCGTGGAGATGGCCACCACCGAGCGGTCCCATGGCGCCTACGCCCCGGCCACCGGCCTGGCCGGTGACATCGTCGCCGCCCAGAACGCCGAGATCAAGCAGATGAAGCAGCTCCTCGGCAAGGGCTGACCGGGGGAGGGGCGGCCGCGCCCGGTCGGCGCGGCCGCCTCCTCGCTCAGGCCGCCAGCACCTTCTCCAACGCCCCCAGCGCCGACCGCAGTTCCTCCGCCGTGACGGTCAGCGGCGGGGCCAGCCGGATCGTCGAGCCGTGCGTGTCCTTGACGAGGACGCCCTCGCGCATCAGGCGTTCGCTGATCTCGCGCCCGGTGCCGATCGCCGGGTCCACGTCGACGCCCGCCCACAGCCCGCGCGAGCGGAAGCCGACCACGCCCCTGCCGACCAGCTCCGCCAGACCGTCCCGCAGGACCACGCCCAACTCGGCCGCCCGGCGCTGGAACTCGCCGCTCTCCAGCAGTTCGACCACGGCCGTGCCGACCGCGGCGGCGAGCGGGTTGCCGCCGAACGTCGAGCCGTGCTCGCCCGGCCGCAGCACACTCATGACCTCGCGCCGGGCCACCACCGCCGACACCGGCACGATCCCGCCGCCCAGCGCCTTGCCGAGCAGCAGCATGTCCGGGACGACGTCCTCGTGGTCGACGGCGAGGGTACGCCCGGTGCGGCCGAGGCCGGACTGGATCTCGTCGGCCACGAAGAGGCAGCCCGTCCGCCGGGTCAGTTCGCGGACCCCGGTCAGATAGCCGTCGTCGGGGATCATGACCCCGGCCTCGCCCTGGATCGGCTCGATCAGCACGGCCGCCGTCGTCTCGTCGACCGCCGCCTCCAGCGCCGCCAGGTCGTTGTACGGCACGATCCGGAACCCCGGCGTGAACGGTCCGAAGCCCGCGCGGGCGGTCTCGTCCGTGGAGAAGCTGACGATCGTGGTCGTACGGCCGTGGAAGTTGTCCGCCGCGACGACGATCGTGGCCCGGTCGGCGGGGACGCCCTTCACGTCGTAGGCCCACTTGCGGGCCACCTTGATGCCGCTCTCCACCGCCTCGGCGCCGGTGTTCATCGGCAGCACCATGTCCAGGCCGGTCAGCGCGGCCAGCCGTTCGGCGAACTCGGCGAGCCGGTCGTTGTGGAAGGCCCGGGAGGTGAGGGTCAGCCGGTCCAGCTGGCGGTGTGCGGCCTCGATCAGGGCCGGGTGGCGGTGGCCGAAGTTGAGGGCCGAGTAGCCGGCCAGCATGTCGAGATAGCGGCGGCCCTCGACGTCCTCCACCCAGGCGCCCTCGGCACCGGCGACGACCACGGGCAGCGGATGGTAGTTGTGCGCGAGGACCGGCTCCTCGGCCTCGATCAGCTCGGCGGAGGTACGGGTGTGCACGGGTGCGGTCATCGATGACTCTCCTCGGACCTCAGCGGATTTCCTGGGTGCAGCACTTGATGCCGCCGCCGGCCTTGTGGAACTCCGACAGGTCGACGGGTACCGGTTCGTAGCCCTGGTCGGCGAGCCGGGCGGCGAGCGCCTCGGCCTGCGGCGCGATGAAGACCCGGCGGCCGTCGGAGACGGAGTTCAGCCCCCATGCCATGGCGTCGTCGCGGGTGGCGAGCACCGCCTCCGGGTACAGGCGGCGCAGCACCTCGCGGCTGCCGCTGGAGAACGCCTCCGGGTAGTACACGATGTTCTCGTCGTCGAGGACGAACAGCGCGGTGTCCAGGTGGTAGAAGTACGGGTCCACCAGGGTCAGGCTGATCACCGGATGGCCGAAGAACTCCTGCGCCTCCCGGTGCGCCTCCCGGGTGGTGCGGAAGCCGGTGCCGGCGAGCAGGTACCGGCCCGTCCAGACCAGATCGCCCTCGCCCTCGACCACCGAGCCGGGGCGGTGGACGTCGTAGCCGGCGGTCTTGAACCAGAGGTCGTAGTGCGAGGACTCGGGGCGCCGCTCCGGCGCGTGGAACAGGGAGCCGAAGACACGGCCGCCGACGACGACGGCCGAGTTCGCGGCGAAGACCATGTCGGGCAGGCCGGGGACCGGCTCCAGGTGGTCGACGCTGTGGCCGTGGGCACGGTAGGCGCTGATGAGCGCGGTCCACTGCTCATGGGCCAGGTCGACGTCGACCCTGGTGTCGGGGTTCATCCAGGGATTGATCGCGTACTGCACGGCGAAGTGTCTGGGTTCGCAGACGAGGAAGCGCCGGACACGCGGCACACGGCTTTCGGGCACAGAGGTGTTCCTCCGCTTTCCTGCGGTGTCGACGAGGGTTGACACCAAGGTAGAAAGCGTCGGATACGGGCGACAAGCAATGGATGTTGCGTGTCTGCGCAGGATTGCTGCGTCTCCGATCACACAAACGCAGCATCTGTGCGTTTACTCCCACCCTGCCCCTGCTCTACTGCGGCGCCGCGTGTGTCGCGCCGGCCTCCGGGCTCTCCGGCAGCAGATGCGACAGCACCATCACGCTGATCGTCTTCCGGATGAAGGGCTCCACCCGGATCCGCTCCAGCACCTCCTCGAAGTGGTCCACGTCCCGGGCGCGGACATGCAGCAGGGCGTCCGCGCCGCCGGTCACCGTCATGGCCGCGGTGATCTCCGGATGGTTGCGGACCACCTCCGCGAGCCGCCTGGGCGGGGCCGCGCCCTCGCAGTACACCTCCACATACGCCTCGGTGCGCCAGCCGAGGGCCGACGGCTTCACGGTGGCCGTGAACCCGGTGATCACCCCGGTCTCGCGCAACCGGTCGACCCGCCGCTTGACGGCCGTCGCGGAGAGCCCGACGGCCGCGCCGATCTCGGCGAAACTGGTCCGCGCGTTCGCCATCAGCGCGGTGGTGATCTTCCGGTCGAGATCGTCGAAGGGGGCGGTGCCGCTGTTCATGTCCGCACTGTATCCACGGGGAAAGACACTTCAGGCCACGCCACTTCACACGGTTCGTCCGGCGCGAACGTCCACGTCCGGTACATGTCCAGCGCCCCGGTCCGCCGCCTACACTCCGTTCATGCTGCGCGCCCTCGCCGTCGACGACGAACGCCCCTCGCTGGAGGAACTCCTCTACCTGCTGAACGCCGATCCGCGCATCGGCAGCGTCGAGGGCGCCGGGGACGCCACCGAGGCGCTGCGCCGCATCACCCGCGCCCTGGAGTCCGGACCCCACGGCCCCGAGGCCGTCGACGTCGTCTTCCTGGACGTCCAGATGCCCGGCCTGGACGGACTGGAGATGGCCCGGCTGCTCACCGGCTTCGCCCGGCCCCCGCTGGTCGTGTTCGTCACCGCCCACGAGGACTTCGCCGTCAGGGCCTTCGACCTCAAGGCGGTCGACTACGTCCTCAAGCCGGTACGCAAGGAGCGCCTCGCGGAGGCGGTACGACGGGTCGTCGAACTGCGCGGCACCGCACCGCACATACCCGTGCACGAACCCGACCCGGACCACCTGCCGGTCGAACTCGGCGGTGTCACACGGTTCGTGGCCGTCGAGGACATCACCCATGTCGAGGCCCAGGGCGACTACGCCCGCCTGCACACCGAGCGCGGCAGCCACCTCGTGCGCATCCCGCTCTCCACCCTGGAGGAGCGCTGGCGCTCCCGCGGCTTCGTCCGCATCCACCGCCGCCACCTGGTCGCCCTCCGCCACATCGGCGAACTCCGCCTGGACGCGGGCACGGTGAGCGTCCTGGTCGGCGGCGAGGAACTCCAGGTCAGCCGGCGCCACGCGCGCGAGCTGCGGGACCTGCTGATGAGGAGGGTCTGACGGTGCCCACCGACCCCGCCGAACGCCGGGTCACCGTCACCGGCCCGCCCCGCCGCAGCCGCCGTGGCTCCGGCTACTACCGGCCGCGCACCGAGATCGACGAGCAGACCACCCTCGGCCACACCTACGTCCGCTCCCTCATGCGCTCCCAACTCCGCGTCGCCGTCGTCGTGTTCGCCGTGCTCGTGCTGCTCGTCGGCCCGCTCCCGCTGGTGTTCGCGGCCGCCCCGCAGGCCCGCCGCCTGGAGTGGCTGGTGCTCGGCTTCTGCCTGTACGCCCCGCTGATCCTGCTGGCCCGCTGGTACGTGCGGCGCGCCGAACGCAACGAGCGGGACTTCGTCCGACTCGTCGAGGACCGATGAACCCCCGTCGGGACGAGGTCGGATGAACTCCGGTTACGCCGTCCCGGCCGTCGCCCTCGTGGTCGTCGCCACCGTCCTGGTCGGCGCCTTCGGCCTGCGCATCTCCCGGACCACGTCCGACTTCTACGTCGCCTCGCGCACCGTGGGCCCGCGCCTCAACGCGGCCGCGATCAGCGGCGAGTACCTCTCCGCCGCCTCCTTCCTGGGCATCGCCGGACTGGTCCTGGTGCAGGGCCCGGACATGCTCTGGTACCCGGTCGGCTACACCGCCGGCTATCTGGTCCTGCTGCTCTTCGTCGCCGCTCCGCTGCGCCGATCCGGTGCCTACACCCTCCCCGACTTCGCCGAGGCCCGGCTCGCCTCGCAGCCGGTACGACGGCTGGCCGGGGCGTTCGTCGTCGGCGTCGGCTGGCTCTACCTGCTGCCCCAGCTCCAGGGCGCCGGACTGACCCTGGCGGTGCTCACCGGCGCCCCGGACGCACTGGGCGGGCTGATCGTGGCCGTGGTCGTGGTGGCCACCGTCGCCGCCGGCGGCATGCGCAGCATCACCTTCGTACAGGCCTTCCAGTACTGGCTGAAACTCACCGCCCTGCTGGTCCCCGCCCTCTTCCTGATCCTCGCCTGGCAGGGCGCCGGCGCCCCCACCCACGCCTTCGACGAACCGGCTGCCTTCCGCGACCAGCGCACCGTCGCCGTCCAGGACACCCTCGACCTCAGGCTGGACCGCCCCCTCGGGGTCACCGTCACCGGTACCGTCGACGGCCGCCCGCACCAGGACGCCCGGGTCACCCTCCCCGAGGGAACCCACCGCATCACCGCCGGCACCCGTCTGACCTTCGCGAAGGGCACCCGGGTGCCCGCCACCGACCGGGGCACCAACGGCGGCATGTCCACCTCGCTCGCCGAGAGCCGCGAGGAACGCCCGCTGTACGCCACGTACGGGCTGATCCTCGCCACCTTCCTCGGCACCATGGGCCTGCCGCACGTCGTCGTCCGCTTCTACACCAGCCCGCACGGCGTCGCCGCCCGCCGCACCACGGTCGCCGTCCTCGCCCTGATCGGCCTCTTCTACCTGCTGCCGCCCGTCTACGGCGCCCTCGGCCGGCTCTACACCCCCGAACTCACCCTCACCGGCAACGCGGACGCGGCCGTCCTGCTGCTGCCCGACCGGGTCGTCGGCGGCGTCGGCGGCGATCTCCTCGGCGCCCTGGTGGCCGGCGGTGCCTTCGCCGCTTTCCTGTCCACCGCCTCCGGACTGACCATGGCGGTCGCCGGCGTCCTCACCCAGGACGTCCTGCCGGCACGCGGGGTGCGGCACTTCAGACTCGGGACCGTACTGGCCATGGCCGTTCCGCTCGCCGCCAGCGTGGTCGTCGGCGGGCTGCCGGCCGCGGACGCCGTGGGGCTCGCCTTCGCGGTGTCCGCCTCCTCCTTCTGCCCGCTGCTGGTCCTCGGCATCTGGTGGCGGCGGCTGACCCCGCCCGGCGCGGCCGCCGGGATGCTGGTCGGGGGCGGCTCGGCGTTCTGCGCGGTGGCCGCGACGATGGCCGACTTCCCGGGCACCGGGAACCTGCACGCCCTGCTCGCCTGGCCCGCCCTCTGGTCGGTGCCGCTGGGCTTCCTCACCATGATCCTGGTGTCCCTGGCGACGCCGGGCCGGGTTCCGCCGGGCACGGCTGCGATCCTGGCCCGCTTCCACCTCCCCGAGGAACTGCGTGCGGAGGTGAAGGCGTGACCGGATTCCTGGCCGGTCTCCTGGTGGCGGTACTCCCGCTGCTGGCCGCCGGCTTCTGGCTGGGCCGCCGCACCGCACGCCCCGAGAGCCTCGGCGGTCTCGGCACCGCCGTCGAACACGCCACCTTCGAGACCCTGCACACCGCGTCCCTCGCCGCACCCCCGCTGCGCGCGGGCCTGACCGAGGAGACCGCCCGCCGGTCGGCCCGCCGGCTGCGCACCCTGCTGGGCACCGACGCCCTCTGCCTCACCGACCACGAGAACCTGCTGGTCTGGGACGGCGTCGGCGACCACCACCGCACCGAGATCATGGAACGCCTCGCCGGACCGCTGGAGTCCGGCCGCGGCGAGGCCTTCCGCCTGAACTGCGAGCATCCCGACTGCCCGGTCCGCTGGGCGGTGGTCGCGCCGCTCACCGTCGACGACCGCGTCCACGGCACCCTGGTGGCCTGCGCCCCGCGCGAGTCCGCCGTCCTGGTCCGGGCGGCCGGCGAGGTCGCCCGCTGGGTGAGCGTCCAGCTGGAACTGGCCGACCTGGACCGCTCCCGCACCCGGCTCATCGAGGCCGAGATCCGTGCCCTGCGCGCCCAGATCTCCCCGCACTTCATCTTCAACTCGCTGGCGGTGATCGCCTCCTTCGTGCGCACCGACCCCGAGCGGGCCCGTGAACTCCTCCTGGAGTTCGCCGACTTCACCCGCTACTCGTTCCGCAGGCACGGTGACTTCACCACCCTCGCGGACGAGCTCCACGCCATCGACCACTACCTGGCGCTCGTCCGGGCCCGCTTCGGCGACCGCCTCACGGTCACCCTCCAGATAGCCCCGGAGGTACTGCCGGTCACCCTGCCCTTCCTCTGCCTCCAGCCCCTGGTCGAGAACGCCGTGAAGCACGGCCTGGAGGGCAAGACCGGCACCTGTCACATCCAGATCACCGCGCAGGACGAGGGCGCCGAGGCCCTGGTCGTCATCGAGGACGACGGCACCGGCATGGACCCCGGCCTGCTGCGCCGCATCCTCGCCGGCGAGACCAGCCCGTCCGGCGGCATCGGGCTGTCCAACGTCGACGACCGGCTCCGCCAGGTCTACGGCGACGACCACGGCCTCGTCATCGAGACCGCCCCCGGCGCGGGCATGAAGATCACCGCCCGGCTGCCCAAGTACCAGCCCGGGGTGCACTAGCCCTCCGCGGTGTGCGGTGGCCTGCTGCGGCGCCGTCGTGGCTGGTCGCGCCCACGCGGCGGCAGCCGCACATTCAATACAGCCCCGCGCCCCCTTCGGGGCGCTGTGCGCGGCCGGTGTGTCAGTTGCTCTGGGTGACCACCATCGCGAGGGTCAGCAGCCCCAGCACCACCCACCCGAACCAGAGCCAGCCGTTGCTGCCGAGTGCCACCGTGTAGGCCGTCACCACCACGAGTCCGCCTACGGTGAGGACCCCCATCGCCTTGGTGGAACCGTTCGCAGAACCGGGCATCGCGACACCCTCCTCATGGTCCGACTCCCTCCATGGTGCCCCCGTTCTGCCTCCGTACGGCGCACACGACGAAATGAGCCCCTGTCTTCCACATCCCCGCACCGGCCCAGGAGGCCGCCCGGTACCCAAAAGGAGCGAATCCGTACCGCCGGGGGAGAGGCCGCCGGCGGTGACCGGGCGGCCGTCCCGGGCTCGCGCCCGTCACGCGGCGCGTGCACCACGCGAGCGGGCGCGACGGTTCCTGGGACGGCTGCCGCCGACAGGAAGGCCCTTCAGCCCTTGCGTGCGTTCAGTGAGGCCAGATAGGCGTTGTACGCCTCGAGCTCCTTGTCGCCGTCCCGGTCCGCGGCCCGGTCCGTGCGCCGGGCCTGCCGCTGCTCGGAGCCGTACCACTGGAACAGCAGGGCGATCAGCACCAGCACGGAGGGGACTTCGCTGAACGCCCAGGCGATACCGCCGGCCGCGGTCTGGTCGGAGAGCGCGTCGATGCCGAGCGAGGCGGGCGGGTTCTTGAACGTCTCGACCATCGGCTCCGACGCCATCATCAACGCGATACCGAAGAAGGCGTGGAACGGCATGCCCGCGAACAGCTCCAGCATCCGCATCAGGTACCCCGGCCGGTGCGGTCCCGGATCGACACCGATGATCGGCCAGAAGAAGACGACACCGACGGCCAGGAAGTGCACCATCATCGCGATGTGCCCGGCCTTCGACCCCATCAGGAAGTCGAACAGCGGGGTGAAGTAGAGCGCGTAGAGGCTCGCGATGAAGAGCGGGATCGTGAAGGCGGGATGGGTGATGATCCGCATGTACCGGCTGTGCAGCAGGGCCAGCAACAGCTCGCGCGGTCCCTTGCGGCCCTTCCCGGCGACGGGCAGCGCACGCAGCGCGAGCGTGACCGGGGCGCCCAGCAGGATGAAGATGGGCGACAGCATGCTGATGACCATGTGCTGCACCATGTGCACGCTGAACATGACCATCCCGTAGTCGTTCAGCCTGGTGCACATCACCAGCATGATGGTCAGGACGCCGACGACGAACGACACCGTGCGTCCGACGGACCACGCGTCCCCGCGCCGCCGCAGCCGCACCACACCCCACCCGTACAGCGCGAGCCCCGCGACGCAGGCCACGAGAAAGAAGGGATCCGCCGACCACTCCAGCCCCCGCCCCAGCGTGAACGGCGGCAAGTCCATGGTCATGCCGTGCCCGCTGTGATCCATCCGGCGGCTCCTGATTCGTGGGGGGTTGTGCAGTTTCTTCGGTCCCCCAGAGTAGAGCTGCCCCCGGGCGCCGCTGCGACCGGGGGCACTGGAGCGCCCCCTCAGGGGCGCGGGGAACTGCGCGAGCAACCACACACGACCCGCACCCGGCGACGAATCGGCACCCCCTACGGCGCTGCCCCTAAAGCACGGTCTCCGCCTCGTCGTACCGCTCCGCGGGAACCGTCTTCAACGTCTCCACCGCCTCGGCCAGCGGCACCATCACGATGTCCGTGCCCCGCAGCGCGGTCATGTGACCGAACTCCCCGCGATGCACGGCCTCCACCGCATGCCACCCGAACCGCGTCGCCAGCACCCGGTCGTACGCCGTCGGCGTGCCGCCCCGCTGCACATGCCCGAGGATGACCGGCCGCGCCTCCTTGCCGAGCCGCTGCTCCAGCTCGATGGAGAGCTGCCGGGCGATCCCGGCGAACCGCTCGTGGCCGTAGATGTCCTTGCCGCCCTCGTCGAAGGCCATCGTGCCCGCCTTCGGCTTGGCCCCCTCCGCCGCGACGACGATCGCGAACCGCTTCCCGGCCTCGAACCGCTCGCCGACCCGGCGGGCCAACTCCTCGATGTCGAAGGGCCGTTCCGGTACGACGACGGCGTGGGCGCCGGCCGCCATGCCGGAGTGCAGGGCGATCCAGCCGGTGTGCCGGCCCATGACCTCGACGACGAGGACCCGCTGGTGGGACTCGGCGGTGGTCTTCAGCCGGTCGAGGGCCTCGGTGGCCACACCCACGGCCGTGTCGAAGCCGAAGGTGACGTCGGTGACAGCGATGTCGTTGTCGATGGTCTTCGGCACGCCGACGATCGGCAGGCCGGCGTCCGACATCAGCCGGGCCGCCTTCAGCGTGCCCTCACCGCCGATCGGGATGATCGCGTCGAGGCCGAGTTCGGCCACATGGCCCCTGGCCCGCTCCACGCCGTCCCGCAGGTGCGAGGGCTGGACCCGGGAGGAGCCGAGGATCGTGCCGCCGCGGGCCAGGATGCCGGCCACGGCGTCGAGGTCGAGCTTGAGATAGTCGCATTCCAGGAGGCCCTTCCAGCCGTCCCGGAAGCCGATGACCTCGTCGCCGTGGTCGGCGACGGCACGGTGCACGACGGACCGGATGACGGCGTTCAGGCCGGGGCAGTCGCCGCCGGACGTGAGGACACCAATGCGCATAGCCCGAAACAACCTTCTTCACGTGGGCCGAAGACCGGACCACGCTGTCCGGCTGACATCGCCGTCACCCTACCGGCGGGAGGGGGTCCGGCCGTACCGGGCGTCCGCCTGCTGGACGCGCCCGCACATGTGAGCGGACACCCTGTCAGGCGGGCCCGGAATCGACCACTCCGGTCCGGTCAGGCGGGCTGCTGCGCCGACGCGATCCGCTCGGTGCGCAGGGCCTCGTACCACCGGTCGTCGATCGGCGGCAGCGCGTTCACGTCGAGCGCGAGCTTCAGCAGCAGGTCCGCGATGAGCGGGTTGCGGGCGAGCACCGGCCCGTGCATGTACGTGCCGAAGACGGTGTCGTTGTACGCGCCCTCCGTGCCGTCCCCGGTGCCGTTGCCCCGGCCCAGCTGGACGCGGGCGAGGGGACGGGCGGTGGGGCCGAGCTGGGTGACGCCCTGGTGGTTCTCGAACCCGGTGAGCTGGGGCAGCCCCAGACGCGGGTCGATGTCGGCGAGGACGTCGCCGACGCACCGCTCCCCGGTGCCGCGCACGGTCGTCACGTCGAGCAGGCCGAGGCCGGGCTCGCGCTGACCCAGGTCGTTGATGAACTCGTGCCCGAGGATCTGGTAGCCGGCGCACACCGAGAACACGATCGCGCCGTTCTCCACGGCCCGGTACAGGTGCCCGTCGCGGCGCAGCCGCTCGGCGGCGAGCCGCTGCGGACGGTCCTCACCGCCGCCGATCAGGTAGATGTCGCCGGAGGTCGGGATCGGCTGGTCGCTGCGCACGTCCAGCCGGGCCACGTCGAGACCGCGCTGCCGGGCCCGGCGCTCCACGACGAGCGCGTTGCCCTGGTCGCCGTAGGTGCTGAGCAGGTCCGGGTAGATCCACACCAGCCGCAGTTGGTTGTCGCTCATCAATGATCGTCCTTCGGGGTCAGTCAGTTGCCGACGCGGCGGCGCAGATCCTGGAACGCGGTGTAGTTCGCGATGACCTCGATCCGGCCGGGCGGGGCCATCTGCACGGCCTGGTCGAGGGAGTCGCAGACCTGGAAGTGCTGGTTCGCGACCTCGAGACGCACCGCGAGGTCCAGCTTGCGGTCGCCGAGCACGAAGATCGGGTGGCCGGTGAGGCGGGTGTAGTCCACGTCCCACAGCCAGGAGGTGTCGGTGCCGTCCGCGCCGCGCGCGTTCACGGAGAGGATCACCGGGGTCGGCGGCGGGTCGATCAGCGAGAACGTCTCCAGCCAGCCGGCCGGGTTCTTCGCGAGCAGCAGCCGCAGGTCACGTCCCTGGAACTGCACGACGTCGTACCGTCCCGCGACGGCCTGCACCTGGTACATGCGCTCCAGGGCGACCTGCGGCGGCACCCCGAAGACGGCGGCGACGGCGGCCGAGGAGGCCGCGTTGGCCTTGTTGGCGCGTCCCGGCAGCTGGAGGTGGATCGGCCAGGCGGACCCGTGCGGGTCGAGCACGTGGTCCCCGGACAGCACCCAGCTCGGGGTCGGCCGCCGGAACCCGCACTCACCGCAGAACCAGTCGTCGCCCGGGCGCTGCATCACACCGCCGCAGGACGGGCAGGACCAGGCGTCGTCCTTCCACATCTGCCCGGCGGCGACCCAGATCACGTTGGGGGAGGAGGACGCGGCCCACACCACCAGCGGGTCGTCGCAGTTCGCCACGATGACGGCCTTGGAGCCGGCCAGACCCTCCCGCCAGTTCTCGGCGAGCATCCGGGTCTCGGCGGCCCGGTCGAGCTGGTCGCGGGAGAGGTTGAGCAGCGCGATGCACTTCGGGTCGGTGTCCCGGGCGACCCCGGCGAGGTACTTCTCGTCGACCTCGATGACGCCGAACTTGGCGTCGGAGCCGCCGGCCAGTGCCGAGGTGATGCCGGCGGGCATGTTGGCGCCGAGCGCGTTGGAGACGACCGGCCCCGCGGCCTTGAGCGCCTCGGCGATCAGCCGGGTGGTCGTCGTCTTGCCGTTGGTCGCCGAGACGAGCGTGACGTCCAGGTTCTGGGCGAGCCGGGCGAGAAGGTCGGGGTCGAGTTTCAGTGCGACCCGGCCGCCGATCACGGATCCGCTGCCGCGTCCCGCGGCGCGGGACGCCGCCGCGACCGCCTTGCCCGCGGTCACGGCGATCTTGGCCCGCGGCGTGAGCGGGTCCGAGTTGCCTGCCATCAGTTCTCGATCCTCCTTGACTACGCGCCGCGCATCAGCCATCCGGCAACGTGGTGTGCACCTCAGCCTATCGAGATCCATTCGCACACCCGAATTCCGGCCCTCGCCTGCGCGGCGGGCAGGGGCCGATTCGAACCGTACCCTTGCGGCCATGCGACAAGGTTCCATTCCGGGCGCCCGTGGGCGGGTCCGGCCCCTCACCCTGCTCGGCGACCCCGTCCTGCACACCCGCTGCCCGGAGGTCACCGACTTCGGCCCCGAACTCTCCCGTCTGGTGGAGGACTTGTTCGCGACGATGTACGCGTCGGAGGGCGTGGGCCTGGCGGCGAACCAGGTGGGGGAGCCACTGCGGGTGTTCGTCTTCGACTGCCCCGACGACGAGGACGTACGGCATCTGGGCCATGTGGTGAACCCCCGCCTGGTGGCGGCGGACGGCGTGACGATCCGCGGGCCGGAGGGCTGCCTGTCCCTGCCGGGCCTGGAGGCGGGGACGGAGCGCTACGACCACGCGGTGGTGGAGGGGTTCACGGCGACGGGGGAGCCGATCACGATCCACGGCACGGGCTTCTTCGCGAGGTGCCTGCAGCACGAGACCGACCATCTGGAGGGCCGCGTGTACGCCGACCACGTCACGGGCTGGCGCAAGCGCAGACTGATGCGACAGGTGGCGAAGTCCTCTTGGCGCCGGTAAGCGGACGCGCCTCAAAGGGGCGCTGGGGGTACCCCCAGGCCGAAGGTTGGGGGAGGAACAGCGCGACAAGCCCCCACCGGCCGTGAGACGACGTACGGCCTTCAGAACCCAGGACCTCCGATTTTGTCCCCCGCCGCCGCCAGCCGCCCCCACAACAGATCAGCCAAACTCTTCACCAACTCTGCACGAGTGCACGGCCGCTCCCCGAGCCACCAGTCCCCGGCCGCATGCATCATCCCGACGATCCCGTGCCCCCACACCCGCGCCAGCTGCTGACTGTTCGGCCCCAGATCCAGCCGGTCCTCGATGACCTGCGCCAGCTCCTCACTCATCCGCCGCAACAGCGGAGCCGAGTGTTTTCCCACGTCGAACCCCTGGTCGGACCCGGTGCTGCCCTCCGCGGGATGCATCAGGAACCGGTACACCTGGGGCCGCGCCTCGATCGCCGCGAGGTAGGTGTCCAAGGTCGCCTCGACCCGCTCACGGCGCTCCGCGGGAGCGTCCAGCGCGTCCCGGAGCGAGTTCAGCAGCGCGTCCGTGTGCCGCTTGGCCAGGGCCGCGTAGAGGCCGCCCTTGTCGCCGAAGTGGCGGTAGAGGATCGGTTTGGTGATGCCGGCCTCCGCCGCGATCGCGTTCATCGAGGCCTGCGGGCCGTCGCGCAGCACCACCCGGTCGGCGGCCTCCAGCAGCTCCCGCCGTCGACGGTCGGCGGACCTCTGCTGTTCGGTCCGCTGTGTGGTGT
The DNA here is from genome assembly GCF_053597895.1 of Streptomyces sp. NPDC001220. Taxonomy (NCBI): domain Bacteria; kingdom Bacillati; phylum Actinomycetota; class Actinomycetes; order Kitasatosporales; family Streptomycetaceae; genus Streptomyces; species Streptomyces sp. NPDC001220. Next base: position 236,114 of record NZ_JBSFJE010000012.1, read on the forward strand.
CCATGTGCTCTCCCCACCCCGTGCTGTTTCGGTGACGCCTGCGCAAACTAACACCTGACAGCCGACCCATCTCGAACTGGCTGCCGAGGTGACCTTGGGAGTTGACTTTTCCTACCGACGAGTAACAGACTCGGGTTACCGCTAGTAACACATTATGCGCTGCCGCTGGAGGGGTCATGGCCGAGTTCACCATGGAACTCAACGACGAACAGAAGGAGGTCCGGGACTGGCTGCACGGCTTCGCCGCCGACGTCATCCGCCCCGCGGCCGCCGAATGGGACGAGCGTGAGGAGACTCCCTGGCCGGTCATCCAGGAGGCCGCGAAGGTCGGCATCTACTCCCTCGATTTCTACGCCCAGCAGTACTTCGACGCCACCGGTCTCGGCATACCGATGGCCATGGAGGAGCTGTTCTGGGGCGACGCGGGCATCGCCCTCTCCATCGTGGGCACGGGTCTGGCCGCCGTCGGCGTCCTCGCCAACGGCACCGAGGAGCAGATCGGCACCTGGATACCCCAGATGTACGGCGACCCCAACGACGTCAAGGTCGCCGCGTTCTGCTCCTCCGAGCCCGACGCCGGCTCCGACGTGGCCTCCATGCGCACCCGGGCCGTGTACGACGAGGCCAAGGACGAGTGGGTGATCAACGGCACGAAGACCTGGGCGACCAACGGCGGCATCGCCAACGTCCATGTCGTCGTCGCGGTCGTCGACCCGGAGCTCGGTTCCAAGGGCCACGCGTCCTTCATCATCCCGCCGGGGACGCCCGGACTGGCCCAGGGCCAGAAGTTCAAGAAGCACGGGATCCGTGCCTCGCACACCGCCGAGGTCGTCCTGGACGGCGTCCGGGTGCCGGGCTCCTGCCTGCTCGGCGGCAAGGAGAAGCTCGACGAGCGCCTCGCCCGTGCCCGGGAGCGAGCCAGGACGGGCGGCGAGCGGGTCAAGAACGCGGCGATGGCGACCTTCGAGGCGAGCCGCCCCGCGGTGGGGGCCATGGCGGTGGGTACCGCGCGAGCCGCCTACGAGGTCGCCCTCGACTACGCCAAGACCCGTGAGCAGTTCGGCCGGCCGATCATCGACAACCAGGGCGTGGCCTTCCAGCTCGCGGACATGCGGACGTCGATCGACGCGGCCCGGCTGCTGGTGTGGCGTGCGTCATGGATGGCGGTGAACGGGAAGCCGTTCACCGCCGCCGAGGGCTCGATGTCGAAGCTGTTCGCCAGCGAGACCGCGAAGAAGGTCACCGCCCAGGCGATCCAGATCCTGGGCGGCAACGGGTACACGCGGGAGTATCCGGTGGAGCGGATGCACCGCGACGCGGCGATCTACACGATCTTCGAGGGGACGAGTGAGGTGCAGCGGCTGGTGATCGCCCGGACGTTGTCGGGGATGCCGATCCGGTAGCGCCGACGGGGGTACGGTGCGTTGCGGACGGACGGCCGTCGGTGGCCGGTCGCGCCACGCGGCGGAGCCGCATATCGGCAACGCCCCGCGCCCCCAGGCAGGTGGGCCCTGTCACCGGTGTTTCAAAGGCGTGAGTTGCTCGATGTCGTAGCGCTTGCGGAGTTCCTCGATCGCCTCGTGGTCCGGGGGGCCGTCGCCTCCCAGGATCTCCAGGAGTTCCTCGAAGTAGCGCTCGTGCGCGGGGGGCGGGGAAGCCTGGAAGAACATCCGCGCCGGGGTGTCCGTCGGGTTGGCGAAGGCGTGCGGGCAGCCGGGGGGCACGGCGATCAGCGTGCCCGGGGTTGCCCGCACCACCCTCGTGCCCGAGGTCGACTCCCACTTCTGCCAGTTGTCGGGAGTGCGGATGCGGGGCTCGAAGGCGAGAACGTCCAGTTCGCCTTCGAGGACGTAGAACAACTCCTCGCTCTGCGTGTGCACATGGGCGCCCACGTCGAAGCCCGGCGGGACCTCCACCTCGAAGGTGGAGGCCATCCGCGAGTGCGTGCCCGTCACCTTGAAGGTGACGCGCTGGGCCGACGACTGGACCACGCGCCCGTGTCCCGGTGGTACGAGGAGTCCCTCGGTCGTGGTCATGGGCCACTCACCAGGTCACCGGAAGTGCCTCGGGTCCCCGGATCAACGCGCCCTTTCTGAAGGGGACCTGGTCCGGAGGTACGGCGAGCCGCAGTCCGGGGAGCCGGTCGACCAGGGCGTCGACCAGGAGTTCCTCCTCCAGCCTGCCGAGCTGGCCGCCCGGGCAGTAGTGCGGGCCGAACCCGAAGGACACATGCGGGTTGGGACTGCGGGCGAAGTCGATCGTCTCGGGGTCCGGGAAGACCTCCGGGTCGCGGTTGGCGGCCAGGTACGAGACGTAGATCGCGTCGCCCGCACGGATCCGTACGCCCTTGATCTCCACGTCCTCCGTGGCGATCCGGGACAGTCCCACCGCGCTGCGGTGCGGGATGTAGCGCAGCAGCTCGTCGATCGCCCTGGGGCGGATCTCCGGCTCGCTGCGCAGCCGGTCGAGGAGGTCGGGGCGGGTCAGCAGCAGGTAGAACATCTGCCCGCTGTTGTTGGTGACCGCCTCGCCGCCGATCTGGAGGAGGACCGCGAGACCGACGGCCTCCTCCAGCGTGACCTCGCCGCGGCCCACGGCCGCGCCCAGCAGGGAGGCCACGTCCTCGCCCGTACTGCCCTCGCGCAGGGCGATGAGGTCGCCGAAGTAGGCCCCCATCTCGCGCTTGGCCTTCTCGCTGACCTCCTTGCCGTGGCTGGAGGACAGGATCAGCTGGGTCCAGATGTGCATGGTGTGCCGGTCGGCGGCCGGAACGCCCATCACCTCGCAGATCACCGCGATGGGGAAGGGGCTCAGGACCGTCGCCGTGAGATCGGCGGGCGGGCCGTCCAGGACCAGCTCGTCGACGAGCTCGTCCAGCATCCGGCGCGCCTTCTCGCGGACCCGCTCCACGCCCTTGGAGGTGAGCGCGGAGGCCACCGACCGGCGCAGCCGGGTGTGGTCGGGCGGGTCCAGGAAGCCGACCGCGCCACGGTCCGGGATGAAGTGCGGGGCGAGCCGGGTGACCGGCTGCTCCATCACCGCCTCACGGCTGAACCGGGGGTCGTTGGCCACCACCCGCACGTCGTCGTACCGGGTGACCAGCCAGGCCCAGCCCTCGCCGTTGGGCAGTTGGATCCGGGTGACCGGACCCTCCCGCATCAGCTCGGCCAGGGTGGGGTCGAAGTCCACCCCCGTCAGGTCCAGCACCGTCCAGTGCCGGACCGGACAGGTGGCCTCACCGGCCGCCTCGTCGGCGGAGTCGAGTGGTTCGGTGAGCGTCATCTCGGTCAAGCCGCCTCTTCGTCCGAACGCCGCCAGCGACCCAGCGACATTTCCGCGGTGATGCCGGGACCGAAGCCGGCCAGCAGGCCGCGCGCCTGGTGCTCGGCACCGCCCTCGTCGAACATCCGGCGCAGAGCGTCCAGGACGACGGCGCTCGCGATGTTGCCGTACTCGGTGAGCGTGGCCCGGCTGAACCGGAACGCGTGCGGATCGACCTGGAGGAACTTGCTCAGGTCGTCCAGGATTCGCGGCCCGCCCGCGTGGACTATGTAGAAGTCCAGGTCGGACGCGTTCCAGCCGTGCAGTCCCGCGAGGTCCTGGAGGGCCGGCGCGAGCGGCTCCATGGTCGCCGGGACCCGCTTGTCCAGCAGGAAGTGGAACCCGGTGGCCCGGACGTCGTACATGATCCACTCTTCGGTCTTGGGGATCAGGTACGAACCGTTGCGTTCGAGCTCGACGCCGGTGCCGCCCTTGCCGCGGACCACGGCGGCGGCTATGCCGTCACCGAAGAGGCCGTTGGAGAGCAGCGAGCCGACGCCGAGGTCGGTCGGCTGGTAGCACAGCGAGCAGAACTCGCAGGCCACGATGAGCGCGTTGGCGTCCGGGTACGCCGAGCAGAAGTCGTGCGCCCGGTTGATCGCCGCTCCGCCGGCCGCGCAGCCCAGCTGCGCGATGGGGATCTGGCGGGTGGTGGAGTCGAAGTCCATCTCGTTGATCAGCCACGCCGTGAGCGAGGGCATCATGAAGCCCGTGCACGAGACGTAGATGATCACGTCGATGTCGCTGGTGAGCAGCTCGGCGTCGTCGAGCGCTCGTTGGATGACTGCGGGGACCCGGGCCTTGGCCTCGACCTCGTAGAGCTTGTTGCGCTCCTCGAAGCCGGGGTGCTTCAGGGTTTCCTCGATCGGCTGCACGATGTGCCGGGTGCGAACGCCCGTGTTCTCGATCAGTCTCAGCGCCAGTGGCAGCTGCGGGTGGTTCTCGTGGTGGGAGCGCGCCAGTTCCAGCGTCTCCTCCATCGTGATCACGTACTCCGGGACCGACACTGAGGGTTTGCACAAAGTCGCCATGAACCGTGCCTGCTTTCAGCCTTCCGGCGGGTTTGGGCCCGACCGGTCAGAGAGGTGGTTCACCTCAGGAGGTGGTTCCCTCACGATCACCCGTGAGGGCGATGATCTCTCGCCGGACTACTCCGAACCGGTGACCCCGTGTCAGGGTCGGATCAGCGCAGAGGTATCCAGACGAGGAGGACGCGATGCCCGGCACGGCCGCGGAAATGCTGAAAACGACCAGGTCAGAGCTTGCCCCGGACCCGAACGCCAATCCATTGGTCCCCCTCGTCGCCAGCGGCCGGGCGAGCCTGGGGACACTCGCCGCACTTGCCCTGGAACAACACCACGTGATTCCCGCCGACCGGCGCGCGTTCGTGCATCTGGCGCAGCGCGCCGCCGGGGAGCCGGAGGCCGCCGGGTTCTTCACCATGCTGGCCGAGGGCGAGGAACTGGCGGCAGAGCGGCTGGGCGCGTTCACCGAGGCGTGCGAAGTGGATGAGCAGCGCAGGCAAGCGTACGAGCCCCTACCGGGCTGCCAGGCGTACCCGGCGTACATCTCCTGGCTCGCCCTCAACGCGTCCCCGACGGACGCCGTCCTGGCCATCACGGCCAACTTCGCCACCTGGGGCACGTATTGCGCCCGCATCGCCGAGGGGCTCCGCGCCCACTACGGCTTCACGGACCAGGCCTGCGCGTTCTTCGACTTCTTCGCGACACCGGCTCCGGCCCTGGACCAACAGGCGGAGGCGGCGGTGGCGGCGGGACTGAGCACCGGCCGGCTGGATGAGAAGCGGGTGTATGGCTACGGGCGCCTACTCCAGGCGTACGAAATGATGTTCTGGAACTCGCTCAGCTGAACCGACCTGCCTGTAGGGCGCGGGGCTGCATCGATGTGCGGCTACCGCCGCGTGGGCGCGACAAGCCACACTCGACCCGCACCCGCCAACTCAGCTGTTCTGCCCACTGCTGTGGGCGATACAAGCCACGTCGATCCGATCGGCAAGCTTGGCCAGCTCAATGGTCAGCGCGGCCACCGTGTCCTCGTCCAGCCCGCTCTCCCCGGCCTCCACCAGCCGGACCCACCGCCCGCCCATGGTCCGCAACAACTTACTCACGTCGGCGGCGGTCACCTGCAGGGTCCCGCGGTCGTCGACGATCAGAGGCAGAGTCACTTCCCGGTTCACACCCGGATCGTAGCCGCGCAACCCTCACGCACCCTGCCAAACGGTGGTGATGTTGCAGAACTCCCGGATTCCGTGCCCGGACAGCTCACGCCCGTATCCGGATCGCTTCACGCCCCCGAACGGAAACGCCGGGTGGGAGGCGGTCATGCCGTTGACGAACACGCCACCGGCCTCCAGATCCCGTACGAACCGGTCCACCTCGGCCTCGTCCCGCGTCCACACGTTCGAACTCAGGCCGAAGGGGGAGTCGTTGGCGATGAGGACCGCCTCGTCCAGGTCCGCGGCCCGGTAGAGCGTGGCCACCGGCCCGAACGCCTCCTCGCGGTGGATGCGCATGTCGCGGTGGATCCCGGCGAGCACGGTCGGCGGGTAGAACCAGCCGGGCCCCTCCGGCCGCTGCCCGCCGCACAGCACCCGCGCACCCGACCGCTTCGCGTCGTCGACGAGTTCCTCCAGGTCGGCCCGCCCCTGTTCGCTCGACAGCGGCCCGACGTCCGTGCCCTCGTCCATCGGGTCGCCCGTCCGCAGGGCCCGCATGCCCGCCACGAACCGCTCGGCGAAGGCGTCGTACACGTCGGCGTGCACGATGAACCGCTTCGCGGCGATGCACGACTGCCCGTTGTTCTGCACCCGAGCGGTCACCGCGATCCGTGCGGCGCGGTCGATGTCCGCCGAAGGCATCACCACGTAGGGGTCGCTGCCGCCCAGTTCCAGTACCGTCTTCTTGATCATCTCACCGGCGGTGGCGGCGACCGCGCGCCCCGCGGGCTCGCTGCCGGTGAGCGTCGCGGCCCGCACCCGCTCGTCGCGCAGGATGTCGTCGACCGCGCCGGAGCCGATCAGCAGGGTCTGGAAGCAGCCCGCCGGGAAGCCCGCCCGGTGGAAGAGGTCCTCCAGATACAGGGCGGTCTGCGGCACGTTCGACGCGTGCTTGAGCAGGCCCACATTGCCCGCCATCAGCGCCGGCGCGGCGAACCGGATCACCTGCCAGAGCGGGAAGTTCCACGGCATCACGGCCAGCACCGGCCCGATGGGGCGGTAGCGCACCCGTACCCGGGACGCGCCCGACTCCTTCACGTCCGTCTCCGCCGGCTCCTCGTCGGCCAGCAGCTCCTCCGCGTGGTCGGCGTACCAGCGCATCGCCTTCGCGCACTTCGCGGCCTCCGCGCGGGCCTGCGCCAGCGGCTTGCCCATCTCGGTGGTCATGGTGCGCGCGATGTCGTCCTGGTCCGCGTCCAGCAGGTCGGCGGCCCGGTGCAGCAGCCGGGCCCGCTCGGCGAAGGCGCTCGCGCGGTAGGTGCGGAACGTCGCCTCCGCCAGTTCGAGCCGGCGTTCGAGTTCGTCCTCGTCCATGGCCTCGAAGGTTTCGAGCGTCTCGCCGGTCGCCGGGTTCACCGTCGCGATGGGCATGGCTGACCTCCCTGGGAGCGGGTTTGCTTCGACCTTCGCGCGCGTCCCGGTCGACCGCAACGCGTGCGCAGCTGTTCAGTCCGTGTGCTCCGCCAGCCGGTCGAGAAACGCCGCCTGCGCCTTGACGATCACCTCGCGGGCCCGGTCGGGTGCGAGCCAGGCCACCCGGTCCAGCTCGGGGAACTCCTGGACCCGGCCCGAGCGCGGCGGCCACTCCATCGTGAAGGTCCCTGGGTCCAGGGCGGCCGGATCCAGGTCCGCCTCGATCGCCCACACCGTGACGATCTTGCCGTTGCTCTGTCGGACTTCCCCGAGGGCGATCGCCTCGCCGTCCGGCGGCGGCAGCCCCAGCTCCTCCTGGAACTCCCGGCGGGCCGCCTCCCAGGCCGTCTCACCGGGCTCGTACTCGCCCTTGGGGACGCTCCACGCACCCGCGTCCTTCTTGGCGAAGTAGGGCCCGCCCATATGGCCGAGCAACACCTCGACGCCGTGCTCGGTGTACCGGAACAACAGCAGTCCGGCGCTTCGCTTCGGCTCCGTCAACGCCGTACCTCCGGGTGGGCGGCCAGCAGGGTCTCCACCGTATCGGCCTCCTGCGGCCGCTTGTCCTCGCGATAGCGGATGACCCGGGCGAACCGCAGGGTCACACCGGCCGGGTAGCGGGAGGACCTCTGCAGGCCGTCGTAGGCGATCTCGACGACGAGTTCGGGGCGTACGGTCACCACCCAGCCGTTGTCCGAGACCTCCAGTTCTTTCAGCCGGGCGGTCTGCCACTCCAGCATCGCGTCGGTCATGCCCTTGAAGGTCTTGCCGAGCATGGCGAAGCCGCCGTCCGGGGTGCGGGCGCCGAGGTGGAGGTTGGAGAGCCTGCCGGTGCGGCGGCCGTGCCCCCACTCGGCGGCCAGGACGACCAGGTCGAGGGTGTGCACCGGCTTCACCTTCAGCCAGGAGGCGCCGCGCCGGCCCGCGCTGTAGGGGGCGTCCAGGGCCTTGACGACCACGCCCTCGTGGCCGCGTTCCAGGGTGGCGGCCAGGAACTCCTCGGCGGCCGCGGTCCGGCCGGGCCCGGACACCAGCGCCCGGCGGACCCGCATCGGCTCGGGGACCAGCCGGGCCAGTTCCGCGTGCCGTTCGGCGAAGGGGAGGTCGAGGAGGTCGTGGTCGCCGACCGAGAGCGCGTCGAAGAAGACGGGGGAGACCGGCACTTCCCGGGCGGCCTTCGCCACGTCCGTCCGGGAGCCGACCCGGCCCGCCGTCTCCTGGAAGGAGCGCGGGCGGCCGTCGGCGTCGAAGGAGATCACCTCGCCGTCCAGGACGAACCGGTCGCCGCTCAGCTCTGCTGCCGCGGACGTCACCTCGGGCAGCCGTTCGGTGATGTCGTCGAGGGTGCGGGTGAAGACCCGTACGGTGTCCCCGTCCCGGTGGACCTGGACCCGGATGCCGTCGAGTTTCTCCTCGACCACACAGGCGCCCAGCTTGCCGACCGCCTCGGCGACCGAGGAGGCGGTGTGCGCCAGCATGGGCAGCACCGGGCGGCCGACGGTCAGCCGGAAGCGGGCCAGGGCCGGCGGGCCGTCCGCGAGCAGGGCCTCGGCCACCGCCTGGAGGGACCCGGCGAGCATCACCGCCCGGCGCACGTCGGCCGCGTCGGCGCCGGTCGCCTGCGCGAGCCCCTCCACGGCCACCGCGTCCAGGGCGCCCTGCCGTACCTCACCGGTGATCAGCCCCAGCAGGAAGCGCTGCTCGTCGGCGGTCGCCGCGCCCATCAACTCGCCCACGATCCGGGCGCGTTCGGCCTGTGAACCGGGCCCGGCGACCTTGCCCAGCCCGGTCAGCCGGGTATCGACCTCACGGACCGTGAGGGACGGCTCGGCGGCCGGCGGGACCGGTCGGCTCAGCACCTTCCAGCCGACGCCGAGGCGGCCCTGCGGGAGACGGCCCGCCAGATAGGGGATGACGACCGGTACGTCGTCCGGGGCCGTCTCCCGGAAGAGGTCGGCGAGCAGTGCGGTCTTGCGGGACCGGGCCGCGGTGGCGGCGACCTCCCGGGACACTTCGGCGAGCCGGGTCAGCAGCATGCAGCCATGGTGCAACGGCCGGCTCCGGACTACACCCGCACGGCGGCGTCCAGGTCCGCGAAGAGCAGCTCGCCGTTGATCGCCGCGCCGGCGCGGTAGCCCCGGCTGGCCGCGTTGACCACCTGCTCGGCGAAGCCGCTCGCGTTGCCCGCCGCCCACAACCCCGGCACGGTCGTCTGCCCCCGCTCGTCGATCACCGGGTAGGCGCCGAAGGGGGTCTGCGCCAGCTCCGCGCCCAGCCCGACCAGCAGGTCGTTCCGCGGGACCGGGCGCGGGGCGACGAACAGGGCCTCCCGCGCGTGCACGCCGCCGTCCGAGAGCCGTACGCCGGTGAGCCGGTCGTCCTCGACGCGCAGCCCCGCGACCTCGCCGGGCACCACCCGGACCCCGGCCGCGGCCAGCCGCCGCAGGTCGTCGTCGGACAGCTCGGTCCCGGCGAGCTGGTGCAGGAACAGCGTCACGTCCTTGGACCACTGGGTGACCATCAGCGCCTGGTGCACGCTCATCGGGGTGGTGGCCAGTACACCGAAGGCCTGGTCGCGGACCTCCCAGCCATGGCAGTACGGGCAGTGCAGCACATCCCGGCCGAACCGCTCGGCCACTCCGGGCACCGGCGGCAGCTCGTCCTTCAGGCCGGTGGCGACCACCAGCTGCCGGGCCCGGACCTGGCGGCCGCTCGCCAGCGACACCGTGAAGTCGCCGTCCCTGGACGCCTCCACCGCCCGGTCCCGGACCAGCTCCACGCCGTACCGCGCGATCTCCTCGCGGCCGGCGGCCAGGAACTCCCCGGGCGGCATGCCGTCCCGGGACAGGAAGCCCTGCATATGGGCGGCGGGGGCGTTACGCGGCTCGCCCGCGTCGACGACCAGGGTGCGGCGCCGGGCCCGGCCCAGGACCAGCGCGGCGGACAGCCCTGCCGCACCGCCGCCGACGACGACCACTTCGTACGTATCGGTCATGGTGACCACCTCCGTCGGCGACGGTCGCGCACCCGTGTCCGGATTGACAAACCTCTTTGCCGAAACTGCAATACGTCCATGACTACGGACGACGTTCTCGCGGGAGTGGGCCCCCGGCTGCGCAAGCTCCGCAAGGAGCGGGAGGTCACGCTCGCCGCCCTCTCCGAGACCACCGGCATCTCGGTCAGCACCCTCTCCCGGCTGGAGGCGGGGCTGCGCAAGCCCAGCCTGGAGCTGCTGCTGCCGATCGCACAGGCCCACCAGGTGCCCCTGGACGAACTGGTCGGTGCCCCGCCCGTCGGTGATCCCCGGGTGCGGACCAAGCCGATGGAGCGGTACGGCCGCACCTTCTGGCCGCTGACCCGGCAGCCCGGCGGCCTGCAGGCCTTCAAGGTGGTCGAACCGAAGCGGAAACCCGATCCCGAGCCGCGTACCCATGAGGGCTACGAGTGGTTGTACGTGCTGTCCGGGAAGCTGCGGCTGGTGCTCGGCGAGCACGACGTCGTCCTGGCGGCGGGGGAGGCGGCCGAGTTCGACACCCGGGTGCCGCACTGGTTCGGGTCGACGGGGGAGGGGCCGGTGGAGTTCCTCAGCCTGTTCGGGCCGCAGGGGGAGCGGATGCATGTGCGAGCACGGCCGAGAAGTACGGCGTGACGCGTCCGGCGTACCGCCGGCTGTTCCCTCAGCGGCAAGCGACCGCTTAGTATGCGATGGACCCCGACGAAGCAGTCTGTGGAGGCACCGCATGCAGGCATGGCAAGTGCACGAGAACGGCGAGCCGAGCGAGGTGATGCGGCTCGAGGAGGTGGAGCGGCCCACGCCCGGCGACGGTCAGGTCCTGCTCAAGGTGCGTGCCGCCAACATCAACTTCCCCGACGTGCTGATGTGCCGGGGCCACTACCAGGTGCGCCCGCCGCTGCCGTTCACGCCCGGCGTGGAGATCTGCGGTGAGACCGAGGACGGGCGCCGGGTGATCGCCAACCCCGTGCTGCCGTACGGCGGCTTCGCCGAGTACGCGGTCGCGGACGCCGCCGCCCTGCTGCCCGCGCCGGACGCGCTGGACGACGCGGAGACCGCCGCCCTGCACATCGGCTACCAGACGGGCTGGTTCGGACTGCACCGCCGGGCCGGGCTCCAGGCCGGCGAGACGCTGCTGGTGCACGCCGCCGCCGGCGGGGTCGGCAGCGCGGCCGTACAGCTCGGCAAGGCGGCCGGGGCCACGGTGATCGGTGTGGTGGGCGGCGCCGACAAGGCGGCCGTGGCCCGCGAGCTCGGCTGTGACGTCGTCGTCGACCGGCGCGCCGAGGACGTGGTCGCCGCCGTGAAGGAGGCCACCGGCGGCCGGGGCGCCGACGTGGTCTACGACCCGGTCGGCGGCGAGGCGTACACCCAGTCGACCAAGGTCGTCGCCTTCGAGGGCCGGATCGTCGTCGTGGGCTTCGCCAGCGGCACCATCCCGAGCCCGGCGCTCAACCACGCCCTGGTGAAGAACTACTCCATCCTGGGCCTGCACTGGGGCCTGTACGCCACCAAGAACCCCAAGCTGATCCTGGAGTGCCACCGGCAACTCACCGAGCTGGCCGCCAAGGGGGCCGTCAGGCCGCTGGTCAGCGAGCGGGTCCCGCTGTCCGGGGCCGCGGCGGCCGTGCAGCGCGTCGGTGACGGCGTCACCACCGGCCGGGTCACCGTCGTACCGAAGGGAGCCGGGGAATGACCGACACCGCCGAACTCCAGCGCCGTACAGCCGAGTTGCTGGCCGCGCACCCGCCCGCCACGACGGACCGGCTGGACTTCCTCAAGGCCCGCTTCGACGCCGGACTCGCCTGGGTGCACTACCCGGAGGGCCTCGGCGGCCTCGGCGCCCCGCGCTCCCTCCAGGTCGTCGTGGACGCCGAACTGGAGGCCGGCGGCGCCCCCGACAACGACTCGCGCCGCAACGGCATCGGACTCGGCATGGCCGCGCCGACCATCCTCAAGTACGGCACCGAGGAGCAGAAGCAGCGCTACCTTCGGCCGCTGTGGATCGGCGAGGAGGTCTGGTGCCAGCTGTTCAGCGAGCCCGGCGCCGGCTCCGACCTGGCCGCGCTCGGCACCCGCGCCGTCCGTGAGGGCGACCAGTGGATCGTCAACGGGCAGAAGGTGTGGACGTCCGGCGCCCACAACGCCCGCTGGGCCATCCTGATCGCCCGCACCGACCCGAACGTGCCCAAGCACGCCGGCATCACCTACTTCATCTGCGACATGACCGACCCGGGCGTGGACGTCCGGCCGCTGCGGCAGATCACCGGCGAGGCCGAGTTCAACGAGGTCTTCCTCACCGACGTCCGCATCCCGGACTCCCGCCGCCTCGGCGGGACCGGTGACGGCTGGCGGGTCGCGCAGACCACGCTGAACAACGAGCGCGTCGCCATCGGCGGTATGCGGCTGCCCCGCGAGGGCGGCATGATCGGCCCGGTCGCGAAGACCTGGCGTGAACGCCCCGAGCTGCGCACCCACGACCTGCACCAGCGGCTGCTGAAGCTCTGGGTCGAGACCGAGGTCGCCCGGCTCACCGCCGAGCGGCTGCGCCAGCAGCTCGTCGCCGGACAGCCCGGCCCCGAGGGCGCCGGCATGAAACTCGCCTTCGCCCGCCTCAACCAGGAGCTCAGCGGCCTGGAGGTGGAACTGCGCGGCGAGGAAGGCCTGTTGTACGACGACTGGACCCTGCGCCGGCCCGAACTGGTGGACTTCGTCGGCCGGGACGCCGGGTACCGCTACCTCCGCGCCAAGGGCAACAGCATCGAGGGCGGGACCAGCGAGGTCCTGCTGAACATCGTCGCCGAGCGCGTGCTGGGCCTGCCGGCCGAGCCGCGCACCGACAAGGACGTCGCGTGGAAGGACCTCGCCCGATGAGCACACAGCCCGACCTGCTGTACTCGGAGGAGGAAGAGGCGCTGCGGGCCGCGGTGCGGGACCTGCTGGCCGACCACTGCGACGCGCCGGGCGTCATCGCCCGCACCGAGACGGACGCCCCGCACGACCTGGCGGCCTGGAAGGCCCTCACCGAGGGCATGGGCCTCGCCGGACTGCTGGTGCCGGAGAAGCAGGGCGGCCAGGGCGGCTCGCACCGTGAAGCCGCCGTCGTCCTTGAGGAGTTGGGGCGGGCCGTGGCGCCCGTGCCGTATCTGAGCAGTGCGGTGGTGGCCACGGAAGCGCTGCTCGCCTGCGGCGACGAGGAACTGCTCGGGAAGCTGGCGTCCGGGCGGACGATCGGTGCGCTGGCCGTGGGGCTGCATGTCGCTCCGGGGGCCGACTTCAAGGCCGTACACGTCGAACAGGGCCGGCTGCACGGTGAGCTGACCGGGATCGCGGATGCGGTCGCCGCGGACGTGCTGCTGGTGCCGGGGGACGACGGGGGGCTGTACGCCGTCGAGGCGGCGGCGGTCACCGTCACCCCGCAGGTGTCCTTCGACCTGACCCGGCCGCTCGCCTCGGTGACCCTCGACGGGGCCGTCGGACGCCGGGTGGGCGACGCCGAGCCCGCCGTGCGGCGCGCGCTGCGGGCCGGGGCCGGGCTGCTGGCCTCCGAGCAGTTCGGTCTCGCCGAGTGGGCGCTGACCGAGACCGTGCGGTACCTCAAGGAACGCAAGCAGTTCAACCGGCCGGTGGGCGGGTTCCAGGCGCTCAAGCACCGGCTCGCGCAGCTGTGGCTGGAGGTCGTGAACCTTCGGGCTGCCGCTCGGGGGGCCGCCGATGCGCTGGCCTCCGGCGGGGACGCCGATGTGCTGGTGGCCGTTGCGCAGGCCTATGCGGGGCCGGTGGCCGTACACGCGGCCGAGGAGGCGCTGCAGTTGCATGCGGGGATCGGGATGACCTGGGAACATCCGATCCATCTGTATCTGAAGCGGGCCAAGGCCGATTCGATCGCCTTCGGTACGGCCGGGGCGCACCGAGAAGCCTTGGCCGAACTGGTCGATCTTCAGGGGCCGTGATCCAGCGGCTGTTCGGTGTGGGTGCGTGGGGGCTGGTCGGCACACGCGGCGGAGCCGCATGTTCGATACAGCCCCGCCCCCCTCACGGGGCGCCTTCACTGCGGCCCGCATGAAATGAACCGGGGGTGGCAGTCCAGCCAAATCCCTGCGCAGACGCACCAATTGGGCTCTGCTCGAACGCATACTCCCTTCGGTCCCTCAAGGCCCTACAAGGGAGGCAGAGCACATGGCCCTCACCACCCGTCGCAGAGCCCTCACCACCCTCGGCGCCGCCCTCGCGGGTGCCGTCGCGCTGCCCGGCGCGCAGGCCTGGGCGGGCGGCGGTCACCGCGGACCGCGTCCGCTGTGGCGTGCCCACGCCCACAACGACTACGAGCACACCCACCCCCTCTTCGACGCCCTCGACCACCGCTTCGGCAGTGTCGAGGCCGACATCTTCCTCGTCGGTGACCAGCTCCTCATCGGCCACACCGAGGACGACCTCGACCCGAGCCGCACCCTGGAGTCCCTCTACCTCGACCCGCTGGCCCGGATCGTGAAGGCCAACCACGGTTTCGTGTACCGGGGTCGGCGTCAGCCGCTGCAGCTGCTCATCGACATCAAGACCGAGGGATCGTCCACGTACCTCGAACTCGACCGGCATCTGCGGCGCTACCGGCACCTGTTCACGACGTACGCCCACGGCCGCGTCACCCCCGGTGCCGTCACCAACGTCATCTCCGGTGACCGTGCCGCGCGTACGCCGATGGAGGCACAGGCCGTGCGCCGGGCCTTCTACGACGGCCGGCTCACCGACCTGGGCACCGCGGCGCCCGCCTCCTTCGTCCCGCTGATCAGCGACAACTGGCAGCTCAACTTCAGCTGGCTCGGGGAGGGCGCGTTCCCCGAGGCCGAGCGGCAGAAGCTGCGCGCCATCGTCGGCCAGGCGCACGACCGCGGCCAGACGGTGCGTTTCTGGAACACCCCCGACGTGGCCGGGGCCGCCCGCGACGCGCTGTGGAGCGAGCTGCTCGCCGCCGACGTCGACTACTTCAACACCGACGACCTGGCAGGCCTGGAGAACTTCCTGGACACCCACCGGGCGTCGTAACACCACCCGATCGGGGGACGTGTCGACCGCACGGGCCTCCCCTCCGCTACGCCACACTTGCGGCCGAACGCCCCGAAACGGGCGTGGCGGAGGAGGTTCGCGATGGCCGTTTCCATCTCTGTGGTGCTGCTGCTTCTGTTCCTGGCGGTGCTCTTCATGCGCCAGGGCGGGCTGAAGATCTCGCACGCCCTGGTCTGCATGCTGCTCGGTTTCTACCTGGCCAGCACCAGCATGGCGCCCACCATCAGCAGCGGGCTCACCGCGACCGCCGACCTGGTGAGCAGTCTGAAGCCCTGAGCCGGCGGTCGGAGGCCGCCGGCTCAGGGCTTTCGGTCCGTGGCTTCCGGTCAGGGTGTCGAGAAGACCCCGATCCCGTTCGCCACGGGGCGTTCCGGGCTCTCGGTCGGGTGGTTGAGCACGCTCACCGTGCGGTCGCCCGGGGAGCGGGCCACCAGCGTCGTGGAGCCGCCGCCGTCCAGGCTGAACGCGTCGGCCGCACCCAACCTCCGCATCTCGTCGGCCACTTCGGCGATGGTCATGCCGCTGCGGTAGGCCGCCGCGCCGTCCAGCGCGAGCAGCAGGAGCTCGCGTCCACCGCTCGTGTAGCCGGCGGCGGTGCGGACCGCCGTGGTGGTGTCGTCGAGTCCGGCCGGCGGTTCACCGTTGCGCAGCACCGGGTAGCCGCCGACCGCGAACCGGTAGGGGACCTTGGAGGCGGACGCCACCATCTGCCTGCGCACGGTGACCCGTTCGCCCTTGGTGAGCTCGCGCAGCTTGTCCGCGCCGGCCTCCCGGCCCAGCAGGACCGTCGTACCCGCCGCGATGGCACCGCTGCCCGGGCTGTCGGCGGTGGCGACGACCCTGCCGCCGCGGATCCGCACCTCGTAGGTGTCCGTGCTGCAGCCGGCCGCCCGGCTGGTGTCCGAGCCGCAGGTGGCGCGCTTGCGGGAGGCCGAGCCCCAGGCGGCGGTGTAGGCGCCGACGGAGTCCTGCGCCAGCGCGTACTGGTTGAGCCCGCGCAGCGCGAGGTTCCCGCCGGGGGTGCGGACGGTGCCGGTGAGCGTCAGCCGGTCCAGCCGGGCCCGGCGGTCCACGCCGACGCCGAGCACGTCGGTGGTGTCGGTGCCGGGCGGCAGCGAGGGGCCGAACCGCTGGGCCGTCGGCACCGCCGCCTTGAGCACCCGGCCGTGGGCGATCGCCGGGCCGACGCTCGCGCCGGTCGCCTCGACGCCCGGGTGCTGGGTCTCCGTGATGTTGAAGAAGTCGCCGTTCACGCCCGCGACCGCGCCCGCCGTGTCCGCCATCGTGGACACCGGCGACCGGGCGGCCACCGCGCCGGGGTCGAGGAGGTCCACCCGGACGTGCGGATCGGTCAGGTCGACGGTCAGCAGATGGGCGTGGACCGTGCCCTTGGCCGCCGGCACGTCGAACTGCCGGTAGGTGACGCCGGACGCGATCCGTCCGGTGTCCGACACGGCGCCGGCCGGTGCCGCCCCCGCGAGGGCCGCACCGGCCAGCACGCCGGACGTCGTGAGAAGGGTGAACAGAGTTCGGGTCGTTGCTGCGTAGCGTCTCTGACGATGCGTCACCGCACCCCCTGATGTCTCGTCAAGTACCTCAGGACTCAGGGAAGTGCAGCAGACGGGAGTGACCGGCGGGGCCGCTAGACGTCGACTACGCGAGAACGGGTGAGGAAACGCACCCCCTCGGGTGCCTCCAGCGAGAATCCGCTGCCCCGTCCGGGGACCACGTCCACGATCAGCCGGGTGTGGCTCCACACCTCGTACTGGCTCCGGGACATCCAGAAGGTGACCGGCTCCTTGACGCCGTCCACCGCCAGCTCGGCCAGCAGCACGTCGGAGCCGCCGGTGCGGAACTCGCCGTCGGGGTAGCACATCGGCGCGCTGCCGTCGCAGCAGCCGCCGGACTGGTGGAACATCAGCGGGCCGTGCTCGGTGCGGAGCCGGCGCACCAGCTCGGCGGCCTGCGGGGTCAGCTCGACACGTGGCGGCGCTGGCCGGTCTTCCATGGTCACCCTCCTGGGGCCGGGGTGTCGGATTCCCCCAGTCTCACCTCTCGTCACCGACCGGTCCAGAAGCGGTCGTTGACTACTCGGTGCGCAGCGCCGTCGCCGTACGGACCCGGGCCGCCCAGCCCGCCGGGAGCAGCGCGCCGAAGACCGCGATCACCGTGCCGCCCAGGGCGAGGAGGAGCAGTTCCGGTGTCCGGTAGACGTCCAGGACCACGTCCGGCAGGCGCAGTCCGGCGCTGTCACCCATGGCGGGCATGACCGTACGGTGCACGGCGAGACCCAGCGGGACCCCCAGCGCCCCGCCCGCCAGCCCCGGCAGCACGACCGAGGCGATCACCAGCGTCACCGTCTGCCGGGGTGTCATCCCGAGCGTCTTGTGGATGCCCAGGTCCCGGATGCGCTCATGGGTGTCGAGCACGACCCCGCCCAGCACCCCGAGTCCGGCCACCGCCACCAGGATCAGGGTGAGCGTGGCCGCCAGCGTGTCGAGAGCGACCACGCCGTCGCTGCCGTTGACCGACTTGGAGTCGGTGGCCGTGACGTCGAACGGCTCGAGCGCCGCGTCGAGGTGAGCCAGGTACGCGTCGGCGTCGGTGCCCGGGACGAGCCGCACCGCGTGGTCGGACGGGTGCAGGTCCGGCGCGGCCGTCCGCAGGGTGGCCAGGTCGGTGAAGACCCGCATGCCCTGCTGGCCGATGTCGAAGACCTCGCCGACGATCCGAATCCGCACCGGCGTGCCGTTCACCGTGACCGTGACCGTGCCGCCCACCTCGGCTCCGCTCGCGGTCAGGAACGGGGCCGGTACGACCGCCTCGCCCGCCGCGTGGATCCATCGGCCGGAGACCATGGTGAACCCGCCCCAGGAGGCGTCGCCGTCGTAGGCGAACACCGGCACGTCCCCCGTCACCCCGGCGACCTTCGCCTCGGCCGTGACGCTGCCGTACTGGTCGCGGGTGCCCGGCTGGGCGGCGATCGCGGCCCGCACGGCGGCGGCCTCGTCCGCCGTCACCCGTGTGCTGCCCGGCGGCACGCGCCCCGGACCTCCCGGCTGCCGGGCGGTCACGGTCACGTCGGCCGCGTTGTGGTTCTTGGCCGCGATCACCTCGCCCAGGGACGCGGCCATCCCGACGGCGAAGGTGACCGCCGCCGTGCCGAAGACGACCGCCGCGACCATCGAGGCGGCGCGGGCGGGCCGGTGGAAGGGCCGGACCAGGCCGAGGCCCACCGCCCGCGGTACCGGCAGCCGCGCGGCCAGCCGTGCCGCCGTACGGCCCCGGCCCGCCGCCGGCGTGCGGCCCACGGCCAGCGCGTCGACCGTGCGCAGCCGGCCGGCCCGCCAGGCGCTGAGCCACGCCGTGCCGGCCACCACGCCCAGCACCCCGCCCACGACCGCCAGATCGACCCCGGCGGAGACCCCGAGCCCGACCGACCCGTACACGGCCGAGGTGTCCGCCAGTAGCGGGGTGGCGAGCAGGTGCCCGGCGGCCAGGCCCAGCCCGGTGCCGATCCCGGCGGGCACGAGCGCCTGCGCCACATATGCCCGGACGACCTGCCCCGGAGTGCAGCCGACCGCCTTGAGGACGCCGATCCGCCGCAGCCCGGTGCCCACCGCGCCGGCCACCACGTTCCCGACGACCAGCGCCGACATCACCAGCCCCAGCACCCCGAAGGCGACGAGGAACGGCACGTACAGGGCGGTCTCGCGGGTCGCGAACTGCCGTACGGCGAGCCAGGACCGGGCGCCCGAGAGCGCTCCCGCCGGTACGGCCGCCGCCACCGCCGCACGGTCCCGGGCCACCTGCGCCTCGGTGGCGGCGTGGGCGAAGCGGTACAGCACCTGATAGCCGTCGGCACGACCGGACGCGGTGAGCCCGGCGATCTGCGCCGGCACCACCCACGCGTCGGCGGTACGGCTGACCGAGCGGGCCGTGCCCACCACGGTGAGCGTCGGACTGCCGGGCAGGTCCGGGAAGTCCAGCCGTTGCCCGAGCCGTACGGGCGGTCCGTCCGGGTCCGTCGCGAGCACGATCTCGCCGGTCCGCCGCGCCCACCGGCCCGCGGTCACGGTGAGCCGGTCCACCGCCCCGCCGGGTCCGGCCCGACCGACGACCGACAGCGCGCCCGCGCCGTCCGGCGTGGCGGTCGCCGTCGGGAACGGACCGGACGACCCCGTCACCCCGGACGCGTGTGCGGCGGACGCGAGTTGGGCCGGGCTGGCCCGGTGCGCGTCGAACTGCGCGGTGAGCTGGGACCCGTGCTGCTTCCCGAACGCCTTGTCGAAAGGCGCGCGGGAGGCCACCAGCAGCGCACCGGCCAGCACGGACGCCGTCACCGCCAGCAGCGCGGCCAGGGCGATGACCAGCGTCTGGGTACGGCGCCGGGCCATGCCCGACCGCACGACCCGGACCAGGGCGCTCATCGGACCGCCTCCGTCCTGACGTCGGTGCTGATCCGGCCGTCGGCGAGGTGTACGGTGCGCCGGGTGCACGCCCTGGCCAGATCGTGGTCGTGGGTGACCAGGACCAGGGTCTGGCCGTCGGCGTTGAGTTCCCTCAGGAGACGGCTGACGTCCGCGCCGGACGCGGAGTCCAGCGCACCGGTCGGCTCGTCGGCCAGCAGCAGCGCGGGCCGGTTCATCAACGCCCGGGCCACGGCGACGCGTTGCCGCTGGCCGCCGGAGAGCCGGCCCGGGTAGGCGGTCGCATGCGCCGCGATGCCCAGCGCTTCGAGCAGCTCCGCCGCCCGGCGGGCGGCCTCCCGCCGTCCCGTTCCGGCGAGTCGGGCGGCCAGCACGACGTTGTCGGCGACGGTCAGGTCGTCCAGCAGGTTGAAGAACTGGAACACCATCCCGACCCTGGTCCGCCGGTAACGGGCCGCGCCCGCCTCGCCCAGCCGGTCCACCCGGACGCCGTCCACGGTCACCGTGCCCTCCTCAGGACGGTCCAGGCCGGCGATCAGGTTCAGCAGCGTCGACTTGCCGCTGCCGGAAGGCCCCAGCACCGCGACGGCCTCCCCGGGTGCCACGGTCAGGGTCACGTCCAGCAGCGCGGCCGGTCCGGCGTCGTAGCGCCTGGTCACGCCCCGCAGTTCGATCAGCGGTGTCGTCATCGGTGGGTCTCCGTCCCTCGGTGGCCGCCGACGCTAGGGAACGGGCCGCGCCGGGCACGACGGGCGCGGGGCGTAATCGCCGTACCGCGTCGGAGGTAGCGGCGGCGGGGTCATCCGCGAGATGTAGTCCGGGGAGGGATGCCAGGGGCCCTGGGGGGTGCCGAGAATAGGAGGATGACGACGACCTGGGCGCCCGGCCCGCTGGTACGACTGCGCGCACTGGCGGAGCCGAGCGGTCCCGTGCCCGAACCCACCGTGCGCGGGCGGCTCTTCGACGCCGCCCTCGCCCTGCTCGTCCTCGTCTGCGAGGTCCAGTACGCGGTGGACCCGGACGACCCGACCGGGCGGCACAGCACGGTGGGTCTGATCTGCCTGGCGTTCCTGGCTTCCGTGCCGCTCGTCTGGCGCCGCCGCCACCCACTGGCCGTGCTCTGGATCGTGCTGGCGGCGAACGCGGCCACCCCGGGTGACGTCACCCGGCTCACCTTCTACGCCTGTGTCGTCGCCGCCTACAGCGCCGCCGCCTACAGCCGTTACCGGGCGGCGGCGAGGGCCTCGCTCGCGTCCGCCGTGCTGCTCAGCCTCACCATCGGCAGATCGGTGCCGCACACCCCGTTCGGCGTCGAGCCCACCGTTCCCACCCAGTACGTGCCGCTGATGATCTCCGCCCCGCTGGTCCTGGCCACCCTCGGACTGCGCACCTGGAAGGTCCGGGCCGAAGAGAGCCGGGCCCGGCTGGCGGAGCTGGAGCGGCGGCGGGCGGAGGAGACGCGCCGGGCCGTGGAGCACGAACGGGCCAGGATCGCCCGGGAGTTGCACGATGTCGTGACCCACAACGTCAGCGTGATGGTCATCCAGGCCGGGGCCGCCCGGAAGATCATGGACAGCTCGCCCGAGCAGGCGCGCGAGGCGCTGCTGGCGGTGGAGGCGGGCGGGCGTACGGCGATGGGGGAGCTGCGGCAGGTGATGGGACTGCTCACCATGGACGATCCCGGCGCGGCGGCCCTCGATCCGCAGCCGGGCCTCGACCGGCTCGGACCGCTGATCGACCGCACCCGCGACACCGGAACGCCCGTCGAGCTCACGGTGTCCGGGACGGTCCGGCCGCTGCCCGGTGGCGTGGAGCTGACCGCCTACCGGGTGGTGCAGGAGGCGCTGACCAACGCCCTGAAGCACGCGGCCGGTGCGAAGGCGAGCGTGCGCGTCGAGTACGGCGACGACGAACTGCGGGTCGAGGTCACCGACTCCGGCGGCACCCGCGGACCGGGCGCCGCCACGGGCAACGGGCGCGGCCTGATCGGGCTGCGTGAGCGGCTCGCCGTGCACGACGGCACCCTGAGCGACGGACCGCTACCGCTGGGCGGTTACCGGGTCCGCGCCCTGATTCCCCTGGAGAGCGCGTGAGTTCATCGGTGAGTCCGCCACGGGTCGTCGTCGTGGACGACCAGGCTCTGGTGCGCACCGGCTTCCGGCTGATCCTCACCGCCGACGGCATCGAGGTGGTCGCCGAGGCCACCGACGGCCACCAGGCCCTGGACGCGGTCCGGCGTACCCGGCCCGACGTCGTCCTGATGGACATCCGGATGCCCGAGCTGGACGGCCTGGAGGCGGCCCGCCGGATCCTCGCCACCCCTGAGCCGCCCCGGATCCTGATGCTGACCACCTTCGACCTCGACCGGTACGTGTACGCGGCGCTGTCCGCCGGAGCCAGCGGCTTCCTGCTCAAGGACGTCACCCCCGAGCACCTGACGGCCGCGGTCCGCACGGTCAGGGACGGTGACGCGCTGCTGGCGCCCGCCATCACCCGCCGCCTCGTCGAACGCTTCGCCCGCGTCGGCGCCGACAGCGCCGCACTCCATCGCGACCTCGGCCAGCTCACCCCGCGCGAACTCGACGTCCTGCGCCTGCTCGCCCAGGGGCTGTCCAACGCCGAACTCGCCGCCCGCCTCCACCTCTCCGAGGCCACCGTCAAGACCCATGTCTCCCGCGTCCTCGGCAAACTCTCCCTGCGCGACCGCGCCCAGGCGGTGGTCGTCGCCTACGAGACGGGACTGGTCACGCCGGGCGGCCGGTAGGAGCCCCGCCGCACAGCGCCGTGGACTCCGCCAGCCGGGGTGCCAAGCCTCCGTCTCCGTATGTAGACGTAGTCTCTGTACACGGGCATCATTCATGGACATGGATGTGGCGCCCGGTTCACCAGGGGAACCGGCACGCCTCCACTCATGGCCGTCGGCGTGGCCGTGGTGTGCAAGCCCCTCTCCGGTAAGGACGTTCCCCATGAGCCAGCCCGTCGTCACCCGCTTCTCCGTGTACCCGGTGGCGGGCCGGGACTCCATGCTGCTCAACCTCTCCGGTGCCCATGCCCCGTTCTTCACCCGCAACGTCCTGGTCGTCGAGGACTCCGAGGGCCGGACGGGGCTCGGTGAGGTGCCCGGCGGGGAGGCGATCACCCGAACGCTGCGGGATGCCGAGTCCCTGGTCGTCGGCGCGCGGCTGGGTGACCACAAACGGGTGTTGCGGGCCATGGGGGAGGCGTTCGGCGGCCGGGACGCCGGGGGCCGCGGCGAGCAGACCTTCGACCTGCGGACGACCGTGCACGCCGTCACCGCCGTCGAGTCCGCCCTCCTCGACCTGCTCGGCCAGCACCTGGAGGTACCTGTCGCCGCCCTGCTCGGCGACGGCAAGCAGC
This sequence comes from Streptomyces sp. NPDC001220, assembly GCF_053597895.1. NCBI lineage: Bacteria > Bacillati > Actinomycetota > Actinomycetes > Kitasatosporales > Streptomycetaceae > Streptomyces > Streptomyces sp. NPDC001220. The sequence continues at coordinate 258,969 of NZ_JBSFJE010000012.1, forward strand.
GCGACTCGGTACGCGTCCTCGGCTACCTCTTCCACGTCGGCGACCCCGACCGCACCGACCTGGACTACCTCCGCGAACCCGACGCCGACGTGGACTGGTACCGCATCCGCCGGGAGGAGGCCCTGACCCCGGAGTCGATCGTCCGGCAGGCGGAGGCGGCCTACGACCACTACGGCTTCCGGGACTTCAAGCTCAAGGGCGGGGTCCTGGCGGGCGCCGAGGAGGTCAAGGCCGTACAGGCGCTGAAGGAACGCTTCCCCGAGGCCCGGATCACCCTCGACCCCAACGGCGCCTGGTCCCTGCGGGAGGCCGTCGAGCTGTGCCGGCCGCTGCTCGGCACCCTCGCGTATGCCGAGGACCCCTGCGGGGCCGAGGGCGGCTACTCCGGGCGGGAGATCCTCGCCGAGTTCCGCCGGGCCACCGGACTGCCCACCGCGACCAACATGATCGCCACCGACTGGCGGCAGCTCACCCACGCCCTGGCCCTGCAGTCGGTCTCCATCCCGCTCGCGGATCCGCACTTCTGGACCCTGAGCGGTTCGGTACGGGTGGCACAGCTCTGCCACGAGATGGGGCTGACCTGGGGATGCCACTCCAACAACCACTTCGACATCTCCCTGGCCATGATGGCCCACTGCGGCGCCGCTGCCCCCGGCGACTACAACGCCCTGGACACCCACTGGATCTGGCAGGAGGGCCGGGAGCGCCTCACCGTGGCGCCCCCGAGGATCGTCGACGGCGAGGTCGCCGTCACCGACGCCCCGGGGCTCGGCATCCGCCTCGACCAGGACCGGCTGCTCGCGGCCCACGCCCTTCACGAGGAGCGGAACCTCGGCGCGGGCCGGGACGACGCGACCGGGATGCGCTACCTCGTGGACGGCTGGACCTTCGACGCCAGGCGGCCCTGTCTGGTGCGCTAGCCGCACGAGGGCTGTCAGCCCGGCAGGCTGGGGCGGGCCGACCTGCGTGTAGCGCCCGGACCGGGGCCGGGAGCCGTCGATGTCGGTGACCCCGAGCAGCGCACCCGGCCCGGCTCCGATCAGTGCCCGCCCGTCCGGAGCCCGGCCGCCGCCGGCGTCCTCAGTTGCGCAGCATCACCACGAGCAGCACCACCAGGGCGATCAGCAGCGCGCCGCCCACCGATGCCAGGGTGATCTTCACCGCGCTGTACGGCCGTTCGCCGATGACCTCGCCGGTACGGGCGTTGACCATCACCGGCCACGCCTTGCCGGCGTGGAGGTAGGTCAGGAACCAGACGGGCAGCAGCACCAGTTTGTAGGTGAGGCCGCTGTAGGAGGTGGACATCGAGTGCACCCGCTGCTCGTCGCCGCCGATGTCCCGCCGGCAGTCGGCGCGGATCACCGGCGCCATCCGCGCCTTCGCCGACTCCAGGCCGGCCTCCGGCTCGACGTCGTACCGGACGGTACGGAAGCCCGCCAGGTACTCCTCCTGGTAGGGAACCGTCTCCTCCAGCGGCCAGGGGGCCAGCTTGTCCAGTTCCTTCTCCGGCACCTGGCCGCTGCCGGGCACCAGCACGTCGTCGAAGAACCGGCCGACCGTTCCGGACCTGCGGTGCCAGCGGGTGTGCCGCACCCGCCGGGTGTTGCCCTCGGAGTCCTTCTCCTCCACCCAGTAGTACTCGCCGCGTTCGCCGGTGTACCGGGTGGTGGTCTCGGCGTCGTACGTCCAGTGCGGCAGATAGCTGCCCCGGAAGGTCTCCGCCTCGGTGACCTTCTTCAGCTCGTCGGGCGCGAACCAGCGGGATCTGGTCCACTGCGCCAGCGCGTCACGGGCCTGCTCGCGGCCCACCCCGAAGGGCAGTACCGCCTCGGGTACCACGCGCTCGGTGGCGGAGGCGTCCGCGACCAGCGGGGTGGCGCAGAACGGGCACTTGTCGCTGAGCGTGTCGCTCTCGGTCACCGCATGGCAGCCGGGGCAGGCGTACACCTTCACCCGGCCCGGCGCGGATGCCCGGCGGGGCAGCGCGGCCAGCTCCTCGATCGGGTGCTCGGTCACCTGCCGCGGTACCGGCGTGATGTCCTGCTCGTGCTCGCAGTACGGGCAGCGCAGCGCGTACGTCCCGGGCGCGTACTCGCTGACCCCGCCGCACGCCTCGCACTGGAACGCCCGGTCGGGCGCCGGCGCGACATCCTGATCCGTCAACTCACTTCTCCTTGTGCCCTGGTGCCGGGAGGTTTCCGGAGGGCGGATCTCAGCCCTGCGGGGGCAGCGGCGGCGGGACGTCGGCGAGCAGCGACGCCAGCTCCGGGACCTGGTCCGCGGGCTGCCAGGCGGCCTGCCCGCTGCGCCAGACCAGCGTCGTACGGGTCAGATTGCCGGTCGCCACCTGCCCGGCCAGCGCGCTCTCGTCGTACGGGCCCTGCTGCTGTCCGCCGACGGCGATGAACCAGCGCGGTGCGGTGGGCAGCGGCGGCGGGACGTCGGCGGGGGCGGGTGCGGGCTGCGCCGGGGCCTGCGTCACCGGGACCGGGGGAGCCGCCGTACCGGACGTGCTCTGCACGATCCGCTGGCCCAGCGCCATGCCCACGCCCAGCCCGAGGGCGTCGCCGCCGGTACCGGGGTTGGCGGCGGCGATCGGAATCGCGTCGGCCGCCTGGAGCTTGGCGTAGTCGTCCAGATTGCCGGTGATCGTCATCCGGGAGCGGGTGTCGATCGCCGCCTCGACCTCCGGCGGGACGCTGATGTTCTCGATGTAGAAGCGGGGGATGGCGATGCCGGTCGAGGCCAGCTCCAGGGTCAGCGCCTTGGCCAGCTGCTGCCCGATGCCGTCCTGCCGGGCGGCGAGGTCCAGCAGGGGCACGCCCGACGAACCCAGCGCGGAGCCCAGCTTGGAGACGATCAGCTGCCGCAGGTGCTCGCCGACCTCCTCGGTGCGGAACTGCGGGTCGGTGCCGACCAGTTCGCGCAGCAGTGCGGCGGCGTCCACCACCTGGGCGGCGAAGGTGCCGAAGGCGCGCACCCGGACCATGCCGAACTCGGCGTCCCGCAGGATCACCGGGTTCTGGGTGCCCCACTTGAAGTCGGTGAACTGCCGGGTGGTGACGAAGTAGACCTCGGCCTTGAACGGCGACTCGAACCCGTGCTTCCAGCCCTTCAGCGTGGACAGGACCGGCATGTTCTGGGTCGAGAGGGTGTACGTGCCGGGCGGGTAGACGTCGGCCAGCCGCCCCTCGTTGACGAAGACGGCCACCTGCGACTCGCGCACCACGAGCCGGGCGCCCATCTTGATCTCGTTGCCGTAGCGCGGAAAGCGCCACACGATGGTGTCCCGGCCGTCGTCGGTCCACTCGATGATGTCGATGAACTCACCGCGGATGCGGTCCATCAGCCCCACAGCAATCCCCCACTCCCCGCGCTCCGGAGACCGCCGCTCCCCGGCCGGCCCCGGAACGGCGGCGGCGCGGTGATCAGGCGATCAGCCGACAGTATGCCCAACGGGGTCGGCGCGACTACGGGCGGGTGGGGACCGGCCCCGGCCGGGCGGAGTCCCCGGAGCACGACCGACACGGGAAGCCGCCGGACCCCGTGCATCAGCAGGCCCGGTGCCCACTCCAGGTCGGCCTCGGCTCCGCGTCCTCGACTTCTCCCGCCGAACCAGTTGCTCCCTTCGGCAAGCATTATGGTCAAGTGGGATTGCGCCAAGGAGAGTTGACCGTGAGGAGCGGCTAGAAACTGGCCCGCGTTCCGCCGTCGACCGTCACCATGGCGCCCGTCACGTACGACGCGGCGGGCGACAGCAGGAAGGCGGCGGTGCGGCCGAACTCCTCCGGGGTGCCGAGGCGTCGCAGCGGAATGCCCGCGGCGGTGCTGTCGGCGTCACCGGTGATCGACTGGAGTTCGAGGGTGCGGTCGGTCCCGATGTGGGCCGGCACCAGGCCGACCACGCGGACGCCCCGGGGGCCGAGTTCCCCCGCGAGGGTCTTCGCGTAGCCGGCCAGCGCCGGGCGCAGGGCGTTGGAGACGACGAGGCCGGGGATCGGCTCGTACACCGAGGTGGACAGGACGAAGCCGATCACCCCGCCCTCGCCGAGCTGCGCGGCGACCGCCCGCGACAGCCGCACCGCGCCCAGGAAGCCCGACTCGAAGGCCGTACGCCACTGTTCGTCGTCGATGGCGTCCGTGGTGCCCGTCGGCGGGCCGCCGACGCTGATGAGCACGCCGTCCAGCCCCTTGAACGCCTCGTGTGCCGAGGTGATCAGCCGGTCCGGGGCCCCGGGGTCGGCGTTGTCGGCGACGACGCCGACGGCCTGCCCGGGGCCGCCGAGCTCCGCCTCGGCCGCGGCCAGCGAGTGCGTGCTGCGCCCGCTGACCACCACCTTCGCCCCGCCGGCGGTCAGTTCGCGGGCGGCGGCCAGGCCGAGGCCGCGGGTGCCGCCCGTGACGATGTAGACGCGGTCCTCGAGTCCGAGATCCATCACTGCTCCCGTTACAGCATCGCCTTCTGGGGCTGGGTGGCCACCACGATCACGGTGGTGGTGTCCGCGCTCAGGGCCGCCTTGAACTCGCGCTGCAGGTCCTCGGTCGTCTCGACGTCGACCGCGTGGCAGCCGAAGCCGCGTGCCACGCCGGCGATGTCCAGGCCGGGCAGGTCGAGGCCCGGGACACCCGGCGTCTCCTCCAGTACGGCGAACGACTTGAGGATCGAGTACTCCTGGTTGCGCATCACGACGTAGACGATGGGCAGCCCATGCTGCGCCGCCGTCCAGACGGACTGCACGGAGTACTGGAAGGAGCCGTCGCCGATCAGTCCGACGACCGGCCGGGTCACGCCCCGGTGCCGGTCTGCCAGGGCCACGCCCACGGCCGCCGGCGCGCCCCACCCGATGCCGCCGCTGGCCGTGGCGAAGAACGAACCGGTCCGGGTGGTGGGCAGCCACTCGATCTGCTGGGCCATCGTGGAGGTCGACTCGTTGACGATGACCGCGTCGGCCGGCTTGACGCTGCTCAGGGCGGCGTAGACCTCCGGCGGGGTCAGCGGGCTGTTCGGCGCCTCCGGGAGCACCCGGGGACGTTCCATCGGCTGCGGGGCGGTCCGGGCGGTGCCCTCCTCGACCGCGTCCAGGAGCTGCTCGATCGCCGCCTTGGGGTCGCCCAGCAGGCTGTCGCCCACGCGCGCGGACGCGGCGACGTCGGGGTTGCCGGTGATCTGGAGGAGCTCGGTGCCCTCCGGCAGGTAGGGGCCCGGGACGTAGGGGTAGTACCGGAACACCTCTGCGCCGATCACGACGACCAGGTCGTGTCCCGCGAGTCGGTCGCTGATGGTCTTCACCGACATGCCGAGGGGGCCGCGGAAGAGCGGGTGGTCCTCGGGGAAGGAGGCGCGGTCCAGCAGCGGGGAGCCGTAGACGGCCGCGCGCAGTCTCTCCGCGAGCGCGACGGCCACGTCCCAGCCGCCGGCCTTGTCGACCTCCGGCCCGAAGACCAGCGCGGGACGGCTGCTGGCCGAGATGCGGTCGGCGAAGGTGCGCAGCCGGTCCGGGTCGGGCAGCACCCGGTCGCTGAAGGTCCGGGTGCGGGTGAAGCCGGACAGCGGCCGCTTCCAGTCGTCCATGGGGATCGACAGGTAGACGGGACCGGCGGGCGGCTGCAGTGCCATCGCGTAGGCCCGCAGGAAGGCCTCGGGCACGTCCTCGGCGCGTGCGGGTTCGTACGACCATTTCACCCACGGCTTGGGCAGCGTGGTGGCCTCCCGGTTGCCCAGGTAGGGCTCGCCGATCAGCAGTTCCCGGTGCTGCTGCCCCGAGGTGACGATCAGCGGGGTGCTGCCGTGGTAGGCGGCCACCAGATTGCCCACGGCGTTGCCCAGCCCGGCCGAGGAGTGCACGTTGACCAGCGCGGGCCGGCCGGTCACCTGGGCGAAGGTGTCGGCCATGGCGATCACGGAGGCCTCCTGCAGGGCCAGTACGTAGGTGAAGTCCTCGGGGAACTCCTGCAGGAACGGCTGCTCGGTCGAACCCGGATTACCGAAGACGGTGGTGAGTCCGAGGGAGCGCAGCAGGTCGTAGGTCACGCTGCGGACGGTGGCTTGCTCGGTCATGGCAACCTGCCGGTTCTCGTGGCGGGCCCGATATCGGGATGATCACCCCCATACTGGCCGGGGTGCGGCCGCCACGCCTTCCGTCCGATGACTGAAGCGTCTGCTGAGACGACGGCTCCGGCCCGGCTCGGCCGGACGCGGGCACCCGTCGCAGTTCGGGCGTCAGTCGGATGACCGAAGCCGGATCACCTTGGGCCGTCGGAGTGTGGACTCAGCCGTCGGGTGCTACGAACACCTTCATGACCTCGGTCGATCGGAGGGTGCCGACGGACCGCAGCGCCTCACCGACCGGGACGATCTCGGCGAGGCATGACCGCGGTCAGGCATCCACCGTGACCCGGCCGGGTGCCGGCGGCAGCTCCGCCGCCGGCACCCGGCCGTCCGCGTCACCGACGGTCACGCGGCCTTGAAGCGCGCGGTGACGGAGGCGACCCGCTTGCCCTGGTATTCGGCGGCGCTCCGGGCGGTGTCGTCGACCGGGATCGCGCCCTGGCCGTTGACGTGGCTGGTGCCGTAGGGGTTGCCGTCGACGAACTTCACCGGGTCGGTGTAGCCGGGGGTCACCAGGATGCCGCCGAAGTGGTGGACGGAGTTGTAGAGCGCGAGCAGCGTGGACTCCTGGCCGCCGTGCGCGGTGGCCGTGGCGGTGAAGCCGCTGTAGACCTTGTCGGCCAGCTTGCCCTGCGCCCACAGGCCGCCGAGCGTGTCGATGAACTGCTTCAGCTGGCTGGCGATGTTGCCGAACCGGGTGGGGGTGCCGAAGACCACGGCGTCCGCCCACTCGATGTCGGCCGCGGTGGCGACCGGGATGTCCTTGGTGGCCGCGGCATGCGCCGACCAGGCGTCGTTGCTCGCGATGGCCTCCTCGGGCGCCAGCTCGGACACGCGCAGCAGCCGTACCTCCGCGCCCTCCTTGCGGGCGCCGTCGGCGACCGCCTCCGCCAGCTCGTGGACGGTACCGGTGGACGAGTAGTAGATGACGGCGACCTTGGGAGCCATGGGGAATTCCTCTCGCTGTGCTGTGGTCTCGGCGGCGGACGCCGCCTTGCTTCCGGCGGCGTGAGCCGCCTCGGTGCCGACGGCGGAAGCCGTCGTGGCGCCGGAGGTGGGATGGGCGGTGGCGGACAGGGAGAGCCGCAGGTGACGTGCCGCGAGCCCCTTCGCCGCGGTCAGCCCGTGGCGGTACCGGTCGACGGTCGCGGAGGCCGAGATCTTCAGCGAGCCGCTCTCGACGGACAGCGCGTCCACCGTCAGCTCGACCGGCGCGCGGTGACCGCGGACGGTGAGGTGGCCGTGGACCACCCAGACGCCGGCCGTGTCCCGGCTCACCCCGGTCGACTCGAACCGGATCCCGGGGTGGCGCTCCGCGTGCAGAAAGGCGGGGGAGCGCACGTGGTCGTCCCGGCGCGGAGTCCCGGTGTGGAAACTGCCCGCGTCGACGACGGCGGTCACGGCCGACTCGGTGACCGGCTCGGCGATCGTGATGCTCGCCGACTCCACCCGGAAGGTGCCGTCCACCCTGCCCAGGCCGAACATGTGCCGCGTGCTGAAGCCGATGGACGACCGCTCCGGATCGACCGCGTAGGTCCCCAAGGGGGGGCAATGGGACGTTCATGCCCTGCTGGCCTCTCGGTTGGCGTCGCGCGGCTGGTCCGCTACGGCGCTGTTGCTTGCCTTGGCAAGCATCCTGGCGCGCCCCTAAATGCTTTGTCAAGCAAGTAATGATGTGCTTCAGTGGTAGGACCGGGGCACTACGGAAGGGAGGCCGGTACATGTCCGCACAGTCACCCGAGCCCAGCTGTCCGCTGAACACCGACGAGGAGCGACTCTGGCGTGCGCTGCAGAGGATGCTGGTCGCTCTTCCGCGGGCGCTCGACGAGGACCTGCTCTGCGCCACGGGCCTGTCGCTCACGCAGTACATCGTCCTGATGCATCTCTCCGAGGCCGAGGACGGCAGCATGCGGATGACCGAGCTGGCCTCGGCGGCCGCCCTGTCCGCGAGCCGCATCACCCGGGTGGTGGAGAACCTGCGCGACCAGGGCCTGGTGACCAAGCGGCGGCACTGCACGGACGCCCGCGGATACGTCACCGCGCTCACCGAGGCCGGCCGGCAACGGCTGCTCGGCGCCTATCCGGCGCACCTCGCCAGTGCCCGCAGGCGCGTCATGGACCAGGTCGATCCCGCTCTGGTGCGGCGGCTGGCCGACCAGGTGGGGTCGCTGGCCGAGCCCCTCCTCTCCCCGTACGAACGGGGCGCGGGCCGCAAGGAGAGTCCCGCGAACTGGGTCGCGGCCGAGGCCGAGGCGGCCGCGGCGGCCGACGCCGAGGAACCCCCCGGGTACCCGGCGGCGGCCTCCGGCTACCGGGAAGCAGTCATCTGACCCAAGCCGGGACCGGGGGGCCGAGTACAGCTCGACCTCCGCCCTCTGGAGGCACCCTTGCTGAAGGGGCTGCACCCACCCGCTGTCACCGCGCGGCCACGGGTCGGTCGCCTTGGCCGCGCTGTGGAACCATCCCGTCGGGAAACGACGAAAGGTGGTCACCGATGGTCCGGAACTTGCATGAAGAGCACCGGCGGGGGCCGGGCTTCGCACACCTTCTCCTCTCCAGTCATCAGCGGTTGACCGGCACCCCTTTGTGTCCCTCGGTGTTCCCCGACCCGGAGGAAGCGGCCCGCCGGCTCTACGAGTCCGCGCCCTTCGGGCTGCTCGCACACGACGCGGGTGCGGATCCGGTCTTCGTCTATGCGAACAGGACCGCGCAGAAGTGCTTCGAGTACGGCTGGGAGGAGTTCGTCCGGCTCCCGTCCCGGCTGTCCGCCGACCCGGACCGGCAGGGTGACAGGAACGCCCTCGTGCGATCGGTGACGGAGCGCGGATTCGCCTCCGGTTACCGAGGGGTGAGGATCGCCCGGTCCGGCCGCAGGTTCTGGATAGAGGACGTCACGATGTGGAACCTCCTCGACCTGGACGGCACCTGCCACGGCCAGGCGGCGGTCTTCCGTTCGTGGACGGACATCTGACGGGCGGCCCGCGGGGCGCCCGGTCCCCTTTCGGCTCCGTCGCCGAGATCGTCGAGCAGGCCCCGAGCGCCTCGGCCGGAGGCTGTCCGGCCGGCCCCCGAACAGCCCCTGACGTGGTCCGCAAGGTTGAGACTCCTTGCTTGAGCACGCTATCGTGATGTGATGAGTGACGAGGATCCGCTGACCGCCCAAGAAGAACGCTTCTGGCGTGCCCTGATGCGCGTCATCGTCGCGCTGCCGCGCTCGCTGGACGACGATCTGCTGCGGTCCACCGGACTCACGCTCACCGAGTACGTCGTCCTGATGAACCTCTCGGAAGCCGAGAACCAGGAGCTCCGGATGACGGACCTCGCCTCGGCCACCGCCCTGTCGGCGAGCCGCATCACCCGGGTCGTGGAGGCGCTGCAGAACCGCGGCCAGGTCGTCAAGCGGCGCTACGAGGGTGACGCCCGCGGCAATGTCGCGACCCTCACCCCGGAAGGGCTCAAGCGCCTCCAGGACGCCTACCCGGTGCATCTGGCGAGCGCCCGCAAGCGGGTCGTCGACCTCCTCGACGGCAGGTCGGTGCCGGCCATGGTGCGGCAGTTCGAAGCGGTGGTGGAGAAGCTCGACTGAGCTTCGCGGGCCGGGATCGGTCGACCCCCGGCTGCTAATATACGGGTGTAAAACAGCGCCGGAAGCGCACCTCCGGCCCGCGACCCGGAGAGAAGTCATGCAGCAGCGACCTCGGCCGAGACCCCGGGCATGACCCCGAACCCGGAGAGCCAGGAGCGGTGGGCCCGGCTGCGACGCCAGTTGTGGCGGCCGCCGAGGGTCCACGGCGACCAGCCCCGGCACCGGGTGGTCGGCCCGCTGGAACTCTTCTACGACCTCGTCGTCGTCGTCCTGGTCGCCCAGGCCGCCCACCATCTGGCTGCGCATCTCTCCTGGCACGGTCTCGGCGAGTTCGCCGTGGTCTTCGCGCTGGTCTGGATCGCCTGGCTCAACGGCACGCTCCACCACGATCTGCACGGCCACGACGACGCCAGGGGCCGCAGCCTCTTCCTCCTGCAGATCCTCGTCCTCGTCCCGCTCGGGGCCTTCATCCCCGAGGCCGGCGGCGCGGAAGGCGCCCACTTCGCGATCAACGCCGGCATCCTGTTCGCCGTCCTGGCCGCGCTCTGGTTCCTGGCCGGACGCGGCAGCTCCGCCGAGTTCCGCAGACCCACCCGGCTGTACGTGATCGGCACGGCGGCCTGCGCGGTCGTCCTCTTCGCCAGCGCCGGCCTGCCGGCCGACACCCGCCTGCTGACCTGGGGACTGCTGGCCCTCGCCTTTGTCGCCGGGTTCGCCTGGATGCTCCTCGCGGCCGCTCCGGCCCAGGAAACGGCGCTCGCCCTCACCGACGCGCTCGTCGAGCGGTTCGGGCTCCTCATCATCATCGTGCTCGGCGAGACCGTGACCGGTGTCGTGGACGGGCTGGCGAGCGAGCCGACCACCGTCATGAGCCTCGCCGTCGGGCTCGTGGCGGTGGTGGTCGGATTCGGTGCCTGGTGGACGTACTTCGACTTCGCCGGCCACCGTCCGCCCCGGCGCACCCGCACGGTGACCCTGGGCTGGATGCTCACCCACCTGCCGCTGACGGCGGCGGTGACCGCCATGGGGGCCGCGATGGTCGGCCTGGTCGAGCACGCCCACGCCGACCGCACGCCCGTCGCGACGGCCTGGGTGGTGTGCGGGGGCGTGGCCGTCGTACTGGCCGCGACGATGCTGCTCGCGTCCGGCCTGGAGGCCTGGCGGGACGAGCGGGAGCTCTACCGTCCGCTCGCCGGCACCTGTGCCGCCGTGGCCCTCGCGGCCCTGGCCCTCGGCGCCGCCCGTCCCGCACCGCTCCTGCTCGGGTCGGCGCTCGTCGTTCTCCTGGGCGTTCCCTGGGGCCTCGCCGTGGCCCGCCGGCTGGGCCGCGACGAGACACCGGACCGCTGACCCGCGGCGGCCGACAGCGTCCTCAACCGCCGTACACCCGGCGGGCGATGTGCTCCGCGATCATGATCGTGGTCGCGTTGGTCACGGTCGACGGCACCTCCGGCATGATCGAGGCGTCCACCACCCGCAGCCCGGCCAGCCCCTTGACGGCGCCGGTCTCGTCGACGACGGCCCACCGGTCCTCGGGTCCGCCCATCGGGGCGGTGGACGTCGGGTGGCCGTAGGTGGCGACACCGGTCTCGATCGCCGCCGCCAGCTCCTCGTCGCTGCCCACGGCATCGCCCGGTACCAGTTCCGCCACCACCGCGCCCGCGAGGGGCGCGCTGCGCGCGAGGCGGCGCACCAGCCGCACCGCCTCCAGCATGCGACGCCGGTCCCGGTCCGTCGCCAGGTAGTTGTCGTCGATGACCGGGGCGGCGTGCGGATCACGGCCCGCCAGCCGCACCGAGCCGCGCGACTCCGGCCGGGTGACGGCCGCCGCCAGCACCATCGCCCCGCCGGTCGGGCTGAACGAGCCGTCCAGCAGATGGGTGCCCACGACGGCCAGGTCCAGCTCACCGGGGAGCGCATCCCGCGAGGCGAGCCACAGATGGGCGGCGAACGCGGACGTCATGCCCTGGTGCTCGGGCGCGAGCGCGAACAGCGAGTGGAAGAACGGGTGGTCCTGGAGCCGGCGCCCGACGGGAAGGTCGGCGACCACGTCGATGCCGAGGTCCCGCAGATCCTCGGCCGGGCCGACTCCGGAGCGCAGCAGGATGGCCGGGCTGCCGTACGCGCCGGCGCTGAGCACCACCTCGCCGGCCCGGTGGACGGTGCCCGACGCGTCGACGACACCGCGCGCCCTGCCGTCCTCGACGAGCACCCTGTCGATTGTGAGGCCGCTCAGCACCGTCAGATTGCGGCGGCCGCGCACCTGCGGCGTCAGGTACACCAGCGCGGTGTTCTGGCGCACCCCGTCGACGATGTTGACCGGGTAGGCGCCGGTGCCGTCCTGCCGGTCGCCGTTGAAGTCGTCGTTGCGCCGGAAGCCCAGGCCGGCGGCGCTGTCGACGAACGCCCGCATGGGGGAGGTGAGTTCCTCGTAGGTCCACTGGCGGATCGGGAGGGGGCCGGTCCGTCCATGGTGGGCGTCGGCGCCGGACGGTGTGTTCTCCAGGTCCCGGAAGGCCGGCAAAACCTCCTCGTAGGACCAGCCCTTGATGCCGTACCGCTCGCTCCAGGCGGCGAAGTCCGCGGCCCGCGCCCGGATCGCCACACCGGCGTTCACCGCGGAGCTGCCGCCCATGACCCGGCCGCGCGGCGCCGCGATGCCCGGGGCGCGGTCGGTGGCCCGCGCGCTGTAGCCCCAGTCGTGGTCGGGGTCCGCCAGCAGGTGCGGGGTCAGCAGTCCCGCGGGGACCCGGCCGGCGGGGTAGTCCGGCCCCGCCTCGATCAGCAGGACGGTGCGCCGCGGGTTCTCGCTGAGCCGGGCGGCGAGCACGGCGCCCGCGGAGCCGCCGCCGACGATGACGACATCGGTCTCGGGGCGGCCGGGGTGGCCAGGGTGGCCGGGGTGGTCGGGGTGGTCGTTCGTGGTCATCTGAATCTCCTTGTCATGTGTATTGCTTCGGCAAGCAAATAAAACACTGTACGGGGCTCTCGCGGTGTGACCGGTGGTCAGATCCGCGCCGCTTCCGGTACCACCCGCTCGCCCAGCAGCCGGAGGGCGGCCTGCTGGTCGGCGCCGCGGACCGGGCCGATGACGTGGCCGATGCCGATGCGGTCCAGCCGCCGCAACTCCGCCAGCAGCGCCGGGACATGCTCGCCGTGCGCTCCGGGGTCGAGGGGGAGCAGGACCGTCTTCTCGATCTCGGCGTAGTCGCGCCCGACCTCGTCGCAGTGCCGGCGGAGCACGTCGAGTTTGCGTGCGAGGTCCGGGCCGTGGAAGAGGTTGCAGGCGTTCCCGTACTCCGCGACGAGCCGCAGCGTCTTCCGCTCGCCGGAGCCGCCGATGAGGATCGGCGGATGGGGACGGCGCAGCGTGCCCGGGGAGTTGAGGGTGCGTTCGAGGCGGTAGTGGCGGCCGGCGAAGGGCTTCTCGTCGTCGCTCCACATCTGCAGGCAGATCCGCAGGGTCTCCTCCAGCCGCTCGAACCGCTCCGCGACGGGCGGGAACGGCAGCCCGAGTCCGCGCGCCTCGGCGAGGTTGAAGCCCGCGCCGACCCCGATGCCCAGGGCGGCGCGGCCTTCGGAGAGGACGTCGAGCGTGGTGATCATCTTGGCCAGCAGGCCGGGTTCGCGATAGCCGGCCGAGGTCACCAGGGCGAGCAGCTCCGCCCGCTCGGTGGCCGCGGCCAGATAGCCCAGCGTCGTGTACGCCTCCAGCATCTCCTGCTCGGAGGGGCCCACGATCCCGATCTGGAAGAGGTGGTCCATGACGGCGATCCGGGTGAAGCCGAACTCCTCGGCGTTACGGGCGAGTTGTGCCACGTGACGGGCGATGCCCGCCGGGCCGCCGGGCTGGGTGAAATCCGCGATGGCGATGCCGAGGTTCATGCGGGCCTTCCGTGCCGTGGGCCGCCAGGGCTGTCGCCGTCGAGTATGCCGGGGCCACTATGTGCTTTGTCAAGCAAGGAAATTGGATGATCGGTCAGCCGCCGAGCGGCTGCGTGCGGTGCCTGCGGCGCACCTCCGAGGAGGCGAAGACCGCCGAGATGCCGTGGACGATTGGCGACGGCCAGCAGGCCGCGCGAGAGCAACGCGTTGGGCGAACTGAGCATGGAGTCCTCCGCGAACGAGGGTGCCGTGGCGCCGACTTCGCCTCGGCCTGGGAGCGCGTGACGGGCGGAGGCTGTCGGCGTCGCGGTCCGGTACCACCCGTCATTCGACTGGTTCCGCTACTGCGACCGCGACGCGTGCGCTACGGCGTCTCGTCGTCCTGTTCCGCGGCGGACATCGCCTCCAGCGCGCCGCGCAGAGCTGCGCGTGAGGTGATACCCAGTTTGGGATACACCCGGTACAGATGGGAGCCGACCGTGCGGTGCGAGAGGAACAGCCGCTCGCCGATCTGCTTGTTGCTCAGGCCGGTCGCCGCGAGCTCGGCGATCTGCAGTTCCTGGGCGGTGAGCTGATCCGGCGCCGTGTCGGGCCGGACGACGGAGACGCCGGTGGCGCGCAGTTCGGCGGCGGCCCGCTGGGCCATCGTCTCGGCGCCGATCCGGTCGAACGTCTCCAGGGCCGCACCCAGTTGGGTCCGGGCCCCGGCCATGTCGTGGGTGCGGCGCAGCCACTGGCCGTACGCGAACTGGATGCGCGCGTGGTCCCAGGGCCAGCGCGCGGTGTCGGGAAGGGCCAGGGCGGCCTCGAACAGGGCGCCGGCCTCCGCGTCGTCGGCGGCCACGGCGGCCGCCCCCGCCGTGATCAGCTCGGTACGCGGCCCGATCCGCGGAATCCCGGCCTCCTGGGCGGCCCGCACATGCGCCCGGGCGTCCTCGACACGGCCGGTTCGGACCGCCGCCTCCACGAAGTCCAGGACCATCCACCGGCCCGGCACGCCGGAGGTGGGGGCACCGGGCGGCCCGATCCGCGCCGCCTGGACGAGGGCCTCCTCGTAGTCGCCCTGCCCCATGGCCGCGAGATTGCGCGCCGACCGCGCGTAGCCCTCCGTCACGTCCATGCCGCGCGGCGCCGCCCAGGTCGTGGTCTCCTCGCTGCGGACACGGGCGAGATCCGCGTTGCCGCGCAGCGCCGCGCCCGAGGCCAGCACGGCCCGGAGCTGCCGTTCCCAGAACTGGTACCCGTACGCCGAAGCCAGGTCCAGCCCCTCCTGGGCGAGCCGTTCCGCCTCGTCCCACTGCCCGTGCACGTAGGAGTCCTGGCAGAGCAGCAGCAGCGCGGGGATCACCATGCCGATCGCGCCGCCGTCCCGCTCCCGTTCGATCATGCGCAGCAGCAGGCACCGGTAGTCGGACAGGGCGTCGAGGGCGACGGCGGCGAAACCCAGCGGGACGATCTGCCAGGGGGCCGCGTCGACGGGCAGCTCGGCGAACGCGTCCGCGAGGCCCTCCCGGATCGCGTCGGACTTGCGGGTGGGATCGACATACGCGTCGTAGCACAGCCGGAACGTGCCGACCGCCGACGGCGGGAACCGGGCCATCGCGGTGTCGAGCAGCTTCCACGGCTCGGGTCTGAGGGTGAAGAGGCTGACCAGCAACAGGGTGTACAGGATCCCCAGCCGGTCCCAGTCGCCCTTGTCCGTCTCGCAGGCGACATGGTCGAGGGCCTGCGCCAGCAGCCGGTAGGCGGTGTCGACATCGCCTCCGTCATGGGTGAGCAGATGGGCGGTGGCGGCGAAGACCAGCCCGGTCGGGGTGTCCGGGGTCTGCCCCGCGTCCGCCAACAGCCGGTTCACCTGGTCGAGTTGGCCGGTCATGGTGGCGAGGAAGGCGGCCTCGACCAGACGGCGGGACCGGTCGACCGGATGCGGACTGAGCTCGCCGGCCCGCACCAGCGCCGTGACCGCGGCGGACGCGGCGATCCGCCGCCGGTCGGAGAGCAGTGCGCCGGCCGGCGCCGGCCGGTCGGCGGGGGATCCGGTGCCGCGCCGCCAGGCGGTCAGCGCGGCCTCGTCCAGCGCCCGCGCCACCGACTCGTCGGGCGCGGCGGCGGCCTCCGCGAGATGCCAGGCCCGGCGTTCGGGATCGTCGGCCAGGGCGGTGGCCAGCGCCTCGTGCGCGGCCCGGCGTTCGCGCGGCGGAGCCAGCTCCCTCAGGGCCGTGCCGATCAGCGGGTGGCAGAACGTGAGACCGCAGCCGGCCGCGGGCGCGCGGACCAGACCGGCCCGCTCGGCCGGGACCAGGTCGTCGAGGTCGGCCGAGCCCTGCGCCGCGGAGCGCAGCACGGTGAGCCCGGCATCCGCGTCCAGGGCGGCCAGCAGCATGAGCCTGCGGGTCGGCGCGGGCAGCTCGGCGAGCAGCCCGGCGCAGGTCGCCGCCAGGCGTCGGGACAGCGGGAGGCGGTCGGGCAGTGGATCCTGGCCGGCGCGCTGCCGCTCGGTGAGCGGCACGGGCAGTTCCTGGAGCGCCAGCGGGTTGCCGTCGGCCTCGGCCAGCAGCCGTCGGCGCACCACGGGGGCCAGCCCGGGGGAGCAGGCGTCCAGGACGGCGCCCGCCGATCGGGTGTCGAGCGACTCGACCGTGCGCTCGGGAAGTCCGGACCGGCGGAAGAGGTCCTCGGTCCCGGTCCGGGAGGCGGCCAGGAAGACGATCGGGGCATCCGCGATCCGTCGTACGGCGAATCCCAGGACGGCCGCGCTGGCCTCGTCGAACCAGGCCACGTCGTCGGCGATCAGCAGCAGCCCGCGCTCCGCGGTGGTCAGCTCCAGGAGGGCGAGCAGCGCCGTCGACACCAGGGGCTCCGGAGCCGGACTCCGGGCCAGATCGAAGACCTGGTGGAGGGCGTCCCGATGGTGTTCGGCCAGCCGGTCGACGTCGTGGCGGACCGGGTACAGCAGCTGGTGCAGCGCCGAGAACGCGATCTTGACCTCGGCCTGTGATCCGGCGGCGCGCAGCACCCGCATCCCGTACGCCGTGGCCCGTGCCGCGGCGGCGTCCAGCAGCGCCGTCTTTCCCACCCCCGGCTCGCCGTGCAGCAGCAGACCGGAGCTGCCCTGGCCGGGACCGGCGAGCAGCGAGTCGATCAGTGCCAGTTCGGCCTCACGCCCGAGCAGCTGGACCCCGCTCGACGGCGATCGGCACGGCTCCTCGGTCTGACGACGCCTTTCGGAGGTGCTCACCGTTCGAATATAGCCCTCGCAAAATGCTTGACGGCGCAAATAGTTGATCAAAATGCCGGGTGGGCGCTGGGTAGGGTGGACCGATGACCAGTGACCCAAGGCCCGAGGCCGAGGTCGCCGCCGAGTTGATGAAGGCGATGACCCGGCTGCGCGCCCGGCTGCGCACCGAGTCGGCCCCCAGTGACATGCGGTGGAGCTGGTCGCAGTTGACCACGCTGGGCCGCATCGTCGAGGAGGGTCCGGTCACTGCCAGCGAGCTGGCGCAGGCCGAGCACGTGCGCCGCCAGTCGATGGCCGAGACGCTCGCGTCGCTGCGCGCCGGGGGCCTGATCGCCAGCAGCAAGGACCCGGGCGACGGCCGTAAGACCCTCATCCACGCCACGCCCGAGGGGCGGGCCCTGTTCGGGATGATCCCGGTCGCGCGGGCGACCTGGCTCGGCGCGGCGATCGACGCGCATCTGCGGCCGGAGGAGCGGGAGACCCTGCTCCAGGCCGCGGCGATCATGAACAGGATCGCGGACAGCGGGCGGTGACGGCCGAGCAGGCAATCCGGGACACGGCAGAGGTGCCCCTCCGGACGGGAGGGGCACCTCCGCCGTCCGGCCTCAGGCGGACTTGGTCAGTGCCTGCAGCTCACCGGTCTCGATGACGTGTGCCTGGCTCGGGAAGACCTTCTCCGTCAGGACCCGGTGGACCTCGGGGTCCGGGTCACCGGTCGCGTCCTTGAGGACGTAGAGCCCGAAGTCGTCGTCGGCCGCCTGCCGAAGGGTCGTCAGCACCACCCCGCCGGTGGACAGTCCGGCGAGTACCAGGGTGTCTATGCCCTGCTCGCGCAGCAGTTCACGGACGTCGGTGGTGCCGGCGAAGGCGCTGATACGGGTCTTGCGCACGGTGATGTCCCGCTCCCGCACCTCGAACGACTCGTGCAGCGCGGCCTCGGGGCTGCCGTCGGCGAGGAACCCGCTCCGCGCGACGGGGGTGAAGGACTTGTTGAGCTCGGGCACGGCGGCGAAGTCCGCCGGGGCGAAGGCGACCCGGACGTGGACGACCTGGACGTCGTTGGACCGGGCCCAGGACAGGGCCGCGTGGGCGCGGGCGAGCGCCTGGTCCGGGTCGGGGACGGCGGCGAGGACGGCCGGCTGGAAGTCCATGAGGAACAGGGCCGTGCGGGCGGGGTCGAGGTGCGGGACGGTGGTGGTCATTACCTGAACTTTCTTGTCTTGCCGGGCGGTTACGGGCGGTTACGGGTGGTTTCGGGTGGTTCCGGAGGGTTCGGCCGGTCGGGGAGAGTGGTCAGGGGGTGGGGTGCCGGTCGGTGTGTGCCAGCTGCCGGTCGAGGACCGTCATCACGAGGACGACGGCGGCGATGCCGACCAGCGCCCAGGAGATGTGCCGCAGGCCCGTGTCGTCGACGTGCGTGTGGAACGCGGTGCCGGTGATGGCCGCCGAGGCGATGGAGCCGATGTAACCGAAGGTGCGCAGCAGTCCGGACGCGGTGCCGACGCTGTCGTGCGGCGCCTCCTGGTACAGGACCGTCTGGTTCGCCACCGTGCCGGCCCCGGAGGTGAGGCCGAACACCGCGGTGATCGCGACCACCACGGCCACGGGCGTGCCGCCGTCCACGAACACGGTGGCGACGGCCCCCACGAGCAGCAGCACCGCGGAGACGACCAGCGGTGCGCGGACCCGGCCGCGCCGGGACACGACCCGGGCGGAGACCGCCGACAGGACTCCCATCGGGACGAGGACCAGGCCCGACTGGTAGGCGGTGAGTCCCCGGGAGGCCTCCAGCCACTGGGTGAGCCCGTAAAGGATCACGTAAGTGCCCAGCAGGGTCAGGCCGTTGCGCAGGTAGGTACGGGTGAGCGCGAGGTTCGAGGCGAGCAGTCGGACGTTCAGGAACGGGTTGGCGGCGCGCAGCTCCCAGGCCACGAGGACGGCGGCGATCACGACGGACAGGCCGAGGGCCGGCCACTCCGGGCTGGGCAGCGAGGACAGGAACACCAGCAGCGCGGTGAGCGCCCCGCCGAAGCCGGCGATGCCGGCCAGGTCGAGACGGGAGACGAGGGTGCGCGCCGACCGCCCGCGCACCCGGTCGGTGTCCTCGGGGATCCAGACCGCGACCATGACGAAGGCGGCCACGGCCACGGGGACGTTGATCCAGAACGCCGTCTGCCAGCCGAGCCGGCCGATCAGCAGGCCGCCGACGGCGGGTCCGACGGCGACGGTGGCGGCGCCCGCGATCGCCAGACCGCCCAGGACGCTGCCGGGCGGATCCTGCATGCCGGTGTCCCGGGCCCGGCGGCGGATCAGCAGCATCGCGGAGGGGTAGCCGGTGGAGGTGCCGGCCCCGATGAGCACCCGGGCCGCGACCAGGGACGGCATGTTCCGGGCGGCCGCGCCGAGGACACCGCCGGCCAGGACGAGGAGGATGCCGGCGAAGAACACCCGCCGGGGCCCGAACTCCTCGGCCAGCCGGCCGGCCGCGGGCTGGGCTATCGCGCTGGTCAGATACAGGCTCGATATCAGGATCGCGGTGCCGCCCACGGAGGTGTGCATCGCGGCCGCGATCGCGACCAGGGCCGGCGCGATCACCGAGCTGTTGATCGGGTTGAGTACGGCGCCCATGTACAGCGGGGTCACGAAGGAGGCCCCGAAGGGCTTGCCCGGCGGAGCCTTCTCCTGCTGTGCCTTCCCCTGCTGTACGGAGGCGGCGTCGGCGGTGGTTCCCAAGGTGCTGCTCCTCCCGTCCCGCATGTGCGGCCCGCAGAGTTAGGCAGGCTACCTGTCAAACTATAGCAGGCTGCCTGCCTATCTCGGTGGGAGGAGACCCCCGGCCGTCCGCCGGGCCCGCGAGCACGGGCCGGGTCCCGGCGGGGTCAGGGCCCGTCCGGCGGACCAGGTCGCGTCCCTAGGGCCGGAGCACGATCTTGCCGTGGGTGTGCCGTCGTTCCAGGTCGCGGAAGGCGTCCCGCACCTGCTCCAGCGGGTAGACGCGGGCGATCGGCACCTCCAGCTCCCCGCGCGCCGCGAGCCGGGCGAGTTCGCCGACGACGACCGCGGACGCCGCCGAACCCTCCCCGTAGGTCCGCGCGCCCACCTTGGCCGCGGCCTGCCAGTCCCGGATCGTGTTGATCCGCTCGGGCCGCACACCCAGCTCCACCGCCAGCTCCACATAGCCGTCGCCGAAGGTGTCGACGAAGGCGTCGATCTTCCCGCCCGCGGCCCGCCGGATCCGCTCGGCGACGCCTTCCCCGTACGTGACGGGGACGACGCCACGCTCCGTCAGCCAGGCGTGGTTCCGCTCGCCCGCCAGCCCGATCACCGTCGCGCCCCGCCGCCGCGCCAGCTGCACGGCCAGCGACCCCACGCCGCCCGCCGCACCGGAGACCACGACCGTGTCCGCCGGCCCTGGATCCACCGCGAACACACTGGCGTACGCGGTCGTGCCGGCCACGTACAGCGACCCGGCCACGTCCCAGGACAGCCCCCGCGGACGGGAGACCACGTTCACGTCGTCGACCACGACGAACTCGGCGTGGCTCGCCCGGCCGTGGGTGAAGCCCAGGACCTCGTCGCCCACCGCGAAACCGCGTACCTCGGGGCCGACCCCGGTCACCACGCCGGCCAGATCGCTGCCCTGCCCGGAGGGGAACGACGCCGGCCAGCGTCCGTGCCGTGCGCCCTCGCGGATCATCACCTCACCGGGCTGGATCCCGGCCGCGCGGACCTCGACCAGCAGCTGTCCGGGGCCGGGCTCCGGCCGCTCCACCTCCTCCACCCGCAGCACATCGATCCCGCCGTACGTGTGGAACCGCACCGCCTTCATCGCGTGATCACCGCTCTCCTCCGGTTCGGACAGGCCTCGACGGCCCTGTGCCGCATGCCGCACAGCGACCGTGCCGGCGCATTCAACGGCCCGGGGGCGGGGCTGTCTTCCCGGAAAGGTGATCCGATGACGGCGGTGGCGCGGTCGGGCCCCGGTGCCGCCGGGCGCGGTCGCGAACGAGATGGTGCGCCGGGTGAACGAGGTGGTGCGCCGGGTGAACGAGGTGGTGCGCCGGGTGAACGAGGTGGTGCGGGGGGCGAACGAGCGGGTGCGCCGGGCGACCGCTTCGACGCCGGGCCGCGCGCCCTGCTCGGCGCCGACCGCCTCACCGACACCGCCACGGCTCCGCACAGCCCGGCCCGCTGCGGACCCTGGGCCGGGTCACCGGGGGCGTCGTGACCGGCGCGCCTCGGCCAGCGCGGGCAGCAGGGACAGGACGACGATCACGCCGATCAGCGGCAGCAGATAGCGGTCGATGTGCGCGACCGACGAGCCAAGGGCGAACCCGGCGAGTACGAAGGTCTGCGACCAGAGCACACCACCGACGGCCTGCCAGAGGGTGAACGGCCGCACCGGCACCCCGAGCGCCCCGGCCGCCGGATGCAGCACCGACCGCAGCAGCGGCACGAAGCGGCCGATCACCAGCGCCTTGCCGTACCCGTAGCGGGCCAGCAGCCGCTCCGCGCGGGCCGCCCCGGACTTCACCCGCCGACTGGAGGTCCGGGCCAGCAGCGGCCGCCCGCCGTGCCGCCCGATCAGATAGCCCACCTGGCCGCCCGCCACCGCCCCGACGGCCGCGCAGACCAGCACCTGCCACAGCTCCAGCCGGGGCGGCTGGTCCGCGGTCGCCGCGCACAGCACGCCGGCCGGGAAGAGCAGGGTGTCTCCCGGCAGGAAGAACCCGACGACCAGCAGCCCCGACTCGGCGAAGATCACCACCAGTACGGCCAGCGCACCGAAGGCGGCGAGCAACGAGGCACTGTCCGTCGGATTGACGGCGATCACCGTCCTCGCCTCCCCGTCCCGTTCGCCGGTCGCTTTCCCTCAAGTGTCACGTGACGGCCGCCGGGGCGCCCGGAAGCGGGCGGGGAGTCCGCCCGGCGTACGCCCGTACGACGACATGGCCGGGGGCGCCGGGCGTCGTACGGGCGTCCGGGTGCGGTCAGGTCGAGGGGTAGCCGAGCTGGCGTCTCATATAGGGGGTCATCAGTGTCTTGGCCTTGGCCATGGCGGTGGCCCGGGTGCCGAGGACCGCGCTCTCGCCGAGCGGTACGGGCAGCACGGTCACCCCGTCGGCCGGGCCGAAGGGCACGATCAGCGGGGTGCGGCGGACGGCCCGGTAGGCGCGCGGCTTCTTGCTGTGCCGTCCCGAACTGCGCAGGTAGGAGAGGATGTTGTGGGCCGCGACCTCGGCCTGGGCGAGCGCGGCCGGGGTGACCTTGAGCTCGCTGACGTCGTTCACGTCACCGACCGCGAACACGTCCGGCCTGCCCTCGACCCGGAGCGTCCGGTCGACCTTGACGTGTCCCGTCCCGGTCAGCCAGTCGCCGTGCCCGGCCAGGCGCAGCCAGAGCGTGTTGGGGGTGGTGCCGGTCGCCCAGAAGGAGAGGTCCGCGGAGAGGACCTCGCCGTGGGCGTCGCGGTAGGTGCCGAATTCGGTGCCGGGGGACATGAAGGCGTTCAGCCGGACCGTCACGTCGTGGGCCGCCAGCCAGGTCCGGGCCTTGCGGCCGGCGCGGGCGCTGCCCGTGGAGTGCAGCAGCTCCTGCCCGGAGTGCGCGAGGGTGACCCGGGCGTCCGGCCGGGCCAGCCGGATCTCGGCGCTGAGTTCGACGCCGGACGGCCCGCCGCCGACGACCAGGACGTGGTCGGCGGCGGCGATGTTGTGCTGGTGCTCGGCGAAGGACTTCGCCGCCTCGTCGGGGGTGGAGCCGACGAAGCGGGCCGGTTCGGGATAGTCGGCGCCGGTGGCGACGACCAGCACGTCGTACGGCAGCCGGTCGCCCGTGGCGAGGGTGACCCGGCGCTCGACGGTGTCGACGCGGATCGCCTTGCCCACCACCACACGGCCGTTGGCCAGCAGCCTGTCGTACGGGATGAACGGGGCGCCCGTCCACTCCGGGCGCACACCCGCGCGCAGGGAGGCGACGCGGTGGAAGAAGACCTCCTTGCGGTCCACGAGCGTGACATGTGCAGCCGTGTCCAGCTTTTTCGCCAGTCGTATGCCCGCGTAACCGCCGCCTATCACCACGACGTTGCCGTCCCGCACAGTGATTCTCCTGAGGCAGGTGGGGGGAATGGCGGCGAGCCTAACACTTGAAACATCAAGTGCAGGGTGGGTTCTGTGAGAGTGCTGTAAAGACGCCCGCGGGCGGTGCGGTCCGGCTGTCCGGCGGCGTCCGCCCGCCGTCTCGAACCGCCGTCAGGGGGCGGCCGGCACGGCCGGCGGCGGCGTGGGTGCCGGGCGTCCGCCGTGCAGCCGGCGGGTGACCTCGGTCAGGTCGGCGATGAACATGCCCGCGAGTTCGGCCGTGAACCCGGTGCGTACGACGAGACGCAGCACGGAGACGTCCTGGCAGGGCGCGGGGAAGGTGTACGCGGGCAGGTGCCAGCCGCGGGCGCGCATCGCCTGGGAGACGTCGAAGACCGTCAGGCCCTCGGTGCCGGGCGCCAGGCGGAAGGCGAAGGCGGGCAGTTCGGACCCGTCGGTGACCAGTGCGTAGGGCGGGATGCCCTGGATGCGCATGGCCAGGGCACGGGCCGTCGTACGGTTCTGGGCCGCCAGGTTGCGCAGCCCCTCGAAGCCGTACCGCAGAAAGCTGTAGTACTGCGCGACGACGTGCGCGCCCGGGCGGGAGAAGTTGAGGGTGAAGCTGGGGGAGCGGCCGCCGAGGTAGTCGACCTCGAAGACCAGGTCGTCGGGGAGGGCCTCGGCGTTGCGCCACAGGGCCCAGCCCAGTCCGGGGAAGACGTGCCCGTACTTGTGCCCCGAGGTGTTGATGGAGGCGACGCGCTCGAGCTGGAAGTCCCAGAGCAGCCCCGGGTCGAGGAAGGGGGCCACCATGGCTCCGGACGCGCCGTCGACATGGACGGGGATGTCGGTGCCGGTGGCGGCCTGGTATCCGTCCAGGGCCAGGCAGATGTCCGAGACGGGCTCGTAGGAGCCGTCGAAGGTGGACCCGAGGACGGTGACGACCCCGATCGTGTTGTCGTCGCAGTAGGCGGTGAGCGTGTCCGGCGTGAGGTGGTAGCGGCCCGGCTCCATCGGGACGTAACGGGGCTCCACCTCGAAGTAGTTGGCGAACTTCTTCCAGCACACCTGGACGTTCGCGCCCATCACGATGTTCGGGTGCGCGGTGTCCTTGCCCTGGGCCCGTCGACGGTCCTGCCAGCGGCGCTTGAGCGCGAGGCCGCCGAGCATGGCCGCCTCGCTCGAACCGGTGGTGGAGCAGCCGCGGACCTGCTCCGGGTACGGCGCGTGCCAGAGCCGGGCGAGCATCCGTACGCAGCGCTCCTCCATGGCGGTGATCTGCGGGTACTCCGCGCGGTCCGCGAGGTTCTTCTCCGCGGTCTCCGCCATCAACTGCCGTGCCTGCGGTTCCATCCAGGTGGTCACGAAGGTGGCGAGGTTGAGCCGTGCGTTGCCGTCGAGCATGAGCTCGTCGCGCACTCGACGCCCGACCAGCTCGGGCGAGGACGCGTTCGCGGGCAGTTCGTCGACCGGCAGGAGCAGGTGGTCGACGGGCGGGAGCAGGTGGTCGACGGGCGGCAGCGGGTGGTCGACGGGCGGGAGCAGGTGGTCGACGGGCGGGAGTTGGCGGTCGGCGCGCGGGAGCGCGTGATCGACGGGCGGGAGGCGGTGGTCGGCGGGCGGGCGGGTGGCTTCGGGTTCGGGTTCGGGTTCGGGTTCGGGTTCGGGTGTAGCGGTCAGGGTGTCGAACTCGGGTGCGGTCATGACGTCGGTATGCGGGATGGGCATGAGTGCCTCGATGCCTTTCTGGTCCGTACGGCCCCGTGCACTCCGAAGCTAGATCGCTTTTCGGTCCGGCATCTGTGCCGATTACACCGATCCAGTGATCGATTTGCGGACTGATGAACTGGATTTTCCCATCCACATACTGGCCGGGCCGGCAGCGTGCCCCGACAGGCCGAACGGCGGTCCCGGGCACCGGGACGCGGCCACGGCACACGCGGCCGTCCGCTTCGGACCGCTCCGGGACACGGCGTCGCCGGTCCACGGCCGCAGGCGACCGGGCGGGTCGTTCGCGCCGTGCCGGCGTTCAGGCGCTCGGGTCGGTGACCCGGCGGGGTGCGGGGAGGGCGGTGAGGCCGGCGCGCAGGAAGGACATCGCCGTCTCGATGTCGCGCTCCTGCGGGGTGTGGCACATCACCTCGCAGACGACGGCCGCCGCCGCGGCGGCAGCCATGCGCGGGCCGAAGTCGTCCGGCGCGTCCCCCCGCTCCTCGGCGAGGATGCGTGTGCCCTCCTGGATGACCTCCGTCAGGCGGGTGTTGGCGACCGCCTTGACCTGCGGGTTGAGATCGAGCATGCGGTCGTAGAGATCGTCCAGCTCACTGTGGTCGGCGGCCTCGGTCCGCAGCCAGCGTTCCAGCGAGTCCACGATCGTGTGCCCCTCCGCGCGCTCCCGCAGCGCCGTGCCCAGCCGGTCGGTGAACGCGTCGAACCGCGAGGTCGCCAGCTCCAGCTTGGAGGGGAAGTACAGCGTGACCGTGCGCGGTGAGACCTCCGCCGCCTCGGCGATGTCAGCGATCGTCGTCGCCTCGAAGCCGCGGTCGGCGAACAGCCGGTAGGCCGACCTGAGGATCGCCTCCCGGCGGCGCGCCTTGGAACGCTCTCGCAGACCCTCGCTCATCATGACCGGCACTTTACCATCGGACGCGTATTTACAGTCCGCTGTAAAAATGCCGTACGTTGTCACTGGCCGAGTGGGCGAGTGAGAGGGAAGAGGAACATGGCGTCACGCCTGTACACCTGGGGGCGATGGGCAGTGCGCCGTCGCGGCCGGGTCATCGCGGTCTGGGTGCTGCTGCTCGCCGTCGTCGGTGGTCTCGGAATCACCCTGCACGGCAAGGCGACCACCGAGTTCTCGGTGCCCGGGATCGAGTCGCAGCAGGCCCAGGAGCTGCTGAAGAAGGAGTTCCCGCAGGCCTCGGGCGGCGTGGCCCGGGTGGTCTTCGCGGCCCCCGAGGGCGGTCGGCTCACCGCACCCGGGACCCAGGCGGCCCTGGAGGCGAGCCTGAAGAAGGCGGCACGGGTGCCCGGCGTCCTGGACGTCTCCGACCCGCTCAAGGCCAGGACGGTCGCCGCGGACCTGCGCATCGGCTACGCGGACGTCCGCTTCCGCCGGCAGGCCAGTGACGTGCCGCAGACGGCCAAGGACGCCCTGGACCGCGCGATGTCCCAGGTCCGCCACGCCGGTCTCACCGTCGAGTTCGGCGGCTCGGCGATGGACGCCAAGACCGAGGTCGGCGGACCGGCCGAGGTGGTCGGCGTCGTGGTCGCCTTCGCCGTACTGGCCCTGGCACTCGGCTCGCTCGTCGCCGCCGGACTGCCGCTGCTGACCGCCCTGGTGGGCGTGGCCATCGGTGTCCTCGGCGTGCAGTTCGTCTCCCGCTGGGTGGAGATGACCAGCACCGCCACCGTGCTCGCCCTGATGATCGGGCTGGCCGTGGGCATCGACTACGCGCTGTTCATCATCTCCCGCCACCGCGAGCAACTCGCCGATCCCGAACAGGAGGTGGCGGACTCGATCGCGCGTGCCGTGGCCACGGCCGGCGGGGCGGTCGTCTTCGCGGGGGCGACGGTGATCATCGCGCTGGCCGCTCTCGCGGTCACCGGCATCCCGTTCCTGACCGTCATGGGCCTGGCCGCGGCGGCCACGGTGCTGCTCGCCGTCCTCGTCGCCGTCAGCCTGGTACCCGCCGTCCTGAGCCTGTTCGGCGAACGGCTGCGGCCCCGCGCGCGGCGGACCGAGCCCGCCGACGGCCGCCCGGGGCGGCAGCGCGTCCCCGGCTCCTGGGGTCTGGCGTGGGGCCGCGCGGTCACCCGCAAGCCCCTGCTCGTCCTCCTGGCCGGCACCGTCGGGCTGCTCGCGCTCGCCGTGCCCGCCCGCGATCTGCGCCTCGGCCTGCCCAGCAACGCCTCGCAGCCCGTCGACAGCACCCAGCACAAGAGCTACGACCTGCTGACGGAGGGCTTCGGGCCCGGCTTCAACGCCACGCTGACCGCCGTGGTCGACATGAACGGAATCCCGGCCGCCGACCGCACGTCCACCGTGAAGTCGCTCAGCAGGACCCTCGCCGGTGACCGCGGGGTGGCCGTCGTCGCCCCGGCGGTCACCAACGCGGACTCGACCCTCGCCGTCGTCGCCGTGGTCCCCAGGACCGGCCCGGACGCCCAGGCGACCACCGACCTGGTGCACCGGCTGCGCGAGAACGCGGCCACCGTCGGCAGGGCGGGCGGCACCCTCTACATCGCCGGTACGACGGCCGCCGCGATCGACGTCGCGGGCAAACTGTCGGACGCGCTCCCGCTGTTCGTCGCCATCATCGTGATCCTGGCGCTGCTCCTGCTGACCGTCGCCTTCCGGTCCCTGCTCGTCCCCGTCAAGGCCGCCCTCGGTTTCCTGCTGTCGGTCGCCGCCTCCCTGGGCGCCACCGTGTGGGTCTTCCAGGAGGGCCACCTCAACGGCGTCCTCGACATCCCCTCGGCCGGCCCGGTCACCAGCTTCCTGCCGGTCCTGCTCATAGGCGTGCTCTTCGGACTGGCCATGGACTACGAGGTCTTCCTGGTCAGCCGCATGCGGGAGCACCACGAGCACACGGGGGACGCCGCCGGGGCGGTCACCCAGGGCGTGGCCCGCAGCGGCCGGGTGGTGAGTGCCGCCGCCCTCATCATGGTCGCGGTCTTCGGCGGGTTCGTCTTCAACCACGATCCGATCATCAAGTCCATCGGCTTCGCCCTGGCGTTCGGCGTCCTGGTCGACGCGTTCGTGGTCCGCATGACGCTCGTACCGGCGGTGATGGCCCTGCTCGGCCGCCACGCCTGGGGCCTGCCCGGATGGGTCGACCGCATCACGCCGGACGTGGACATCGAGGGCGCGAAGCTGCCGCGCCACGCACCCGTGGAACCGGAGCGCAGGGAACACGAGGTGGCCGCGGGCTGACCCGGACTCCATGACGGGGGCCGAACGGCAGGCGGCTCGGTCCGTTCGCCCCCTGGGCGGTGGGTACCCTGATCGCCGCGCAGATCATCGCCTTCCGCACGCTCCCCGGTGGAGTCGCCGCCCCCGCCCGCCAGTTCGGCGCCCGCGTGCTCGCGGGCGACACCCTGTTCCCGACGTGTTCGAAACCGAGCCGCTGCCCGCCGACGACCCCTTGCGTTCCCTGCCGAACGTACTCGCCACCCCGCACCTGGGTTACGTCAGCGAGAGCAACCACCGCACCTTCTACTCGCAGGCGGTGGCGGACATCACCGCCTTCCTCGCCGGTACCCCCGTCCGGCAGCTGACGGCGTCGGGGTGACGGTGAGGTCGCCGGACGGCCCCCCGGTTGGGTCCTCCGGCTCGCGTCGTGGGCGCAGTCGTCGACCGCGCGAGTTCAGAAGACCCGGATCGGGATCTCGGCGGGGTCGGTGAGCAGATCGAAGATCTCGTCGTCCAGCCGGACAAGGGTGACGGAGGCGCCGGCCATGTCGAGCGAGGTGCAGTACTCGCCCACGTAACTGCGCCCTACCTCGATGCCACGCTCGGCCAGCTGTTTGTGGGCCAGGCCGTACACCAGGTACAGCTCGCCGATCGGGGTGCCGCCGAGGCCGTTGACCATCAGCGCGACGCGGTCACCGGAGGAGAACGGCAGGTCGTCCACGACCGCGCTGACCAGCTCGCGCACCATCGCGTCCGCCGACCGCAGCTTCTCGCGCCTGCGGCCCGGTTCGCCGTGGATGCCCACGCCCATCTCGACCGAGTCGTCGGGCAGTTCGAACAGCGGTGAGCCCTTCGCGGGCGGTGTGCAGGCGGTGAGCGCCATGCCCATGGTGCGGGTGACGGAGTTGACCTTCTCCCCGATCCGGTACACCTCGTCGAGGTCCGCGCCCCGCTCGGCGGCCGCGCCGACGGCCTTCATCACGAAGAAGTTGCCGGCCACCCCGCGCCGGCCGACGGTGTACGTCGAGTCCTGTACGGCCACGTCGTCGTCGATGAAGAGGGTACGGACGGTCACCCCGTCGGCCTGGGACAGCTCCTCGGCCATCTCGAACGCCATACGGTCCCCGGTGTAGTTGTTGACCAGCAGCAGCACGCCCCTCGGGGAGGCGACCAGCTTGACCGTCTCGTAGACGAAGTCGGCGGGCGGCGCGGCGAACACGTCGCCCGGACAGGCGGCGTCGAGCATCCCCTTGCCGACGGTCATCACGTGCGCCGGCTCGTGACCGGATCCGGAGCCCTGCACGATCGAGACCTTGTTCTCCTGCGGGGCATCGGCACGCATGATCAGGTTGTACTCGGGCACGTACTTCAGCGTGCCGGGGTTGGCCAGGGCCAGTCCCTCCAGCATCTCCGCGACGTAGTCCTTCGGGTCGTTGACGAACTTCTTCATGCCGTAACTCCTCCTGGTCCTGCCGGTCCCGGGTGCCGGGCGGCGGTCCGGGCGCCCGGGTCCGGTGCCCGCGGTCAGTCGCGTGCGTCCCACTCGGCGGCGACGCGCTCCGCCATGACCGCGACCGCCACCGCACCCGGGTCCGGCGAGCCGATGCTGCGCTCACCGGTGTAGCTCTGGCGGCCGCGTCGGGCCTGCATGGGTGCCGTCGCGTCGGCCGCGGCACGGGCGGTCGTGGCGGCCAGGGCGGCCAGCTCCGCACCGCCGGCCGCCGGTTCCCCGTCGGCCAGTCGCCGCTCGAGGGCGTCGGTCATCGGTATCAGCGCGTCGAGCAGCGTCTTGTCACCGACGTCGGACTTGCCCCGCGCCTTGATTCCCTCGGCGGCGGCCCGCAGCATGGCCACCGCGTCGGCGGCGCTCAGCTCCGGCCGGTCCTTCACGGCCCCGGCGGCCCGCAGGAAGGCGGTGCCCCAGAGCGGCCCCGAGGTGCCGCCCACCCGCTTGGAGATCACGAGGGCGACCTTCTTCAGGAGTTCGGCCGGCGGCTCCGAGACGAGGGAGTCCCAGTCGGCGAGCACGATCTCGAAGCCGCGGGCGAGCGAGTATCCGAAGTCCCCGTCGCCCGCGACGGCGTCGAGGTCGCTGAAGGCCCTCTCGTTGTCCACCGCGGTCCGGGCCAGGGTCCGGACGACGAAGGCGAGGTCGTCTGCGGGCGTCGATGACGATGGCATGACTCTCCTGACTGCCGCGACGTCAGTGCGGTCGGGGACGGGGAGCGGGCTGTCCGGAGGCGGGCGGGGCGGCCCTGGGCGGATCCGCTGGGGAGCTGCCCGCGTCGCCACCGGTGCCGAGCAGCGCGGCGAGGTCGGCGAGCCCCACCCAGGGCCCCGGGCGGACACCGAGCGGATCACTCAGCACACGGCTGACGACCTCCTCCGGCGGCGGATCGCCCAGCGAGGTGACCACCAAGGAGGCCCCGGTGAAGTCCTCCTGGCCCGTGTAGGCGCTGGTCGTGACCGCACAGGCGAGCCCGGCGCCGAGCGCGGCCAGCAGCCCGTTACGGCTGTCCTCGATCACGACGACGGTCGCGGGGTCCAGGTCGAGCCGCTGCAGGACGCATGCGTAGATGTCCGGGGCCGGCTTCTTCCGCTGGACCACGTCCCCGGCGAAAACACCGAAGTGAGGGACCAGTTCCGGGCCCATGGCGAGTTCGAGCACGCTGCGGACGGACGCCTCCGCCGAGGTGGAGGCGACCGCGAGCGTCCACCCGGCCTCGTGTGCCGCCGCGGCGACCCGCCGCACGCCGGGCCGGGGCGGAATGCTCCCGCCGCCGATGATGGCCGTATAGATCTGGGTCTTGCGCCGGTGCCAGGCCGCGACCTGCTCGTCGAGTGCGGCCGGGTCGGAGGGCAGACCGGCGGCGGCGACGAAGTCCGGGGTCAGCAGCGTGCGCATGCGCTCCTTGCCGCCGCCGATCTTCACCTTCTCCGCGTACTCCTCGTCGCTCCACCGCACCGGCAGGCCGAACTCCTCGAACGTCCGGTTGAAGGCGGGCAGATGACCGTCGCGTTCGGTGTCGGCGAGAACGCCGTCGCAGTCGAAGACGAGCGCGGGCACGGCTACCTCGCCTGCCCGGCACTGCCGAAGAGCCTCATCAGCGAACCGGCCAGGTCGATGACGTCCTGGCGGACGTCCCGGAAGAGCGACGGCGGATCCCACTTCTGCCGCTCCTCCGCCGTCCGCAGGAAGGCCAGGTTCGACTTCATGTACGTCTCCTTGAGGGCGGTGGAGATGTTGACCTTCGCGCACCCCCGGGAGATCAGGTCGCGGAACTGCTCGTCGGAGAGCCCGCTGCCGCCGTGCAGTGCGATGGGTACGGGGTAGGCCGCCACGATGTCGGACACGCGCTGCGCGTCGAGCACCGGCGCCTGCTTGTACGACCCGTGCGCGTTGCCGATCGCCGGTGCGAAGACGTCGACCCGCGTGGTCCTCAGGAACTCCAGCGCGACCGCCAGGTCCTGCCGCTCGGCGGCGGTGTCGCTGCCGACCCCGTCCTCCACGCCGGTGATCGACTCGATCTCGCCCTCGACCGCGGCGCCGAACGCACGAGCCTCCGCGACGACCTCGACGGTCTGCCTCATGTTCTCCTCGACCGGCAGCCTGGAGGCGTCGAAGAGCACCGAGTTCCATCCTTGCCGCAGGCACTCGGTGATGACCTCGCGCTCCGGACAGTGGTCCAGGTGCAGGGTCACGGGCACCTCGATGCCGGCGGTCATCGACGTCCACATGGCATGGAGCACGTCGCTGCCGATGGACCTGACCGTCTTCACCGAGGTCTGCACGATGAGCGGCGAGGCGTTCTCCACCGCGGCCGCCAGCACGGCCTCCAGCGTGAGGTCGTTGAACACGTTGATGGCCGGTACGGCGTAGCGCTCCTCGAAAGGCTTGGCGAGGATCTCGGTCAGCGGTGTCACACCCACGACGCCTCCACGTCTTCGCCCCCGCCCTCCCATTCCACGTCAGCCCCTCACCCGCCGCCACTTTTGGCCATCCCGGCATCGAGGCCCCGGGTCCGGATTCTCGGGCGGGGCAGGGCACAACCCTCGGGCCCCGTCCCCGGTCCAACATCGCGGCGGTGGGGCAAGGGCCCTCGCCGTACCCCCGCGACTCCATCCCGACCGGCCATGCCGAGATCTCAGGAGCCACGAAGTGCGCAGTACGCGTTCCACCACGAGAACGTCCAGAACCCCCCGCGGCCGAGCGAGCCTGCTGTCCGGGCCGGCCGCGGCGACCGTACTACTGACCATCGGCGCCACGATCACCGTGACCGCCACTCCGGCGGCCGCCGCTCCCGCGGCCGTGGCGGCGGCCCATGACGACTTCAACGGCGACGGCTACCCCGATGCCGTGATCTCCGCCCCCGGCGGCACCGTCAGCGCCCAGAAGGGTGCCGGCTACGTCGCCGTGCTGTACGGGTCCGCGAGCGGCCTGTCCACCTCCCGCCGGGCGACGTTCAGCCTGAGCACCCCCGGCATACCGGGGCTCGCCCAGACCGACGACGGTTTCGGACGGACCACCACCTCCGGAGACCTGGACGGCGACGGCTACGCCGATCTCGTCGTCGGCATGCCCGGCAGGGACATCGGGACCACCACCGACGCCGGGGCGGCGGTCGTGCTGTGGGGCTCCGCGAACGGGCTGCAGGCCACCGGCGCCCAGCTGCTGCAGGACAGCGCACCGTCGGTGCGCGGACACTTCGGACTGGGCCTGGCCACCGGCCGCTTCCACGGCTCCGGCACCGAACTCGCCCTCCTGACCGGCAAGGCTCTGCAGACCTACGACTTCGAGACCGGCGCCGGCGGCACACACACCTTCCAGGCCACTCCCATGGACTGGAGGTGGTCGGAGGACTTCACCCCCACCGGCCTCACCTCCGGCGACTACGACCAGAGCGGCTCCGACGACGTGGTCCTGCTCGGCACCCTCACCGACTGGGAAACGGTGAATCCCGTGGCGACGTTCGGCGCGGCCAGCTACCTTCGCGGCGGCCCTGACGGGCTGACGTACGGCCGCGGGCTGCGCGGCGGCCCGGTGGGTGCCTCCGGCGACATCAACAACGACGGCTACCCCGACGTGGTCTTCGGTTCCCCGACCGACAGTGACGACCTCAACGAGGTCCTGGTCGACGGCGGCACCGTCGACGTCTTCCTCGGCGGGCCCGGCGGCCTGAGCGGTCCGGACGCCGACCAGCACTTCGACCAGACGACCATCGGCGCCTCCGGCGACGACAAGATCGGTGACCGCTTCGGTGGTGCCGTCACCGTGGCGGACGTGAACGGCGACGGCTACGCCGACGCCGCGATCGGCGCACCGGGCAACGACATCAACAGCCTCACCGACCCGGGCACGGTGTGGGTGGTGCGCGGTACCGCCAACGGACTCACCCCGCGCGGCCTCGTCAGCTACAGCCAGAGCACGCCGTCCGTTCCCGGCGACAACGAGGACGGCGACTGGTTCGGTGGCGCCCTCCGGCTCATCGACGCCAACAAGGACGGCAAGGCCGAGCTGATCGCCTCCGCGCCCGGCGAGGACACCAACGACGGCGCCGCCTGGGTCTTCCCCGGCACGAGCAACGGCCCCGCCGGCAGCGGATCCTGGTCCTTCGGCGGCGGCGCCCTGAGCGCCCCGGTGCCCGACGCCCGTTTCGGGGACACCCTGGCCCCGTAGCGGTGGCCGAGGCTCGATCCGACACCGCGCTCGGGCCGACACCCTGATGATGAGGCGGCCTCCCGCGTCGCGTTTCCGGGAGGCCGCCTTGCCCATTCGCCACGGGGGGTTTCGCGAGCCGCGTGCGGGAGCCGTCGAACGCCCCGACGGGGAGTCAGCCCGAGGGGGTGTTGTAGTTGACGATTCCGTCCACCATGAGGGCGACCGCACCGGTCAGAGGGCTGGCCGTGCCATTGGCCACGACGTCGGGCAGTCTGTGCGCCTCGCCCTCGGTGACCGCCACCATCCCCCAGAACGCGTTGAACCCCGAAGGATCCGCCGGCTTGTCGGCAGCCGCCCCCACGGTCAGGACGCCGCCCGCCTCGGCCACCGCCAGCGCGCCCATCTGCCGCAGCGTGTCGGGATCCCGCTCCTCGGTGGCCACTACGCTCCACCCCGTCCTCTCTGTGTGCCGCAGCGCGGCGAG
Organism: Streptomyces sp. NPDC001220; assembly: GCF_053597895.1. Classification (NCBI taxonomy): domain Bacteria; kingdom Bacillati; phylum Actinomycetota; class Actinomycetes; order Kitasatosporales; family Streptomycetaceae; genus Streptomyces; species Streptomyces sp. NPDC001220. The sequence continues at coordinate 292,925 of NZ_JBSFJE010000012.1, forward strand.
GAGCTTGCCGGCCGTGTCCGAGCCGGTAACAACGATGTCAGGAAGGACGAGGGCCACCGGTCCGTGCGTCATCGGCAGGGCAGAACGGATCGCACCGTCGAGACCTGGTCCGAACGACTCGTCCTGGAAGACGAAGACCATCTGGAAGGTCTCGGCATAGCGCGCGAGATGACTCACCGTGTCCAGCTTGTGCGTCCCGAACACGACGACCAGACGCACTCTGAGCCCGCTTTTGGCCAGTTCGACGACGGATTCCAGACTGCGGTCGAGCACGGTGACCCCCGGAGCCAGACAGTGCAGCTCCTTCGGGTAGGGCGCCCCGAAACGTGCTCCGAATCCGGCGCAGGGCAGGATGACCGAAACATCAGGGGCGGGCACGGACGAACTGTGCATCGGGTAGCTCTCCGGTGGTGTTGACGAGCGGGGGGACCTTGCGCACCTCGTCGGGCGCGGGCGACCCCGAGCAGACCGACGCTGCACCGTCTGCCCCCCAAGGCACCCTGGCGCTCACCGTAACCACTGAGGACGGCCCCCAGGAGAGAAACGCAGCGTTGATCGGCCGGACCGTCCGCGATGTGGCCCGGCGGACGCCCGCCACTGCCCCCGAGGACACAAGTCCGCGCCGGAGCGGCCCAGTTGACGCACCGCCAGGTTCAGCACCACGCGACCTACACTGCTGCCGCATACCCGTCCCCACCTACGCGTCGCGGCGACGGGCAGCGCTCGACGCCTGGGCGGAAACGGGCTGAAACGCATGGCAGGCACGACGAAGGAGGATGCGGAATGCGGGTGCTGTTGTCCACGTACGGGACACGTGGCGATGTCGAACCGCTGGTGGCACTCGCGGTGCGGCTACGGGCGCTCGGTGTGGGGGTGCGGATGTGCGCCCCACCGGACGAGGAGTTCGCCGAGCGGCTGGCGGGTATCGGGGTGCGACTGGTGCCGGTCGGGCCACCGGTGCGGGAGTTGATGCGCGGGACGACCCTGCCGTCGGCGGCGGACCTGTCCCGGTACCGGACGGAGTTGGTCGAGGCACAGTTCGACGTGTTCCCCGAGGCGGTCGACGGTTGTGACGTGCTGGTGGCGGCCGGCCTGGCACAGGTCGCCGCACGGTCCGTGGCCGAGGCCGCCGGCATCCGCTACGTGTACGCGAGCTATGCCGCGGTCCACCTGCCGTCGCCGCACCATGCGCCACCACCACGGCCGGGCTGGCCGGAGCCGGCGGTGACGGACAACCGGACCCTGTGGGCGCTGGACGCCGAGCAGGTGAACGCACAGTTCGGCGAGGCGCTCAACGGCCACCGGGCGGCGATCGGTCTGCCACCGGTGGACAACGTCCGCGACCACGTCTTCACCGACCGGCCGTGGCTGGCGGCGGACCCGGTCCTGGGACCGTGGCGGCAGGCCCCGGGCCTCGACGTCGTACAGACGGGTGCATGGAACCTGGCGGACGAACGCCCGCTCCCGGCCGACCTGGTGACGTTCCTCGACGCGGGCGAGCCGCCCGTCTACGTGGGCTTCGGCAGCTTGCGCCCGTCGCCGGACATCGGCCGCATGGCCGTCGAGGCGATCCGCGCCCAGGGGCACCGCGTGCTCGTGTCCCGAGGCTGGGCGGACCTGGATCTGGACGACGACCGGGACGACTGCTTCGCCGTCGGCGAGGCCAACCACCAGCGCCTGTTCGGCAGGGCGGCCGCCGTGGTGCACCACGGCGGCGCGGGAACGACGTTGACGGCCGCCCGGGCGGGCACGCCACAAGTGGTGATACCTCTCCAGCTGTCGGACAACCCGTACTGGGCCGGCCGGGTGGCGGACCTGGACATCGGTGCGGCGCTCGACGGTCCGTCTCCGACCGTCGAATCCCTGGGCGTCGCGTTCAAGACGGCCCTGTCACCCGAGACCCGGGCGGGGGCGAAGGCTCTGGGCGGCCGGATCCGTACCGACGGAGCGGAGGTGGCCGCGAGCCTGCTGGCCGAAGCGCTCCGGTAGGCGAGGCCGGACCGACGGGAAGAAGCCCTGGCCGGGGCGAGGCGGATCCGGCCGGGGCTGCGACATGCGCCGAACGTCGCCCCGTTCCGGAAGCGTTGATCGCGCCGCGGCCGACGCGGTGGACGGCTGCTAGCGTTCCGGCGCATGGAAGACGGCGTGTACGTGGGCAATGCGGGCAAGGACGCGACGGTGGACCGGGGATGGCTGCTCGGGCACTTCAAGGAGCACGGCGATCCTCGCCACAGTCACGCCGTCGAGGTCAAGTGGGGTGTCCACCCACGGGGTGAGCGACGGGTTCAGTGGGTGAAGGGCGAGGTGCGGACAGCTCTCCTGGTTCTCATCAGCGGCCGCTTCCGCGTGGAGTTCCCCGGTCGTAGCGTGCTGCTGGAAGAGCAGGGCGACTACGTCGTCTGGGGCCAGGGAGTTGATCACTCCTGGGCCGCCGAGGACGACTCCGTGGTGCTGACCCTGCGCTGGCCTTCTGTGTCCGGCTACGCCGCACCATAGGAAGCCCGAAGAACCTCACGTTCGTCAGGTCGGACAGCGAAAAGCCGCACTTCTGTCCAAACATCTGTGAAACCGATGGCCGGCGCCTGTTCGGGCATTGAGAGTACCCAAATTTTCTGTCAATAGCGCATTGCGATCGGCTGTTTTCGGGTCGGCCCTTGATGTCTTCCGTCGGCCGGACGTGGGGTCCCCGTGCCGCCGACAGAGTGTGGCGCGGGTCACTGTTGACCACCTAATCGGTATCCATTTAATATCGGCGGAAATGAGCCACCGCCGGGGTGGCCGGAAAAGACGGACACTTCCTCAACCGCTCCTTCGCATGCAACTGACGCAGTTTTATGGAGTTCTGGCAAAGGAAAGGCGCTGCCCCAAGGTACGCGCGAGGCGCCGCAACCCGCGAGGATATCGACCCTGAACCCGGCGTGGGGCGCCGTACTTCTCGCGCATCGGCTCCGCAAGGGAATTGCCCGCGCCGAATCGCTCGAAAATGACCATGCCGGGCCCACCCGCACGCGATTTGCGTGAACCATTGATCCTTCGGGGACGCGGAATCCGATTTCCGCCGCGTTCTCTTCTCGTGAAGGGTAATCCGTGTCTTCCCCACGAATCACAGTCACCCATCACCCGGACAAAGGAACACCTTCCGCCCCCCTGTCACTGGCGCAGGAGCGGCTGTGGGTCATGGCGCGCATGGACGGAGACGCCAGCGCCGCCTACAACGAGCCGATGCCCTTCGACATCCGGGGGCCGCTGGACCGGGACCTGCTCATCCAGGCGCTGCACCGGCTCGCGGCCCGGCACGAGGCCCTGCGTACCCGCCTGGTGCCCGCCGGCGGGTCGGCGCTCCAGGTCGTGGATCCGCCGGAGACCGGGTTTCCGGTGACCGTCGAGGATCTGACGGGACTGCCCGACACGGCCGAGCGGTTCGCGCGGATCCGGCAGGAGGTGGAAGGCACCCCGTTCCGCCTGGGCGAGGAGCCCATGGTGCGCGGCTGCCTGGTGACGCTCGAACCGGACCACCACGTACTGCTTCTGATGGCTCATCACATCGTTTTCGACGGCTGGTCCCGTTCCCTGCTGCTGCGCGAGCTGGGCCTGGTGTACACCGCGCTCCAGCAGGGGCGGGACGCGTCGCTGCCGGAACTGACGTGGCAGTACAGCGACTACACCCGCTGGCAGTGGGACTGGATGTCGGGGGAGGAGCCCGCCGCGCACGCCGACTACTGGGCCGCCGCGCTGGCCGACGCCCCGGCCGTGCTCTCCCTGCCCACGGACCGGCCTCGCCCGCCCGAGCAGGTCTTCCACGGCGACCGGCTGCCCGTGACCGTGGACGAGGAACTGACACAGGCTCTGCGCGACCTCGCCGCCGACAACGATGTCTCCCTGTACGCGACCGTTCTGACCGGCTGGTCGGTGCTGTTGTCCCTGCTCTCCGGGCAGGACGACATCGTGGTCGGCGCCCCCACGTCGAACCGCCGACGCGGCGACGTCGAGGGCCTGATCGGCTTCTTCGTCAACACCCTCGCCCTGCGCGCGGACCTGTCCGGCTCGCCCAGCGTCAGCGACGCCCTGAAGCGGGTGAACCAGCGGATCCGTGACGCCCTCGCCCACGTGGACCTGCCCTTCGAACGGGTCGTGGAGCTGGTCAACCCGCCGCGGAGCCCTGCCTACACGGCACTGTTCCAGACCATGTTCGCCTGGGTCCCCTCCATGCGCAGGGAGCTCGAACTCCCGCACGTGAAGGTCGAGTTACGACAGGACGCGGCCCATGTCCCGGCGAAGTTCGACCTGGTCCTGGCCCTGGCCGACGAGGGCCGGCAGCTTACCGGGGAGATCGACTACGCGGTGGCGCTCTTCGACCGGGCGACCGCCGAACGGTACGTACGCCAGTTCCTGCGCGTGCTGCGCCTCATGACCCAACGGCCCCAGGCCGGGATCGCCGACCTGACCCTGCTGGACGAGGACGAGCAGCGCGAACTCCTCGCCACCTTCAGCGCCGGGCCCGCCCCGGCCGTAGCGGCACCGACGGGCCTGCTGGAGCGGTTCGAGGCGCAGGTGCGCGAACGGCCGCGGCAGCCCGCCGTGGTGGCCGACGACGCGGAACTGGACTACGCCACGCTGGACCGCCGGGCCAACCGGCTCGCCGCCGCGCTGATCGCCCGCGGTGCTGGGCCCGACCGCGTGGTGGGCCTGCACGCCGGACGCACGGCCGAACTCGTCGTCGGTGTCCTGGGCATCCTCAAGGCCGGGGCCGCCTACCTGCCCCTCGACCCCGGACAGCCCCCGGAACGGCTCACCGCCATGGTGAGCGACGCCGCACCGGTGGTCGTGCTGACCGACCAGGCGGACGGCGCCGGCGGTGACCTGCAGCGGTGGGAGAACCTGGCGAAGGTGGAGGCCGAGGGAGCGCGCGACGAGGCGCCGGGCGTCGACGCGGACCCCACCCGGCTCGCCTACGTCATCTACACCTCGGGATCGACCGGCCGCCCCAAGGGCGTGGCGGTGACGCACGGCAGCGTCGTCAATCTCTTCGACCACTGGCGTGAACTCATGGGAGACGCCTCCGGTGAGGCGTCATCGGCCTGGTCGAGCATCGGCTTCGACGCGTCGGTCCACGAGCTCCTCATGCCGTTGACCACCGGCGCGGTGCTCCACCTGGTTCCCGACGCGCTGCGGGGCGATCCCGGAGCGCTGATGGGCTGGCTGCGCGAACGCGAGATCACCCAGGCGTTCCTGCCACCGTCCTACGTCCTGTGGATCGACGAGGATCCGGCCACGCGACTGGCCGGGCTGAGCCTGCGTCAGCTCCTCACCGGAGTGGAGTCCCTGCCCGAGAGCGCCTTGCACCGCATGCGCGAGGCGCTGCCAGGCCTGCGCGTCTGCTTCGGCTACGGCCCGACCGAGGCGACGCTCTACTCCACCGCCTACACCGACCCGCAGCCGTACGAGCGGTCGTGCCCCATCGGACGGCCGCTGCGCGGCACACGCCTGTACCTGCTCGACGACCGTATGCGCCCGGTACCGGTGGGGGTTCCCGGTGAGGTCTACCTCGGCGGAGCGAGCCTGGCCCGCGGATACCTGAACCGGGCCGACCTCACCGACGAGCTTTTCCTGCCCGACCCGTTCGTGACGGGCGAACGCGTCTACCGCACCGGCGACCTGGCGCGCTGGCTGCCGGACGGCAACGCCGAGTACGTCGGCCGCCGCGACGACCAGCTCAAGCTGCGCGGCTTCCGCATCGAACCCGGCGAGGTCGAGGCGGCCCTGTTGGCGGTGCCCGGGGTGCGGGAGGCGGTGGTGCTGGCCGACCGCGACACACCGGGCGGCCCCCTCCTGGTCGCCGGGGTGGGATGTGACGCCGAAGCCACCCGGACGGCGTACGAGTGGCGCGCGGCCCTCGAAGACCGCCTGCCGGACTACATGATCCCGGTCGTGGTGGCCGAGTTCCCGCGGCTGCCGTTGAACGGCAACGGCAAGGTGGACCGGGCGGCGGTGCTGCGCGCCGCGGCAGCAGCCCGCTCGGAGCGGGTCAACACCGCCGCGCCCCGCGACCACGTCGAGATGGCGCTGTACCGGATCTGGCGGCGGGTTCTGCTGCACCCGGCCATCGGAATCGGCGACAACTTCTTCGAGCTCGGCGGCACGTCGATCTCGGCGATCAAGATGGCGTCCGCCGTCCAGGAGCAACTCGGCGTGACACTGCCGGTCCGGGACGTCATGCTGCACCCCACCATCGAGGCGCTCGCCGAGCGGGTGCGCGGCAACGGCGCCGAGGCCTCGCCGTCCGCCGAGCCCAGCAGCCTGGTGGAGTTCCGCGCCGGCAACGGCGGACAGCGCGTGGTGTGCGTGCATCCCGCCGGCGGCACGGCGTTCTGCTACCTGCCGCTGTCCACGGAACTGCCCGACGACGTCGGGGTGGTGGGACTTCAGGCGCCCGGCATCAACCCCGGCGAGTCCACCCTGCCCGGTGTCGAGGCGATGGCCCAGGAGTATCTGCGGCTCGTCGACCCCCACCCGGACGAGGCACTGGTGCTGTGCGGGCTGTCCTACGGGGGCCTGATCGCGTACGAGATGGGCCGCCACCTGGTGGCGGCCGGACACGAGAGGGTGAGCGTGGTCCTGCTCGACACCCATGGCGCGCAGGACGAGGGGCAGCGTGCTGCGATCGCGCCGGTCGGCATGGCGGAGTTCCGGGAGAAGCTGGTGCGCTTCAACGGCATGTACCCGGGTATCGACGACGACCAGGTGGCCCGCTACCTGACCGTGTACAACCACCACCGGGAGACGGCGCGCGACTACGCCGTACCCGAATCGCCGGCCCGTGTCGTGCTGATGCAGGCGACGGCCGTGGAGGACGAGGACGGCGGGGACGGCGGGGGCGCAGCCGCCCGCCTGCGCGCTTTCTGGCGGCACCGCGTCCGCGGTCCCTTCGTGGTCGAGCCGGTGGCCTGCGGTCACTGGGACATGTTGGAGAGCGACGAACTGCCACGCGTCGCCGCCGTCCTCGCCGCCGAACTGGACCGGCCGGCAGCCGCGCCGGGTGGCACCGGGACGGCGCGCACGACACTTTCCGGCACGTCGGAGGCACGATGAAACCGCGCGTCGAAACCTCCTCCGCCGACGTGGCCGAGAACCCGGGCGATCCGGTCGGGCTCGCCCTCGCGATACACCGTCAGGCCCTGCGCTCCCCACAGGCGGAGGCGGTCGCCGACGGCGACGTGCGGCTCGACTACGCGACACTGAACGCGGCGGCCGCCGCCGTCGCGCAGGCCCTGGGCCGCCAGGGCGTGACTCCCGGGCAGGCCGTGGCGGTGGCGCTGCCGCGCTCGTGGCGGCTGGTCTGCGTGATGCTGGGCATTCTGCGGCTGGGCGCCCAAGTGGTCCCGCTGGACACCCAGAGTCCCGCCGAACGCCGCCTCTTCATCCTGCGGGACTCCGGAGCGGCCGCCCTGGTGCACGCCGTCCCCGAGAGCGGCGCCGAGCCTCCGCCCGGCGTCAAGGCGCTGGCCGTGGACGCTCTGCTGCCCGAACTCCCGTACGCGGCCGCCGCCGTGCAGGATCCGGCCGAAGCCGACGAGGTGTCCTTCCTGTTCTACACCTCCGGAACGACCGGACGGCCCAAGGGCGTCGAGGTCCGCGACGCCGGAGTCATGCGGCTGGCCCGACCCGGCTACATCCGTGTCGAGCCAGGCCTGCGCTATGCCTGTCTGGCGAATCCGGCGTTCGACGCGCTGAGCTTCGAGGTCTGGGCGCCCCTGCTGACCGGTGGTTGCTGCGTGGTCCTGCGCGACGGGGACGTGCAGAGCCCCGAGCGGCTCGCCGCGGCACTGCGGCGCGAGCGCGTGGACACCGTCTTCATCACCACCGCGCTGTTCAACGCGACGGTCACGGCCGTGCCGGACTGCTTCGCCGCGGCCGGCGAGGTTCTGGTGGGCGGTGAGCAGCTCGACCCCCGGGTGATGCGCCGCTGGTACCGGGACAACGCCGGCGGCGACACCCGTCTGTTCAACATCTACGGGCCGACGGAGTCCAGCACCTTCGCCCTGTGCCATCCGATCCCGCGGGACTTCGACGGTGACGTGGTGCCGATCGGCCGGCCCCTGCCGGGGACCGACGCCGTCCTGGTGGTGCCGGGCCAGGAGAGGCTCGCCGCGCCCGGTGAGGTCGCCGAACTCCTGCTGAGCGGCGCCGGACTCGCGGCCGGGTACCGCAACCTCCCCGAGGAGACCGAGCGGCGCTTCGTGCGGCTCGCCTGGCTCGACGGCGGCAAGGAGCGGTACTACCGCACCGGTGACCTCGTACGGGCCGACGACGAGGACCGGGTGGAGTACGTCGGACGAACCGACCGCCAGGTCAAGGTCCGTGGTTTCCGGATCGAGCCCGGCGAGGTGGAACGGCATGTTCTCGCCCACCCGGCGGTCCGGCGGGCCCACGTGTGCACCCGGCGCGCGGGCCAGGAGGGCCCGAACGAACTGCTGGCGTTCGTCGTCCTGCAACAGGAGCTGTCCTACGAGGAGTTCGACAGCCACCTCGCGGCCCACCTGCCCGCCTACATGCGCCCGCACCAGATCCATCTCGTGGCGGAGCTGCCGCTCAACGCCAACGGCAAGGTCGACCAGGCCGCGCTGCTGCGGCAGGCCGGCCGGCCCTGGCGGCCGGCCGCCTCCGACGGACCGGCCCCGACGGAGACGGAGCGCGAGGTCATCGAGCTGGCCGAGGAGATCCTGGGCACCACCGGTATCGGGCTCGGTGACCGGTGGATCGCCGCCGGCGGCGACTCGTTGAAGGCGCTGCGGTTCTGCTTCGCCGTCCGGCAGCGGTGGGGCCGCGACCTGACACAGGCGGCCGTCCTGCACGGCGACCTGGCCGCGATCACCCGGGCCGTCACCACGGCCGGCCCCGGCGGGGCAGGCGCCTGTCCGGCACCGGTGGTCGCGGGTGCCCGCTCGGCGTCCGCGACGAGCGAGCAGCAGCGGCTGTGGCTCCTGCAGCGCCGCGCGCCGGGCTCCCGGGCGTACTCCGTCAACCAGGCCTTCCGCGTCGACGGGCCCGTCGACACCGCTGCCCTCCGGCGGGCACTGCGGACCCTGGTGGCACGCCACGCGGCACTGCGGACGGGCTTCGCCCTCGGGCGGCAGGGACTGCGGCAGACAGTCGGTGAACCGTACGACCCCTGGCACGAGCCGGGCGCGCAGCAGGCATGGGACGAGGAAGAGGCGCGACGCTTCGCCGACACCTTCTTCACCGAGCCCTTCGACCTCGCCGTGCCCCGGATGCTCCGGGCCTGCTGGCTGCCCCGTGCCGGCGGCGGCACGCTTCTGCTGCACCTGCACCACATCGCCGTCGACGGCTGGTCGCTGAGCATCCTGCTGCGGGACCTGTCCGCCGACTACGCCACGGCCATCGAAGCCGATGCCGATGCCGGAGCCGAAACCGGAGTTGATGCCGATGCCGATGCCGATGCCGATGCCGATGCCAAGGCCGATGCCAAGGCCGATGCCAAGGCCGATGCCAAGGCCGGAGCCGGAGCCGGAGCCGGAGCCGGAGTCGATGCCGAAGCCGATGCCGATGCCGATGCCGAAGCCGAGGCCATTGCCGAAACCAACGCCGAAACCGGTCGGGACACGGCCCCGGCGCCGACCCCACTGGACTTCGCCGCCTGGCAGAGCGGCTGGTTCGCGAGCGCGGCCTACCAGGCACAGCGCGACGAACTCCTGGCCTATTACCAGGCCTTGGCGGAGCCCCGGGAACCGCTGCCCGCCCAGGACGCGGACCCGGCACCGCGGGCGCGGCTGCTGCACACGTCGCTCGACGTGGTGCGCCGGGCCCAGGTGGACCGGCTCTGCGCCGAGTTCGGGCTGACCCGCTTCCAGGTGCTGCTGTGCGTGTTCTCCTGGAGTCTGTACGGCGTGACCGGCCTGGTCCGCCCGCGTGTCGCCGCCCCGGTCGCCAACCGCCCGGTACGCGAGTTCGCGGACAGCGTGGGCATGATGGCCAACACCGTGCTGCTGCCGGTGGCCGTGGTGCCCGGTGAGGACCTGCGCTCGCACCTCGCCCGGGCCGGGACCGGCACGGGGCAGGTGCTGCGGCGCCAGGACGTGGCGCTCGCGGACGTCCTGACCGGCTGGGAGGCCGTCGGCGACGACACCCCGTTCGATCTCCTGTTCGTCCTGGAGAACACCGACTTCGGGGCGCTGCGGCTGCCCGGCTGCGTCCAGCGCCCCCTGTGGTGGGCCGCGCCGGAGGCCAAGTGCCCGCTGACGGTCTCCGTGGTCGAGCATCCCGACGGACTCGACGTGCTGTGGGAGTACGCCGAGGACCGGTTCACCGGTGAGGCCGTCGAGGCGATGGCCGAACTGTTCCGGCGGGGCGTGGACGCGCTCGCATCCGGTGGCCGCTCCACCGCGCGGGAGCTGGTCGCGCCGTACCGGCGGTCCCTGCCGGAGCACGGGCGCGGACCTGCCCCGGAACCGGGCTTCACCACGATCGCCGAGGGCTTCGCACGGCAGGTCGCCCTAACCCCGGACGCTCCCGCGTTGATCACGGCCGACGGGAGCACCCTGAGCTACGCGGCGCTCGACTCCCGCGCCGCGAGCCTCGCCGCGGAACTGGCCGACCGTTACCCGATCCCGGCCGACGGCAGCCCCTGCCGGGCGGCCCTGTACCTGGACCCGTCCGCCGAGCACGTGGTGGCCCTGCTGGCACTGGCGCGGCTGAACGTCACCGCCGTCCCTCTCGACCCCTCCTACCCGGTCGAAGCGCTGCGCCGCGTCCTGGAGCGGGTCGACCCGCTGTGCGTCCTGGCCACGCCCGGCGGCACGGCGGCGCTGGAGGCGCTGCTCCCGGACGGCGTGGTGTCCCACCTCGTCGCCCTGGCGGACCCGGCGCCGAGGGAAGGTCACGGCGCGGGCGCGCCGTACGACGGCCGCACGCACGAGGGCCGCACGTACGACGGCCGCACGCACGAGGGCCGCACGTACGACGGCCGCACGCACGACGGCGCCCGACCGCTGTACACCCTGTTCACCTCCGGCTCCACCGGCGTCCCCAAAGGCGTCCAGATCCACGACCGCACGTTGTGCGACCTGATCCGGTGGCAGTCCGGCCCCGGCGGCCTGACCGCCCCGGCGGCCACCCAGCAGTTCTCGATGCTGGCGTTCGACGTCTCCTTCCAGGAGATCTTCGGGACGCTGTGCACCGGCGGCAGCCTTCAGCTCGTACGCCCCGAGTGGCGCCAGGACGTCCCCGCGCTTCTGGAACGCCTGGAGTCCGCGGGCACCGAGCGGATCTTCATGCCCTACGTGGCCCTGCAACTGCTCGCCGAGTACGCGGTGCGTCTGGGCAGCTTCCCCTCCCGGCTGCGCGAGGTCGTCACCGCGGGCGAGCAGCTGGTGTGCACCGACACCATCCGTCGCTGGTTCGCCGGACTGCCCGGCGCCCGCCTGTTCAACCACTACGGGCCGACCGAGACACACGTCGTCAGCGCCCTGTGCCTGGAGGGCGACCCGGGGCAGTGGCCCGAGCGGCCCGCCATCGGACGCCCGGTGGCCGGCGCCGACCTGCGCGTGGTGGACGCCCAGGGCGACCCGGTTCCGGCCCGGTGCACCGGTGAGCTGCTGATCGGCGGCACCATGGCGACCCGCTGCTACCTCGACGAACCCGCTCTCGACGAGGCCCGCTTCGTCGAGGTGCCCGGTGCGGGCCTGTTCTACCGCAGCGGCGACCGGGCGTGGTTCGACAGCGAGGGCCTGCTGCACTACGCGGGCCGCGACGACCAGCAGATCAAGGTGAGCGGGCACCGGCTGGAACTCGGCTCCGTCGAAGCGGCCCTGCTGCGCCATCCGGCGGTGGTCAACGCCGTCGTCGCGCGTGACGGCGACCGGCTGACGGCCTGTCTGGAGGTCCGCGGCGAGACCCCGTCCGCCGACGAGCTGAGCGCGCAACTGTCCGCATCGCTGCCCTCCTACGTCCGTGTGGACCGCTTCCGGAGACTGCGGACGCTGCCGCGCACCCCCAGCGGCAAGCTGGACCGGCAGGCGGCGCTCCGGGCACCGGGCGAGGAGATACGCCGTTCGGTCCGCGCCCGCACCGGGCTGTCGGCCGAGGAGCAGCGGCTGACCGCGGCCTTCGAGGAGGTCACGGGGGCGACGATCGAACCGGACCAGACCTTCTTCGAGGCGGGCGCCTCCAGTCTCGCCCTCATGCGCTTCCATCTGCGCTGCACGACGGAACTCGGTCTACGCTTCGGGGTCGCGGACCTGTTCGAGCACGTCACGGTCCGCTCCCTGGCCCGCCACCTCGCCGCCGGCGACCTCACCGGCCCCCGGACACCTGCCGTGCCGGCCGGGGAAGACGGTCGGACCCCGGAGCCCGGCGAACCGATCGCGGTCGTCGGCATGGCGGTGCGGGTGCCCGGCGCCCCGGACCTGGCGGCCTTCTGGGACCTGGTGGTCTCCGGCGGCACCGGTATCCGCCGTGTCGACGCACCGGAGGGCGTCATCGGCGCGCACAGCACCCTCGACGGGCCGCTCGACTTCGACCCGGGCCACTTCGGCATCAGTCCCCAGGAAGCGCGCCTGATGGACCCCCAGCAGCGCCACCTGCTGATGGCCTGCGTGCAGGCACTGGCACACGCCGGGGTCGGGGACACGTCGGCCGCGCGCGTGGGCCTGGTGGCCGGTGCCGGGGAGAACACCTACTTCCGGTCCCTGCTGCGCGAGGCGGACCCCGGCCGGCTGCCCGACGGATTCGAGCTCGCCCTGCACCACGAGAAGGACTTCCTGACCACCAAGGTGGCCTACCACCTCGGGCTGACCGGTCCCGCCTTCAGCGCCCAGACGGCGTGCTCCAGTTCCCTGGTCGCCGTGCACCTCGCGGCCGGCCTGCTCAGGCAGGGCGAGGCCGAGGTGATGCTCGCCGGGGGAGTGCTCGTCGACCCCGGTCTGACCGGCGGCTACCGCTACCGCCCGCAGCACATCTTCTCCGCGGACGGCGACTGCCGCCCCTTCAGCGACGACGCGACGGGGACGGTCGGCGCGAGCGGCGTCGGCGTCGTGGTCCTCAAACCGCTGCGGCGGGCACGGCGCGACGGCGACACCGTCTACGCACTCGTCACCGGCTCCGCGATCAACAACGACGGCGCGGCGAAGATGAGTTACACCGCGCCGTCCCTGGTCGGGCAGCGCGAGGTGATCCGGACCGCCCTGGCCCGCGCCGGACGCACGGGTGCCGACCTCGGCTACGTGGAGGCGCACGGAACCGGAACCCGGCTCGGCGACCCGATCGAAATGGCCGCGCTCCGCCAGGCGTTCGACGTGAGCGAGTCCGGCCGCTGCGCGCTCGGCTCGGTCAAGAGCCAGCTCGGCCACATGGGAGCGGCCGCCGGGGTGGTGGGCCTCGTGCGCGCCGTCCTCGCCGTGCACCACGGGAGCGTCCCGCCCCACCGCAACTTCCGCGCCTTCAACCCGGAGATCGGCCCCGACCCCACCCCCTTCCACGTTCCGGCCCGGGCGACGTCCTGGCCGGGAGGACGCGCACGGGTGGCCGCGGTGAGCAGCTTCGGGATCGGCGGCACCAACGCCCACGTCATCGTGGAACAGGACACCGGGACCGGGACCGGCACCGCCGCGACCGGCGTCGTACCGAAGTGCCTGGTGCTGTCCGCCTCCAGCGTGGAAGCCCTCGCCCTGGACGCCGCCCGGATCGCCGACTACCTCCGGCTGCGGCCCGACCTCTACGACTCCGTGCTGCGCCATCTGCAGAGCGGACGTGCGGCCCGGCGGCTGCGGACCGCGGCGCCCCTCGCGGACGCCGCCGCCGCCGAGCACTGGCTGCGCGCGGTGGCCGCGGGAGAGGTCCCGCACGGCACCGCGGACCCGGACGCCGCGCCGGTCTCCGCCGTCGGCCGCTCGGCCCACGACCTCGCCGGGGACTGGACCGCCGGAAGACCCGTCGACTGGCAACAGGGTCCCGCCCCGGCGCCCTGGGACTTCCCGCCCCCGTCCTTCGCGCTCGCGGAGTACGACTTCGACCGCACCCCCAAGGCCCTGCCCGCGCGACCCCGGCGGCTGCCCCGGGCCGACTGGCTGCACCAGCCGCACTGGGTCCGGCTGCGCCGCGCCGCCGCCGCGGGCACCACCGCACCGGAAAGCCGCGCGCCCCTCGTGGTCGTGGTGGCCGCCGAGAGCACGCCGCAGGCGGCGTTCGCGCCGTTCGAGGCCGTGGCGTCACGCGTGGTACGGGTACACCCGTCCAGTGCCTTCGCCCGCAGGGGGCCCGACGTCTTCGACGCCGACCCGGCCGACCCGGCGTCCCTGCGCCTGCTGTTCGACGCGCTGTCCGGAGCCGGACCCGACGACGCCCTGGCCGACGCGGAGTGGGTACACGCACTGCCGTTGCAGGTGACGGGGCGGGTCGGCCCCGACACGCTGGAACACGCCCGCCACGCCTGCCTGGACACCACGGCGGCCCTGGCCCGGGCACTGTCCGGGCGGACCGGCTCCCCGCGCGTGTGGTGGCTGTCGTACGGCGCCCGGCCCGTGACCGGGACGGTCGACCGGCCCGAACTGGCGCTCCTCGCCGGGCCGGTCGAGGTCGCCCCCCAGGAGGGGGCCCTGGACGGCCACTGGCTGGACCTCCCCGACGGCGACCTCACCCGCTGGGCCACTCACGTGGCCTCGGCCGTCGCCGCAGCACGCCCAGCCGCGCATCCCGGCGGCCCGGCCCTGCCCCGGCAGCTCGCGCTGCGGCAGGGCTACTGGTGGCGACCGGGCACCACGCCCGTACCGGCGCCGTCCGGCACCGGGCCCCTCGTACCGTCCGGTGCGGACACGGTCCACCTGATACTGGGCGGCACGGGCGGCGTAGGCCGCGCCGTCGCCGCCTCGCTGCTGGAGCACACCGGCGGCCGGGTCCTGCTGCTGTCGAGGAATCCGCGGCTGCCGGCGGAACTGACCCGCTGGGCCGACCGCGTCCGCCTCGTCCCCGCGGATCTGGCGGCGCTCCCCGTCGACGAGGTGACGGCGGCCGTCGCCGGGCACACCGCGCGGCTGGACGGCGTGATCCACGCGGCGGGCCTCGGATTCGGGGGGCTGCTCGTCCGACGCGACGGCACGGCGATGCGCGACGCCGCCGCGGCCCGGGAGCGGGGCGCACTCGTCATGGAGCACCTGATCGAGACCTTCCGTCCGGAGACCGCGGTCTACTGCTCCTCGATGTCCGCCCTGCTCGGCGGCGTCGGCCAGAGCGACTACGCGGCCGGCGCGAGCCTCCTCGACGGCTTCGCCCACCACCGCGCCCACGAGACGGAGACGACCGTCCGGATCGGCATCGACTGGGACATCTGGAGCGAGACCGGAATGGCGACCCGGGTCCTGGACACGGACAGCCGCCATCAGGCCCACCTGGCGGTCGGTCTGACCGTCGAGGAGGGCAAGGCGGTCTTCGCCCACGCCCTGGCCCTGCAGCTGCCGCAGCTCCTCGTCTCCACCACCGACATCGATGTCTCCCGCGCGTTCTACACACCCTCCGCGGGCGACCCGGCGGAACCGCTCACCCCACGGCCCGGGCCGGCGCACCGCACGGACGGCGAGGCGGGTGCCCCGGAACCGGACAGCGCCGGGGAACGGGCGGCCGCGATGGCTCGGGTGATTCAGGATCTGCTGGGTGTGGACGAACTGGACCCGGACGACTCGCTGTACGACCTCGGCGCCGACTCGCTGACCCTGATCAGCGTGATCGCCACCATCGAGGAGGACTACGGAGTCGAGTTCGACCTGGCCTCCTTCAGCCACCGGGTCAGCCTCACCGAGATCCTCAAACACATCGAGACGGCCCTCACCTCCGCCGACCCCGCCACCGGCGTGGCCGGGAGCAGCGCCCCCCGGGTCGTCCTCGACATCTGGCAGGAGGGAACCGGCTCGGCGGTCCTGTGCCTGGTGCACCCCGTGGGCGGAGACATCCAGGCCTACCGGTCCCTGGTGGCGGCGCTCGGGCCGGCCCCGACCGTGTGCCTCATCGCCGATCCGGCACTGCGCGACGCCGCGATGCCCGCCTGGTCACTGGCCGAACGCGCCCGTCACTACGACACGGAACTCCGTGACCGCTTCGGCGGCTCCGACCACCGGCTCCACCTGGCCGGGTGGTCCTACGGTGCCCGGGTGGCCATGGAGATGGCCGGCCTGGCGGAGTCGGCCGGGCGGCCGTTGGAGGCGCTCCACCTGCTGGACCCGCCCCCGCCGCGGGCGGACGCGCTGGTCGCCGCCTACGACGAGGCCCACCTCGAGAAGGTGTTCGCCGCCGAACTCGGCACCGGTGCCTCATCGATGCCGGCGGAACACGCGCAGGCGTACGCGGAACGACTGGCCCGCTGCTGCCGGGCGAACCTGCGCAGCCTGGGCGAGCACCGGGTGCGGCCGCTCGCCTTCGTCCCCACGTTCCTGTGGCTGGCCGGACAGCCCACGGCCGGCCTGCCCGCACCCGGCGACCCGCACGAGACGGACCGGCAGTGGAGCGCCTGTCTGCCCCCCTCCGCGGTACGGCGATACCTGCCCACCGACCACTACGGCATCGTGGCGGCACCTCATGTGCACCGGGTGGCCGAGACCATCAGGGCAGCTCTGGCGGCCCCGGCGGCCGGTGCCCGGACCAGCCGCGAGCAGGAATCGGAGCGCGTCCGGTGAACCCCTGGCTCGATCCCGACGCCCTGCGAGGCGGCCGACGGGATCCACGGCAACCCCCGCCCTCGGCCGCGTGATCCTTGCCGAACCGCCCGGCCACGGCCGGTAACCCCACCCCCTCTGGAGGCGTCATGGAGTCATACGAACGCGAAGCACTGGAAGCGGTGACCACGCGTCCGGTGCGCGCCCACCGCACGCTCACGGTCGAACGGATCACCCCCGTCCTCGGTGCGGAGGTCTCGGGCGTCGACCTGTCGCAGGAGATCCCGGCGGAGCAACTCGACGAGATACGCGCGGCGTTCCGCGATCACCACGTCCTCGTCTTCCGCGATCAGACGATCACCGCCGAGGACCACAAGCGTTTCGCCGCCGCCTTCGGTGAGCTGCGTCCCGTCAACCCGCCGCCGCCCGAGGGCGATCCCTGCATCCTGGAGATCCGCACGACGTCGGCCGCGGCGGACGTGGCGGGCAACGGGTGGCACGCCGACGGCACCGCCGACGCCGAACCGTCGTTGGGGTCGATGCTCTACATCACCGAGATCCCCGAGCCGGGCTGCGGCGGCGACACCCTCTTCGCCAACATGCACCTGGCCTACGAGATGCTCTCGCCGGCCATGCGCTCCCTGCTGGACCCGCTCACCGCCATACACGACGGCGCCCAGGCCCTGGCCGGTTACACCCCGCCCGCGGACTACGTCATCCCCAGAAGCGAGCACCCGCTCGTCGCCCGGCACCCCGAGACCGACCGCAAGCTGCTCTACGTCAACAGGGCCTATACCAGCCGCGTTCCGCAGCTCTCCGCCCAGGAGAGCCGGGCCCTGCTCGACATGCTCTTCGACACCATCGCGTGCCGGCCGGTCCTGCACTGCCGTGTCCGCTGGGCCCCGGGCACCCTCGTCTTCTGGGACAACCGGTGCGTCCAGCACCACGCGACGTACGACTACTACCCCTACGCCCGCTACGGCCAGCGCGTCGCCATCAACGGCGGCCCCGTCAAGGGCTGACGGTGCGCCCGGCGGCGGCGTCGTGCCGGGCCCGGCCGACGGCGTGCCGGTGCGCGCGCGATCGCGGAGCCGACGGCGCCGACCCGGTCGAGGTCGGCCTCGGTCGCTGCCCATGCGAGCAGAGATGTGAAGATCGGTTCACATGTGCCGTCGCCCGTCCGCTCCGCATCCGTCGCCCCGTGCCCACCGACGGAAATCCGCCGAACAGGCGCTGAACATGGCCGAGTTGGCGGTCCCGGGACGCCCGGGGGTTTCGCCGGTGCCGGCAGCTCGGTGAACTCGTGTCGTCCGAGGTCACACGGCATGTCTCCGGTCGCCGAGTCCTCCACGGGCGGCTGCCCGTTTGTTGACTCGGCTTCAAATCTTGAGCACAAATTCCACACGGCCCTCTCTTCAGACGGGCATTGATGGTCTAGATTGACCGTGCTTCGCATGCTGGGACACGAGGCGACAAATGATGATCTATGGGTCGGTCGATACAGACGGCCAGTGGCAGCGTGTCCGGTGCCAGACGTGGGGGTGATCAACTCCTGGGGCCCGAGAGGGGCTTCGGGTGCGGGGAGCACCCGAGGTCTCGACCGGCTCCCGCGCACCTCGGGAGCCTGGCACGGCATGCAAGTCCGCCGCGACAAGGGCGGGTTGTTCGAGTAGCGCTGAAGTAGCCGGGATGTCATACGCGGGGGGCGGGGGCCACCCGTGGAAGGAACGGCGCGGCGCGGGGAGCCGGGGGGCTTTCCGGGGGCGGAAGCATACGGGGGGAGGGGGCCTCCCGACGGTGGGAACCGTGTCAGGGCACCATGTCGAACCACTGGGGACCGGGGGGTTTCTGTGCGGCAGGGGGGACTAGTCGGCCCTTTTCCGTCGGCGCGCGAGCGTCTGGCGGACGGGTCAATCAGCAGGCCGGCGATCGAGTGGGAACAGCGGTACCGCCGTACCGTGATCATCAGCGACACCGTGGCCACCGCCTTCGTGGTGGCGGGGATCGGCGAATTCTTCGGGGCCCGGGACGCGGCCAACTGGCACGAGAAGTGGGGGATCCTCGCCTTCGGCACCGAGCTGCTGGTGCTGTCGGCGCTCGCGGTGGGAAGGTCGTGGGCTCCGGCCGTGCTCGGTCAGGGCGCCGAGGAATTCCGCCGGCTCGGACGCTCACTGTTCGCGGCGACCGTCGTACTGGCGCTCGGCGGGATCGCCCTCACCTCGCGCAACATCAAGCTCTGGATCTTCGTCGCGATCCCCGCGATCGCGCTCGTCACCATGACCGCGCGGTATCTGCTCCGCCTCTGTCTGCACAAGCGGCGGAAGGAAGGGCGGTGCCTGAGACCGGTGCTCGCTGCCGGAAGCCCGGCCACCGTGTGCGACCTGATCAGCCGAACCCGCAAGTACCCGCACATCGGCTGGCGGGTGGAGGCGGTGTGCACGACGGACGGTCGCGGGCTCGACGGTGACGAACTGGACGGAGTGCCGGTCGTCGGCCGGCTGTCGGACGTCGCCAAGCATGTCCGCCACGACGGCTACCGTGTCGTCGCGGTGACACCGGACCCGCACTGGACACCGGAACGCCTGCAGCGGCTGGCCTGGAACCTCGAAGGCAGCGATGCCGAGATGGTCGTGGCCCCGGTGCTGATGGAGGTGGCCGGTCCGCGGCTGCACGTCGACGCGGTGCTCGGGATCCCGCTGCTGCGGGTCAGCCTGCCGACCTTCACCGGGGGCCGCCGGGCGATCAAGGAGGTCGTCGACCGGGTGGGCGCGGCGGTCCTGCTGATGCTGTTCGCGCCGCTGATGGTGGTCGCCGCCCTGCTCGTGCTGGTGGACAGCCGGGGCGGGGCCTTCTACCGCCAGCGCAGGGTCGGCAAGAACGGCCGGGAGTTCACGATTCTCAAGTTCCGCACCATGGCCGTAGGGGCCCACCGGGCACGTGCCGAGCTCGCCGACCGCAACGAGGGCGCGGGACTGCTGTTCAAGCTCCGCCGGGACCCGCGGGTGACCCGGGTGGGAGCGGTGCTGCGCCGGTACTCGGTCGACGAACTCCCGCAGCTTTTCAACGTGCTCACCGGAGCGATGTCGCTCGTCGGGCCGCGGCCTCCGTTGCCGGAGGAGTGCGCCGAGTACGGCCCGGACATCCGGCGGCGGCTGCTGGTCAAGCCCGGGCTCACCGGCCTGTGGCAGATCAGCGGACGCAGCGACCTGCCGTGGGAGGAGGCGGTCCGCCTCGACCTGCGGTACGTGGAGGACTGGTCGCTCGCCCTCGACACGGTGATCTTGTGGAAGACGATGCGTGCGGTGCTCCACGGGCAGGGGGCCTACTGATGCGCGGGGGGCTGCGGCTCAAGGGTTCCGCCGACGCGCGGACCGCAGGCCACAAGGGCCTGCCTGGGGGGAGAGACGGGTCATGAGAGTCAGCGTTTTCGGGCTCGGCTACGTGGGCTGCGTGTCAGCCGCGTGCCTGGCCGGCATGGGGCACGAGGTCATCGGGGTGGACGTGAACCAGGTGAAGGTCGACCTGGTCAACGACGGCAAGGCCCCGGTGGTGGAGGAACGTATCGGCGAGCTCATCGCCGAGGTCGTGCGGACCGGAGCGTTGCGCGCCACCTGCGACGTCCGCGAGGCGATCATGGACAGCGAGGTGTCACTGGTCTGCGTGGGTACGCCCTCGGAGCCCAACGGCAGCCTGTGCACCACGTACCTGGAACGGGTCGCCGAGCAGATCGGCGCGGTGCTGGCCGAGGGGGCCGAACAGGGGCGTCGGCACACCGTCGTGTTCCGCAGCACCATGCTCCCGGGCACCTGCCTGAACCTGCTGGTACCGATCCTGGAGAAGAACACCGGCGGCACCGCCGGGGTGGACTTCGGGGTCGCGGTCAACCCGGAGTTCCTGCGCGAGGGCACGAGCGTCCGGGACTTCTTCGACCCGCCCAAGACCGTCATCGGCGAGCTCGACCCGGCGAGCGGCGACACCGTGCTGTCGCTGTACGAGGGCCTGCCCGGCGAGGTGTTCCGGGTACCGGTCCCGACGGCCGAGGCGATCAAGTACGCGGACAACGCCTTCCACGGTCTCAAGATCGGCTTCGCGAACGAGCTGGGCGCGGTGTGCCAGGCGCTCGGGGTGGACTCGCACCAGGTGATGGACGTGTTCCTGGCCGACCGCAAACTGAACATCAGCCCCGCCTACCTGCGGCCCGGCTTCGCCTTCGGCGGCTCCTGCCTGCCCAAGGACCTGCGCAGCCTGGTCCACGCGGCCCAGCGGGCCGACGTCTCGGTCCCCATCCTCGCCCACGTGCTGACCTCCAACTCCGACCATCTGCAGCGCGCGGTGGACCTGGTCGAGCGCACCGGCAGGCGCCGGGTGGGCCTGTTCGGGCTGTCCTTCAAACCCGGCACCGACGACCTCCGCGAAAGCCCGCTCGTCGAGCTGGCGGAGAGGCTCTTCGGCAAGGGATACGACATCAAGATCTACGACGCGAATGTGAGCCTCTCCCGGCTGCTCGGCGCGAACCGCGAGTACATCGAGAGCCGGCTGCCGCACCTCGCGCAGCTGCTCGCGGACTCCGTCGACGAGGTGCTCGAACACGCCGAGGTGTGCCTGGTCGGGACCAGGGACCCGGCCGTGCTGTCGGCGCTGCCCCATGGCGAAGGACCGGTGATCGTCGACCTCATCCGCCTTCCCGACGCGGAGACGCGCCGGACCGAACCGGGGTACATGGGCCTTGCTTGGTAACGCAGTCAGCGGCGACGGTTCCGGCCGGCGCGCGCTGATCCTGGTGGAGAACCTGTCGGTGCCCTTCGACCGGCGGGTGTGGCAGGAGTGCACGACGCTGCGCGACGCGGGCTGGACGGTGCACGTCATCTGTCCGCAGGGGAGCAAACGGGACACGGAGCCGGAGGCGGAGATCGACGGGGTGCGGATCCACCGCTACCCGTTGCGCGCGGCCACCGGAGGGCCGGCCGGTTACCTGAAGGAGTACGGATCGGCGCTGTGGCACACCGCCCGGCTGGCCCGCAAGGTCGGCCCGGTCGACGTGGTCCACGCCTGCAACCCGCCCGACCTGTTGTTCCTGCCCGCCCTGTGGCTGAAGCGGCGCGGCGCACGGTTCGTCTTCGACCAGCACGACCTGGTACCCGAGCTGTACCTCTCCCGGTTCGACCGCGGCGAGGACCTGCTCTACCGCGCCGTGTGCGCACTGGAACGACGGACCTACCGGGCCGCGGACGTGGTCCTCGCCACGAACGAGAGCTACCGGGACGTCGCGGTGCGCCGTGGCGGCCGGCGGCCGGAGGACGTCTTCGTGGTGCGCAGCGCGCCCGCGATCGAACGCTTCCAACCGGTGCCGCCGGAGCCGGAGTTGAAGAACGGCAAGCCTCATCTGCTGTGCTACCTCGGTGTCATGGGCCCTCAGGACGGCGTCGACTACGCCTTGCGGGCCCTTGCCGAGCTCCGCGACGGGCTCGGCCGGACCGACTGGCACGCGGTGTTCGTCGGCTCCGGCGACGCCTTCGACGCGATGGTGGAGCTGTCCCGGCGGCTCGGGCTCGGCGACCAGGTCCAGTTCACCGGGCGCATCCCGGACGAGGAACTGGTGCGCTACCTGTCCACCGCGGATGTCTGCCTTTCCCCCGACCCGCGCAATCCGCTGAACGACGTGTCGACGATGAACAAGGTCCTCGAGTACATGGCGATGGGCCGGCCGATCGTCTCGTTCGACCTGAAGGAGGCGCGCGTCTCCGCCGGAGACGCCGCCGTCTACGCGCCTGCCAACGACGAGGCCGAGTTCGCCGAGCTCATCGCGCTGCTCCTGGACGATCCGGAGAAGCGGACCCGGATGGGCAAGATCGGCCAGGAGCGGGTCAGCGGACCGCTCTCCTGGCAGAACTCGCAAGCGTCGCTGCTCGCCGCCTACGCCGCCGCCTGCCGAGACCACACCCCGGTGCCGGCGGCCGATCCGGTTCGAACAGGGAAGAGGCAGCGCAGTTGAGCGAGGAATCGATACGTCTGGTCACCATCGGACGGATTTTCCGTCGGCGCTGGCGGCTTCTGGCCGTCTTCGCCGTCGTGGGCGCGCTCGTCGGCTATGGCGCCTCGGTGGTGTTTCCGCCGCGGTACACGACGTCGGCGTCGGTCCTGCTGCCCGGGCAGTGGGAGGAGCGCGAGCTGCTGACCCAGGTCGACGTCGCGACCAGTTCGACGGTGGTCGACCGTGCGGCCGCCTCACTCGGCTGGAACGGCGTCAGCGGTGCCGATCTGCGGGACCGCGTGACCGCCACGGCCGCCGACGGGAACATCATCAAGATCTCGGGTACCGCCGAGACCCCCAAGCGCGCGCAGCAGCTCTCCGACCAAGTTGCCCAGCAGTTCGTCAAGTTCGCCGCGCGGATCGTGGGCGGCGGCACCGACTCCGCGGCCGCCACGGAGTCCGAGGCGCTGCGGAAGCAGGTCGAGGAGACCAACCGCCGCATCACCGACCTGGCCGACGCGGCCGATCCGGGACAGACCGTGGAGGGCGTGCAGGCCCGGACGGAGCTGGAGAAGCTGAGCACCTCGCTGGAGGAGGCCATCACGAAGCTGGACGAGGCCGACCCGGCGACCAACAAGGCCGGCATGGTCGTCATGGGCCCGGCGGCCCGGCCGACCGGCGAGGCCCCGCCGACCAGGATCCAGCTCATCGTCGCGGGAGCGCTGCTGTTCTTCCTGCTCGCGGTCATCGGCCACCTCGCCGCCGCACGGATGAATCGCCGACTGCGCACCGAAACGGAGATCGCCGCGGCGCTGGGCTCGACGCTGCTGGGCACCGTCGACGTGCCCGGTGAACGGCGCGGCGCGCAGCGGCCGGACGGCGGTGGCCGACCGGGCTGGATCCGCCGACTCCTCGGCGTCGGCACCCCGTGGGACCTGCCGACCCCGCAGCGGTCCGACGACGAGGCCGGCCGACGGATCCGCTACCGGCGGGTGTGCGCTCGTCTCCGGGACCAACTGTCCTCCCCCCGGCGGCTGCTGGTGGTCGTACCGGACGGTGACGAGATCGCCCGCCGGGCCGCCGGACAGCTCGTCGCCGAGGCCAAGGGCGATCCGCAGCTGCGGGTGGTGGAGGTTTCGGCGGACCGGCCGATCGTCCCGGACCGCGACACCGAGTCCGGTGCCCTGGTCGTCCTCAGCCCGGGCAGCTGGACCGCGGAGGAGCTCGCCGGGATCGCCGAGGCATGTGCGGACGGCAGGCACGAGGTCCTCGGCATCGTCGTCGCCGACCCGGTCCGCGCCCGTGAGACACGGTCTGCCGGCCCACCTCCGGACGACGCCACACTCGCGCTCGCGGTCCGCGGCCAGGCAACGGGAGGTTCAGCGTGACGACGAGCACGACTGCGGAGTCGTCGGCCGCGACTCCGCTTCTCGACCTGCAGGCGCTGGTGGTGGCGGTGCGCAGGCGCCGCCGTCTCTGGTACGCCATGGCGTTTCTCGGCCTGCTGGCCGGCGCCGCGCTGGCGGTCCTGATGCCGCCGTCGCCGACCGCGGTGACCGAAGTGCTGGTCGCGCACGCGGAGGACCAGCCGAACGACACCGGAACCCTGATCCGCACCGACGTCCAGCTGCTGGGCACCACGCAGATCGCCGGCAAGGCCCTGCAGTCCCTCAAGTCCCCGGAGAGACCCGAGGACTTCATGCGGGACTACCGAGGCACCGGGCTGACCAACAACCTGCTGCAGATCACCGTGACAGGCGACAGCGACGCCCAGGCGGTGGCCCGCGCCAAGGCGCTGGCCGACGCGTTCGTCGCCGACCATGTGCAGCGGATGCAGAAGACCGCGCAGGCCGAAGCCCAGGCCCTGCTCGACCAGCGTGACCGTATGCGGGACGAACTCGCCCAGGTCAACAAGGAGATCGGAGGCCAATCGGCGGACAGCGACCCGAAGGTGTCGGCGAGCCTCGAGTCGCTCTTCGCCCGCCGCGCCGAACTCAACTCGCGCATCGCCGACTTCGACGAGCGCGCCGCGGACGCGCGGACCGGCACACCCCAGGTCGTCGCCGGCACGCAGATCGTGGACAACCCGCGCGCGCTGCGGCACTCCCTGCCCAAGGCCCTGGCCACCGACGCCGCGATCGGGCTCGTCCTCGGGCTCGTCCTCGGGCTCGCGCTGGCCGCGGTCGGCACGGTGGTGGCGGACCGCCCGGTGCTGCGCCGGGACATCGCGGCGAACCTCGGCGCCTCGGTCATCGCGGAGCTGCCCCGCCGGAGGGGAAGGCCGTGGCAGCGCCGCCGCACCCGGTTGACCCGCGAACGGCTCACCGCGACCCTGGCCCGCACCACGCTCGGTTCCACGGAACCGGTGTCGCTGCTGGAACTGGGCTGCGCGCGCGGTACGAGCGTGCTCGCCCTGGATCTCGCCAGGACCGTGGCGGCGGAGGGACCGGTGACCGTCATCGACGGTCTGCCCCGCCCGCAGCTCGCGGGCCGCCGCCAGAAGCCGGGAGACCCGAACGTGGTCGGCGGCGAGCGTGCCGCGACCCTGTCGCCTCAGGAGCGCCGGATCGGCGTCGGCTCGGTGGCACCCGGAACGGCCTGGACCGACCTCCGGTACCTCGGCACCCGGACCGTGCTCGTGGTGCGTGCCGGACACGGCAGCGCCGCATGGCTGCACACCGTCGCCCGACAGCTCGCGGACCAGCGCATTCCGGTGATCGGGGTGGTGCTGATCGACCCCGATCCGCGTGACCGGACCGACGGCACCCTGTGGGACGGGCTGGGAACCGCGCTGCGCGGCCGGAGCGAGCGGCCGGCCCGGCAGGCGGGGGCGGCGGCCCAGCGGCGGACGGAGCGGCAGCCGGTGTGGGCCGCCCGGGGCCCGGACAACGACCAGGAGGTGCGGTAGGACATGTGTGGCATCGCAGGCACCTACCGGTGGCCGGACGGAAAGGTCGTGACCGACCGGCTCACCGACACCCTCGCCCACCGCGGTCCGGACGGGGCGGGCAGGTACAGCCACCCCGTACGTGACGGCGAAGTGCACCTCGGGCACCGCCGGCTGGCCATCATCGACCTGTCCGACACCGGCGCCCAGCCGATGGTCTCGGACGGCCTCGTCCTGACCTACAACGGCGAGCTGTACAACGCCCCCGAACTACGTGCCGAACTGGCGGCCACCGGGGTGCGCTTCCGCGGTACCTCCGACACCGAGGTACTCCTGGAGGCCTGGCGGCGCTGGGGCACGGACTGTCTGCCCCGGCTGCGCGGCATGTTCGCGTTCGGCATCTTCGACGAGCGCACCGGTGACCTGGTGCTCGCCCGCGACCAGCTCGGCATCAAGCCGCTGTTCCTGCTCCGGCGCGGCGGGGGCCTGGTGTTCGCCTCCGAGCTCAAGGCGCTCGCCGTCGCGACCGGTCGGTCGCTGGAGGTGGACCACGCGGCGCTGGTGGCCTCGCTGCTGTACTACTGGGTGCCGGACTCACGGTGTGCGTTCCGCGAAGCGGAGAAGCTGCCGCCGGGGAGCTGGCTGAGGTGCCGGCCCGACGGCCGGGTGGAGCGCGGCCGGTTCTGGAACCTGAAGGACGTCGCCGCCGAGGGCCGGGAGCGGGCCCGGGCCGGCGAGCAGCCGGACCTGGCCGCCATCGTCGAGGAGTCGACCCGGCGCCACCTGCTCTCCGACGTCCCCGTGGCGACCTTCCTCTCCGGCGGCCTCGACTCCAGCTACCTGACCGCACTGGCGGCCCGCCACCAGCCGGGGATCTCCGCCTACACGATCGGGTTCCGCGCCGAGGACGCCAGGTTCGAGGCGATGCCGGACGACCTGCGGTACGCCCGGCAGGTGGCCGAGCGGTTCGGCGTCGACCTGCACGAGATCGAGATCGCGCCGAACGTGCTCGACCTGCTGCCGCGGATGACGTACCACCTGGACGAGCCGATCGGCGACCCCGCCGCCATCAACACGTACCTGATCTGCTCGGCCGCGAGAGAGGCCGGGGTGAAGGTGATGCTCTCGGGGATGGGCGCGGACGAGCTGTTCGCCGGCTACCGCAAGCACCTCGCCAACCTGATCGCGCTGCGCTACCAGCGCGTCCCGGGGCCCCTGCGGCGCGGGGTGTCCGCGGCCGTGGACCGGCTGCCGGTCGCCACGGCCCGCCGGGGGTACCGGTCGGTGCGGTTCGCGAAGCGGTTCCTCTCGTTCGCAGGTCTGCCGGAGGAGACCGCCTTCCGGCGCAGCTACACCATGTACGACCAGGACGAGTTGCTCGCCCTGCTCGATCCGGACCTGGCCGGTACGGTCCAGGACGTGCTGACCGAGCACGCGGACGTCTACCAGGACAACGACCTCGACGACTTCGTCAACCGCATGTGCCTCACCGACGCCCGGATGTTCCTGCCGGGCCTGAACCTCACGTACACGGACCGCTCCAGCATGGCCGCCTCGACCGAGGTACGCGTGCCGTACGTGGACGTCGAGGTGGTCAGGGCGGCGTTCGCCGTCCCCGGCGATCGCAAGATCGTCGGACGGCAGGGCAAGGCCGTCCTCAAGGAGGCGGCCACCTCGATCCTGCCCCGGGAGATCGTGTACCGGCCCAAGGGCCTGTTCAGCGCCCCGCTGCGGGCCTGGATGAGCCGGGACCTGGCACCGCTGGTGCGCGAGGTGGTCGACGACGGTGTGCTCGTCAACTCCGGTTTCCTGCGCCGCGACGCGCTGGCGCGCATGGTCGCCGAGGACGCCGCCGGGCAGCGGGACTACTCCAAACATCTGTGGCACGTACTGACCCTCGAGTACTGGTATCGCGACGCGACCTCTGGCTCCGCCCAGAGCACTCGGTCGACGGCTTAGGAATCAGGAGTTCCGGTGAAGCAGGTTGTACAGAACTACAAGAGCGGCGAGCTGGCGGTGCTCGACGTTCCGGTACCGGGGTGCAAGCCGGGCGGAGTGCTGGTCCGCAGCGCCTACTCGCTGATCTCCACCGGGACCGAGCTCATGAAGGTGTCCGAGGCCGGCATGTCGATGCTGGGCAAGGCCCGCTCCCGGCCGGACCAGGTGGCCAAGGTCATGCAGAGCGTGGCCACCAACGGGGTGCCCGCCACCTACCGCAAGGTGATGGGCAAGCTGGACTCCTACACGCCGCTGGGCTACTCGCTGTGCGGGGTCGTCGAGCAGGTCGGCGCCGGCATCGACGACGTGAAGGTCGGCGACCTCGTGGCCTGCGCCGGCAACGAGCACGCACTGCACGCCGAGCTGAACTGGGTGCCGAAGAACCTCTACACCCCGGTGCCGGACGGTCTCGCGCCGCGCCACGCCGCCTTCGGCACCGTCGGGTCGATCGCGATGCAGGGCGTCCGCCAGGGCGAGCCGCAGCTCGGCGAGGTGGCCCTGGTCATCGGCCTCGGCCTGATCGGGCAGCTGGTGGTCCAGCTCCTCGGCGCCTCCGGGGTCCGCGTCGTCGGCGTCGACCCGGACCCGACGCGCTGCGAACTCGCGGAGCGCCTGGGCGCCGCGGCCTGCGGCGACCCCGCGTCCGCGGCCGTGGAAGCCGCCGTCGCCGAACTCACCGACGGGCACGGCGTGGACCAGGTGTACCTGGC
Source organism: Streptomyces sp. NPDC001220 (assembly GCF_053597895.1). Classification (NCBI taxonomy): domain Bacteria; kingdom Bacillati; phylum Actinomycetota; class Actinomycetes; order Kitasatosporales; family Streptomycetaceae; genus Streptomyces; species Streptomyces sp. NPDC001220. The sequence continues at coordinate 321,146 of NZ_JBSFJE010000012.1, forward strand.
CGCCGGCGGCGGCAGCAACCAGCCCGTCGAGCTGGCCGCCCGGCTCTGCCGGGACCGCGGCCGGGTCGTCGACATCGGCAAGTGCCGCCTGGACCTGCCGTGGAACGCGTACTACGAGAAGGAACTCGACGTCCGGTTCTCCCGCAGTTACGGCCCCGGGCGTTACGACCCCGAGTACGAGCTGGAGGGACGCGACTACCCGATCGGCTACGTGCGCTGGACCGAGCGCCGCAACCTCGCGTGTTTCCTCGACCTCGTCGCCCGCGGCAGCGTCGATGTGGAGCCCCTGGTCTCCCACGTCGCCGACTTCGACGACGCGGTCGACACGTACCGGCGGCTGAAGGACGGCGAACTGAAGGCCGTGGCCGTGCTGTTCCGGTACCCCGAACCGGCGGCGGAAGGAGAGGCGGAGGCCCCGTCGGTGGCCGTGCCCGCGGTCCCCCGCAGCGGCGGAACGTCCGCCCCGGCCCGGGCCGCCAAGTCACCGGTGCGCCTCGCGTTCGTCGGCGCCGGAAACTACGCGACGTCGATGCTGCTGCCGCACCTGGCACAGCGCGACGGGGTCGAGCTGTCGACCGTCGTCACCACGACGGCGCTCTCCGCGGCCAACGCGCAGCGGAAGTTCGGCTTCGCCGAGGCGACCACCGACCTCGACGCCGTGCTCGGCGACAAGTCGATCGACGCGGTGTTCGTGGTCACCCGGCACAGCTCGCACGCCGAACTGACCCGCAAGGCACTGCTGGCCGGCAAGACGGTGTTCGTGGAGAAGCCCCTGGCCCTCACCGAGGACGAACTGGCCGGGGTACTCGCGGCGGTGGAGGAGTCGGGCAACGACCGGCTGCAGGTGGGCTTCAACCGGCGGTTCGCGCCGCTGCTGCAGGAGGCCAGAGGGCGGTTCGGCGTCCGGACCGGTCCGGCGAGCCTGCGCTACCTGGTCAACGCCGGCCGGCTGCAGCACGGCAGCTGGTACCTCCAACAGGGCACGGAGGGCTCGCGGTTCGGCGGCGAGGGCGGCCACTTCATCGACACGGCGAGCTGGCTGCTCGAGGCCGACCCGGTCTCGGTCTACTCGGTGGCCACGTCCGGCAACGACGACCTGCAGGTCGTGCTGCGCTACCCGGACGGGTCCACGGCCACCATCAGCTACGTCACCACCGGCGCGCCCGGCTTCCCCAAGGAGACCCTGGACCTGGTCGCGGACGGCAAGGTGCTGCGGCTCGACGACTTCGTCCGGGCCTCGGTGTATGACCGCAAGCGGTGGGTCAGTTCACGGCTGCCCAAGGCCCGGGACAAGGGCCAGAACGCCGAGCTGGCCGCGTTCATCAAGGCCGTGCGGACCGGCGGCCCGATGCCGGTGCCGCTCGAGTCGCTGGTCGCGACCACGGCGGCCACCCTCGCCGTGCGGACCGGCCTGGCCGGCGGTGCGCCGGTGACGTTGGCGAGGGCACGATGACCATGAGCGCGGGCTGGTACCTGCGGCGGCTGTCCCGGATGGGGCCGCGCGAGGTCGCGGGCCGGGCGGGCGACACGCTGCGCAGACGGCGGTGGCGGTCCGATCCGCCGGACTGCCCGAGCGTGACCGGCGCCCGGTTCACCGCCGTACTGCCCGCCGGGACGATCGCCGCGGTGCCACCGGACGCCGCGAAACGTCTCGTCGCCGAGGCGGACCGGCTGATGTACGGGCACGTCGAGTATTTCGGGGTGGTCCGCGACGACCTCACCGACCCGGACTGGTGGTGCGACCCGAAGACCGGGCGCCGGGCTCCGTGGGGCTACGCCTTCGACGTGCCGTACCGCGACGAGGACGCGGTCGGGGACATCAAGCAGATCTGGGAGCTGTCCCGGCACCAGTACCTCACCGTGCTCGCCGCCGCCTACGCGGTCACCGGGAACGAGCGGTACGCCGAGCGCGTGGCCGAGCATCTGCGGTCGTGGTGGACGGCCAACCCCCCGCTGCGGGGCGTGCACTGGATCAGCGGCATCGAGCTGGGCATCCGGCTGCTGTCCTGGGTGTGGATCCGCCGGCTGCTCGACGACTGGCCGGGTGCGGCCGGACTGTTCGAGGACAACCCGGTGGCGCTGAACCAGATCTGGCACCACCAGCGCTGGCTGGCCGCCTTCCCCAGCCGGGGGTCCTCGGCGAACAACCACGTCATCGCCGAGGCCGCCGGGCAGCTCGCGGCGGCCTGCGCGTTCGGCTGGTTCCCCTCCTCGGGGCGCTGGCGGGCCGACGCGCTGCGGTCGCTGGAGCGGCACCTGCGCGGCAACACCTTCGCCTCGGGCCTCAACCGCGAGCTGGCCACCGAGTACCACGGACTCGTGCTGGAACTCGGCCTGGCCGCGGTGGCCGAGGCGGATGCCGCAGGCGTGCCCGTCCCGCCGTCCGTCCGGCTGGTGCTGCTGCGGATGACCGACGCCCTCGCGGCCGTCGTGGACAGCCGGCTCCGGCCGCCGCGCCAGGGGGACGCGGACGACGGGCACGGTCTGGTCGTGGACGGCACGGGCACCGACCGCTGGGCCTCGCTGCTTGCCACCGGCGACGCCGTGTTCGGCCGGCTCGACTGGTGGCCGGCGGTGACCGGCACCGATGTGCGCACCCCGCTGCTGGCCGCGCTCGTCCGGCCGTACCCGAAGGACGGAACCGTACCGGCCGCGTCCCGCCCGGCTCGCCGGCCCGGCCACTTCGCCGACGCGGGGGTCACCATCCTGCGCGGTCCGGAAGAGATCTGGTGCCGCTGCGACGGTGGTCCGCACGGCTTCCTGTCCATCGCCGCGCACGCCCACGCGGACGCGCTGTCGGTGGAGGTCCGGCACGACGGGGTCGATGTGCTCGCCGACCCGGGAACGTTCTGCTACCACGGGCAGCCCGCGTGGCGGCAGTACTTCCGGTCGACCCTCGGCCACAACACGCTGCGGTTGGACGGCGTTGACCAGTCCGTCTCCGGCGGCCCGTTCCTGTGGACCCGGCATGCCCGCACCCGCGTCCTGGCCGCGGACACCTCCGGCGAGGGCGTGGCTCGCTGGTGTGCCGAGCACGACGGGTACCAGGGCGCCGTGCACCGCCGCCGGGTGGAGCTGACGGCCGCGAGCCAGGAGCTGAAGGTGGTCGACGAGGTGCGCGGCCCGTACCGGGCCGTGCAGTTGGCGTTCCACCTCGGCCCGGCGATCGCCGCGGACCTGGTGGGGAACCGGGCGGTGCTCACCTGGATCCGGGACGGCGAGGGGCGTTCCGCGGTGCTCGACCTGCCCGGTCAGCTGTCCTGGCGGGCGCATCGCGGCGAGACCGACCCGCCGCTGGGCTGGTACTCCGCGGGATTCGGGCGCAAGGAACCCACCACGACGCTGGTCGGCACCGGCACAGGCACCGGCACCGGCCCTGCCACCGGCTCCGCCGAGGGCGCGGACGGGTTCACCACCGTGCTCAGGTTCCGCGGCTAGGGGGACGCGTGGGGATCAAGAGGCGGCACTGGGCGTGGGCGGCGGCACCGCTGGCGCTGGCCCTGCTGACGGCGACCGGCTGCGAGAGCACGTCGGACGCCCCGGCAGCGCGGCCGACCGCCGCGCCGTCCACGTCCACGTCCGCGGCCCGAGCCGTGGCCCGGGTGTGCGCCAACCCCGCGGCCGGGCCGGCGAAGGCGCCGGCGGGCGCGGTGACGGTCGACCCCGCGGTGGTCGGTGACCTGGCGTCGAAGACCAAGACCAGCCCCGAGAACACCACGTTCTGGCTTCGACCGGGCAAGCACCGGCTCGACCCGGACCGCTACGCCCAGGTCATCCCCAAGAAGGGGGACCGCTACCTCGGTGCGCCGGGCGCGGTGCTCGACGGCGGGAAGAAGAACCAGTACGCGTTCGCGGGCACCGCCCGCGACGTCACCATCCGCTACCTGACCGTGCAGCATTTCGTCGCACCGCAGAACGAGGGCGTGGTCAACCACGACTCGGCCGACGGATGGGTGATCGAGCACGCGACGATCCAGGACAACTCCGGGGCGGGGCTGATGGCCGGCGCCCACCAGGAGGTCCGCGCCAGTTGCCTGCGCGACAACGGACAGTACGGAATGAACGCGTACAAGGGCGGTGGCGGTATCAGCGGCCTGGTGGTCGAGGACAACGAGATCGTGGGCAACGACACCGACGACTGGGAGCGGCGGCAGGAGGGCTGCGGCTGCACCGGAGGCATCAAGTTCTGGGCCGTCGACGGCGCTGACGTACGCGGCAACTGGGTGCACGACAACCGCGGAGCGGGGTTGTGGGCGGACACCGACAACAACGACTTCCTCATCGAGAACAACGTGCTGGAGGCCAACGACGGTGCCGCGCTGATCTACGAGACCAGCTACAACGCGGTCGTCCGGGACAACACGATCCGGCGGAACAACTGGGTCGAGGGCCGCAGGTACGCCGACCGCGGCGACAACTTCCCCTACGCGACGATCTACCTGTCCGAGTCCGGCGGCGAACCACGGATCCCGGCCCGCACCGACAAGATCAAGATCTACCGGAACGTGCTGGAGAACAACTGGTCCGGGATCACTCTGTGGGAGAACGCCGACCGCTTCTGCAACAGTCCGGCCAACACCTCGTCCGGTGACTGCACGCTGCTGGTGAAGAACGCCGACCGCTGCGCGAAGCCGGCGATCGCCAAGGCACCGCTCTACGCCGACTGCCGGTGGAAGACCCAGCGGGTGGACATCCACGACAACCGCTTCGTGCTCGACGAGTCCGTGGTCAGGTGCACGCAGATGTGCGACCGCATGGCAGTGCTGTCCAACTACGGCACCTACCCGGACTGGTCGCCGTACAAGGGCGAGAAGGTGGCTGAGGCGATCACCCACAGGCAGGACAACCGCTGGCACGACAACGTCTACCTCGGACCGTGGAAGTTCGTCGCCTACGACCCGAGCCGGGTGCTCGACTTCGCGGAGTGGCAGGGCACGGACTACCGGCAGGACGCGGGCAGCACCCTCGACCCACGGGCCGGTGGTTGAGATGGACACACGGATGGACACGCAGATGGACACGCAGTCCGGTGCCCGGCCGGGCGCCGCCGGCACACCGCGGATCATCGGGGTCGTCTGGGGGCTGCTGGTCCTCAACACGCTCGGCTCCGCAGGGGCGAAGACCATCGTCCCGCTGCCCCGCTCCCTCATCCAGATGGTCACCATGGGCGCCCTGGTCGCCGCGTTCGCACTGGCGCTCGCGGTCAACCTCCGGCTGCGCATCCGGCCCAGCGCCTACCTGCTCCTGCTCACCCTGCTGCTGGTGAGCAGCGTGATCTCCAGCGCCAACCTGGAGTCCGGGTTCGGCGCGCTGTTCCGCTGCTTCCGGCTGGCTCTCTTCGTCGGCACCCTGTGGCTGCTCAGCCGCTGGTGGGACGGCAGCATGACGTTCGTCCGGTACCACATACGGGCGTACTTCGCGGTGCTCGGATCGGTGGCCGCCGGCCTGGTCGTCTCACCGGGCGCGGCCCTTCCCGATCTCTACGGCGGACGCCTGGTCGGCGCGCTGTGGCCGCTCACCCCGCCGCAGATCGGGCAGTACGCGGCGGTGATCATCGGGCTCACCGCGCTGCTCGTGCTGGGCCGCCGGACCGACCGGACCAGCGCCGTGGTGGTCATCGTGCCGTCCTTCGTGCTGCTCGCGCTGACCCATACCCGCACGGCCACGCTCGGCCTGTTCGTCGGACTGGCGCTGGCGATCGGCTCGCTCATCCTGACCAGCGCGGCCGCCCGCCGGTTCTTCACCTGGGCGGTGCTGTGCGCCGTGGTGGCCGCGGTGGGGTTCGCCTCCGCCCTGCAGACATGGTTCCTGCGCGGGCAGAGCAAGGAGAACTTCTCCAGCCTCACCGGCCGGGCCAAGGTCTGGGACGCCCTCCTCGCCGCGCCCCGGTCGACCTCGGAGCAGTTCCTCGGCGTCGGCCTGGGCGACAAGTCGTTCGGCGGGCTGCCGATCGACAACAGCTGGCTGGCTGTCTACAACGAGCAGGGGCTGATCGGCGTCACCCTCGTCGCGGTGATCATCGTCGTGCTGGGCGCCGTCGCGTTGCTGCGGCCGCCGTCGCTGCAGAGGGCCTGCGCGATCTTCCTGATCAGCTACTGCGCGGTCGCCTCGTACACCGAGGCCGGTCTGGGCGACGCCTCGCCGTATCTGCTGCATCTGGCCGTGGCCGCCTCGCTGCTGGCGGCACCCGCCGCGACGGCACCCCTCTCGACGCCCGAACTCGCCAGCCGATCGGAGGTGACCTGACCATGCACGTCCTCGTGGTGCACAACCGATACGCCTCCGCGCAGCCGAGCGGGGAGAACAAGGTCGTCGACCAGGAGGTGGAGCTGCTGCGCGCGGCCGGCCACCGGGTCGACGTGTTCGAGCGGCGCAGCGACGACATCGCCGCCCGGTCCCTCCTCGGCAAGGTCGCGGTGCCGCTCCTGGTCCCGTGGAACCCGGCGGTCCGCACGGAACTCGCCGCCCGGCTGCGTACCGAGCGGCCGGACGTCGTGCACGTCCACAACGTCTTCCCGCTCCTGTCGCCCGCGGTCCTCGCCGCATGCGCCGACGCCGGGGTGCCCGCCGTCGCCACGCTGCACAACTACACCCAGGTCTGCCCGCCCGGCACGCTGCAGCGGGACGGCCGGCCGTGCACCGAGTGCGTCGGCTCCGCACCACTGCCCGCCGTCCGGCACGGCTGCTACCGGGGCTCCCGGCTCGCCACGGTGCCGCTGGCCGTCAGCCTGTCGGCCAACCGGCGGCGGTGGTGGACTGGGGTGGAGCGGTTCCTCTGCATCTCCGCGGCCCAGCGCGACGTCCTGGTGCGGTCCGGCATGCCGGCCGAGCGGCTGGCCGTGAAGCACAACTTCGTGCCCGACCCCGGAAGTTGCCGGGAGGACGGGGGAGAGCACCTGCTCTATCTCGGCCGGCTCGCGGAGGCCAAGGGCGTACGGCTGCTCATGGCCGCGTGGGACGAGATCACGGCGAGCGGCGGTGTGGGCGTGCCGCTCGTGATCGCCGGCACCGGGCCGCTGGAGCCGGAGGTGACCGCCTGGGCGGCGGACCGGGACGACGTGCGCTACGTCGGCCTGCTGGATACGGCGGAGTGCCGGAAGGCCGTCGAACGGTCGGTCGCCGTGGTGGCTCCCTCGACGTGGCTGGAGGCGTTCGGCCTGGTGGTCGTCGAGGCGATGGCGGCCGGGGTCCCGACCGTCGCCGCCGGCCACGGCGCCTTCGTCGAACTCGTCGAGGACGGTGTCACCGGGCTGCTGCACGAGCCCGGCGAGGCGGGCTCGCTCGCTTCCCGCATACGCCGGATCGCGGCCGAACCGGACCGCAACCGGGAGATGGGCCAGGCGGCCCGCCGCCGCTACGAGCAGGGATTCAGCCCGGCCGTCGGCCTGGAGCGCCTGCTGGAGGAGTACCGCACCGCGATCGCGGGACGGTCAGCACAGGCTCGTGGCGGGGACACCCGCGCGAGCAGGGGGGATGGGGACAGCAGATGACACGATGCCGACTCTGCGGCTCGGAAGCGATGGCGAGCGTCGTCGACCTGGGGGCGACGCCGCCGTGCGAGAGCTTCCTCGCCGCGGACCAACTGGACGAGCCGGAGCCCGCGTACCCGCTGCACCTGCGGGTCTGCACCGACTGCTGGCTCGCGCAGATCCCGCCGCTGATCACGCCGGAGGAGACGTTCAAGGAGTACGCGTACTTCTCCTCCTTCTCGACGTCGTGGGTGGAGCACGCGCGCACTTTCGTCGCCGACGCCGCGGAGCGGCTTCCGCTCGGCCCCGACGCCTTCGTGGTCGAGGTGGCGAGCAACGACGGGTACCTGCTGAGGCACGTCGTGGACCGCGGGATCCGCTGCCTGGGCATCGAGCCGTCGGTGAACGTCGGCGCCACGGCACGGGAGGCGGGCGTGCCCACGCTCACGGAGTTCCTCTCCCCGGAGACCGGCGCCGCGGTCCGCGAGGAGCATGGTCCGGCGGACCTGGTCGTGGCCAACAACGTGTACGCGCACATCCCCGACGTGGTCGGGTTCACCCAGGGGCTGCGCGCCCTGGTCGCCGACGACGGCTGGGTCTCCATCGAGGTACAGCACCTGCTGACCCTGATCGAGGAGAACCAGTACGACACGATCTACCACGAGCACTTCCAGTACTACACGGTCGCCTCCGCGATCCGGGCCCTGGCCAGCGGCGGACTCACGCTCGTGGACGTCGAGTTGCTGCCCACGCACGGCGGCTCCATCCGGCTGTGGGCCCGCCCGGCCGAGGCGGCCGGCGAGCCGACGCGGCGGGTGGCCGACGTACTGGACCGGGAGAAGGCCGCCGGGCTCCAGGAGCTGTCCGGGTACGCCGAGTTCTCCGCCCGGGTGGCCAAGGTCCGCCGGGACCTGCTGCGGTTCCTCGTCGAGGCGGCCGAGCGCGGTGAGACCGTCGTCGGCTACGGCGCCCCGGGCAAGGGCAACACCCTGCTCAACCACTGCGGCATACGCCCCGACCTGCTCGGCTACACCGTCGACCGCAACCCCTACAAGCACGGCAGGTTCACCCCGGGCACCCGCGTCCCGATCCTGCCGCCCGAGCGGATAGCCGAAGACAAACCCGACTACGTCCTCGTCCTCCCGTGGAACCTGCGCGCCGAACTCGTCGAGCAGCTGTCCTACGTGCACGAGTGGGGCGGCCGGCTCGTCTTTCCCATCCCGGAACTGACCGTCGTCGAGGGCGTCGTGAAAGAGGTCACAGCATGAAGGTCGTCCTGTTCTGCGGCGGTTACGGGATGCGGATGCGCAACGGCACCTCCGACGACGTGCCCAAACCGATGGCGATGGTCGGCCCCCGACCGCTGATCTGGCATGTCATGCGCTACTACGCGTACTTCGGGCACAAGGAGTTCATCCTGTGCCTCGGGTACGGCGCCCACCACATCAAGGACTTCTTCCTCAACTACGAGGAGACGACGTCCAACGACTTCGTGCTGCGCGGCGGGCGGACCGAGCTGCTGTCCACCGACATCGCCGACTGGACGATCACGTTCGCGCAGACCGGCATCGAGTCACCCATCGGGGAGCGGCTGCGCCGGGTGCGGCACCACCTGGACGGCGACGAGATGTTCCTCGCCAACTACGCCGACGTGCTCACCGACGCCCCGCTCCCGGAGATGATCGACCGGTTCGCCGCGCGCGACGCCGGCGCGTCGATGATGGTGGTGCCGCCGCAGTCGTCGTTCCACTGCGTGGAGCTGGGCGAGGACGGCCTGGTGGGAGGCATCACCGCGGTGAGCGAACTGCCGCTGTGGGAGAACGGCGGCTACTTCGTGCTCCGCCAGGAGGTCTTCGACCACATACCGGAGAACGGGGACCTGGTCGCCGACGGATGCGCCCAACTGGCCAAGCGGGGGCGGCTGGTGGCCCATCAGCACCGCGGTTTCTGGAAGCCGACCGACACCGTGAAGGAGCGGGCCGCGCTCGACGAGGCCTACACCCGGGGCGACCGTCCGTGGGCCGTGTGGGAACGGGACGTCGCGGGGGTGCGTGCGTGATCCGGCTCGGGGCCGGTCGTCTCGACCGGATCGTCGCGGTGGGCGCGCACTGCGACGACATCGCCATCGGCGCCGGCGGCACGCTGCTGACGCTGTGCCTCGCGCGGCCGGGTGTCCGCGTCGACGCACTGGTGCTCACCGGAGGCGGCAGCGAGCGCGAGCAGGAGGAGCAGGCCGCGCTCGCCGCCTTCTGCCCGGGCGCCGACCTGCGGCTGACCGTGCACAAGCTGCCGGACGGCCGGTTCCCGGCCCACTGGGAGGAGGCCAAGTCCGCGGTCGAGGAACTGCGCGCGCAGACCGACCCGGACCTGGTCCTCGCGCCGCGCACCGACGACGCCCACCAGGACCACCGCGGCCTGGCCAAGCTGATGACCACCGCGTTCCGCGACCACCTCGTGCTCGGCTACGAGATCGTCAAGTGGGACGGCGATCTCGGCCGGCCGGCGGCGTACCAGCCGCTGGCGCCGGAGACCGCCGAACAGAAGGTGCGGCTGCTGCAGGAGCACTACCCCTCGCAGCGGCACCGGGCCTGGTACGACCGGGAGGCCTTCCTCGGCCTCGCCCGGATCCGCGGCATCGAATGTCACGCGCGCTACGCCGAGGCGTTCGCCGTCACCAAACTCACGCTCAACCTGGGGGGTTGAACAACCTTGCGCGTACTACTGACCGGACACCAGGGCTATCTGGGCACCGTGATGGCCCCGGTCCTCAAGGCCGCCGGGCACGAAGTCGTCGGCCTCGACGCCGGCCTGTTCGCCGACTGCGTCCTTGGCCCGCGGCCCGCGGACCCGCCGGGGCAGCGGGTGGACCTGCGCGACGTCACGGCCGACCACGTGGCCGGGGTGGACGCCGTGATCCACCTGGCCGCGCTCTCCAACGACCCGCTCGGCTCGCTGGCACCGGAACTCACCTACGACATCAACCACCACGCGTCCGTCCGCCTCGCCCGGCTGGCCCGCGACGCCGGGGTGCGGCGCTTCCTGTACGCGTCGACCTGCTCGGTCTACGGCGCCGCCGGCGACCCCGACTTGTCGAACCTGGTGGCCGAGGACGCCCCGCTGCGCCCGGTGACGCCGTACGCGGAGTCCAAGGTGCGGGTGGAGGACGACCTGCACGAACTCGCCGACGACGACTTCACCCCGGTGTTCATGCGCAACGCCACCGCCTTCGGCTTCTCGCCCCGACTGCGCGCCGACATCGTGCTGAACAACCTGGTGGGACACGCGCTCCTTTCGGGCGAGGTCCTGGTGCTCTCCGACGGCACCCCCTGGCGGCCGCTGGTGCACGCCGCCGACATCGCGCGTGCCTTCACGGCCGCGCTGACCGCGCCGCGCGAGGCGGTGCACGACCGGGCGTTCAACATCGGCAGCGAGATCAACAACGTCACGGTCGCCGAGATCGCCGAGCAGGTCGCCGAGGCGGTGTCCGGCGCGAAGGTGGTGATCACGGGGGAGAACGGCGCCGATCCGCGGTCGTACCGGGTGGACTTCGCCCGGTTCCGCGCCGCGATCCCCGGCTTCGACTGCGAGTGGACGGTGCAGCAGGGCGCACTCGAACTCGCCGACGCCTACCGGAAGTTCGGACTGACCCGCGAGGACTTCGAGCAGCGCTTCACCCGGCTCGCCGTGCTGCGCGCGGCGTCCGACGCCGGTGCCGTCGACGACACCCTGCGGTGGCGCCGGTGACCGACGTGAGCGAGGAGATGTACGCGCTGGTGGAGCGGATGTACCCGCTCTGCCGCAGCATCACCGGCGACGGTGTGCGCGCCACCCTGGACATCGTCGGGGAGTACATCCCGCTGCAGGTGTACGAGGTGCCGACCGGCACGCAGGTGCTCGACTGGACGGTCCCGCAGGAGTGGAACATCCGGGACGCGTACATCGCCGACCCCACCGGCCGGCGGGTCGTCGACTTCGCCGCGTCCAGTCTGCACGTGCTCGGCTACAGCGTGCCGGTGTCCGCGACCATGCCGCTCGCCGAGCTGCGCGCACACCTGCACACCCTGCCCGACCACCCGTCCTGGGTGCCGTACCGCACCAGCTACTACAAGCCGGAATGGGGGTTCTGCCTGGCCCAGGAGACCTTGGACGCGCTGCCCGACGGCGAGTACGAGGTACGCATCGACTCCACGCTCGCCGACGGCCACCTCACCTACGCCGAGTACGTGGTCCCCGGGCAGGTCGCCGACGAGGTGATCGTCTCCTGCCACGTCTGCCACCCGTCGCTGGCCAACGACAACCTGGCCGGCATCGCCGTGGCCACCTATCTGGCCCGGGCCCTCGCGGAGCAGACGGCGTACTACACCTACCGGTTCCTGTTCGCGCCCGGCACCATCGGGGCGATCACCTGGCTGGCCCGCAACGCGGAGCGGGTGGACCGGGTCAAGCACGGCCTGGTGCTGGCCTGCGCCGGGGACCCGGGCCGACTGACGTACAAGCAGAGCAGACGCGGCGACGCGGAGATCGACCGGGTGCTGCAGCACGTGCTGACCGCGTCCGAACGCCCGCACCGCGTCACCGAGTTCACTCCGTACGGATACGACGAGCGGCAGTTCTGCTCGCCCGGGTTCAACCTGGGCGTGGGTTCGCTCACCCGGACCCCGTACGCCGGCTACCCCGAGTACCACACCTCGGCGGACAACCTGGACTTCGTCTCCCCGGAGGCGATGGCGGACACCCTCGCGGTCTGCCGCGAGGCGTTCGGCGTCCTCGAGCGCAACCGGCGGTACCTCAACCTCAGCCCCTACGGCGAACCGCAACTGGGCCGACGCGGGCTGTACGACGCGCTCGGCGGCCGCAGCGACACCAAGCAGGCCCAGATGGCCATGCTCTGGGTGCTCAACCTCTCCGACGGAGAGCACAGTCTGCTGGACGTCGCCGAGCGGTCCGGGCTCCCGTTCGACACCGTCGCCGACGCGGCAGGCGCTCTGCTCGGCGCCGGGCTGATCAAGGAATGACGCGGATGACCACCGAGGGGGAGAATCCGCGGAAGACGGCGCCACCGGCCGTGTCCGCCAAGCGCGCCCTCGTCGGCCGGCTGTCCTGGGGACTGGCCGACCAGGCGGCCTCCAGCATCAGCAACTTCGCGGTGGGCATCTACGTGGCCCGCTCGCTCGGGGTGACCGCGTTCGGCGTGTTCAGCCTGGCCTGGGTGACCTACGGCGTGGTGCTCAACGTCTCCCGCGGCCTTGCCACCGACCCGCTCGTGGTGCGCTTCAGCGGCGTGCCGGACGTGTCCTGGCGCGGGGCGGTGGCCCGGTCGACCGGGACCGCGATCGGCGTCGGCTCCGCCATCGGCGCGGTGTGTCTGGCGGCCGGACTCGGTCTCGGCGGCGCTTTGGGGGCCGCGTTCGCCTGCCTCGGCGTCATGCTGCCGGGGCTGCTGCTCCAGGACGCCTGGCGGTTCTCGTTCTTCGCCGCCGGCGCCGGGCGGAAGGCGTTCGTCAACGACGTGGTGTGGGGCGTCGCGCTCGTCCCGGCCATGGTGGTGGCGGCCCATGTGGGCAGCGTGGCCGCCTTCGTGCTCGCCTGGGGCGCGTCCGCCACGGTGGCGGCGGGATACGGCTACCTCCAGTCCGGCATCCGGCCCCGGACGGCACAGGCCCGCGGATGGCTTCGCGAGCAGCGTGACCTCGGCTACCGGTACCTGGTCGAGAACGTCAGCCTCAGTGGCGCGAGCCAACTGCGGGCGTACGGGCTCGGCGCGATCGTCGGCGTGAGCGCGGTGGGCGCGGTGCGCGGCGCCGAGCTCCTGCTGGGCCCGTTCCTCGCCGTGCTGATGGGACTTTCGCTGGTCACCGTCCCGGAGGCGGCACGGGTGCTGCGGCAGGCCCCGCACCAACTGGGCAGGTTCTGCCTCCTCCTCGGCGGGGGGCAGGCCACCGGAGCGCTGCTCTGGGGCTCGGCGCTGCTGCTCATGCCGGACCGGCTCGGCGAGCTGGTGCTCGGCGACGTCTGGCACTCCTCCTCGCGGCTCATCGTGCAGATCACCCTCAGCGTCGCGGGAGCGGGCCTCGGCACCGGCGCGGCGGCCGGGCTGCGCGCGCTCGGCGCGGCCCGGCGCAGCCTGCGCTGCCAGCTGTTCGCCTCCGCCTGCTACGTCGGCGGCGGCCTCGGCGGGGCGGCCGTCGCCGGCACGGCCGGCTCGGCCTGGGGCGTCGCCGCCGCGACCCTCAGCGGCTCGGCCGTGTGGTGGCTGCAACTCCGGTCCGCCCTGCGCGAGCGCGACCGCAATCCCATCCCCGAAGTGAGGACCGCATGACCGACCGACCCAGGCTGAGCATCGGCCTGCCCGTGTACAACGGCGAGGAGTACCTGGCCGAGTCGTTCGACGCCCTCCTCGGCCAGACCTACGAGGACTTCGAACTGGTCGTCTCCGACAACGCCTCGACCGACGGGACCCAGGACATCTGCCGCAAGTACGCCGCACAGGACTCACGCATCCGGTACCTCCGGCTGCCCCGGAACATCGGCGCCACGCCGAACCACAACCATGTGCTGGCCGAGTCCCGGGGCGAGCTGTTCAAGTGGGCCTCGCACGACGACCTGTACGGCCGCGACCTGCTGCGGCGCTGCGTGGAGGCGCTGGACGAGCGGCCGGACGTGATCCTCGCGCACACCGGCCAGGCGGTCATCGACGGCGACGGCCAGGTGACGGTCCCCTACGAGTACACGCTCGCCACCGACTCGCCGCACGCGCCGGAGCGCTTCCGCAGTCTGCTGTTCGAGCCGGGCGGCGACGACTTCTACGGGGTGATGCGGGCCGACATGCTGCGCCGGGTGAGACCGATGGACAGCTACCACCACGCGGACCGCACCTACGTCGCCGAGATCACCCTGCACGGCCCCTTCCACCAGGTGCCGGAGCTGCTGTACTTCCGCCGCGACCACCCCACCCGCGCCGAGCGGGCGAACCCTTCCAAGCGCTCCCGGTGCGTCAACCTGGACCCGCGCCGGGCAGGCCCGCTGCACCCGACGCCCCGGCTGCTCGCCGAGTACGTCTGGGGCTTCGCCTCCGCGATCCGGCGGGCGCCGCTGTCCCCGGCCGACCGGCGCGCCTGCTACCGCCACCTGACCGCCTGGATGACCAGCCGGATCCGGCCGGGCGCCGGCGAGCGGGTGGAGGACCGCGCCCCGGTCGACCCGGCCCTGCTCACGGTCTCCGTCGACGCCCTGGTCGCAGGCCGTGAGGGGAGGCAGGCATGACGTCCGCGGACGGAACGCCGGTGCGCGTCGGGGTGTTCGGGCTGCTCGGCTCCGGCAACCTCGGCAACGACGGATCGCTCGAGGCCGTCCTCGGGTACCTCCGCGCCGAGCACCCGGAGGCGGTCGTGGACGCCCTGTGCGGCGGACCCGAGGCCGTGACGGCCCGGTTCGGGATCCCCGCCACCCGGCTGCACTGGAACCGCGCCGAGTACCGGACCGCGTCCCGCGCGGGCGCGATCGCGTCCAAGGGGCTCGGCAAACTCGTCGACGTCTTCCGCACCGCCGCCTGGGTGCGGAAGCACGACGTGGTGATCGTGCCGGGCATGGGCGTCCTGGAAGCGACCCTGCCGCTACGGCCGTGGGGCTTCCCGTACTCGTTGTTCCTGCTCTGCGCGAGCGGCCGGCTGCTGCGCACCCGGGTCGCGCTGGTCAGCGTCGGCGCCGCCGAGATCCGCGACCGGCCCACCCGGGCCCTGGTCCGCTGGTCGGGGCGCCTGGCCGCCTACCGGTCCTACCGGGACGCCCAGTCCAGGGACGCGATGCGGGCGATGGGCGTGGACACCACGCGCGACGAGGTCTACCCGGACCTCGCCTTCTCCCTGCCGACACCGCCGGTGAGCGCACCCTCCGGCGCGCCGGGCCGGGTCTGCCTCGGTGTCATGGACTTCCACGGCGGCAACGACGACCGGGACCGGGCGGACGAGATCCACCGGCGCTACCTCGACGGGACGATCCGGTTCGTCCGCACCCTGGTCGGGGAGGGCAGGCCGGTCCGGCTGCTCACCGGCGACCGGTGCGACGCCACGGTGGTCGACGCGATCCTCGACGCCGTGGACTCACCGCTGGTCACCGCCGCGGAACCGACGTCACTCGCCGACCTGATGCAGGAGATGGCGGCCGCCGACACCGTGGTGGCGGTCCGCTACCACAACCTGATCTGCGCGCTGAAGACCGGCACACCGGTGCTCGCGCTCAGCTATGCGGCGAAGAGCGACGCGCTCATGGCCGGGATGGGCCTCGGCGCGTACTGCCACCCGGCGCGCGAGGTCGACGCCGACCGGTTGCTGGAGCAGTTCCGAGCGCTGGAGAAGCGAGCGCCCGAACTGCGGGGGACCCTCACCGAGCGGAACCGGGCCGCCGCTCGCCAACTGCAGGACCAGTTCAGCTCGTTGACCGCAGCCGTCTTCCCCGCGACCCACCACACCCACGCCCGGCAGGAGTCTCCATGAAAGCGACCGAAGTCCCGGAGATCGCCGGTGCGTTCCTCTTCGAGCCGACGCCGTACACCGACGAACGCGGCTTCTTCTGCCGCACCTTCGACGCCGACGTGGTCCGCTCGGTGGGCCTCGACCCGGACGCCTTCGTCCAGGACAGCCTGTCCCGCTCGGTGCGGGGTGTGCTGCGCGGCCTGCACCTGCGCTCGGGCGCCGGCGAGGCCAAGTTGGTGCGGTGCTCGTACGGGCGGATCTTCGACGTCGTCGTGGACCTGCGGCCGGATTCGCCGACTTACCGCCATTGGGCCTCCTTTGAACTCACAGGAGAATCACAACCAACTCTTTACATTCCGGCGGGATGCGCGCACGGTTTTCAGGCACTGACCGATATCGCCGACACCTCGTACCGGATCGACCGCCCGCACGATCCGGCCGAGGACGTGACGATCGCCTTCGACGACCCGGAGCTCGCCATTCCGTGGCCGCTGCCGGTTGCACTGATGTCCCGACGGGACCGGGAGGCGCCGAGCCTCGCCGAGGTCCTGAAGCACAGAGAAAGTTGAGGTCCCCGTGGACACCGAAGTGCTTGACCTGCCCCTGTCGCGGACAGCCAACGAGCGGCTGCACGCCATGATCCCCGGGGGCGCTCACACCTACGCCAAGGGCGACGACCAGTACCCCGAGAACCTGGCCCCGGTCATCAGCCACGGCAGCGGTGCCCACGTGTGGGACGTCGACGGCAACCGTTACATCGAGTACGGCTCCGGCCTGCGGTCGGTCAGCCTCGGCCACGCCCACCCGCGCGTGGTCGAGGCGGTACGGCGGGAAATCGACCGCGGCAGCAACTTCGTCCGGCCGTCCATCGTGGAGGTAGAGGCCGCCGAGCGCTTCCTGGCCACGGTGCCGACCGCCGAGATGGTGAAGTTCGCGAAGAACGGCTCCGACGCCACCACGGCCGCGGTACGCCTCGCCCGGGCCGTCACCGGGCGCCCGCGGGTGGCCGTCTGCGGCGACCACCCGTTCTTCTCCGTCGACGACTGGTTCATCGGCACCACGCCGATGTCCGCCGGCATTCCGGCGGCGACCAACGAGCTCACCGTGTCCTTCCCGTACGGAGACCTCGCCGCCACGGAGGAACTGCTCGCCCGGTACCCGGACGACATCGCCTGCCTGATCCTGGAACCCGCCACCCACACCGAGCCGCCGCCCGGTTACCTCGCCGGCCTGCGCGAGCTGGCCGACCGGCACGGCTGCGTACTGATCTTCGACGAGATGATCACCGGCTTCCGCTGGTCCGAGGCGGGTGCCCAGGGGCTGTACGGCGTCGTCCCCGACCTCTCCACGTTCGGCAAGGCGCTGGGCAACGGATTCGCCGTCTCCGCGCTGGCCGGACGCCGCGACCTGATGGAGCGGGGCGGACTGCGCGGCTCCGGCGACCGGGTGTTCCTGCTGTCCACCACGCACGGTGCGGAAACGCACTCCCTGGCGGCCGCGATGGCCGTGCAGGCCACCTACGTCGAGGAGGGCGTCACCGCGCGGCTGCACGCCCTGGGCGAGCGGCTGGCCGCCGGTGTCCGCGACGCGGCGGCCGCCATGGGCGTCGGCGACCACGTCGTCGTCCGGGGCCGGGCCAGCAACCTGGTCTTCGCCACCCTCGACGAGAACCTGCAGCCCTCACAGCAGTACCGCACCCTGTTCCTGCGCCGGCTCCTCGCGGGCGGGGTGCTCGCCCCGTCGTTCGTGGTGAGCAGCGCACTCGACGACGCGGACATCGACCGCACCGTCGACGTGGTCGCCCAGGCCTGCGGGGAGTACCGGAAGGCACTGGACGCCGCCGACCCCACCCCCTGGGTGTCCGGGCGAGCGGTGAAGCCCGTGTTCCGCCGCCTGGCGTGACGTCAGCGGCGCTCCCGCCGCCCCACGTCGGTCATCCCGTCGCTCACCCGGTCGGCCGTCCGGTCGGCCATCCCGTCGGCCGCCCGGTCGACCAGCCACGCGGTCGCCGGTATCACCGCCAGCGCGGTGCACCAGCCGCCGAGGGCGTCGGTCGGGTAGTGCGCGCCCAGGCGGACCTCCGCCCAGCCCATGGTGGCGCCGGCGACCAGCGACGCGGCGAGCACGAGTGACGTGCCGGCCGTCCTGCCGAGGCCGAGCCGACCGGCCGCGAGCAGCGCCGCCATGAGGGCGAGCGCGGTGAAGAAGGCGGTGTGCCCGCTCGGGTAGGACAGGTTGCCGGCGCCGTGGATGGTGCGTCCCACCAGATGCTTGAGCAGCGTGGTCGTCCCCACGGTCATGCCGGTACCGGCGACGACGAGCACCGCCGCGCGGGGACGCCGAAGCAGCAGGCAGCCCGCCGCACCGGCCACGACCAGCAGCGCGGATCCCGCCGGTTCCCCCAAGAAGTCCAAGGCCAGAGCGACGTACCGCCACGGCGGCGGCACGCTGTCCGCGGTCGGCCGGATGATCCATCTGTCCACCCTGCTGGGCTCGCTGTGGCCGGCGAACAGGACCCCGAGCGCGACGACCACCAGCGCGGCGAGCGCCGCGATCAGCCCCAGCCAGGTGCGCAGCGACGGGGGCAGCACCGAGCGCGCCGCTCCTGCCAGGCGATCCAACACGAGCCCCCCGTGGTGTCCGACCCGCCCTCCAGCGACCACAACCGCCCCGCATCAGGCCCTGCTTTTCACCCTAACCAACAATCCGCGAACACATACGAGCAGTGCCGAAACAACCCCGCGGCGCACGGAGGGGCAGAGCTCCCACCGGGCAACCACGCTCGCCGCCCCCGGCCAACGACGGCCACGAGAATCAGGAGCAGAAACAGCCTCGTCGGCTTCGATGGTTCAACGGCGGGCGAGGCGGCGCTCGCCGCCCCCGGCGCGTAGTCGAGTTCCTAGTGGGCGAATACCGCCGACTCGTCCGACGCGGACAGCTCATTCGTCCGTGTCGATCGCCGGGGCCCTCTTGACCACGCTCTTGTCGTACGCGATCTTCAGGTACCCGGGGCCCACCGTCGCGGCTTTGAGGGGCACGAAAACCAGGCGGCGCCGGTTGGGCGGCCCGACGGTCACCGTGGCGAAGAAGTGCTGGTCGGTGACTGCCGCCTCGAACTCCTCCAGATTCATCGGCCTGGCCTTGAGGTTGGATGCGACTCCCAGTGCCGACCGGATTTCGGTGAAACGGTGTCTTCCGCTGAAGATCTCGCGGATGATCAGCAGGCTCCAGCGCTCGCCGAGCACTTGCAAACTGCGTTGTATGGAGCACCACGGTTCGTCGGATGCCGTACTTTTCTCCCTTCTCGCCGGCCGACCGGACCCCAGGTCGGAGGCTGCCCAGGGCCCGGCCAGGACTGGTTACGGCGACCTCGGAGAGGTGCTTTCCCGGCTGTGGTTTCCACGTCGCCTGTCGTGCTCACTCATGCCGGACTCCGCCGGCTTCGGTGAGGGTCAGGTCCCGCTCTGCTGTGTCGCGGGCGTCAGCTCCGGTCGCTCTCTGCGACCTGCTTGCCGAGGTCGAGTTCGATGCCGTCCGGCTTCTGCAGGCCTCCTTCGAAGAGGCGCCGGACGCGGTGTTCGTTCACGGGCCGCCCTACCGTTTGGAAGTAGGCGGACAGGGCGGATCCGAACTCTTCGTCCGGAATCCGGGCGCTCTCGTCGATGAGGGCCTTGGTTCCGGCTACGGCGACCTTGTCGAACCCTGCGATACGGCGGGCGAAGGCATCGACGAAATCGTCCAGCTCGCCCTCGGGGAGGACGCGATTGACGTAGCCGTATTCCGCCGCCAGTTCCGCTGGGAAGTCGTCGGCTCCGAGCAGGATCTCCATCGCGCGGTCTCGGCCCACCAGCCTGGCCAGGTGCCCCGTCGCGTTTCCGCCGGGCACGGCCCCGACACCGACCTCGAACTGCCCCAGGATCGCGCGGTGTCCGGCGAAACGGATGTCCGTTGCCAGCGCGAACTCACTTCCCGCTCCCCGGGCGCGTCCCTTGATCGCGGAGATCGTGACAGCCGGAACCCTGCCGAGGCGGATGAAGTTGTCCGCGTAGGGGTGGAGTCCTGTGGGGCCGGGCTTCATGGCGGCTATGCGCGACTTGTCCGCCAGGAAGTCGAAGTGCGCCATGAAGAAGTCGGGGTTGTCGCTGTCGAAGACGACCACGGTCAGGTCAGGCGCCTGCTCGATGCGGTCCACCAGCGCGCCGAGTTGCTCGATGGTGTCCACGTCCATGAGGTTGATCGGGCCGTTGGAGAAGGTCACCTTCCAGTAGGACGGCGATGCTTCGGCAACGTGGAACTGCTGTGCGTTTGTCATGCGCCGCAACGTAGCTAACTATAATTTCGAAAGTCAACTATGGCGGACGAAGAGTCGGTGGGTGTCCTGATGCCGCTCGCCGTTGACGCGGTGGGCGCACCGCACGTGCGGGCGCGGCTGACCGGTGTCGAAGCGCTGGAGCGAAACCTCGGCCGGGTCGAACGGGGGAGTCGGGGTTCGCCCTCCGCGTCCGCCGCCGAGCTCACCGGGAAACTCTGACTTGCAAAACACTATCCTGCCGTGCATGCTTCCTTCCGGCCCCAGGGGCGGCGATCACCCGATCGCTTCCTGAAAGCAGGTCTCGTTCCCTGGCGGTCGAGGCAACCGCCGTCATCAGGTCCCGCCTTACCGGAGGTCACCGTGAATCAGCCCCCCGCTCCGCTGCCTCTCGCCACCGGCACGTATGTGGCCACCCTGCGTAAGGAGGCGGCGGCACTGGAGCAGCTGCTGCGCATCGCGGACCCGGCCACCCCGGTGGCCACCTGCGGCAGTTGGAGCATGCACGACCTGGGCACCCATCTGGGCCAGGCGTCCCGCTTCGCCGCGGCCCTGCTGCAGACCGGGCAGTTGCCCCGCGAGCAGTTCGCACCGCCGGCCGGGCAGGAGATCGCCGACTGGTACGCCGGGGGCGCGGCCGCAATCCTGGCCACCCTGGAGGAGACGGACCCCACCACACCGGCCTGGGCGTTCGGCTTCGAAGACGCGGTGGCGGCGCTCTGGTTCCGCCGCGTCGCCCAGGACACGGCAGTGCACCTGGTCGATGCCCAGCTGGCCACCGGGGCCGACGCGCACGTCGATCCGCTGATCGCAGCCGATGGCATCGACGAGGTGTTCGCCGTGATGGTTCCCAGGGTCTGGCAAAGCGGCGAGCAGAAGCCGCTGCCGGCACCCGTGGCGCTTCACACCACCGACACCGGACACAGCTGGCTGATCCAGCCCGGCGCCATGCCGCGGGCCCTGCCGGCGGAATCGGGACCCGCAGCGGCCACGGTGAAGGCTCCCGCAGCCGAGCTGCTACTCGCCCTGTGGAAGCGGCAGCCCGCAAACCCGGAATGGATCAGCGGTGACATCGCCGCGGCCAACGCCCTGCTGACGGCCACGTTGACACTCTGACCGGCCCTGCTCTTCCGTCGTCGGCACCCCCAGATGTCCCGAGGGGGAACCGGAGCACGAAGCCGTGTGCGCAGAACAGGGTGACGGTCCGCCGGACCGCGTCCGAGAGCGGCGTCGATGGATCAAGACTCGTGGATTCCACAATTCTCTGCCTAACAAGTCCGGACCTGCGCCGTAGCTCTGCTGTTTCCCGGCACTAAGCGCATCGCCGGACGAACCGAGCGGACGGACACACCCGTCCTTCGGCGTCTCGCCTTTACATCCCAAACAACCGAAGAGGTCTACCGTGTCCGAAATACTGCCGCCGCACTCCCGGCGGAAATTCCTGGCCACCTCGGTCGCAGCGGCGGCCGCGGGATCCCTCAGTGTGCTCCCCGCCCAGTCGGCTACGGCAGCCGAAGCGGGACCCCGCCGCGGATGGCCGGCAGGCAGCAGCGTCAACGGCTTCGGCAGCGTCTCGCAGGCGCCCAATCTCCCGGCCGGGTTCACCGACACCTTCACCAGCCGGTTCATCCAGGCCAACGGAATCCGCCAGCACGCGGTCGTCGGCGGCCAGGGCCCGGCCCTGCTGCTGGTCCACGGCTGGCCCGAGACCTGGTACGCCTGGCGCCTGCTGATGCCCACCCTGGCCAAGGACTTCACCGTCGTCGCCGTCGACCAGCGCGGCATCGGCCTGACCGACAAGCCCCACGACGGCTACGACACCGCCACCCTCGCCGACGACCTGGCAGCCCTGATGGATGCGCTCGGCCACCAGCGGTTCGCCGTCGTCGGCCACGACACCGGAATGCCGATCGCCTACGCCCTGGCCGCCGACCACCCGGAGCGGGTCGACCGCCTGGTCGTCGCCGAGGCGCCCCTCCCGGGCATCAGCACCTCGCCGCCGGCCTTCGGCCCCGAGTGGCTCAACGACCGGATCTGGCACATCGGCTTCAACCGCCTCGCCACGATGAACGAGCTGCTCGTCAGAGGACGGGAAAGCATCTTCTTCGGCTTCGAGTTCGACATCAACGCTGCGAAGAAGCTGCCCGACTACGCCGTCGACCACTACATCAGCACCCTTGCCTCCGACCGCGACGCGCTGCGCGGCAGCTTCAGCTTCTACCGCGCGTTCGACACCACGCTCGCGCAGAACCTGGAACGCCAGAAGTCCGGCCTGCTCACCATGCCCGTCCTGGCAATCGGCGGAGCGCTCAGCATTGCCGACGGAGCCGGGGTCACCATGAAGGCTGCGGCACACGACGTGCAGACCGTGGTCATCCCCGACACCGGCCACTGGGTCGCCGAAGAGGCACCCGAGCAGATGCTGGCGGCGCTGACCCCGTTCTTGGTCCCCTACCGTGCAGCGCACACCGCCGCCTGATCCCGGGTAAGGGACCGGTTCGGGCCTCTGTGCACATGACCCCGTCCAGCGGGGCCGAGCGGGGCGCTCCCCGACCCGCTCGGCCCCACCGGCCACGGGCACTTCCCCGGCCCGGGCACCTCGGACGTCCCGATCCAAACCGCGTGCGACCTGCACCCCAAGGCCTTCGTCCGTAACCAACTTCCAACCCGCAGCAGAGCAAGACACGTCTTGAGCGAAATGCGGCGCACTCACGGTCCGAGCCCCCTGGACGGGAATCCTGCTGCCCGTACCGTTCCTCCTCGGGCTCACCTCATCCGGGTTCCGTCGTGATCTGCGCAAAATCAATCGCTTCGCCGACTACGACTGGCGGTGGCTGCGGGCCGTCCGCAAGCGCCGGACCTCACCGCCCTCCCGCCCGGCCGGCAAGTTCAACGCCGGGCAGAGGCTCTACGCCGGGTGGATCGCCGGGGCCGTACCGGTCATGATGATCACCGGCCCGCTGATGTGGTTCACCAATCTCTGCCACCGATCCCGCGCACAAACGCGATCTTCGTAGACGACGGGCTGGCGTTGACGATTGGTCTCGTCGTAGTCGGGCACATGCGACTGGCGTACAGAGACCCGGAGGCGCGGCGCGGCATGCGGACGGGGCAAGTCGACCTCGCCTGGGCAGCGAGGCACCATCCCAAAGGGGTGGGCAGAGACTGACGGCGTCCACGAACTCGGGCCGAAGGGCCGGGAGGCGGCCCCAGGACGCCGCCTGTCAGGACCGGAAATTCCGGCGAGGCTCACGGGCCGGGGTGGGTGTTGGTGAGCAGTCGTGTCTCTGCGGTCGCTCGTTCCCTCTGCCGCCAGGTTCCGGGTGGTTCTCCGTGGTGGCGGCGGAAGGCGGCTGCGAAGGCGAAGGGTGAGCCGTAGCCGACGGCGTCGGCGATCTGGGGCAGGGTGAGATCGTCGGCGCGCAGGTGGTCGCGGGCGATGGTCATGCGCCATTCGGTCAGGTACTGCATGGGGGCCTGACCGAGTGCCTCCCGGAACACCCGCGCGAAGGCGGCGCGGGACAGGCCGCTGATCGCGGCGAGTTCGGGGACCGTCCACGGGTGGGCCGCGTTCTCGTGCATGGCCTGTAGCGCGGCGGTAAGGCGCGGGTCCGCGGCTGCCCGGTACCAGCGGGGCGCGGTCGCGCTGCGGCGGAAGTCGCAGCGGATGGCCAGGACGAGAAGCAGGTCCAGGAGGCGATCCAGGACGATCTGCTGGGCGAGTTCGTTCCGGACCAGTTCGCGGGAGAGCAAAGTGATCACGTCCCGCAGGGGATCGTCGTCGGCCGCCGAGAGGGTCAGAACCTGGGGGAGTGCGTCAAGGAGTCCGCTGCCGACCTCGCCGGAGAACTGGTAGGCGCCGCACAGGAACACCGTGGCCTGCGGGTGGTCCTCGGGGCTCGCTCGGGCGTGGCGGGCCCGGAACTCCTCCGGCTCCAGGCATGTGGCGCCCGGCTCATGCCCGATGTAGTGGTGCGGCCCGCCGCGCACCAGCGTGACGCTTCCCGGTATGAGCTCCACGGCACTGCCGGGGGTGTCCAGCCAGAGGTAGCCGCGGCCACGGACGACGGTGTGCACCGACAGCTGTGTCGATCCGCCGAGATGCAGTCCCCACGGTGGTTCGGCGACCGTCCGTGCGAACACCGCGCCGGTGGCGCGCGCCCGCACCAGGTGGTCAGACAGCAGGTCCATGGGATCAGCTTGGCCAGTAGGAGTGTCAGGGTCAAGGCGCGAGAGCATCGCGTAAAGAATCGAGCGGAGCGCGCATGGAGTGTCTTGCTCAGGACTTCTAGCGTGGAGTCATGAACAACGAAACACGCCCCACCGCACTCGTTCTGGGCGGCACCGGCCGGACTGGTTCGGTGCTGGCCGAGGGCCTCGCCCAGCGAGGGGTCGCTCCCCGTACCGCGGCACGCACCGGAGCGGACGTCCGGTTCGACTGGGACGATCCGGCCACCCACTCCGGCGCCCTGGCCGGCGTCGACCGCCTCTATCTGGTGACACCCACCATGCGAGTCAGCTATGCCGACCAGGTCGGCGCTTTCCTGGACCTCGCCGAGGCGGCCGGCGTGCGCCACGTCACCTATCTGAGCGTCCACAACGCCGACCAGGCGCCGGCCGGGATCGACATCGCGGCCGTCGAGGCCGACCTGGCCTCCCGGCCCGGCATCACCCACACGGTCCTGCGCCCCGCATGGGTGATGCAGAACTTCGCCGACGACCACCTCCCGGTCATCGACGGAGGGATCACGGCCCCGAGCGCCGGCGGCAGGGAAGCTTTCGTCGACGCGGCCGACATCGCGGCGGTCGCGGCCGAGACGCTGCTCGACCCCGAAACCCACGCCGGCGCCACCTACTCGCTCACCGGCCCGCAGGCCCTCACCTTCCGTGAGGTCGCGGGCATTCTCGCTGCCGTGAGTGGCCACCCCGTCGCCTACCACGACATCGACCAGGAGGCATGGATCTCCGGTGCGCTCGCCGCGGGTGTCCCCGCCGACTTCGCCGTGATCATGCGCTGGCTCACCGACGCCATCATCGCGGGCGACGGAGCCACGCCCACAGGCGACATCGAGAAGGTCACGGGGCGGCCGGCCACCACATTCCGTGCGTTCGCCGAGCGCAACGCCCACGTCTGGACCTCGTGAGGGCCCGGCGCCGCCCCGGTGGCACGAGGGACGAAGCAGGCCCGCTGACTGCGGGACACATCCGAAGGAGACGCCACAATGATTGATCACGTATACATCTCGGTGAGCGACCTCAAGCGCTCAAGCGCCTTCTATCTGGCGGCGCTCAAGCCGCTCGGGTGGAAAGAGATCGGTTCCTACGAATCGGACACTCCGGGTGTCCCCAGCCTCTTCGGACTCTGCGATCGAGTCTATGGATCGGGTAAGGCTGTCGGTGCCAGCATCTGGCTGCGTGAGCGGCAGCCAGGTGAGACCGGCCTCTACCTCGGCCTCGTCGCCGACAGTCCGGCCGAAGTAGATGCTGCGTATTCTGCCGCCCTGGCCGCCGGCGGCCAGGATGACGGTGGAGCGGGTCCGCGTCCGCACTTCGGCCCCGGATACTACGCCGCGAATGTCACTGACCTCGACGGTAACCGACTTGAGATCGTCAACAAGACCATCAATCCAAAGCGCCCAGCCTGACAGGCAGTTGCCTCCTCACCTTGTGCGAGAAGTGCAGCCGGATGAAATGCGCCGACTTGCTCGACCTTCGGCTGCACTTCCGAGTGCCCCGGCTGCGAAGGCCACGCGAGTACGGCGAGATGCACATCCAAGTCGGCCGGCCGTGTTGGTGACCGTGCGTAAGTGTGGCGCTGGAGAAGTGGCCGGGTGCGGCGTGGTGAGGCCGCCCGGCCACAGCCGTTCGCCGTTCGAGTGCGACGTGCTGCGGGTCGCACGAACCGCTCGAAGTGGACCCCTGGGCACCTTCGGAGCATGACATAGCGGGTGGCCCGGGGCAGCGGTTCGGGGCCGGTGACGTCCAGCGCGGCACGCAGCCGTCCAGCCTTCGGCTCGACGAGCAACGCCTCAGTGTCGACGACGCGGCCGCGCGCGATGTTCACCAGCAGGCTGCCGTTCCGCATGCGTGCCAGGAAAGCGGCGTCGACAAGGTGGATGGTGGCGTCCGTGAGGGGCGTGGCCAGGTTCACCGCGTCGGCGCGTGGGAGCAGGTCGGGTAGGTCCGCAAGGGCCTGAACGGGGGGTTCGGTCAGTGGGGGTTTTGTCGCGTCCCTGATCCGCTGGAGATTCGAGCTGGCCAGGTGCGCCTGGAAGTGCTCGGAGGTGAGCCAGTGCTCGACTATGAAGACATCCTTGCCATCGGCGTGCAGTGCGCAGAGCTTGCATCCCGGTTCCTGATGGACAGCGGGGCGAACTCGCGGTACACGCCAAGCACCTCTTGGGTCTTGCCCGGCGCGGGGATCAGGCGGGCGATGACAACGGGCACACGAGCAAACCCTATCGGGACGGTCTCCCGCGCCGTGAACGTGGGATTCTGGGTGAAGCCGCACTCTCACGATGCACCCCACCGGCCGCTACGCCACCGGTGGCGGCACGGTAGCGCGCCACAACCGTTGGCTCCGCCAACAGCCTTGATCATAGGTCGCTCATGAGTCAGCCGTCCGTCACCGGGCCGAGTACAGCGCGGCGATGTCGTTGGGCAGCGCGGACTTGATCTGGCGGCTGAATTCGTCGACGAGCACTTCCTCCTGGCCGGTGAGGAGTCCCTTGATCGCGGCTCGTGCGACCTCCTCGGGACTGATCTTGGGCTGATCGACATTGGCGGACAGGTCGGTGTCGACATACCCGACGTGCACACCGAGCACTCGGGTGCCCTGCGGGCGCAGGGCCAACCGCATCGCGTTGGACAGCGACCACTGCGCTGCCTTGCTCGCTGCATATCCGGGCGCCTGCTCCAGGGCCAGCCAGGATGCGGCGGACAGCATGTTGATGACGGCGCCGCCGCCGTTGTGGGACAGCGTCGGAGCGAAGGCCTGGGTCACAGCCCAGGTGCCGAGGTAGTTGACCTCCATCTCGCGCCTGGCGTCGTCCAGCGACGCGGTGAGCGGCGACGCCGCGAGGGCGGTTCCGGCGTTGTTGACCAGGATGGAGAGGTCGCCGATCGCCTCGACCGCCGTGGCGATGGTGGCAGGGTCCGTGACGTCCAGTTGGATCGGCACCATCCCGCGGTCGGTGATCTGTTCGGGGCGGCGTGCGGCGGCGTAGACCGTGGCGCCGTGCTCGGCGAGCACTCGGGCGAACGCCTGGCCGATCCCTCGGTTGGCGCCCGTCACCAAGGCGGCCTTGCCTTGAATCTGCATGTCCATGTCCTATCCGTTCGGTGTGCACGTGCGCCGAGGTCTGGCGTCGTCGGTAGCAATTCCACCTGACTTTTATTATTAAAGTCAAGGATGCTTCCCGTGGTCCGGCGAGATGGTTGTCCCTCAAACTCGTCATGTAGGACACGGTCCGAACGGCACACTGGATAGTGATCCGATACTCAGGTGTACGATTCGGTCATGCCATGCAGTCGCGTGGCATACGGGGGGAGCCGGCTAGAGATGTGGAAGGCGGGGTGGCAGTGCCATCGACGAGGAAAGTGTCCGGTCCCATGGACGATTCGCCGGCCTGCTCCATCGAGCGCAGCCTGCAAGTGCTTGGCGAGCGTTGGACTCTGCTGGTCCTGCGCGACATATTCGCGGGCAAGCACAGGTTCGCCGAAATCCAGTCGTCCCTCGGTATCGCGCCGAACCTGCTCAGCGACAGGCTCAAGATTCTCAGCGAGGCAGGTGTGTTGCGTACGCGGACGTACCAGGAGCCGGGCAGTCGGCATCGGCAGAGCTACCACCTGACTCCGGCCGGGCAGGAGCTGCAACTCGTGCTGGCGGCTCTCCAGCAGTGGGGTGACCAGCACCGCCCTCGCCCGTCGGGACCCTCTTCTCTGCGGCGATCGCGTTCCACCGGTCAGGCCGTGCGGGTGGGGTTCCTCGACGACGACGGCCGCGAACTGCCCGCCGAAGGTGTGACGTTCGTGATGAATACGGGGCCCGGGGCCTGATGGCGTAGGACTGCGGTTTGCTGGGTGCGCTGCTGGGCGGCCGCGTGCCAGGGGGTTTCTCTCTTGATTTGCTGTGCGGTGTCGGGTACGGCCTGGAAGCGCTTGGGATCGTGATTCCGCGCCGGCCGAGCATGGCGCGGAGTTTTCTACGTTCCAACTGGAGCGGGCGCGGTCCAGCGATGCGCACCTTCCTCGGAACCGCCACGGTCGATCAGGTCCACAGCCTGCCCGATGCGCCGGAAGCTCACGGTCGTGATCACCCGGTTCGGAGGCGAGCGGCGGTCCCTGATGCAGGAGAACACCACCGTTGCGCCGGACCACACCTCCACGGCCGTCACGCGGCGGTCAGGTGCTGCTCGCCCGGCTCCATTACGGGGAGTGGGCGGACCGCCGGGCGAGGCACGCCGTACCGGGGCAGCACCTTCTTGAGTAGTTCCATGATGTCCGGGGCGGTGTGGCCGTCGGACATGATGTCGATGGCATTCTGCTCGGGCGGCATGTAGAAGTGCATGTTCAGCACCCGTTCCGGGTGCTCGACCTGGTCGACGAACTCGCTCGATGCGTAGGAGGACGAGTTACTGGCCAGGATCGCGTCGGGGGCCGCCGTGCGGTCGAGTTCGCCGAAGATCTCTTTCTCCAGGTCGAGGCGTTCGGGCACGGCCTCGACCACAAGCCAGGCGTCCGCGAGGGCTTCGGCCATGACGTTGGTGACGACCACCGAGCCCGGCTTGCCGCCCTGGATCTTCGCCGCGACCTGGGCAGGTTCTCCTCGACGTAGGCGCGCGCCGCTTCGGCGGCCTGCGCGGACTTGTCGAAGATCCGGACCAGCCCGCCGCGATCGGCGAACATCAGCGCGATCCGGCGGCCGAGGGGCCTGCGCTGATCACCGCGACCGGACGGCTCTCGATGTTCGTGGGAAGCGCGAAGGACATGCTCGTTCCTGTTCTCGTGGCGGCTGCTGCGATGTGGAATCGGCTTGCGCCACCTCAGTCTCAGCACGCGCCATGCAGTCGGAAACCGGGGAGGGCCGTACGAGGCTTAGCTCTGCTGCGCGCCGGGATGGGCGGCGCACAGCCTCTCTCCACGCCATCCATCGGTTCCGCCGGTCGGCCCCTCTGCAGTCGCATCGCCGTGCGCACCGGGCTGCTATGGAAGACACGCCGGGTGGCTGTGCAGAGAGACGCGAGGAGAGCCGGATGTGGGACTCACTGCTGGCACTGACGGTCGTACCTGGGAGAGTGCTGCGGGTCGGCATCGCGGACGGCCAGGTGGAGACGCTGGTCCAGGACGCGGGCCCCGCGCCGGACGGGATCGTCGTCGAAGCCGGGGTCGTCTACTGGACCACCATGGGCGCGCCGACGCTCGACCCGGCCAAGGGCTTCGGGGAGGCGGCACAGGACTTCTCCCGGCGCAACGGCGGCCTGCACGCGGTGCGTCTGGACCGCGGCAGCCTCCGGGACGTGGTCGAGCCCGGGGCGATCACCACCGGCAAGCAACTGGCCTCGGACGGTGCCGGGTTCCTGTACTGGGGCGACCGCGAGGGCTGCCGGGTGAGCCGAGTACGGACGGACGGCAGCGATCTGACCGACCTGGTGGTCAACTCTGCCGGCGACATCCTGCAGGAATGCGTGGGCGTGGCCGTGGACCCCGTACGCGGGCACCTCTACTGGACGCAGAAGGGCCCCGCCAAGGGCGGCGAGGGCCGCATCTTCCGCTCCGGCCTCGAACTCCCCGCCGGGGAGAGCCCGGAGCGGCGCAGAGACATCGAGCTGCTCTGGACGGGCTTGCCCGAGCCGATCGATCTGCACCTGGACGGCGGCTGGCTCTACTGGACCGACCGCGGCGCCCCACCAGCCGGCAACACCCTCAACCGGGCACCGGTCCCGGCGGCGGGCGTTTCCGGCGGGACGCCGCAGATCCTGGCGAGCGGGTTCGCCGAGGCAATCGGCCTGGCCGTCGACACCGACGCGGGCACCGTCTACGTGTCCGACCTCGGTGGACACATCCGCGCGGTCCCGCTGCCCGGCGGACCGGCCGACGGGCAGCGGGAACGCGACATCGTGTCCCTCCCTCACCCGCTGACCGGCATCGCCGGCATCAGTTGACCCGCACACCCGCACACCCGCACGGCCGAGCCACGGAGCCAAGGGACCGTGCAGGTAGGCGGCCGGTTATGGTCGGCGTAGTGGGCGTGTGTCCCAGCGGTGGGTCGTCCAGACCCGGCGGATCAGGCGAATGGCATGGCCGGGAAATCGAGCCTGGTTGATCTGCTCGCGAGTGGTAGCACGAACGCCCCAGAGTGCCCCAGCCATCTCTCACCGCAAAATGGATATAAGCCGTTCCGCTCCTCGCGGAGACGACACCAGCGATTCGGAGGCACAGGTGATGTCCACTAGCCCGAGCCGATGGATGACGATCGGCGACTTCCTGCTTCGCCGTCTGGAGGAGGCCGGCGTCGGCCACCTCTTCGGCGTGCCTGGTGACTTCAACCTCGCATTGTTGCAGCAGCTCCAGGACGCGGGCACGGTGAAATGGGTCGGTAACTGCAGTGAGCTGAACGCGTCCTACGCAGCGGACGGCTATGCCCGGCTGAACGGCATGGGCGCGCTCCTCGTGACGAACGCCGTCGGGGCCCTGAGCGCGATCAACGGGGTCGCCGGCTCCTACAGCGAGCGCGTGCCGGTGGTCTGTATCTGCGGGGCGATCCCGCTCAAGTCCATCGATCGCGGCCTGGGAATGCACCACACGATGGCCGACGGCACCTGGGACCGCTTCCTCGGCGCCTACGCACAGGTGACCGCCGCGCAGGCGCGACTGACCCCGCACAACGCGGTCACCGAGATCGACAGGCTGATCCTCACCGCATGGCGGGAAAAGCTCCCGGTGTACATGGAGCTGCCTTCCGACATCGCCTATCTCGACATCGAGGTTCCGCGAGCCCCGCTGCTGCTCGCGCAACCGCCCAGCGACCCGGAACGGCTGCGGTCGTGCACCACCGCAGTCGCAGACCACCTGTCCGCCGCCAAGTCACCGGCGGTCCTGGTGGATCTGGACGCGGACCGGTTCGGCGTGGCAGCCGATCTCATGAGGCTGGCCGAGAAAATGCGGCTCCCCGTAGCAGTGATCAGCACAGCCAAGGCGGTCATCGACGAGACGTTCCCCTATTACGTCGGCATCTACAACGGCCAGGCAGGCGAGCCGCACGTGCGCGCGGCGATCGAGACCAGCGACTGCCTGCTCACCATCGGCTACCGCCCGATCGAGGTGACCACGGGCGACTTCACCGCTTCGCTACCCGCCGACACGATCCGCGCCCGCAGCCACTCGGTGGACATCGGCGACGACAACTACCAGGCGGTTACGCTGATGGAGGTCATCCGTGGCGTACTGGACGCCGTCCCGCAGGTCACGAGCCGCGCCGTACCACAGCGGGGAGCAGCGGTGGCGGGGACACCTGCAGGCGGCTCCACCAACCTGACGCAGGCTGCGTACTGGCAGGCAATCCAGGGCTACCTCCGGGCCGGGGACGTGCTCCTCCTCGACAACGGCACCTCGTACGCCCTCCTCGGCCTGCGCCTCCCACCGGAGTGCACCTTCGTCGGGTCGATCAACTGGGGCTCGATCGGCTACTCGGTCGGAGCCCTGCTCGGCACGCTGACCGCAGCACCGAACCGTCGCCACCTGCTGTTCCTGGGTGACGGCTCATTCCAGCTGACCGCGCAGGAGCTGTCGACCATCCTGCGGCACGACCACAAGCCCGTGATCTTCCTGATCAACAACGGCGGATACACCATCGAACGCGGTTACCTCGGCAAAACCGAGCAGTACAACGACATCGCGACCTGGGCCTACGCGGATCTACCGAGGGTGCTCCGCCCGGACACGACGGCGCGATCGTTCGTCGTCAAGACTCCCGCAGATCTGGCGGAGGCTCTCAGCGCGCCCAACGACACGCTGATCTTCATCGAAGCAGTCATGGATCCCTACGACGCACCCGCCGCGATCATGACCAGCAGCAACACCGGCGCGGACATCGACTACGGGCCACGCGGCCCGCAACATCGCGACAACGTACAGCTCAGGCCGGCCTGACTTTCCAGCGACGCGAAACTGCGGAGGCCGGCAGTTCAGCCGGGGGCGACGGGAAGGGGTAGAAAGGGACCCCGACGATGAAGGGGTAGAAAGGGACCCCGACGATGTCGACCTGATCCTTGCCTTCGAAGGCGTCGAGGAGTTGGGTGACGACCTTGGCAAGCTCTGCGCGCGAGCCGTAGATGAATCTGGGACTGTGCACCGGACCGAACGGACCGTTGCTCGTGTCGATCCTCAGCCACATGCCGTTCACCGGGCTCCACACCTCGTAATGGGCCCGGCCCCGGACTGGAGTGGCCGTCGGCAGGTGGGCTTGGCGGGTGCGGGTAGCCCTGCATCTCAATGGCGCGGTCCCGCGGGAACTCTGGGCGGGCGCGGAGTGATGCGTGTCGTGACAAACCTATGCCCGCTGTGGGGGGCGGGCCGTGGTTGCGGGCGGGAGAGTCTGCTCGGCCCAGACGGTCTTGCCGTCGAGCGTGTAGTGGACGCCCCAGTTCTGTGCGAGCTGGGCGATGATGAACAAGCCGCGCCCGCCTTCGTCGATGGTCTTCGCGTGGCGTAGCCGCGGCGCGAGGGAACTGCTGTCGTGGACTTCGCAGGTGAGTGTGTGGTCCTTGATGAGCTGCAACCGGACAGGCCGGGGTGCCGTAGCGGACGGCGTTGGTGACCAGTTCGCTGACGATCATTTCGGTGGCATAGGTGGTTTCCTCGTCGGCTCTCCAAAGGATGAGCTGGTGGCGGGCGTGGGCGCGGGCCGTGGCGACGGTTTTGGGGTCGTGGTCGAGATGCCACGTGGCGACCTGGTCGCCGGGGAACGGGTGGGTGCGGGCGAGGAGGAGGATGACGTCGTCGTCGCGGGTGTCGTTCCGCAGCTGGTAGAGCACGTCGTCGCACAGATCCTGCAGTGGCCGGTCACTGTGGGCCAGCACCCGTCGGAGGGTGTCCGGAGACGGTGAGGTGTGCAGCAGGGGCGCGGTGTAGAAGGCGAGGACGCTGCCGTCGGCGACAGAGACGGTGGTGGCGGCGAAGGGGGGTCCCTCGGCAGTGCCCAGAGGAGGGCCGGCAGGGAGGTCAGGGATCTCGGTGGTCCCGTCGGGATGGGCGATGACGGGTGGGGGGTGCCCGGCCAGGGCGATGGTGCATGTCTGGGCGAGCGGGTCGTAGACCGCGTACGCGCAGCTTCCCGTGAGCGGCATGGGGTCGTCGGGCGGCAGGGCTGCGCGTTCCTGGGCCAGGCTGATGGCGGTGTCGTTGAGGCGGGCGAGTAGTTCGTCGGGCTCCAGGTCGAGTG
Organism: Streptomyces sp. NPDC001220; assembly: GCF_053597895.1. Lineage (NCBI taxonomy): Bacteria > Bacillati > Actinomycetota > Actinomycetes > Kitasatosporales > Streptomycetaceae > Streptomyces > Streptomyces sp. NPDC001220. The sequence goes on from NZ_JBSFJE010000012.1 coordinate 354,836, forward strand.
CGGCCAGGGAGTGGGTGGCGGTCCGTATCTGTCCCATGGTGGTTGCCGCGTGGATGCCTTGGCCGGAGACTTCGCCGACCACCAGTGCGGTGCGGGCGCCGGGCAGGGCGAAAGTGTCGAACCCGCCGCCTCCGCCCGCCACGGCGGGCACGTGCAGGTGCGCGGTTTCAATGGTGGTCCGGGGCGCAGGGTGTGGAGGCAGCAGGTGGCGCTGGATCGTCAAGGCGATGGCGTGTTCGCGGGTGTAGCGGCGGGCGTTGTCGATGCACAGCGCGCTGTGTGCGGCCACTGCGAGCGCGAGGGCGACATCGCCCTCGTCGTAGACATCGTCGGCCTGGTCGGTGCGGTACAGGCTCAGCAGCCCGAGCACGGTTCCCCGCAGCGTCAGGGGTGCGGTGATGAGAAAGCGGGCACCGGATGCACGGATCGCCTCGGCGCGGGGCGGGTCGGCTGCCAGCCACGGCGCGTCGGGGCTCAGGGCGACGAGGCGGGGCTTGAGGTCGGTCAGCGTCTGTGCGTAAGGCGTCGGAAAGGGCAGAGCGCGCACATCGCCCACGGGATGCGCCTGAATCTGCTCGCCGCCGCCGCGGTGGCCGTAGGCGGCACGGCGCAGGGGTACCGGTCCCAGAGGGCTCAGCGGAGGTTCCTCGCCACGTACCACTGCGTCCACGACTTCCACCACGGCGATGTCGGCGAGGTCCGGCACCACTGCCTGTACCAGTTCCTCACACGTGGCCACCACGTCGAGGGTCTGTCCCACGTGCTCGCGCACGGAGTCGAGGACACGCAGGCGGGCGTCCACCCTTTCGCGTTCGGTGACATCGAGCATCTCCGTCAGCAGCCCCAAGATCCTCCCCTGTGAGTCCTCCAGCCGAGATGCCGAGACGGAGAACAGGTACTCCGGCCCCGGTGCGCCGCCCTTCGGACGAACCCCCACGAGTCGCCCCCGCGCGGGTGTGCCGCGCTCCAGCACGCCGTACAGCATCGCCTCCACCTCACCGGGTGCGGAAAGGTCATACACCTCGGTGACGTGTCGGCCCATGATCTGTTCAGGGGGCACGGCGTGCAGAACCGGCCTCGTGAGGTTGATCCGTAGGATGCGCAGCTCCGTGTCCAGGATCAGCAGCCCTGTAGGGGACTGGTGGAACAGCGCTTTCAGTACTGCGGCACCCTCGACGGGCGAGATGGCTTCGTCTTGCGCCATGGCAACCCACCTCCACCATCCAGCCTGCCCCTGGCTCCTGTGTGGCGCTCCTGGTGTACGTCGACGGCCGGAAGGTGCACCTCGATCCGCAGATCGTCCGGGGCATCACAACCGCGTCGGCTTCCCGCCAACGCGTGGAATGGCGGACGCTGAGTCTGCGCGAGGCCCAGTCGTTCGAGACAGATGCTCGATGGGATCATCGACTCAGTACGCCACGAACGCTGACGACTTCAGCCGCACGTGCTTCTTCGGGTGGCTCGATGCCGTCCAGGTCAGTGAGGAGTCGCTCCACGTCGGCCACGAGCGACCCGTAGACCTGCCATGCGTTCAGATCGGTCAGTGCGCCGTGCTCGAGCAGATCGGTCACCGTCGCATGCCAGGTCAGCATGCGATCGATCCCTGTGCGCAACTGCCTCCGGGTATCGCCCTGACGCGCGTCGGCCGCCACACCGAGAGCGGCATATGTGATGAAGACCTGCCCTGCCCACTCGAGTGCCTCCCCGTATCGGACTGCGAATCCCTGCTTCAGGCCGTGGTCGCTGCCGTCCTGGTCGAGGTTGTCGGCCAGAGTCCTGGCGATGCCTCGCACCTGGAACGACGCCCTGTGGAGAACTTCGAAGGTGTATTCGTGGACTGCGGACATGTGCTGTCGGTGCGCGGCTGCGCGGGCGTTCCAGCGCAGGCTCTCAGCAGTCTTCCGCACCTCATCGCGAGCGTCCGAGACCTGCCGCTCCAGCTCTCGTGCCTTCTCCAGCCAGAGGTGCGCGTGACTCGCAGACCGTCCTTCCCTCACGTCACGGCCCATGTCCCGCAGCAACGTGCCCGTGCAGCGGGCCAGGCCGCGCACGGCGGCGTCGGACTGGGTGAGATACATCGGTGGGAAGACCAAGGCATTGACCGCGACTCCCACTGTGGCGCCCGCAAGGGTGGAGACCGCGGGGACGACCACATGCCCGACCGGAGCCGCTGCGGCGGCCGTCAGGCTGATCACCGCAGTCGAAGCGACTTGAAGCCGGTCCTCACCGTTACGACGTCCACCGGTGAACAGCACCACGATCAGGGCGGCCACGATGGCTCCGGCGGTGGCCCCCAGCAACCAGGCGGCGGCGACAGCCAGGGAGACACCTGACACCTGGACCGCCACCCGGCGCGCGGCATGGACCACCGAGCTGTACACCGTGGACGCATTGGCCATGACCAACGCCGTGCCGACGCCGAGGAACTGTTGCTGCCCCGGTAGCCACAAGGCGATGAGCTGCCACGCGAGCACCGCTGCGACCAGGCTCTTCACGCCATGGCGCAGGACGTACTCACTCTCTCTTCACGAGATACGCCGCCAGCCGCCCGCCTGGCGCCGAACTGATGGGGATGATCGCGACCCTGCTGTCGCAGATCACGAGTTTGAGCGGCAGCTCGGTGCGGACACGCGCCTGTTCGCCGGCCCGGAGACTGGTCCGCCGCACCGCCGCACCGCCGCACCGCCGCACCGCCGCACCGCCGCACCGCCGCGCCGCCGCACCACCGCACCACCGCGCCTCGGTGGTCGAGCACGGCGGCTGCCGGCCCGTCGAAGGCGTACGACCCTGCGCCGGGAGCGGAGCCGGGTACGTCCGTCGTTCCTTGGGAGCCGCCTGCCGAGCAGGCGTTCTTGAGATTCTCCAGGTCCATGTGGGGCTTCCTTCGAGAGAGCCTGCCGCTCGAGAGATCGGCATGCGGTGGCGGCCGTCGGCCGCCCGGTCGGCGGTGCGTCACGCCGCGATGGTTTTGGAGGGCAGGTCCTGTTCGGCCCAGACGACTTTGCCGTCCGTCGCGGAGCGGGAGCCCCACCTGCGGGACAACTGCGCGACGAGGAAGAGGCCGCGGC
>NZ_JBSFJE010000013.1:0-346538 GCF_053597895.1 Streptomyces sp. NPDC001220
TGCGCCATCGGCAGCCACGCGGCCACCAGTTCCTCACGCAGAGCCTCCCGCTCGGGACCCTCCCCGAGATCGGCGAGCCGGGCGAACAGGTCTGCTGTCACGGGAGCGTCGTCGTGGGTCCGCCGGGAGGTGGCCTGGGCGGTGCGGGCGGGCGTGGGGAAGCGGCCGGACGAAATGGTGGAGACCATGCGGGTATCACTCCTGGACTGTCTTTCCAGAAAGTCCGGAACTCAGGTTCCGGACACGTCCTGAAGGTTTGTCTGGGGGTGCCGCAACGGAAAGGCGTCCTGGCCCGGGAGGGTGCGGACAGCGTGGGGGATATCCCGCTGGGCATGCGCCTCCGGTCCGAAGCACTGAACTCCGCCTGCCCCTGCGCGTGAGTGGTAAACGCAGCGTCCTTGGACGGATGAAAGGTCTTCACGCTGTGGGCGCCCGGTGCGTCCGGCACGCCGGCAAGCACCGCCCGGCATCGTGAAGTACACGCCCGCGGATTCAGCGATGGCCTCTGATGCGGTGCCGGATGCCGATCGCCGCCCTTCCCACCGCCGTCGCCGTGGCGGACGCGAGGGCGGGATGGCGGGATGGCGGGCGAGGGCGGCCTGCCAGATGGTGGCGGCTGTGCTGGCGCCGATGTAGCGCCGTTTGCGCCGGGGACGGTCGGCGGCGTGCAGTACGCCTCGGGCGGCGACCTCGGGCTGGCAGACGGGCGGGACGGGCTGTGGTGCGCGCCGCCCGCTCGTCGGCGAGGCTCAGGCCCAGTCGGGGCGCCTTGGAACGGCCGACGGTGGGTACGCCGCCCTCGGTGTCCAGGACGCCGTCGAAGAGGAGGCGCTCACCGGTTACCCCGGAAGTCCACGTCCTTCGCCCGGACAATCCGGGCACCCATGTTGCGTTCCATCATCTCCAGGGCGGCGGACTCCAGATGGGGGTGGATGGAGGCGACGGCGTCGGTCGGCACGGTGACGTCCAGATGACGGATGTGCGCGTCCAGGGCGGAATACAGGACGCACTGCTCGGTGACCTGACCGGTCAGCACGACGGTCCCGACGCCCAGTTCCCACAGCAGATACGCCATGGGCGTGTCGTAGAAGATGGAGTGGCGTGTCTTGACGACGAAGAGGGAGTCGTCGTCCGGGCGGACCGGCTCGACCAGGCCGGCGTGCGGGCGCGAGAGCGCGGTGTCGACGAGTTCACCGTGGTGGGAGCGCCACAGCCCGAAGTTGTCGTTCGCGTAGATGACCGGCACGTCCGCGGTCCGGGCCCGGCCGATCAGTTCCGCCAGGACCGGTACGGCCCGTTCGGCGGCGGGCACCAGCAGCTCCGCGTCCTCGTGGTCGTACGTGTTGATCATGTCGATCACCACGAGTGCGCTGCCGTCGCGCTGTCCGGGCCCGGGCACGGTGAACCCTCGCCTCGTGCGGTCAGCCCCGCAGCGAGGGCGGAACCTTGGCGCGGTAGAAGTCGAAGAAGCCCTGCCGGTCCTTGCCGATCTGCACGCCCAGCCGGAAGCGCCCCTCCGACCGGACCGCGCTGGTGGCGGCCGCCTGGGCGGTCACCGCGGGGTGCATACGCACCAGCGGGCGGGTCACGGCCGTCTCCACAGGCAGCGAGACCGCCTGCGAGAGAGCGCCGGTCACCGACCGCACGAACGGGCTCCGGCCCTGGGCGTCGTGCCACGGATGGTGGTGATCGGAAATCCACAGCGCGTCGCATCCGGCCTGCTCCGCCATCCGAGCCCGCTCGACGCGTTCCGCCGGGCTGGGCTCCTCGCACGAGAGGAAGTATCCGAAGTCCGCCATCGTGCCTCCTGGACCGCGTCCGTCTGGGTGACCGCTGCCGAGTACCCCGTGGCGGCCGGGTTGTACACGGTGTCGCGGGCGCGAGAAGGGGTACCGGGGATGAGTGCCTTCGCGGGTACGAAAGCCCAGGCCACGGCGATGTTACGGAGGTGCCCATGGCACTGCGCGCACTGCCCCGGAAGACCCTGAGGAGCATGCGGACCTGGCGGGACTGGCGACGCGGCGACGATCTGCGGATCACGGCCGGCTCGACCGACGTCGAGGACGCGAGCCGCCGCTTCCTGCTCTTCGGCGCCCTCCCGCTGTGGGTGGTGCCGGGCCTGGCCGACTGGTGGATGCACCGGCGGACCCGGATCGAGCACACCAGCGGAACCAAGGAGTCCGCGGTCCACGCGCTGATGATGACCGAGGCCGGGATCCCGGTGGTCATGGGCCTGCTGGCCCGCGTCAACCCGCTGGTGCTCAGCGTGATGGGCGGCGCCGCCCTCGCCCACGGCGCGACGGCCTTGTACGACGTGTCGCTGGCCGTCGGCGAGCGGGAGGTGCGCCCGATCGAGCAGCACATCCACAGCTTCCTGGAGGTGCTCCCGCTCACCGCGCTGGCCTTCACCGCCTGTCTGCACGCCGACCAGGTCCGCAAGACCCTGCGGGGCGGCCCGGACCCGCAGGACTGGCGACTGCTGCCCAAGGAGCATCCGCTGCCCGCCGCGTACCTCGCGGGGCTCGCCGCGATCATCGCGGGCGGTGTCGCCCTGCCGTACGCCGAGGAACTGCGGCGCTGTGTGCGCGCCGCGGTGGGCGACGGGAGCCGACGATGACAGCCGTCGGCGTCGGCGCGGAACGGGCCGACGATCCGTCGCCACACCTGGAGCAGCGGCAGCCGCCCCCGGACATGCGGCATCGCGATGTTGCCGGCCGGCGCGAACTGGGCAACCGTAACGCGGGGTAGCCGGCAGGGGTGCCGGCCTGCCGGGCCCGGTCCTCGGCCAGTGCCAGGCCGAGGACACCGCCGGAGGCGCGACGGGCGGCCGGCAGCCGACGGAGGAGTGCTCCCGCGGCGTGGGGGTGGGGACTCCTCGTGTGCATGGCGCCGGCCGCCCACCGCCCGGCAGCGAATCCCGGGCCCACGGGGCGTGGCTGACGTGGCCTGTGCCTGGTCACCGGTAGCGTCGCGGCGGAGCGGACAGACACCGCGTATCGGTCATTCCGGCGAGTGTCGCCCCTCCGCGGGAGCCGGCGGTTTCCGGGCGGCGGGCAGGGCGCCCGCGAGGCGCTTTCCGCGCTCGGCCCGGCTGAGGAGGACCATGACCGAACTGTCGCAGCGGGTCGGCGAGAAGGCCGGGGCCTCCGCCGCTCCGGCGCCGCTCGGGCGCAGACTGCTGGGCTGGGCCACCACCACCGACCACAAGGTGATCGGTCGGCTGTACATGGTGACGTCCTTCTGCTTCTTCCTCCTCGCGGGCCTGCTCGCCCTCGGCATGCGTGCGGAACTGGCCCGTCCCGGGCTTCAGCTGATGAACCAGGACGTCTACAACCAGCTTTTCACCATCCACGGCACGATCATGATGCTGCTGTTCGCGACCCCGATGTTCGCCGGGTTCGCCAACGCGGTGATGCCCCTGCAGATCGGCGCCCCGGACGTGGCGTTCCCGCGGCTGAACGCGCTGTCGTACTGGATGTACCTGTTCGGCGGGCTGATGGTGGTCTCCGGGTTTCTGGTGCCGGGGGGCGCGGCGTCGTTCGGCTGGTTCGCGTACGCGCCGCTCAACAGCGCGTACTACTCCCCGGGCGCGGGCGCCGACCTCTGGGTGATGGGGCTGGTGGTCACCGGCGTGTCGACCACGCTGGGTGCGGTCAACTTCGTCACGACGATCCTGTGTCTGCGCGCCCCGGGCCTGACCATGTTCCGGATGCCGATGTTCACCTGGAACGTGCTGTTCACGTCGATCCTGGTGCTGCCGGCGTTCCCGGTGCTCACGGCCGCGCTGCTGGCGCTGGAGTGCGACCGGAAGTTCGGCTCGCACATCTTCGACGCGCACAACGGCGGGGCGTTGCTGTGGCAGCACCTGTTCTGGTTCTTCGGGCATCCCGAGGTGTACATCGTGGCGCTGCCGTTCTTCGGGATCGTCTCGGAGATCATCCCGGTGTTCTCGCGCAAGCCGCTCTTCGGCTATCTGCCGATGATCGGGGCCACGACCTCCATCACCATGCTGTCCGCGGTGGTGTGGGCGCATCACATGTTCGCGACCGGGGCGGTGTTGCTGCCGTTCTTCTCGGTGATGTCGTTCCTGATCGCGGTGCCGACGGGGATCAAGTTCTTCGCGTGGATCGGGACGATGCACCGTGGTTCGCTCTCGTTCGAGACGCCGATGCTGTGGTCGGTGGGTTTTCTGGTGTCGTTCCTGCTGGGCGGGTTGAGCGGGGTGCTCCTCGCGTCGCCCCCGCTCGACTTCCATGTCACCGACTCGTACTTCGTGGTGGCGCATCTGCACTATGTGCTGTTCGGCACGGTCGTGTTCGCGATGTTCGCCGGGTTCTACTTCTGGTGGCCGAAGTTCACCGGGAAGATGCTCGACGAGCGGCTCGGCAAGGCGCACTTCTGGCTGCTCTTCCCCGGGTTCCAGCTGACCTTCCTGGTGCAGCACTGGCTCGGTGAGCAGGGCATGCCGCGACGGATCGCCGACTACCTGCCGGCGGACGGGTTCACCCTGCTCAACACCCTGTCCTCGGCGGGCGCGTTCCTGCTCGGGATCTCCACACTGCCGTTCCTCTACAACGTCTGGCGTACGGCCCACCGGGGACGGCAGGTCGAGGAGGACGATCCCTGGGGATACGGCCGCGGCCTGGAGTGGGCCACCTCATGCCCACCGCCCCGGCACAATTTCGTGGCGCTGCCCCGGGTGCGCTCGGAGTCCCCGGCGTTCGACCTGCACCACCCCCAGATCGTGCGGCAGGCGGCGCGGGAGGGTCGCCGGTGAAGGTCGAGGCACTGCTGTTCGGCGGGGTGGCCGTCTTCTTCGGTGCGGCCGCCGCGCTCTACGGCGTGTGGTCCCACGCCGATCCGGCCGGTACGGCGGCGCTGATCGTGGCGTTCGGGATGGCCGCGCTGGTGTCGTTCTTCTGCGCCACCCACTACGTCCGGCGCGGCCCGCGCCCGCAGGACCGTACGGACGCGGAGGTGGCGGACTCCGCCGGGCCGCTGGAGTTCTTCCCGCCGCACAGCTCCTGGCCGATCGTCACCGCGTTCGGGTTCGCCGTCGCGGCGGTGGGGGTGGTGTTCGGTCTGTGGCTGTTCCTCATCGGCTTCGGCGTTCTGGCTCGGGGTGTTGCCGGGCTGGTGTTCCAGTACGCGAGCCGGGGGGCCGGTCAGGAGGACTGAGCGGCCTGCGCGGGGCGCCCGGCCGGAACGACGTGACCGGGCGGTGGCCGCTCTCGTAGCCGCCGGCCAGGGTCTGCCGTACCTCCCCCGTCTCCTCGCCCTCGGCCAGCAGTTCCTGCTCGGCGTGCAGGAGTGCGCGGCACACCGTGCGGGTCACGAAGAAGGCGGCGACCGGGGCCGCGATCAGGGCGGCCCGGAAGATCCACGTCAGGGCGTTCACCGAGATCCGGAAGCTCTGGGCGATGATGTCGTTGCCGCCGGCCAGCAGCAGGACGGCGTAGAAGGTGGCGCCCGCGGCGCCGAGGCCGCTACGCACGGGCCGGTCGCGTGGCCGGTCGCTGAAGTGCTGCTCCTGGCCGCCCTCCCCGGTGAGCCGTTGCTCGACGAAGGGGTAGGCGTACAGGACGAGGAAGAGCAGCGCGGGCAGCACGACGGCAGGCAGCAGGACGTTCCACATGAGGGTGTGCCCGGCGAGGTTCGTCTCCCAGGGCGGGACGAGGCGCAGCGAGCCTTCGAGGAAGCCGACGTACCAGTCCGGTTGGGAGCCGGTCGACACCTGGTCCGGCCGGTAGGGGCCGTACACCCACACCGGGTTGATCTGCGCGACGGCGGCGAGCGCCACCAGCAGCCCGGACACGGCGAGGGACAGACCGATCGAGGAGGCCGCGAACTGCGGGTAGAGCGGCTTGCCGGTCACGTTCTCGTTCGTGTGTCGGGGGCCGCGCCACTGGGTGTGCTTCAGGTAGAACACGAGCATCAGGTGGACGGTGACCAGGGCGAGCAGCGCGCCGGGCAGCAGCAGGATGTGCAGGGGGTAGAGCAGGGGGACGATGTCGTGGCCGGGAAACTCGGAGCCGAACGCGAACATGGCGAGGTACGTCCCGACGACCGGGATCGACAGCATGATGCCCTGGGCGATCCGCAGACCGGTGCCGGACAGCAGGTCGTCCGGGAGCGAGTAGCCGGCGAAGCCCTCGGCGAGGGAGAGCGTGAAGAGGGTGACGCCGATGGCCCAGTTCAGCTCGCGCGGCCTGCGGAAGGCGCCGGTGAAGAAGACCCGCAGCAGGTGCAGGCCGATCGCGGCGACGAAGACCAGCGCGGCCCAGTGGTGGGTCTGCCGCATCAGCAGGCCGCCGCGGACGTCGAAGCTGATGTGGAGGGTCGAGTCGAACGCGCCGGACATCAGCGTCCCGCGCAGGGGTTCGTAGGGGCCCTCGTAGACCACCTCCCGCATCTCGGGCTTGAAGAAGAACGTCAGCCAGACGCCGGTCAGCATCAGCACGGTCAGGCTGTAGAGGGCGATCTCGCCGAGCAGGAACGACCAGTGGTCGGGAAAGGACTTGCGCAGCAGCCGCCCGGCCCCGTCGTGAACGGGCAGCCGGGCGTCCACCGCGTCCGCGAACCGTTCCCCGCTGTGGCGTTCCTCGCCCTCGTCCGGTCCGGTCCCCCTCATGCGGCGGCCGCGGCGCTTCGCGCGCATCGCACTGACCTCACGTGACGCCCTCCTCAGGACCGTGTGTCTCGCACTCTGGCCATCCCTTGCCCGGAAGGCGCGGGGCGAGTGCCCCGCCGCCGTGAAACACCCGCGCGGCAGGGCTTCGGCACCCGATCGGATCAGCCGTCGCCGTCCGCGCGTCTCCTCGCGGCCCCGCGTGACCTGGCCGACCACGCCGGCGGACTCCGCGCTGCCCCGCCGCACCCCCTGTGCTCCTGGGCTCTGCGTGAGGGCATCACCGTGCGCCACCACCAGCTCCGGCCCGGCGGCCGACTCACGCAGTCGCCGAACACCGTGCGGACCCTCTGGACGACGCGCCCGTCCGCCTGGCGAAGTGGCGTGCCGGCCCCGCCCCGCGGGGCCGAACCAGGTTTCACGCCGGGCTCGTTGGACACTCGGGACAAGAAGAAGAACAGAGACAGGTAAGGACGAACCGGACCTCAACAGGCCGGACCCGGAAGGAAGATGATCCGCCGTGGCTGCGGAAGCCAGCAAACCGACCGCTGTTCGCCGCCCCGAGACGGGCTGGGCACGGGCGCGCCGCCTGCGCGGGCCAGGCATACGCACGTGCATGCGCGCGACGCTCGACAACGACGCGGGACGGTTGCGGCACAGGGACGACTGGAACGTCGTACGGGGCGAGGACTGACCGCCGCCACACGGAGACCGCAGACATCCCGTCACCGGCCGCGGCGGGTCCTGACCCGATCCGACCCCTGGCACACCGTTCGACCAGCTCCCGCGAGAGCGAAGGACGCGCCCTCAGCATGGGGACTCCTCGGCCCGCGCCCACTCGGGCCCGGCCGCCCGCGCTTGCGCGCGCCGCACCAGGTGGCCGGCCACGTTCCGGACGGCGCGGTTCACGGCGCTCGTGCGGGCGGTGCGGGACTCCGCGGCGACGGGCTCGGCCGCGTGTTGAGCGCGACGGCGGCGCAGGCCAGGACACCGGGCGGCACGGAGAAGAGCCGGCCATGGTGACGGGTGCCCGTGGTGCGTCGTGTCCATGCGGGTACTCGGCCAGTCCGGCCGACAGGGCCGGCGGGTCGACACCCGCATCACCACAGCGGACGGAGTGACGACGATGGCCAGCGCCACGGAGACCGGAAAGATCACCGGAACCGCCGACAAGGACTACAACCTTCTCTGGTACGTCGAGAGCTGCATGGATAACGCTCTGCGTCTGGACACCTACATCAAGGACGCCGAGCGGGAGAAGGACGCACAACTCGTCGAATTGTTCACCAAGGCACAGGCCGACAGCCGCAAGGGCGCGGACCTGGGCAAGGCGATGCTGCGCAGCCGCCTGAGCGGCTGATTCCCGGCAGCGGCGGGCTCCCTCCGGACCCGTTCGGCACAGCCCGCCGACGGTCCGACCCCGGGCTGCCCCGAAGCCGAGGCCCCGGGGCAGCCCGGGGTCGGCTTCTCATCCCCCATGGCGGGAGCGGGTATCCGGCAGGAACCGGCCCGACCCACACACAGCGACGCGACCTGCGCGTTCGGTGAGAAAGGGAGCGTGAGCCATGAAAGCAGTGACCTGGCAAGGTCGGCGGGACGTCCGGGTGGAGGATGTGCCCGACCCACGCGTCGAGCAGCCGACGGACGCCGTCATCCGTATCACCTCGACCGGCCTGTGCGGTTCGGACCTGCACCTCTACGAGGTGCTCACGCCGTTCATGACTCCGGGCGACATCCTCGGCCACGAACCGATGGGCGTGGTCGAGGAAACCGGCGCACAGGTCACGAACCTGCGCCCGGGCGACCGCGTGGTGGTGCCGTTCCAGATCTCCTGCGGGCACTGCTTCATGTGCTCGGCGGGCCTGATGACCCAGTGCGAGACCACTCAGGTGACCGGCGAGGGAATGGGTGCGGCCCTGTTCGGATACACCCGTCTGTACGGTGCGGTGCCCGGCGCCCAGGCCGAATACCTGCGCGTCCCACAGGCGCAGTTCGGGCCCATCAAGGTGCCCGACGGGCCCCCCGACGACCGCTTCGTCTACCTCTCCGACGTGCTGCCCACCGCCTGGCAGGCCGTGGCGTACGCCGCGGTGCCGCCCGGCGGCACTCTCGCCGTCCTGGGGCTCGGCCCCATCGGCGACATGTGCTGCCGCATCGCCCAAGCCCAGGGCGTGGAGCGGGTGTTCGGCGTCGATCTCGTGCCCGAGCGGCTCGCACGGGCCGCTCGCAGGGGCACCCACACCTATGACCTGCGGGTCTATGACGACGAGAAGGAACTGGTCCAGGCGATCCGGGACGAGACCGGAGGCCGGGGCCCGGACGCCGTCATCGACGCCGTCGGCACCGAAGCCCACGGCGGCGCGGCCGCCAAGCTGGCCCAGACCGCTACCGGGCTGCTGCCCCGTAAGCTCGGCGCACCGCTCGCCGAACGCTTCGCCGTCGACCGTCTCGGGGCCCTCCACATGGCCATCGACCTGGTTCGCCGCGGCGGCACGATCTCGCTCAGCGGTGTGTACGGCGGTATGGCCGACCCGATGCCGATGCTCACCCTGTTCGACAAACAGATCCAGCTGCGCATGGGGCAGGCCAACGTCCGCCGCTGGACCGACTCGATCCTCCCCTACCTCGCGGACGGGGACCCGCTCGGTGTCGACGACTTCGCCACGCACCGGCTTCCCCTCACGGACGCTACGCACGCGTACGACATGTTCCAGCGCAAGCAGGACGGCGCGGTCAAGATCCTCATGCGGCCCTGAGCAGCACATGTCCCGCGGTCGTGAGCAGAGGTGTGCCGGCGCGTTCTGAGGCACCGCCTGGCGCGCGGCCGCGGCCGGCCAACGGGCTCTCTGGGGCGCTCTCCGAAAAGCGAGGTGACGACATGACGGCGACCGACCAACCCGTGCCTGACGGTCTCTCGGCCCTGGTGACCGGCGGCTCCCGCGGTCTGGGGCTGCTGATAGCGGCCCGGCTGGCCCGGCGCGGTTACCGGGTGACCGTGTTGGCCAGGGACACCGACGAACTCGACCGGGCCGTGGCCTGGATACGGAGCCGTACCGGCCGCGCCGCGCGCGCCATGGCGTGCGACGTGCGGGACGAGCGAGCGGTGACGGCGGCGGTCCGGCGGACGGCGCAGCAGGAGGGCGGCCTCGATCTCGTGATCGCCAACGCCGGGGTGATCCAGGTGGCGCCCGCCGAGGCGGTGGGACCGCAGGCGTTCCGGGACGCCATGGAAACCATCTTCTACGGCGCCCTCCACACCGCGTTCGCCGCCCTGCCATACCTGCGGCGCAGCCCCGCCGGCGGTCGCCTGGGCCTGGTGGGCTCGGTCGGCGGACTGCTGGCGGTCCCCCATCTGGTGCCGTACTCCTGCGCCAAGGCCGCGGTGCGCACGCTCGGCGAGGGACTCCAGGAGGAAACCGCGGGGAGCGCGGTGAGCGTGACCACGGTCCATCCCGGGCTGATGCGGACCGGCTCCCACCTGCAGGCGGAGTTCGGTGGCCGGTCGGAAGCCGAGTTCGCCTGGTTCTCGGCGCTGGCGGGAACCCCGCTGCTGTCGATGGACGCCGAGCGCGCGGCCGACAGGATCGTGTGCGCCGTGGAGCGCAGGCGCACCCGGCTGGTGCTCACCCCGGTGGCCCGCATCGCCTCACTCGCTCATGGAGTCGCACCCCGCCTGGTGACGCGGGCGAGCGGACTGGCCGCCCGAGTGCTGCCTCCGGCACCTGACGACGCGGCGGAGCAGACCGGGAAGCGGACGGAAACAAAGCAGGGGCACGCCCTGGACGTCTCCGCCGGACCCCCCTGGCTGCGGACACTGCGCAGAGCGGGCAGCGCGCTCAACGACCGGGCGGCACGCCGCTACAACCAGCGCTGGGCGGGCCCGCCCACCAGCGCCTGAGCGACGAGCGTCTTCGACGACGCGCGGCCCCGCCCACGGCCCCGCCGGCTGTCGGCGGATGCGTCCGCCGGCGCCGGTGGAGCGCGGGTGTCAACGAGGAGACCTGCAGCGGGTCCCGGCAGCGGCACAGCCGGCGCCGGCGGAACGAAGGACGCGCAGCGCACATGACCTTCGCTGCCGCAAGGTCGATACTGATGTGCAGGACGCCCGGCCACCGACCTCAAGGGATCCCCGGAGAGACTGATGACCCGTCAGTTGAGTCAGCAGCTGGTCAGCACCGGTACCGCCAGGACCCGCCGCCAAGCGTCCGGGACCGCCGAGGTCAACACCCGGTTACACCTCGCTTGAGCAGGGAAATGCCGGTCAGGGAAGTACTTGCTAAGCTACATGGGAGCCAGCTATGAAGATGCTGATCAACGTCCCGGAAACCGTGGTGGCGGATGCGCTGCGGGGCCTGGCGGCCGCTCATCCCGATCTCACCGTCGACGTGGAGAACCGGGTGATCGTACGACGGGACGCTCCCGTCGCCGGGCAGGTCGGGCTCGTGTCGGGCGGGGGCTCCGGGCACGAGCCGTTGCACGGCGGATTCGTGGGCCCCGGGATGTTGTCGGCGGCCTGTCCCGGTGAGGTGTTCACCTCTCCCGTCCCGGACCAGATGGCCCGGGCCGCCGCGGCCGTGGACAGCGGCGCCGGCGTCCTGTTCATCGTGAAGAACTACACGGGCGACGTGCTCAACTTCGACATGGCCGCCGAACTCGCCGAGGACGAGGGCATCCGGGTCGGGAAGGTACTCGTCAACGACGACGTCGCGGTCACCGACAGCCTGTACACCGCCGGCCGGCGCGGCACCGGCGCCACCCTCTTCGTGGAGAAGATCGCGGGCGCGGCCGCGGCCGAGGGACAGCCGCTGGAGCGGGTGGAGGCCATCGGGCGCCAGGTGAACGAGAACTCCCGCAGCTTCGGTGTCGCCCTGAGCGCGGTCACCACCCCGGCCAAGGGCACTCCCACCTTCGACCTGCCGCCCGGCGAACTGGAGTTGGGCATCGGGATCCACGGCGAGCCGGGCCGGGAGCGGCGGGCCATGATGACCTCGGGCGAGATCGCCGACTTCTCGGTCAACGCGGTACTGGAGGACCTGTCGCCGCGCAACCCGGTGCTCGTCCTGGTCAACGGCATGGGCGCGACCCCGCTGCTGGAGCTGTACGGCTTCAACGCCGAGGTCCAGCGCGTGCTCGCCGAGCGCGGTGTCACCGTAGCCCGCACGCTGGTCGGCAACTACGTCACCTCCCTGGACATGGCCGGCGCATCGATCACCCTCTGCCAGGTCGACGAGGACCTGCTGCGGCTGTGGGACGCCCCGGTGAACACGCCGGCCCTGCGCTGGGGCATGTGAGCGAGGAGAAGCAGCGACCCGCGCCCATACCGCAACGCAAGGAGATCCCGTGCTCGACGCCGACTTCTTCCGCCGCTGGATGGCGGCGACCGCCTCCTCCGTCGACCGTGAGGCCGAGCGGCTCACCGCCCTCGACTCCCCCATCGGGGACGCCGACCACGGCAGCAACCTCCAGCGCGGGTTCAGGGCGGTGGTGGCCGCGCTGGCGGAGGAGGCGCCCGACACGCCGGGTGCCGTGCTGACGCTCGCCGGGCGCCGGCTGATCTCCACCGTCGGCGGCGCGTCGGGGCCGCTGTACGGCACCCTGCTGCGCAGTACCGGCAAGGCGCTCGGCGATGCGGCCGAGGTCAGCGAGGCCCAGCTCGCCGAAGCGCTGCGGGCCGGGGTGGACAAGGTCATGGCGCTGGGCGGGGCCGCGCCCGGCGACAAGACGATGATCGACGCCCTGGTGCCGGCGGTGGACGCGCTCGGCGACGGCTTCGGCGCGGCGCGGGCCGCCGCCGAGGAGGGCGCCCTGGCGACCACACCGCTGCAGGCCCGCAAGGGCCGGGCGAGCTATCTCGGGGAGCGCAGCATCGGTCACCAGGATCCGGGGGCCACCTCGTCGGCGCTGCTCGTCGCGGGACTTCAGGAGGCAGCCGATGAGTGACGACAAGCTGGTCGGGATCGTGCTGGTGTCGCACAGCGCGGAGGTCGCCGCCTCCGTCGCCGAGCTGGCCAAGGGCCTGACGGGCGGTGGTACGGCGGTACCGGTCGCCGCGGCGGGCGGCACCGAGGGCGGCGGGCTCGGCACCAGCGCGGAGCTGATCGCGGCCGCCGCCGCGTCCGTGGACCGGGGCGCGGGCGTCGCCGTCCTCACCGACCTGGGCAGCGCGGTGCTCACGGTGAAGGCGCTGCTCGCCGAGGGCGACGAACTCCCGGACGGCACCCGTCTGGTGGACGCCCCGTTCGTCGAGGGCGCGGTCGCCGCGGTCGTGACGGCGGCCACCGGCGCGGACCTCGGCGCCGTGGAGGCGGCCGCCGCGGAGGCGTACTCCTACCGCAAGGTCTGACACCCCCTGGGGGTCCGGCGGCTCATGACGGCGCTGCCGCCGGTCCCCCGCGTCCGCACCTCACCTCACCTCACCTCACCTCACCGCCGGGAAGCGCCCGTTCCACGCCTCGCTCATGCCCACCCCGCGTCAGCAGGCCGAGCGGGCGGGCGGGGCCTACACGGTCGAACACTCGCCCTGGGCCGCGTCGTTCCTGAACCTGCCGCTGGCCTCGCCTGACTCCTTCACGACCAGCCCCGTCGCCTGGGGGCCGTCCTCCTGAGGAGCCGAAGTCCTCCGGTGGGGCCCGGCGCCGGTGCGCGGCGCCGGGCCCCACCGCCGTGCGGTCAGCCGGCCGGCGCCGCCTACACGGCCACAACGGCTGGGCGGCCGTCTGCCCCCCTGTCGGGGGGCGGCCGGTCAGTCGCCCTCGGTGAACAGTGCCGCCAGGCGCTCCCCCTCCGCCTGCGCCGCGTCGCCGTCCTCGATGGGCTTGATCACGGAGTCCTTGAAGACGATGTAGGTGACGCCGGACGGCACCCCGCCGACGCGTGGGTCGGGGTCCACATCCAGGCCCTTCGCGGTGGCGTACGACGCCTCGCCGATGATGTCGCTCGGTCCGGTGTCACCGACGACGGCGTACTGCACCCGGTCCTTGTAGATCACGGCGGCGACCGCACCTCCCTGGATGCCGGACTTCCGGTAGTCCCAGCGGCTGCTGGGGCCCGGTACGACGACGTAGGGCAGCGTCTCGGCGTTGAGGTGGCTGCCGTCGGACTGCTGGAAGGCGGTGGCGGCGGAGAACGCCGGGTCGGCGGTGCGGTTGCAGTGGGCGGTGACCTGGCCGTCGCAGTCGATGTCGAGGTCGGCCTCCCAGAAGACGGCCTGGTCGGTACCGCACACGGGGACGGTGGCGGCGGTTCCGGCGTCGGTGCGATAGCGGGCCTTGGAGACCTCGGTGCAGTCGCGCAGCCGGTCCAGTCGGTGCAGCAGGTCGGTGGCGGTGATCCGGTGCCGCGCTCCGGGGGCGGTGAGCGAGGCGGCGGGGGCCGGCAGTGTGGTCGGGGCGAGCAGGGCGGCGCCGGCGGTGGCCAGCGTCAGCGTCTGGAGACGCACGATGAGGGACCCTCTCCGTGGGGGACATGGAGTCAACCGGACCAATGTGGTGGGGGCGGGGCGGCCGGGCCAGGAAGAGGGGGCCGTACAGGGCCGTACGGAGCAACGAAGTGACACTCCGTGAGCATCCGTCAGGGGCCGGGGCGCTGAGCCGGTGTCAGCCCAGTCGCCCCGGCCGCCCGCGTCGGCGCGGGATCAGCGACGACAGCGTTCCGCGCCACGGGCGCGAACTCCCCTTTCCGCTGGGGAAGTTCGGCCGCAGAGCACTCAGCATACGTAACTCTCCCCCGCTGTCTCCAATACGGCCCTCTTGATGTCCGCATCCCGGGCAGGCCATATTGGTCCGGACCTTTGCCGTCCTGCCGTCCCCGGGGAGGCGGAACCGTGCGCCGTGTTGCCGTCCTGGTCTGCGCCCTGCTGCTCATGACGTCCTGTGGCTGGGGCGGGACCGCCGACGGCGACAGCGGCCGGCTGCCCGGCGCCCCGACGGGGGTCACCGCGGCGGCCGGGAGCGCGACGAGTGTGCACGTGATGTGGAACGCGTTGCCGGCCGGCTCGGGCGTCCGCGGCTACGAGGTATATCGAGGCACCACGAAGGCCGTTGACGTGCCGGGGTCCCAGCACATGGTGGACGTCACCAGGCTCAGGCCGTCCACCATGTATGCGTTCACCGTCCGGGCGCGGGGCGAGGACGGCAGCCTCGGCCCGCGCAGCCGTGCGGTGCGGGCGACGACCCCGGCGGTGGCCGCGGCGGACCGCACGGCGCCGACCCGGCCGGCGCACCCGAGCGGCCGGACCGTGGGCAGCCGTGCGGTGCAGCTCTCCTGGGACGCCGCGAAGGACGACCGGGCGGTGGTGTCGTACGACATCTACCAGGGCGGTGCGAAGATCCACAGTGTGGGCGGAAACCAGACCGCGACCGTGGTCACGGGGCTGCGGCCGGGTACGCGCTACGTGTTCACCGTCCGGGCCCGGGACGCGGCCGACAACCTCTCGCCGGCCGGCGCGGCGGTGCGCCTGACCACACCGGGCAGCGACGACGGCCGGAACACCGCGCCGACCGGGTTCACGGCCGGGAGTCATGAGGAGAGCGGCGCGTACTACCTCGACCTGGCCTGGGACCCACCGCGCGTGGACGGAGTGATCACGGAGTACCAGATCCGGCTCGACGGAGGTACGACGACCTCGCTGGTCTGGGGCGGCACCCCACCCAGAGGCCACTCGACCTATAGCTTCTATGTGGGGCGGGACCATGGGGTGTTGCACCATGTGCGACTGCGGGCCCGGCTGCCGGACGGGACCTGGGGCGGGTGGTCGGCGCGGCGCGCCGTCACGACGGGGGCGTGAACGGCAGCCGGGCCTGGGCTGCACGGAGGAATAGATCACCTGGACGGCCGCCCCCGGGTGCGGCGCGGGCCGACGCCGCTTTGGCTGACCCTGAGGCAGCACGGGAGTCTCCGATCCTCGGCGGCGCAAGGGACGTTCCGCCTACCGTGCCGCCGGAGGGCAGCCACATGCGAAACTCACGACTTCTCCTCCGCTCCGGCCTGACCCTGGCGGCCGCCGCCGCGCTCCCGACCTGGCTCGCCGGCCCGTCCGCCGCGCTCTCGGGCATCTCGGTGAGCACCACCGGGACCACGGTCTCGGTGGTCACCAGTGCCTGCACGCAGAGCGGCGGCAGCTGGGGCAACGCCTCGCTGCTCAACAGCGGTCAGACCGCCTTCGCCCAAGGGCGGCAGGCGGCTCTGGCAGGCACCACGGTGAGCCAGTCGGCCGCCTGGTCGGGGGTGTCGCCGGGCACCTACACGGTGGTCGTCGTCTGCTCCAACGGCGGAACGGCGGGCACCCAGTCGGTGATCGTGTCCGGAACCGCCGCCGCGCCGCCGACGACCTCCTCCACCACCACCAGGTCGGCCGCGCCCTCCCGGGGCGTGATGGGCGGCCTGGGCGGTGCCGCCCGCGACTACGGCCCGCTCACGCTGGGCATCGGCGCGGCGCTGGTCGGCTCGGGCGTCATCGCCACCGGCTGGTACCTGCGCAAGCGCTCGAAGCCGTACCGGCTCTGACCCCGCTCAGGCCTGCGGGAGTTCGCCGAACTCCCGCAAAGCCTGGCTGAGCCACTGCGTCCAGAAGGACTCCAGGTCGATGCCGGCCCGCAGCACCAGATGACGCAGCCGGTCCTCGGGGGCGTCCTTGCCCGGCGGGAAGTCGCGCCGCTGGATCTCCTCGTACTCGGCCAGCTGCCGCCGGTGCAGTTCCAGATGACGGTGAAGATCGGCTTCGAGTCCGTCGGTGCCGACCACCGCCGCCGCGCGCAACCGCAGCAGCAGCACGTCCCGCTGCGGCTTGGGGTCCTGGGCGGCGGCGGTCCAGCGGGCCAGTTCGGCGCGGCCCGCGGGCAGCACCTCGTAGCTCTTCTTCTGCCCGCGGGCCGGCTGCTCGGCCGGCAGGGTGCGGATGTAGCCCTCGGCCTCCAGTTTTCCCAGCTCGCGGTAGATCTGCTGGTGTGTCGCCGACCAGAAGTAGCCGATCGACCGGTCGAACCTGCGGGTCAGCTCCAGCCCCGACGACGGCTTCTCTAGCAGGGCGGTGAGGATCGCGTGCGGGAGTGACATGGGCTCATCCTAGGGACGGCCCCTACAGGGCGGCCGCCAGCTCGGTGCCCTGCTTGATGGCCCGCTTGGCGTCCAGCTCGGCGGCGACGTCGGCACCGCCGATGACGTGCGCGCTGCAGCCGGCGGCGACCAGCTCCTCGTACAGGTCCCGGCGCGGTTCCTGTCCGGTGCACAGCACGACGGTGTCGACCTCCAGGACGGTGCTCTCCCCGTCGACGGTGACATGCAGTCCGGCGTCGTCGATCAGGTCGTAGCGCACCCCCGGGACCATGGTGACGCCCCGGTGCTTGAGTTCGGCGCGGTGGATCCAGCCGGTGGTCTTGCCGAGGCCGGCGCCGACCTTGCCGGTCCGGCGCTGGAGCAGGTGGACGGTGCGCGGGGGCGCGGGGCGCTCGGGGGCGGTGAGGCCGCCGGGGGCCCGGTAGTCCATGTCGACGCCCCAGTGCCTGAAGTACGTCGCCGGGTCCTCGCTCGCCTTGTCGCCGCCGTCGGTGAGGTACTCGGCGACGTCGAAGCCGATGCCGCCGGCGCCGAGGATCGCGACCCGGTCGCCGACGGGGGCGCCGTCGCGCAGCACGTCGAGGTAGCCGAGGACGCGGGGGTGGTCGGCGCCGGGGATGTCGGGGGTGCGCGGGGTGACGCCGGTGGCGACCACGACCTCGTCGTAGCCGGTGACGTCCTCGGGCTCCACGGTGGTGTTCAGGCGTACGTCCACGCCGTGGGCGTCCAGCTGGTGGCGGAAGTAGCGCAGGGTCTCGTCGAACTCCTGCTTGCCGGGGACCTTGCGGGCCACGTTCAGCTGACCGCCGATCTCGGCGGCCGCGTCGAAGAGGGTGACCTGGTGGCCGCGTTCGGCGGCGGAGACCGCGCAGGCGAGGCCGGCCGGTCCCGCGCCGACGACCGCGACGCGCTTGCGCCGCCGGGTCGGGGCGAGGACCAGTTCGGTCTCGTGGCAGGCGCGCGGGTTGACCAGGCAGGAGGTGACCTTGCCGCTGAAGGTGTGGTCGAGGCAGGCCTGGTTGCAGCCGATGCACGTGTTGATCGCCTCGGGGGTGCCGGCCGCGGCCTTGGCGACGAAGTCGGGGTCGGCGAGCATCGGGCGGGCCACGGAGACCATGTCGGCGCCGCCTCCGGCGAGCAACTCCTCGGCGAGCTCGGGGGTGTTGATGCGGTTGGTGGTGACCAGCGGGACGGAGACCTCGCCCATCAGCCGCTTGGTGACCCAGGTGTAGGCGCCGCGCGGCACCGAGGTGGAGATGGTGGGGATCCGGGCCTCGTGCCAGCCGATGCCGGTGTTGATGATGGTCGCCCCGGCGGCCTCGACGGCCCGGGCGAGGGTGATCACCTCGTCCAGGGAGGAACCGCCCGGGACCAGGTCCAGCATGGACAGCCGGTAGACGATGATGAAGTCCGTGCCGACGGCCTCGCGCACCCGCCGGACGATCTCGACGGGGAACCGCATCCGGTTCTCGTAGGACCCGCCCCAGCGGTCGGTGCGGTGGTTGGTCGGGGCGGCGATGAACTCGTTGACGAGGTAGCCCTCGGAGCCCATGATCTCGACGCCGTCGTAGCCGGCCTGCCGGGCGAGGCGGGCGGTGCGGACGTAGTCCTCGATGGTCCGCTCGATGTCCTCGTCGGTGAGTTCACGGGGCGGGAAGGGGCTGATCGGGGCCTGGAGCGGGCTGGGCGCGACGAGGTCCCGGTGGTAGGCGTACCGGCCGAAGTGCAGGATCTGCATCGCGATCCGGCCGCCCTCGCGGTGCACGGCCTCGGTGACGGCACGGTGCTGTCCGGCCTCTTCCTCCGTGGTGAGCTTGGCGCCGCCCTCGTACGGCCGGCCCTCCTCGTTGGGCGCGATGCCGCCGGTGACGATGAGGCCCACTCCCCCGCGGGCCCGGGCCGCGTAGAACTCCGCCATCCGCTCGAAGCCTCGCTCGGCCTCCTCCAGGCCCACGTGCATGGAGCCCATGAGCACGCGGTTGGGCAGGGTCGTGAAGCCCAGGTCGAGGGGTTTCAGCAGGTGCGGGTAACGGCTCATCGGGGCCTCCGTGCGCGGTGTCGTCGCATCAGTTCTAGAGGACCGCGCACGGATTGTGCAACTAGTTGCACAAAGCCTCCGGGGTTACGTGTCTCAGATCACCGGACAGATCACCGATCACCGGCTTTCCAGCAGGACGTGCAGTTCCCTCTCCTGGTCGCCCGAGGCGGAGGACAGGTTGCGCACCGTGAACAGGGAGTCGAGGGTGTTACGGAGCCGGTCGATCGCCCAGTAGCCGCCCTGCGCGTCGGCCTCGACCGAGGCCGCGAGCCGGGGCGGCGGGGTGCACTCGTGGGCGTCGGTGACCTCGAACGTGCCGAGCCACACCATCGGGCGGCTCTCGTGGAGCTGCTGGGGCACGTCCTCGGCCTCCCGGTCGGACTCGAAGCACTGGCACAGCGCGTCGAACACGATCCGGGCGTCTTCCTTGCTGCATCCGCTGATCTCAAGCGAGACGGGTTCCTCGTGCAGTCGCTCAGGGCCCATGGCGATCGCTCCTCTCAATGGCGATGGCGCGGTCTCACGGGTTCCCCCGCGAACCGCGCCATGCCAACAGAAAAGCACCGATTTCCCCGTGGTGCAGAACCCGGTTCATCACCCGGGCCGGGAACTCAGCCCCGCGTGAACTTGTACGTCTTGCTGTCGGTGAGGATGCAGAACCCGGGCGACATCACGATGACGCGCAGGGTGCCGGTGCGCCGGTCGTAGTCGATGCCCTCGGCCTCGAAGGTGCCCGAGCAGGAGCTGCGCAGCGGGAGCTGGCGCAGCGCGGTGACATGTCCGGTGACGTCGCTCGACCCGGGCTGGGCGGACAGATCGATCTGCAGCAGGGGCTTGGTGTAGCCGAAGAGGCTGCCGTCCGGGTCGTCCGAGGAGCACAGCAGCGTGGTCGCACCGGAGAAGTCGCAGCCCTGGACGTCACGCACGGCGTGGTCCAGGTTGACGACGGAGGCCAACGGCAGGTTCGCGGACGGCGAGGTGCTCTTGTTGACGCCGGGCGTCGGGAAGACCAGGAAGCGGGTCATCGTGCCGTACTCGCCGGAGAGCATGTACTGGCCGTCGGGTGAGATCGCGTCCCAGGAGTTGTTGAGGGCCTCGCCGGAGGCGAGCGTGTGCACGTACTCCGACCAGGCGCCGCCGGGAGCCTGCACCCGGTACATCTTGGCGGTGCCGGAGTCGGCCTGGTACGGCTCGACGTAGTAGCCGTCGTACGACTCGTCGGGGTCGCCGACGTGGTTCCAGCCGCGGCTGGAGACGCCGATCGGGATGGTGCCGACGCCGGTGTAGCGGTTGGCACTGTTGGCGGGGACCTCGACCGAGGTCAGGCCCTGACTCTCGGTGAGCGGGTCGGCGCGGTCGGAGCCGGTCTCGGTCCAGGTGTCGGCGGCGGACGCCGGGCCGGTCGAGAGGGCGAAGGCCGCGGCGAGGGCGACCAGGGCGGTCAGGCCTGCGCGACAACGTTGCCGGGTGGACGCGGGCATGGAAGCCTACTCCTCGGTTCGGGGGGTGGGACGCGCGTGCGGCGGTCAGTCTGGCGTGCCCCTGACAGGCATGTACAGACCAATGACGGAACGGGAAGGTGAACTCACGCCCCTGCCGCACCGGTGGTGGTTTCGCCGTACGGAACCCGCCGTGTTGAGAGATGGTGGAAAAGTCGGCGGCGGCGTCGGAGAGTCGGGTGTGAGCGCGATAGAACAAGGGGAGTCGGCACGGGGGACGGCGTGCCGTGCGCAGGTTCGAAGGCGGTGCGTGGGATGAGTCCAGCCGAGGCGTCAGTGGCCGAGGGCGAGGAGCCGGTGCGCGGACCCGTGCGTCCGGGCGGGCTGCTCGACGTCCTCGGCATGGCCTCGGTCGTGCTGGACGCCAAGGGGCGCATCGTGCTGTGGAGCCCCCAGGCCGAGGAGCTGTTCGGCTACTCGGCCCGCGAGGCGCTCGGGCAGTACGCGGCCCGGCTGATGGTGGACGAACGGCACATCGGTCTGGTCGGCAAGCTGTTCGCGGACGTGATGAGCACCGGGCAGAGCTGGGCGGGCGGCTTCCCGATCCGGCACAAGGACGGTTCCACCCATGTGGTGGAGTTCCGCAACATGCGGCTCACGGACGACAACGGCGACGTGTTCGCGCTGGGCCTGGCCGCCGACCAGTCGACGGTGCGCCGGCTGGAGCAGGACGTGGCGCTGTCCGAGCGGATCGTGAAGCAGTCGCCGATCGGGCTGGCTGTCCTCGACACGAAGCTGCGGTTCGTCTCGGTCAACCCGGCACTGGAACGCATCAACGGGGTCCCGGCCGAGGAGCACGTGGGGCGGACGCTCCGCGAGGTGGTGCCCCACATGGATGCCGACGCCCTGGAGTCGGCGTACCTGCGGGTGCTGCGGACCGGCGAGCCGGTGATCGACCAGTCCGCGGTGGGCAGCACGCCGGCCGACCCGGACGAGGAGCACATCTGGTCGCTGTCGGTCTACCGGCTGGAGGACGCGCTGGACAACGTCCTGGGCGTGGCGACCTCGGTGGTGGACATCACCGAGCCCTACCGGGCCGGTGTCGAGGCCGAGAACGCGCGCCGGCGCCTGGCCGTGATCGCCGACGCCTCGACACGGATCGGCACCACCCTGGACCTGGAGCGCACCGCCGCCGAGCTGGCCGACGTCGCCGTGCCGGAGCTGGCCGACGTGGCGGTCGTGGACCTGCTGGACACGGTGGTCGAGGGCCGGCGCAGCACGCTCGGACCGGCCGAGCCGGCCATGCTCCGCGCGCTGGCCGTGCGCGCGGAGCTGGACGCGGACGCGGTGCAGGCGGCCGACGCGCCGGGCACGGTCGCCCGGTACGCCCCGGACCTGCTGGTCACCTTGTGCGTACGGACCGGTGAGGCGGTCCTGGTGCCGCAGGTCAAGGACGAGGCCCTGCCGAGGATCGCCCGCTCCCCCGAGGCTGCCGAGCTGCTGGCCCGGGCCGGACTGCACTCGTACCTGGCCGTGCCGCTGATCGCCCGCGGCGAGGTGCTGGGCGCCCTGGAACTCAAGCGCACACGCAATCCGGCGCCCTTCGACGACGACGATCTGCTGCTGGCCCGGGAACTGGCCGCCCGCGCGGCCGTGCAGATCGACAACGCCCGCTGGTACCAGAACGCCCGCACCACCGCGCTCACCCTCCAGCGCAGCCTGCTCCCCACCCACCCCCGGGTCACCAACGGCCTGGAAGTCGCCTCGCGCTACCAGCCGGCCGGCGCCACCGTCGAGGTGGGCGGCGACTGGTTCGACGTCATCCCGCTGGACGGCGGCAGAACGGCCCTGGTGGTGGGCGACGTGATGGGCAGCGGCATCAACGCGGCCGCGACGATGGGCCGGCTGCGCACCGCGACCAACACGCTGGCCTCCCTCGGCCTCGACCCGGCCGTCCTGCTGGAACACCTGGACAAGACCACCTCGGGCCTCGACCACTCCATCGCGACCTGCGTGTACGCCGTGCACGACCCGCGGCTTCGGCAGTGCCGGATCGCCAACGCCGGCCATCTGCCGCCGGCCCGGGTCCGCCCCGGCCGGCCGCCGGAACTGCTCGACCTGCCCACCGGGGTCCCGCTGGGTGTCGGCGGCATCCCCTTCGCCACGACGACCGTGGACTTCGAGCCCGGCGACGAGCTGGTGTTCTACACCGACGGTCTGGTGGAGACCCGCAGCCACTCGCTGGACGAGCGGCTGGACGCACTGCTGGCCCTCCTGGACGATTCCGCCCGCCCGCTGGAGGAGGTCTGCGACCTGCTGCTGCAGGAGCTGCACCACCCCGACAACCACGACGACGTGGCGCTGCTCATCGCGCGGGCGCTGGAACTGCCGTAGCCGCGAAGACCGACGGCCGCGGGGCCGGCCGCCCGCGGGTTCAGCGAATTCACAGGGACTGGGCTCGGACGTCAAGGTGCGCGGCGACGCCGGGGCGGCGGGCACGACCACGGCGGCCCGTGGCAGCACCCGGGCGACCGTTCACCGTCCCCGAGCCCCTCCGGCAGCGGGGCGACGGCCTAGTCCTGGCCGCGTACGCCGACCACGACGTTGGCGTACAGCTCGTCCGAGACCGCGAGCCGGGCGGTCAGGCCGACGGCGGCGAAGGCCTCGACGGCTGCCTCGGCCTGGCGTTCGCTGGTCTCGACGAGGACGCAGCCGCCGGGCGCGAGCCACTCGGGCGCCCCGGCGGCGACCCTGCGCAGCACGTCGAGACCGTCGCCGCCGCCGTCGAGGGCGACCAGCGGCTCGTGGTCGCGGGCCTCGGCGGGCAGCAGGCCCACCTCGCCGCTGGGGACGTAGGGCACATTGGCCGCGAGGATGCCGACCCGGCCGCGCAGCGCGGCGGGCAGGGCGTCGAACAGGTCGCCGAGGTGTGCGTGTCCGCCGTAGGGGGCGATGTTGTGCAGCGCGCAGTCGACCGCGGCCGGTTCGATGTCGGCGGCGTGCAGTTCGGCGTCCCCGAGGGCGGCGGCGAGGGCCGCGCCCACCGCGCCGGAGCCGCAGCACAGGTCCACGACGACGGACGCGTCCGGGGCCTGCGCCAGGGCCTGGTCGACCAGGAACTCGGTACGGCGGCGGGGCACGAACACACCCGGTTCCACGAGCACCCGCAGCCCGTGGAAGCGGGCCCAGCCGAGGACGAGTTCGAGGGGCTGGCCGGCGGCGCGCCGGTCCACCATCGTGGCCAGCTCGTCCGGGGTACGGGCGGTGGCGAGGATCAGGTCGGCCTCGTCCTCGGCGAAGACGCAGCCCGCGGCGCGCAGCGCGGAGACGACGGCGGTGGTGTCGGAGAGTGAGGGCATCGCCGGGAGCCTATCCGGCCGCCGGTCCGACGGTCACACGCCGACCGTTTCCTCCTCCTCTGCCTCTGCCTCCGCCTCGGCCTCGGTCACCTGTGCCGTGAGTCCGGCGGGCGAGTCCGGTACGACCAGGCTCGCGGCCCGGGTCTTGACCCGTTCGTACACCGCCGCGAGAGCGGTGACCACGAGGCCGGCCAGCAGCCAGACCGCGAGGGTCCACACGTGGCGGCCCAGGCCGTCGTCGCCGAAGTACAGCAGGCTGCGGACGCCCTCGACGAAGCCGGCGCCGTTCCAGAAGGCGTGCAGGGTGCCGAAGAAGCCGTTCTGCAGGTCGGGCCGGAACAACCCGCCGGAGCTGGTGAAGTTGAGCATCACGAAGAGCACCATCATGGCCAGCGTGGTCCACCGCTTCAGGAAGGTGTGCAGCCCGACGCCGATGAGCAGGATGCCCGCCGAGTACAGCCAGGCCATGCCCCAGACGCCGGCCAGGTCGTGGTGGGCGAGGTGGAACACCGGTCCGGCGAGGAGCGCGCCGATGCCGCTGACGACGGCGGAGACACCGAGCGCGAGCAGGGCGCGGATCCGCATGGGGAGCGTTCCGCCGGCCGCGCCGAGGGCGGCGACCGAGGCGTAGGAGCCGATGCTCACCGCGATGAGCAGGAAGAACAGACCCTGTCCCGTGGGGTCGTCGGCGACCGGCCGGGCGACGTCGGTGACCTTGAGCGGGGCACCCTCCTGGGCGGCGACCGGGGTGAAGACCTTCTCGACGGCGGTGGCGTCCATGTCGGAGGCGGCACTGGCGACGATCAGCTCGGGCGCCTTGGCGCTCGGCACATAGGCGCCGGTGACGGTCCGGGACGTCAGCAGGTCGACGGCCGCGGCGCGGGTCGGGACGGTACGGACGTCGAGCTGGTCACCGGCGGTGTCCTTGACGGTCTGCGCGAACACCTTCGCCTTCGGTCCGGCGCCGACCACGGCGACGGGCATCTGGTGGGGCGCCGGGTGGACGAACGCACCCAGGTACGCCAGTCCCATGCCCAGGCACATCAGCAGCGGGGTGATCAGGTGCGTGAGCACATGGCGCAGTGCCGGTGACCTCATCGCGTACGACCTCCATATCTTCCGGATCTTCGGGTCTTGGATCTTCCGGTCTTGGATTTTCCGGGCAAACTGGTTGGCTTATACAACTCTCATTCAAGTTGTACTATACAACTAGAACGTCGGAGGAGGTATTCCCGTGAGGGTGTTGCTGGGGCAGGTACCGCCGTCGAAGGTCCTCCCATGACGGCCGCCGAGGTGGCTGTCGAGACCATCCAGCGCGAGATGACGGCCTTCGCGCGCCGGGCCCGGGCGTCCGCCGGACGCATGCACCCCGAGCTGTCGCTGGTGTCGTACACACTCCTCGGGCATCTGGAGGAGCGCGGCGGCTGCCGGGCGACCGACCTCGCCGCGCACTACGCGCTGGACAAGTCGACGGTCAGCCGGCAGGTGGGGGCGCTGGAGCGGGCGGGGCTGATCGAGCGGCGCCTGGACCCGGAGGACCACCGGGTCCAGGTACTGCATCTCACCGAGGCGGGCCAGGAGATCCTGGCCCAGGTAACGGGCAGCCGCCGGGCCGCGTTCCGGGAGCGGCTGGCGGACTGGCCGGAGGAGGACCTGGTCAGGTTCGCCGGATACCTGGAGCGCTACAACGCCGGGACGTCGGCGGGCACCGGCGAGGACTGACCGAGCGTCTGCGGCACCCGGGCCGCGAGGAAGGCGGTACGTCGGCGCAGCCGGAAGCCCAGGGACTCGTACAGCCGGATCGCGGTGGCGTTCCCCGCGCTGGTGTGCAGGAACGGGGTCTCGCCGCGGGCCCGGATGCCGTACGCGACCGCGCGGATCAGCCGGGTCGCCAGGCCCTCGCCCCGGTACGCCGGGTCGGTGCAGACCGCGCTGATCTCGGTCCAGCCCGGCGGGTGCAGCCGCTCCCCCGCCATCGCGATGAGCCTGCCGTCCCGGCGGATGCCCAGGTAGGTGCCGAGTTCGATGGTGCGGGGCAGGAAGGGGCCCGGCCGGGTGCGCTCGATCAGGTCGAGGATCTCGGGTACGTCGGCCGGGCCGAGGCGGATCGCCTGCGGCTCCGGGACGGCGTCCATGCCCTCGTCGACCAGCTGCACGCCCGCGATGTTCATGGTGAGTTCCCAGCCGTCCGGGAGGTCGCCGCGGTAGCCGGGCAGCCCGACCTCCGTGCCGGGCCCGGCCAGGGCGGCGAGATCGGCCCAGTCGTCGGCGTCGGGCTCGTCGGGCAGCGCCAGCCACGGGGAGACGTCGACCGGGTAGCGCAGGATCCGTCCGCGCCGTTCGGCGAAGAGGGCGTGCGGGCCGGTGAGCGAGGCGAGAGCGGGGTTGTCCAGGATGTGCGGCGCGCTCTCTCGGGGAGCCGGGATGCTCATGCGGCGACCTCGATCACGACCTTGCCGCGCGCGTGCCCGTCCTCGACGGTGCGCAGCGCCTGGCCGGCCTCGTCGAGCGGGAAGGTCCGCGACACCTGCGGGTCGAGCTCGCCGCCCACGACCAGTTCCGCCACCTCGTCGAGAACGGCCGCGGTACGGGCGCGTTCGACCCGGCTGCCGCCCAGCGCGGCGACGGTGTCCGGGGCGGCGCCCGCGGTGATCAGCTTGGTGCGGTCGGCGAGCAGCTCGGCCGCCTCGGCGAGCACCTCGCCGCCGACCAGGTCGTACACCGCGTCCACGCCCTGGGGCGCGGCGGCCCGCACCCGCTCCGCCAGGCCGGGGCCTGACGGCACGTGCACGGCCCCGAGCGACTCGACGAAGTCCTTCTTGGCCTCGCTCGCCAGGCCCACGACCCGCAGCCCCCAGGCGCGGGCGATCTGCACGGCCGCCGCGCCGACTCCGCCGCCCGCGCCGGTGACCAGCAGGGTGGCGCCCTCGGGCAGGTCGAGCTGGCGTACCCCGTCGTAGGCGGTGGCCGCGGCGACCGGCAGGGTGGCGGCGTCGGTGAAGGACAGCGCGGCCGGCTTGTGCGCCGTCACGGACGCCGTCAGCAGGGCGTACTCGGCGAACGCGCCGGTGGGCGTGTTGCCGAAGACCTCGTCGCCGACCGCGAACCCGGTCACGCCC
The DNA here is from genome assembly GCF_053597895.1 of Streptomyces sp. NPDC001220. NCBI lineage: Bacteria > Bacillati > Actinomycetota > Actinomycetes > Kitasatosporales > Streptomycetaceae > Streptomyces > Streptomyces sp. NPDC001220. The sequence continues at coordinate 26,637 of NZ_JBSFJE010000013.1, forward strand.
TCGCCGAGCTCCTCCACCACTCCGGCGGCCTCGCTGCCGAGCACGACCGGGAAGCGCGCCTCGCCCTCGCCCGGGCGACGGAAACCGGTGCGCAGCTTCCAGTCGACGGGGTTGACCCCCGCGGCCCGCACCGCGACCAGCACTTCACCGGGGCCGGGAACGGGCCGGTCCACCTCGGCGAAGGCCTCGGTCTCGGGCCCGCCGTGGCTGGTGTAGACGTACGCCTTGGGCATCGTTCTTCCTCGCTCTCGGATGCTGTCACCGGTGTCCCGGTACCGGCACTCTGGGCCAAGGACGATCGTCCGGCCGCTATTCCCGCGCCCCCGAATCGTTCATACGGCCGCAATGATCGAGGTCCTGACCTGGGCCGAACCGAGCGGGCCGGCCGAAGAGCGGCCTGCCGGGCGGCCTGTTGGAGGGCCCGCCGGGGGCCTGCCGGGCGGCCTGGTGGGGGCGTGCGGGCCGGGCGGCCCGGGGCGCCGGGGACGGGCACGCGGCGCGTGGCGGAACGTGCGCTTCGGCCGATGTCGCCCTGTTGGCTCGGGCAGGTGGGCCAGGTACCCCGTACGGGGTAACAGATCGATGTGGACGCTCGCGTGCAAGGGGGGCACGCTGGGAGCTGCGGACCGGCTGTCCGGCCCTACGGCTCCCGTGGCGGCGAGGAGGTCGACATGCGTACCCGAGTGCGTGGCTGGCGCTGGCGGCACAACCCGCTGCGGCGCAGGTCCGACCTGGTGGAGGCATGGATCGCGCTGTCCGTGGCGGTCCTGTTGTGCGTGGGTGCGCCCCTGGTGGGGGCGGTGGCGGGGCTGTGGGCCCACGAGCGGGCGCGGTCGGTGGCGACGGTGGAGCGGGCCGAGCGGCACATGGTCCGGGCGGTGGTCGTCGGGAGCACGCCGGAGCAGCTCCCGACGGCGGAGGGCGGCGACCGGGAGCACGCCTATCAGACGGACGTCCGCTGGACCGAACCCGGCAAGGGGACGAGGACCGTCCTGGCCCGGGTGCCGGCCGGGACCCGGGCCGGTGACACCGTGGAGGTGTGGTTCGACCGTCGGGGGCACGGTGTCGCCCCACCGCCCGACGAGGTCGCCGTCTGGCAGCACACGGTCACCGTGGGCCTGTGCGGGACGGGCGGCGCCGCGGCCGTGGTGCTGCTCGGCCACGGTGTCGTCCGCCGGGTCGCGCTGCGGCACCGGCTCGCCGAGTGGGAGCAGGAGTGGGCCCGCACCGGCCCGGACTGGACCCGCGGACGCGCCTGAGGCCCCGGCGGTCCCCGCCCCGCAGATCCCCTGCCGCGCTGTCCGCGTACGAGGTCCGCACCCGCCACACCGCACCACCTCGCACTCGCACTCGCACTCGCACTCGCATCCGCATCCGCATCCGCATCCGCATCCGCGGTGACCCGACCACCTGTGCCGGCGGCCCGGCTGCCCGGGCGCTCCCGGGCCCCGCCGGCGACGACCGGCCTGACGCCTCTGACCAGCGAATCGACCGCCGAAGGTAGGGGTTCACGGTGGGCGCCGGACGGTGCGGAAGCCTGGCGACTGGTCCGATGACCGACGTACGGTGTGATCATCTGCACGATCCCTTCGCCAAAGGCGGTTGTTGATGGCTCTGTTCGACCTTCCCTTCGACGAACTCCGTGAGCACCGCAGTGCGTCGGTGGCGCCCGAGGACTTCGACGCCTTCTGGTCCGGGACGCTTCAGGAGGCTCGCGAGCACGATCTCGACGCCCGCTTCGAGCCGGTCGACACCGGGCTGTCCACGGTCGACGTGTACGACGTGACGTTCGCCGGGTTCGGCGGCCACCCGGTCAAGGGCTGGCTGCGGCTGCCGGCCGGGGCCACCGGACCGCTGCCGCTGATCGTCGAGTTCATCGGCTACGGCGGCGGGCGCGGCCTGGCGCACGAGAACCTGCTGTGGGCGTCGACCGGGCGGGCGCACTTCGTGATGGACACCCGCGGCCAGGGCAGCGCCTGGGGTGGCGGGGGCGGCACCGCCGACCCGGTGGGCGGCGCGCCGGCGTTCCCCGGGTTCATGACGCGGGGCGTCGACGCGCCCGAGAACTACTACTACCGCCGGGTGTACACGGACGCGGTCCGGGCGATCGAGGCGGCCCGCTCGCACCCGCTGACCGACGCGGCGCGGACGGTGGCGCTCGGAGCCAGCCAGGGCGGCGGGATCACCATCGCGGTCGGCGGCCTGGTCCCGGACCTGGTCGCGGTGGCGCCGGACGTGCCGTTCCTGTGCGACTTCCCGCGCGCCGTCTCCCTGACGGACCGTCACCCGTACCGCGAGATCGCCCTGTTCCTCAAGACGCACCGCGGCCGTTCGGCGGACGTCCAGCGGACTCTGTCCTACTTCGACGGTGTGCACTTCGCGGCGCGCGGCCGGGCCCCGGCGCTGTTCTCGGCGGCCCTGGAGGACCAGACCTGCCCGCCGTCCACGGTGTTCTCGGCCTTCAACGCCTGGGCGCACGAGGACAAGGAGATCGAGGTGTACGACTTCAACGACCACGAGGGCGGCGGTCCGTACCACGAGGCGGCGAAGCTGAGCTGGCTTCGCACCTACGCCTGAGAGCCGGAGGAGGGCCGGAGATGGACACGCGCGAGGCCGCCGAACGGTTCGTCCGGGTCTGGGAGCGGGGCTGGGCCGCGCACGACGTGGACCTGCTGCTCGCCCTGTACGCCGAGGGGTGCGTGCACCGCTCGATGCCGTTCCGCGAGCCGCATCGGGGCCGCGACGCGCTCGCCGCGTATCTGCGCTGGTCGTTCGAAGGGGAACGGGTGAGGGACGTGCGGTTCTCCGCACCCCTGGTCGGGCCGGACGGGGGCGCGGTGGCCGAGTTCCGGGTGTTCTCCGAGGAGAGCGGTGCGGCGGTCACGCTGGCCGGGTGTGTGTTCGTGCGTTTCGACGGGCGGGGTCTGGCGGTGGAGAGCCGCGACTACTGGCACACCACCGCGGGGCACCAGGAGCCGTACGGGGGCCTCTTCCTCCACTGACCTTCCCTCCAGTCCGACCAGTCGGTACGTTCAGGGTGCCCGGGCCGCAGCGTCGCGGTCCGGGTTTTCCGGCGTACGACGGAGGACGCATGTCCGAGCACGAGCCACCGGTCCACGGTCACTGCGAGCCGCGTTTCGCGGCGGTGCGGGAGGCCTTCGAGGAGAACTTCCGGGACCGGGAGGAACTGGGCGCCGCCGTGGCGGTGACGGTCGACGGCGAGACGGTCGTGGATCTGTGGGGCGGCTGGGCGGACCCGGGGCGCGACCGGCCGTGGGAGCGGGACACCCTGGTGAACGTCTGGTCGACGACCAAGGGCCCGGTGGCCCTGTGCGCGCACATCCTCGCCGACCGGGGACGGCTGGACCTCAACGCGCCGGTGGCCGACTACTGGCCCGAGTTCGCGGCGGCGGGCAAGGAACGGGTCCTCGTCCGGCATCTGCTCTCGCACCGCGCCGGACTGTCCGGCCTGCGCGAGCCGCACTCGCTCGAGCAGCTGTACGACTGGGAGCTCACGACCGCCCGGCTGGCGGCGACGGAGCCCTGGTGGGAGCCGGGAACCCGGTCCGGGTACCACGCGATGACCTACGGCTTCCTGGTCGGCGAGGTGGTGCGGCGGGTGTCGGGCCTGCTGCCGGGGGCGTTCCTGGAGCGGGAGGTGACCGGGCCGCTGGGCATCGACTTCACCGTCGGGCTGCCCGAGAAGGAGTCCGGGCGGGTGGCGGTACTGGACCATCCACGGGTCACGTCCGACAGTGAACAGGCTGCGATCTTCAGCCAGTTGGCGCCGGCCGCGGTGGCGGCCCTGGCCAACCCCGGGGTGGGCGCGTCCGCGGCGAACACGCCGGAGTGGCGGGCGGCCGAGATCCCGGCGGCCAACGGTCACGGCACGGCCCGGGCGGTGGCCGCGCTGTACGGCGTGTTCGCGGGCCGGGGCGAGTACCGCGGCCTGCGCCTGCTGTCGCCGGAGGCGGCCGAGCGGGTGCGCGAGGGGCAGGGCAGCTGCCGTGACCTGGTGCTCGGGGCGGGTTTCGAGCACGAGACCGAGGTGGCGCTCGGCCTGTGGCTGAGCGGGGCGAACGGCTCCTACGGACCGAACCCGCGGGCATTCGGCCACGACGGGTTCGGCGGTTCGTGCGGGCTGGCCGATCCGGAGGCAGGGGTTTCGCTGGGGTACGTGATGAACCGGATGGGGCCACGGATCGCGGATGATCCACGGAAGACGGCCCTGGTGAACGCCCTCTACGCGAGCCTGTGAGGCCGGTTCGGTTTCGGCCGAACCTGCGAGCCGCCCTTCCCTGATGGTTTAGACCAATGCTAGATCTGGTCGCGCAATGAGCCCGCACGGCTACGTCTTGTCACCAACAGGAGGCGCGGCATGGTCCGCACCACCCCGCACGACCACTCCGACAGCGAAGGGCAGCCCCTGTACGGGCGGATCGCCGCACAGCTGCTCGGCGAGCTGCGCGCCGGTACCATCCCGCCGGGTGAACGGCTGCCGGGGGAAAGGCAGTTGGCACAGCACTTCGGTGTCAGCCGGGAGACCGTCCGGCAGGCGCTGGAGGTGCTGCGCCACAGCGGCCTGGTCGCCACCGACCGGCGCGGCAGTCACGCCAGGCTGCACGGCCGGCCGGTGGAGAGCCCGGTCTCCCTGGCGTTCCCCGTGGGCGCCGGGGCCACGGAGCACGGCGCGGTCGACCGGGCCACGGTGACCTGGGAGGAGCCACCGCCGCAGCACGCGGCGGCACTCGGCCTCGCCCCGCACCGGCCGACCCTGGTCCACCGCTACGAGTCCGCCTCCCCCGACGGCCGCGCCCTGCGCACCGCGGTGACCTCCTTCTCGGCCGTCGCCCTGACCGAGGTCGAGGAACTCGGCCGCTACCGGGACCGGGCCGACGGCACGGCCGCCGCCCAACTCCGCCGGGCCTACGACTGGATGCGCAAGGCCGGGCTCACCCTGCACCACCGGGACTCGATCAGCCAGGTCGCGGACGCGGCCTCGGTCCTGGTGACCCGCCGGGTGCACGACCAGTACGCCCGCCCGCTGGAGATCACCGACCTCGTGGTGGACGCCCAGCAGGACACGCTGGTCTACGAGTTCACGGTCCCGGCCGCGGGGTGACCTTCGCTTGCCTTCCTGGCCACGACGAGCCGGGCGCGCGGGCTGTCGTCCTCGCGCCGGCCGAACTCGGGCAGTGCGCACAGCTCCACCGAGAACCCCGCCCGCTCCAACTCCTCCAGCACGAAGCCGAGTCGGAAGGCCCGGTAGTACATGACGAACGGCGGCCGCCACAGGGCGTTGCGCACCCGCATCACGGCGTCGAAGCCGAGAAGCATCCAGAACCCGAGGCCGGTGGGGCGGGGCGGCGCCAGCACCGGGAAGGCGAAGGTGCCGTCCGGCCGCAGTACCGAGTGCACCTGCCCGAAGAGGCCGGGCAGCTCCCGGGGCAGGAAGTGCCCGAACGCCCCGAAGCTGACGACCAGGTCGAAGGCGGGTCCGAACGGCAGGGCCCGGGCGTCCGCGCGCACCCAGCGGACGTCCGGTCCGTCGGGCGGGGGCAGCCGCCGGGCGATGTCGAGCATGCCGGCGCTGAAGTCGACGCCGGTGACGCTGGTCCGGCACGCCTGGGCCAGCACGTCCAGGCCGGCGCCGGTACCGCAGCACAGGTCGAGGCCGTCCGTGAACGGGCCGAGCGGGGTGAGTGCCTTGGCCACCGACTCCAGGACCGGGTCCGGGGTCCGGAAGGGGGTGTGGTCGAACTTCGGGGCCAGCAGGTCGTAGCCGCGCTCGACCGAGGACAGGGCCTGGACGGTGAGCTCGCGGAGACTCGGGCCATCGGGGCTGAACATCCGGCCAGCCTACGGGAGTGACCGCCGCCGGACACGGCGAAGGCGCGGCGCGTACGACGGGCCGCGCCTTCGGGCGGATGTCGTCACGCCACGGTGAGCGTCAGGGCGCGGCGAGCGTCAGGGCGCGGCGAGCGTCGGGGCGCCGGGTGTCACGCCACGGTCAGCGTCAGGGCGCCCGTGTAGGTGGAGCCGGCGGTGAGGGCGGTCTCGGTGCCGTCCACGGTCAGCTTCACCGTCCTGCCGCGCGGCGCCCGCACGGCCGCGTCGGCGGCGAGGGTGAGGCCGGTCAGGTACGAGGTACCGGTGACCGTCCAGGTCGAGCCGCTGTTCAGGCGGACGACGACGCCGTTGTTGACGGCGGCCTGCGCGGTGTTGGTGACGATGCCCAGCTCGTAGAAGGTCGACGAGTCGATCGAGGGCACCCGGTGCCTGGCCCGGGTCGCCGAGATGACGCCCTCGACGCCGGAGTCCTCGAAGGTGAGGACCATGTTCCTGCCGCCCCGCACACCGTTGTAGAAGTCGCCCTTCACCTTGATGGAGCTGAAGGTGGCGGCACCGTCGGTGGCGTGGACGGCGGTGACGTCGAAGGAGGGGTCCTTGGCCGGGTCGGTGGTGGGCTCGGTGTAGACGCCGATGTTCATCATCCTGCCGTTGACGTTGACCGGACCCGGGTCGTCCAGCTCGATCATCTGGAGGATGACTCCGTCGCGCGGGTTGAGCCGGGCGCCCCGCGAGCCGTCGACCGAGATCGTCGTCTGCTGGCCCTTGTTGAGGAAGGTGGCCCGTTCGGAGTTGACGACGGTGCCGCCGTCCAGGGTGAGTTGGCCTGCGCCGAAGAACATGTAGCCGAAGTGACCGGAGTTCACGACCGTGCTGCGCACCGGCACACTCGCCAACTCCGCCTCTGTCAGGCCCAGTTCCAGTTCGGTGTTGAGCGCGGCGACCGCCTCGCGGGTGCTGTCGCCGTAGTGCACGACGGCGGCCGGTCCGGCGATGATCGTCGCGTAGGAGCCGACGTCGAAGCGGGAGCCGAGCACGCGGACGGTGGCGTCGCCGATGGCGTAGGTGCCGTAGCCGTAGTCGCCGGTGTTGCCGACATGGCTGTTGATCGCGGTCAGTTTCAGCCCGCTGCCGCCCTCCACCGACAGCGCACCCCACGTCTCCGAGAAGACGGTCGAGTCGAGGTAGGTGGCGACGCTGTCCTTGCCGATCAGGTTGGTGGCACGGACGTTGCCGTCGAGGCCGAGCATCCAGGGCACGGACTCCATGTACGGGGTCTCGACGGTGGCCTGGTAGTCGGCGGGCAGGACGCCGTTGCGGGCGCGCAGGAAGGAGTCCTTGACGAGGACGTTGGCGCCGTTGTCGGCGATGACGGTGGTGCGCACCACGCCCCTGTTGCTGATCCGGGCGCCGTCCACGACCAGCCTGGTCGTGGCGCCGTCGCCGACCACGGCCGCGCCGTACCCGGCGAAGTCGCAGCGGCCGTTGCCGTCGAGGGTGATGGTGGGGCTCTGCAGGGTGTAGCTGCCGCTCTCCACGTAGACGCCGTTGAAGCACTCACCGGTGGACGTGATCGACACGTTGCGGGCGGCCGTGTCGGTGACCCTGCCGCCGCGCACGGCGGACAGCACGGACTTCGCGGTGTCGACGCCGTCGGAGCCGACGTACAGAGCCTGCCGGAACGGGAAGGTCAGCGTCTGGTAGGTGACGTCGTTGGACCCGGCGACCGTGAGGACGACGTCGCCGAGGTAGGTGCCGGCCTGGACGAGGGTCGCGGTGCCGCCGGTCGCGGTGAGCAGCTGGCCGGTCTCCACGCCGTCGACGGTGAGGGTGATGTCGTACCCGTCCGGGGCGACGATCCTGCCGCCGGCGCCGATGGTCAGCCGGCTGACCCTGGTGGTCGCGGCGAGTTCACAGGTCTCCCCGGCGCCGACGGAGAGTGTGCTGCCCGACGCCTGCGGCGCGGCGGTGGCGGTGCCGGAGGCGGCCGGAACGAGTACGGCCGCCGCTGTGGCGGAACCGGCGATCAGGAAGGAGCGTCGGGATGTCAGCGTCATTGCAGGCCTTTCCACGGGTGGAGTGCGCCGTCGCGCAGAGTCACGAGTCGCCGGACGGAACCGAGGCGACGGAGGCACATGAGGTGTGCAGGTGGGAGTGAAGCAGCCTGCGGAAACCCGGGACAGGCCTCGCACACACGCATCCCGGAACCCGATGCCTTCGATCGTCCGGCTCACTTGACAGCGATCACACAGAGTGGCCACAGTCGCCGGCGGTGGGTACGCGCGACGGCGAGGCGGACGGCCCGCGCGCCGTCCGCCTCGCCGTGTTTCCCCGGGTGGTCACGCCGGTGCGATCATCCCCGCCGACAGGTCGATGTCCGCACCGCACAGTCCGGGCATCGCGAGCATCGCCACGAGGGCCTGGGCGACCTCGTCCTCCTCGACCAGCCGGCCGAGCGCGGCCCGGGAGACGAAGTCGCGTTCCGCCTCCTCGACCGTGGAGCCGGTGAGTTCGGCGGTGAGCCGGAAGTTGCGGTCCATGCGGGGTCCCCGGACCGGGCCCGGGGAGAGAGAGTTGACCGCGACCCCCTGGGGGCCGACCTCGCCTGCCAGGGTGCGGGTGAGGCCGATCAGGGCCATCTTGGACGCGGTGTACGGGGTGCGGTGGAGCAGCGGGCGCTTGCCGCTGACCGAGGCGACGTTGACGATGTCACCGCGTCCGGCGGCCAGCATGGGCGGCAGGAAGGCCCGGCACATGAGGTAGACGCCGCGGACGTTGGCGGCGAACACGTCGTCCCACTCGTCGGGTTCGACGTCGACGAGCGGCCGCACCGGTCCTGCGACACCCGCGTTGTTGACCAGCAACGACACTTCCTCGTCGCCGAGTTGACGGGCCAGGGTGCGCACGGACGCCGGGTCGCGGACGTCGCACACCGCCGTACGGGCCGCTTCGCCCACCTCGGCCGCCGCCTCGGCGAGGGCCCGCTCGTTCCGGCCGACGATGACCACCCGGGCACCGGCATCGGCGAGCGCCAGCGCGAACGCCCGGCCCAGCGGGCCTCCGCCGCCGGTGATCAGGGCCGTACGGCCGTCCAGGCTCACGCTTCGTTCCAGGGCAGTCCGTCGCCCGCGGCCTTCGCGGCCCGAACGTCGCCGGAACGCGCGTGGCCCTCGAACAGCTCCACCCGGGAGGCGCGTCCGCACAGCCGCCCGAGCAGGGCCTGCGAGGCGGTGTCGGTGACCTCCTGGTAGGTGACCGTCTTCAGGTACTTCCCCACCCACAGGCCGCCGGTGTAGCGGGCGGCACCACGTGTGGGCAGCACATGGTTCGTGCCGATCACCTTGTCGCCGAAGGACACACAGGTGCCCTCGCCCAGGAACAGGGCGCCGTACTGGGTCATCTTCTCCAGGGCCAGGCGCGGCTCGGCGGTCAGTACCTCCACGTGCTCGAACGCGAAGGTGTCGGCGAGGGCGTACAGCTCGTCGAGGGTGTCGACGACATGGACCTGGCCGTGGTCGCGCCAGGCGGGTCCGGCGTAGTCGCGGATGGGCATGGAGGGCAGGATCCGTTCGACCTCGGCGATGGTCTTCTCGGCGACCTCTCGGGAGGTGGTGATGAGCACGGCCGGGGAGTCCGGGCCGTGCTCGGCCTGGGAGAGCAGGTCGACCGCGCAGACGAACGGGTCCGCCTGCGCGTCGGCGAGGACCAGGATCTCGGTGGGTCCGGCGAACAGGTCGATGCCGATCTCGCCGAACAGCTGGCGCTTGGCCTCGGCCACATAGGCGTTGCCGGGTCCGGCGACGAGGTTGACCGGCTTCATGGTGTCGGTGCCCACGGCCATCGCGGCCACCGCCTGGACCCCGCCGAGCAGCCAGATCTCGTCGGCGCCCGCCAGGTGCATGGCGGCGACGGTGGCGGCCGGGATCTCTCCGTGGATGGGCGGGGTGCAGGCGACCACGCGCGGCACGCCCGCCACCTTGGCGGTGACGATGGTCATGTGGGCGGAGGCGGTGAGCGGGTAGCGCCCGCCGGGGATGTAGGCGCCGGCCGCCTGCACCGGGATGTGCCTCTGCCCGAGCCGCACGCCCGGCAGTGTCTCCACCTCGAAGGCGCGCAGGGAGTCCAGTTGGTGCCGGGCGAAGCCACGGACCTGTTCCTGCACGAACGTGATGTCGTCGATGACCTGCCGGGGCACCGAGGCGACGATCTTCTCGACCTCCTCGGCGCTCAGCCGGAAGGAGCCGGGGCTCCACTGGTCGAACTTCTCGGAGTACCCGCGCACGGCCGTGTCACCGCGTTCGCGGATGTCGGCGATGACGCCGGCCACGGTGGTGCGCACCTGGTCGAGGGAGGCGGCCACCTCGGCCCCGGGGACGGCGTGCTTCAGGATCTCTGCCACGACTACGGCCTTTCTCTGGAGGATCGGGGTCACACCGGGGGCGCTTCGAAGAGCACGTCGGGGTCGTTGAACTGCTCCTTGGCGACCGACTCGCTCATCGGGTCGGCGGTGCCCCACTGGTCCTGGGTGACCGGGTCGGCCACGTCGTGGCGGCCGGGGTGCCAGAGGTCCTCTTCGAGGACGGCGAGTTCGGTGGTGTACTCGACGGTGTTGCCGTGCGGGTCGTGGAAGTACGAGAAGGTGTTGTCGCCCGCCAGGTGCCGTCCCGGCCCCCAGGTGAGCCGGGTCCCGGCGCGCAGCGCACGCCCGGTGCCGCGCATGTACTCCTCCACCCCCCGCATCTCGAACGAGGCGTGGTGCAGCGACACATGGGGCCCACGGGCGATGGCGAAGGAGTGGTGTAGCGGACTGCACCGCAGGAAGTACATGAGGTCACCCATGTGCGTGGAGTACAGGGTGTCGGTGAGCCGGAAGCCCAGGTGCCGGACGTAGAAATCGCGCAGTCCCTCCGGGTCCTGGGAGTTGACCACGCAGTGCGACAGCCGCACCGGGACGGCCTCGCGCTCCTCGATCCTGCGGTGGCTGCGGGTGGCCACGTCGGCCGAGACCTCCACGACCCGTCCGTCGGGGTCGAAGAACCGCAGCCCGTAGCCGCCGCCGGGGGTGTCCAGTGCCCGGGGCTCGTGGATGATCCGCACTCCGGCGCGGCCGAGCCGTACGGCGAGTTCGTCCACCGCCGCGGGGGACACCGCGCCGAAGGCGACGAGGTCCATCCGCTTCCGCTCGTCCTCGCGGATGCGGACGATGTACTGCTCGGGGCTGCCCTCGGCGGCGAAGAACGCGATCCCGTTGTCGTTCGCGACCTCGGTCAGGCCCCAGGTGGTGCCGTAGAAGGCGCGCTGGGTGGCGAAGTCCGGTACGGCCAGGTCCACATGGCGCAGATGGCTGATGGGCTGGAAGTTCATGGCTGGCTCCTGACGGTGTTGCGCTGGTGGCCGAGGCCGGTGATCTCCGCCTCGATCACGTCTCCGGGCCTGAGGAAGACCCCCCAGTGCGCGCCGTTGCCGGCCGGGGAGCCGGTGAGCAGCAGGTCGCCGGGGCGCAGGGTGGTGGTCGTGGAGGCGTAGGCGATCAGCCGCGGAATGTCGAAGATCATGTCCTTGGTGGACTCGTCCTGCCGGACCACCCCGTTGTGCCGCAGCGTGATCCGCAGGTCGCCCGGGTCGCCGACGAATTCCGCGGGGACCAGGAAGGGGCCGGTCGGCAGGAAGGTGTCGGCGTTCTTGGCGGTGAACCAGTCGGTGCCGACGGCCTTCAGGTCGGGCCGGTAGAGCCGGTCCCGGGTCGTCAGGTCGTTGCAGATCGTGTACCCGGCGACGTACGACATCGCCTCCTGGGCCGGGATGTCCTTCCCCGGTTTCCCGATGACCAGGGCGAGTTCGAGTTCCCAGTCGTGCTGTTCGCCGAGCGCGGGGAGCACGATGTCGTCGTAGGGTCCGCACAGCGCGCGCGGTGATCCGAGGAAGAGGTACGGGACTCCGTCGCGGATCCGTTCGTCCATCATCTTCTCGGCGTCGGCGCGGGCCTCCCGCGGGGTGGCGCCGTGCACGCTCTCCTTCTCGGCGGCGACCAGGTCGACCACGTGCTTGCGGTAGTTGGCGCCGCTCTGCAGGATCTGGCCCGGTTCGATCGGTGTCAGGACCCGCAGCTCGGCCAGGTCGTGCCAGGTGCCGTCGGCGTCGGCGTCGGCGTCGGCGGCCAGTTGGTGCAGCCGGGGCAGCCAGGTGTCCCAGTCCTCGACCAGCGCGCGTACCGACGCCACCAGGCCGGAGAGGTCACGGACCCGCGCGCCGGCCACCAGCCCGGGGAAGGCGGTCGCGCCGTCGCCGAAGGTGCCGAGCGCGAAGGGGCCGGCGGGCAAGGGGCCTGCGGAGAAAGGGCCTGCGGAGAAGGGGGAAGGTTCGGGCACGGGCGGCTCTCCTCGTACGGGTGGGGGCTCGCCCTCGACGCTAGGCACCGGGCCCGGTCGCCGGAAATGGCCGTTGGCGATGCCTGCCATCGCCTGCGCCGCGATCCCGTGCCGGCGGTGACGTGCGGTGGCGCCATCGCCGTACCGGATGGATGCCGTCCCCCTTGCCGATGCCTCGATCCGTTGACCCTGCGCGGACCGCCGACCAGGCTCGATGCCACCCCGAACCCGAGGAGAACACCGTGGTGGTCGAGCATGCCGAGCTGACCGTGGAGGAAGGCCGGGAAGCCGAATTCGCCGAGGTCTTCGGCAAGGCCCGTGAGGTGCTCGCCGAGGCCGGCGGTTTCCGCTGGGCGGAGTTGCTGCGCTGCGACGAGCGGCCGCGGACCTTCCTGCTGCTGGTCGGCTGGGAGTCGGTCGAGGCGCACACGGCCGGCTTCCGGGAGTCGGAGCGGTTCGCGCGCTGGCGGGCGCTGGTCGGCCCGTTCTTCGCCGTACCGCCGGCCGTCGAGCACTACCACGAGCTGGGCCCGCGCTTCACCGGCTGACAGCCGCAGGCCGCTGCTCCCTGTCTTTCTCCTCCGAGGTCTTTCTCCTCCGAGGTCTGTCTACCGTGAGCAAGGATCGCCCATGCCCGTTCACCAGGTGCTCGTCGTCGGCGGCGGCATCACCGGAAGCGTGCTGTGCCTCGCGCTCGCCCAGCGCGGTGTCGAGGTGGAGCTCGTCGAGATCTCGCCCCGGTGGTTCGGGGTGGGCCATGGCATCACCATTCAGGGCAACGCGCTCAAGGCGCTGCGCGCGGTCGGCGTGCTGGACCGGGTACTGGCCCGGGCGGTGCCGTTCGACCTCATGCGGCTGCGCCGGGCGGACGGCGGTCTGATCACCGAGCTGGCGACCCCGCACACGGGCGGTGCGGACCTGCCCTCCACGGCGGGCGCACTCCGCTCGGACCTGCAGAACGCGCTGTGCGAGGCGGTGTACGCGCACGGCGTCACGGTCCGCCTGGGCCTGAGCGCCGAGCGCCTCGACCGCTTCCCCGGTCACATCGATGTCACCTTCACCGACGGCTCGGCCGGCCGCTACGACCTGGTGGTCGGCGCGGACGGCATCAACTCGGCCCTGCGCGCGCTCGTCGGCATCACCACGAAGCCCCGCCCGGTCGGCATGTCGATCTTCCGGGTGGTGGCGGAGCGGCCCGCCGAGATGGACTGCGCCGAGGTGTACTACGGCGGCCCGCGCTACAAGGCCGGCTACAGCCCGATATCCGGCGACCAGTGCTACGCCTACCTCCTCGACGAGAACCTGGACGCCTCCCTGATCGGCCCGCGCGCCCCGCTGGACCTGCTGCGCGAGCGCGGCGCCGGGTACGGCGGCACCTGGGGGAAGATCATCGCCTCGCTGCCCGACGACACGGCGGTGGACTACCGCTGGATCGAGGCGGTGCTGGTCGACGAGGACTGGCACCGGGGCCGGGCGATGGTGATCGGCGACGCGGCGCACGCCTGTCCGCCGCTGATCGCGCAGGGTGCCGCGATGTGCATGGAGGACGCGGTGCTGCTGGCCGAACTGGTCACCGCCGACGAGCCGGTGGACCGGGCGCTGGCCCGGTTCATGGCCAGGCGGCTGCCGCGGGTGCGGATGGTGCTGGACAACTCCCTGCGGCTCGCCGAGTGGGAGATCCACCCGGAGACCCCGGGCGCCGACCCGGCGCGGATCATGTCGGAGACGCTCTCCTCGCTGACGGTGGCCGCATGAGCACGCCCGTCGTCGACTTCCACGGCCACCTCGCGGTCCCCGGGGCCGACGCCCTGGTGGCCGGCACCGAGGGCTTCGCGGCCGAGCTGGCCGCCGAGCAGCGCGCCCACTCCCCCGAGTCGCTGGCCGTCAACCGAGCTCAACTCCGGAGGCACACGCGGAAGTTGACGGACGTCGGGGTCCGGCTCGCCGACCTGGACGCGATGGGCGTCGACGCCCAGGTGGTCGGCCCGATGCCCATGCACCACTACTGGGCCGACCCCGATCTGGCGGTACGACTGGCCCGTACCGTCAACGAGTCGGTGGCCGCGCACTGCGCCATCGCGCCCGAGCGGCTGCACGGTCTGGGCACGGTACCGCTCCAGCACCCGGACCTCGCGGTCGCCCTGCTGGACAAGGCGGTCACCGAGCTGGGCCTGTACGGCATCAGCGTCTCCACCACCGTCGAGGGCCGCGAGCTCGCCGACCCCGCGCACGACGAAGTCTGGTTGAAGGCCGAGGAGTTGGGCGCGGTCGTCTTCGTGCACCCCTGGGGCTGCTCGCTCGGCGACCGGCTCGCCACGCACTACCTGGGCAACACGGTCGGCCAGCCCACCGAGACCGCGGTCGCGCTCTCCCGGCTGATCTTCACCGGGGTCCTGGACCGCTTCCCGCGGCTCAAGCTGGTGGCCGCGCACGGCGGCGGCTATCTGCCGACGTACATCGGCCGCTCCGACCACGCCTGGCGGGTACGGCCGGACGCGCGCGGCTGCGCCGAACCTCCCAGCTCCTACCTGCGCCGGATGTGGTTCGACGCACTGGTCTACACCCCCCGCGCGCTGCGGCATCTGGTCGAGGAGGTGGGCGCGGACCGGGTGGTGCTCGGCACCGACCACCCCTTCGACATGGGGGTGACGGATCCGGTGGCCCGGCTCGACGCGGCCGGTCTCGACCCGGTCGCGCGCGACGCGATCGCCGGGGGCAACGCCCTGGAACTGCTGCTGAAAGGACACGTCCGATGACCGTCGGTCCCATCGAGGAAGAGCTCGCCAAGGCCCGCGCCCTGTACCGCAACTGGGGCCGCTGGGGTGAGGACGACGTACTGGGCACACTGAACTTCGTCGACGACGCGATCCGCGCGCACGCCGCCGGACTGGTCCGGCGCGGGCGTTCCTTCTCGCTGGCGCAGGAGTTCAACGAGTCAGGACCGCAGCGCGGTTTCCGGGGCCGGATCAACCCGGTGCACTACATGCGGGACACCGGCTCCGACGCGGCGGCCGGCACCCAGGGCTTCCCGCACGGTTTCGGCGGCGCCGACGACCACGTGCTGATGCCGCTCCAGGCCTCCACGCAGTGGGACGGGCTGGGCCACATCTACGACCACAAGCAGGCCTGGAACGGCCGTCCGTGCACGATCGTCAACGGCGACGGCGACTCCGTGACCGGTATCGAGCACATGCGGGACGCCTTCACCGGCCGCGGAGTGCTGCTCGACGTCGGCCGGGCGGCCGGCGACGCGCGCGGTGAACTCCAGGACGGCTTCCCGATCATGGAGGAGCACCTGCGCGTCACCATCGAGGCGCAGGGCGCCACGTCGGGTGTCCGCCGGGGTGACATCGTGCTCGTGCGCACCGGCCAGCTGGGCCGGGTGCGGCGGCTCGGCGAGTGGGGCGGGTACGCGGCGGGGGACGCGCCCGGCCTGTCCTTCACCACCCTGGGCTGGCTGCACCGCACGGAGATCGCGGCCATCGCCTCCGACACCTGGGGGCTCGAGGTACGGCCGTACGAGTTCGCCGAGCCGGCGATGTCGCCGCTGCACCAGATCGCCATCCCCAACATGGGCCTGCCGCTCGGCGAGATGTGGGACCTGGAGGCGCTCGCGGAGGACTGCGCGGCTGACGGTGTCTACGAGTTCCTGCTGGTGGCGGCACCGCTGCCGGTGACCGGCGCGGTCGGTGCCCCCGTCAACCCCATCGCGGTCAAGTGAGCCGCCCGGTGACCGCGGTCCAGCGGGGGACGACCCCCGGACCCCCGAACGGGAACCGCTTCTCCGGCACCCTCCATCTCCCCGGTGACGAGGACTTCGAGGAGGCCGTGTACCGGCGGGTCTTCAATGCCCGCCGTCCGGCCGACCGCACTCCGGCCGCCGTGCTCAAGGCGGCCACCGAACAGGACGTGGTCGAGGGCGTACGGCTCGCCCTGGAGCGCGGCTGGCAGGTCGCCGTGCGCTCCGGCGGGCACAGCTGGGCGGCCTGGTCGGTGCGCCGGGACACGCTGCTGATCGATCTCGGCACCTTCCGCGAGATGGCGTACGACCCGCGGACCGGGATCGTCACGGCCACCCCCAGCGTCAAGGGCGGCGACGAACTCAACCCGCATCTCGGTGAGTTCGGGCGGTTCTTCAACGGCGGGCACTGTCCGTCGGTGGGCATCGGCGGTTTCCTGCTCCAGGGTGGGCAGGGCTGGAACGCGCGCGGCTGGGGCTGGGCGGCCGAGAACATCGTGGCGATCGACCTGGTCACGGCGGACGGCGAGCTGGTCCGTGCCGACGGGACGCGGCACAGCGACCTGTTCTGGGCGGCGCGCGGTGCGGGCCCGGGTTTCTTCGGGGTCGTGACCCGCTTCCATCTGCGCACCCGTCCGCTCCCCGGACATCTGGCACACACCGTGCACGCCTACCCGCTGGACCTCTTCGAGGAGGTCATGACCTGGCTGCACCACACCCATCACACGGTCTCCGACCTGGTGGAGATCGTCGCCCTCACGCAGACCCCGCCCGACCTCGACGAACCGGTGCTGCTGGTGACGGGTGTGGCGATGACGGACACCCCTCAGGCGGCGGCCGAGGCGCTCGCGCCCCTGCACGCCAACCCGTACGCCGACCGGGCCCTGTTCCGGGTCGAGGCGCAACCCACCACCTTTGCCGACCAGTTGGCCGGGCAGCGCGCCGCCAACCCGGAGGGTCACCGCTACTTCGTCGACAACGCCTGGCTGACCGGCACCGCCGAGGAGGTCGTTCCGGCGATCCGCAAGGCGTTCACCGAGCACCCGACCCGGGGGACGTTCACCATCTGGTTCTCCATGGCCCCGCTGCGCCGACTGCCGGACATGGCCTTCTCGTTGCAGTCGGAGATCTACTGCGCGAGCTATGTCGTCCACGACGAGCCGGGGCGGGACGCGGAGCTGCGCGGCTGGCTGGACGCGGCGATGGCGGCGATGCAGCCGGTGACCGTCGGCCAGTACCTCGGGGATTCCGACTTCACGGTACGGCAGGTGCGGTTCATGGGCGACGAGCAGTGGCGGCGCCTGAACGAGATCCGGGCCGCCCGTGACCCCAAGGGCGTGTTCGCCGGCTATCTGAGCACCGGGACCGTCACCAACACCAACCACTGGGAGCAGTGAGCCATGCGTTTCGCGACCTACGAGCACGACGGCGAGGAGCGCGCCGGTGTGGTGCGGGACGGGGTCATCCACCCGTTGCCCGAGGGGGTGAGCCTCCTGACGCTGATCGAGGCGGAGGTGCTGTACGCGGCCGGCATCGAAGCCCTGGACGCACCAGGTGAGTTGACGGTAGATCAGGTGCGGCTGCTGCCGCCGCTGAAACCGCCGTCGATCCGGGACTTCGTCGGCTTCGAGGCGCACATCGAGGGTGTGTCGAAGTCGCTGGACGGTCTGGAGCGGGTGCCCGAGGAGTGGTACCGGGCGCCCAACTTCTACTTCACCAACCCGCATGCCGCCTACGGCGCGCACGACGACGTCCCGGTCCCGGCGGGCTGCTCGGTGCTGGACTTCGAGCTGGAGGTCGGCGCGGTCATCGGCCGCAGCGGGCGCGACCTCACCCCCGAGCGGGCCGGGGACCACATCGTCGGCTACCTGGTCTTCAACGACTGGTCGGCCCGTGACCTGCAGAAGCCGGAGAAGAACCTCGGCCTGGGCTTCTCCAAGGGCAAGGACTTCGCCAACACGCTCGGCCCCTGTCTGGTCACCGCCGACGAGGTGCGGGACCGGCGGGATCCGGACGGCTTCCTGGACCTGGAGATGACGGTCACCCTGAACGGCGAGCTGATCGGCCGGGACACCCTCGCCAACAGCTCCTGGACCTTCGAGGAGATGATCGCCTACGCCAGCCGGGACGCGTGGGTGCGGCCCGGTGACATCCTCGGCTCGGGCACCTGCGGCTGGGGTTCGCTGGCGGAGTTCTGGGGCCGGCTCGGTGAGCGCACCCCGCCCCCGCTGAAGCCCGGCGACGAGGTGACGCTGAGCGTCGAGGGGCTCGGCACGGTGTCCAACCGGATCGTGCCCGGGCGGGCGGACGCCTATCTTCCGCGGGCCCGCAAGAGGGGTCGCACGCCCCGCCCGTAGCACCCGAAGCTGTGGGGGGCCTGTGGTGCGCGCAGGCCCCCCACCTGGGGGTATCCGGTGCCCGGATGCCTGGCATCGCATCTTCCTGAGAGTCCCCCCGACCCCCTTCCTCGACGGCCGTCCGCTGGTTAACCTCCCGTTTCACCGAAGCTTCAATGACGTGGCCGGCCGGAAGGGGACACCCGTGGGTCTCGGAGCGATCGATCTCAATCTTCTGGTGGCACTGGAAGCGCTCCTGGAGGAGAAGAACGTCACCCACGCGGGGGTGCGGCTGTCCACCAGCCAGTCCGCGATGAGCGGCTCGCTGGCCCGGCTGCGCCGGCACTTCAACGACGAGCTGCTGATCCGGGTGGGCCGCGAGTACGAGCTGACACCTCTGGCGGAGCGGCTGCTGCCGGTCGTCCAGGGCTCGCTGCAGAAGGCCGAGGAGGCGCTGTCGCTGACCCGGCACTTCGACCCGGGACGCAGCCGCCAGCGCTTCTCGGTGGTCATGTCGGACTACGTGATGACCGTGTTCGTGGAGCCGCTGCTGCGGGTCATCGCGGCCGAGGCGCCGGGCGTCCGGATCGACTTCCACCCCATCGTCGACGGCCAGCTGGAGACCGAGACGCATCTGCGCTGCCACGACCTGATGATCGTGCCGCTCGGCTACCAGCTCCCCGGGGTCAGCGAGGCCGTGATGCACGACCGGTTCGTGTGCCTCGTCGACCCGGACAACCCGCGCCTGGTGGACGGGCGGCTCACCCTGCGCGACCTCGCGGAGATGCCGCACGCGGCCTGCGCCATCGGCAAGAGCCACACCCCCGCCGAGCGCCAGCTGGAGACCCTCGGGATCACCCCGAAGGTGCAGGTCAGCACGCCCGGTTTCAGTGTGCTGCCGTTCCTGGTGAGCGGCACGGACCTGGTGGCGATGGTCCCGGAACGGCTGGCCAGGCGGTACGAGGGTTTCGCGCGCTGTGCGGTCGTACCGGCGCCGTTCCCGGACGTCCCCCTGGTGGAGGCCATGTACTGGCACCACAACCGGCACGCCGACCCGGCCCACCGCTGGCTGCGGGACACGGTGCGCAGGGTCGGGGCCGCGCTGGGCCGGAAGGCCGCCGAGGAGAACCCGGGCGAGATCACGGACGAGATCCCGGACGAGATCGACGGGGCGGATGCCAGCCATCCCGATCGCGCGTTTCCGCAGTTGTCCGCGGCTTCCTAGCGTGGACGGGAGGACACTCCCGTATCCCCTTGGAGGAAGCCGTGAGCCGCACGCGCCTGGCGGGCCGTACCGTCGTCGTCACCGGAGCCGCACAGGGCCAGGGAGCCGCGGAGGCGGCCGCGGCCGCCCGGGAGGGCGCCACGGTGATCGCGACCGACGTACTGGACGAGGCCGGCGAGAAGCACGCCGCCGCCCTGCGCGCCGACGGTCTCGACGTCCGGTACGTCCACCTGGACGTGACCTCGCCCGAGGACTGGGCGGCGCTGGCCGCCTCCCTCGATGCCGTGCACGGCCTGGTGAACAACGCCGGCATCCCGATGCGGGCCCGGCTCGGCCAGGTCGAACTCGCCGACTGGAACCGGGCGTTCGCCGTGAACACGACCGGCGCCCTGCTCGGCATCCAGGCCCTCGCCCCGCTGATGCCGGCCGGCTCGTCGATCGTGAACGTCGGCTCGGTCGCCGGGCTCACCGCGCATCACGCGGTCGCTTACACGACCAGCAAGTGGGCGCTGCGCGGCCTGTCCAAGGTCGCGGCCCTGGAACTGGCCCCACGCGGCATCCGTACGAACGTCGTCCACCCCGGCTACATCGAGACCCCGCTGATGGCGACCGCCAACCCGGTGTTCGTCGCCGCCCACCTCGCCATGACGCCCCAGGGCCGCCCGGGCACGGTCGACGAGGTGGCGCCGCTCGTCGTCTATCTCCTCTCCGACGAGGCCTCGTACGTCAACGGCGCGGAGATCACCGTCGACGGCGGCTACTCGGCGCACGGTCCGGTGAAGGCCATCACCGACGCCCTCGACCAGAACTGAACGTCAGTCCTTGAGCTGCTCCAGCGTGGACCTGGTGTCCGTCTTCAGCCAGCCCGTCACGTCGTCGAGCGTCGGCGGGTCGGTGTCGCTGTCGTACGAGGAGAAGTACGCGCTGTAGTACATGGTGTACGTCATCCAGCCGTCCCGCACCGCGAGCGTGGCGTACCGTGAGCCGCTGGTGGTGGAGCCGTTGCTGGTGTCCTGCGTGACCAGGTAGGCCTCGTCGCCGATGCCGCTCACGGGGCTCACGTCGTAGTCCGTGTGGCTGTCGCCGTACTTCTTCCAGGTGGCCGTGAACTCCGGCCCCGGGTCGGTCTTCTTGTGCAGGTCGACCTGCAGGGAGAGATAGGCGTCCCCGTAGCTGGAGGCGGTCTTCTTGAGACTGAGACTGCAGTAACTCTGGTCCAGCGCCGGGTCCTTCAGCACGTTCTTCGTCGGGGAGGAGTCGTCGACGGGGTACTCGTCCTTGAACGAGGAGTAGTCCGCGCTGGAGCAGAGGTTCGCGGGCGCCTGGTAGCCGCGCAGGTCCGCGCCGTTCCCGAGGCCGCCGGTCAGGTAGAGGCCTGCCGCCCAGCCCGCGGAGGCGACCACGGCGCCGAGAACCGCCCACAGCACGGCTCTTCCGGCCGTGTTCCCGCCGGCCGACGGCGGTGCGGCGGCCGGGGGCGGGTAGCCGTAACCGGGCTGCACGGCATAGGGGTTGCCCTGCTGCGCGCCCTGTTGCGGCGGCGGCACGGGCTGGTTGACGAGGGTCGGCTGGGCGTAGGGGTTCTGCGGCGGCGACTGCGGGTTCGGGTACGGGTACGCGGTCGGCTGGGGCTGCTGGGGCGGTGTCGCCGGCGGCTGGTCCGGCTGCTGCGAAGGCTGCTGCGGGGGCGCCGAGGGCTGCTGGGGCTGCTGGGGCTGCTGAGGAGTCGACGGCGGCTGCTGCGGAGAGGACGGCGGCTGCGGTGGCGTGGACATGTCGTGAAGATAAGGCATTACCCGACATCAAGTCCCCGTCCGGCCGCGACCGTTATCGATTGCGGACATCCGTCGCAATGCCACGACCCGTCGGGGGAGGGGCAGTTGAGTACACGCCAGAAGGCCGGGGCGAGGGCCCCGGCCTTCTCGTGGTGTCGCCGGTCAGGCGGACGCGGGCTCCACCGGCACCTGGGCCGCCGCCCGCGCGGTGTTCCTGCGGACCAGCACCAGGGTGACCAGCGCGCCGAGCAGGGAGGCGCAGCCGCAGATCACCACGCCCAGCGCCATGCCGTGCGCGAGGGCGTCCTGGGCGGCGGCCCTGGCGCTGTCGCTGCCCGCGTTGACCACCGCGAGCGGACCGGCCGCGGCCTCCATGCCCGCGTCGGCGCCGCTCAGCTTGCCGACCAGCGCGGAGGAGGCCGCACTCATCGCGATCGTGCTGATCACGGCGGGGCCGAGGCCCTGACCGAACTCGCGGACCAGGCTGGTCGCGCCGCTCGCCATGCCGGTCATCTCGATCGGTACGGCGTTCACGGCGGCCGACGTCAACGAGGAGACCACGCAGATGAAGCCGATGCCGAGCAGCAGCACCGGGCCGATGAAGGCCGCGAGGCCGGTCGTGGTGATCGGCAGCGCGGCGATCCAGAACTGGCCGGCCGCCATCGGCAGCAGACCGCCCATCAGCAGCCGGCGCGGCTCGACGCGGGTGAGCATCCGGCTGAGCACGGGCGCCAGGAACAGCGGGATCAGCTGGAGGATCACGAACGGCATACCGGCCCGCAGCGCGCTGAGGTGCATCACCGCGCCGAGCCGGATGGAGACGCAGTAGGCGGTGCCGATGAAGCCGAACATGCCGGTCAGCGCCACCACCGCGGCCGCCGCGAACGAGGGGATCCTCAGCAGCTCCAGGTTGAACATCGGGGACTCGGCGCGGCTCTCCGCGATCACGAAGCCGACCAGCGCCACGGCGGCGAGGACCAGCGCGAGGACGATGGAGGGGCTGCTCCAGCCGCGGTCGCCGCCCTCGATGATGCCCCACAACAGGGCGGTGAGACCGACGGCGATGCTGATCTGGCCCGGCCAGTCCAGGGCCCGGCCCTCGGGCGCCTTGGAGTCGGTGACCAGCGCCCAGCAGGAGACGCCGACCACGACACCGAGGACGACCGGGGGCACGAACGCCCAGCGGAAGTCGGCGACCGTGGCCAGGATGCCGGAGGAGAGCGGCCCCACGGCCGAGGCGAGGGAGATGCTCAGCGCCCAGGTCGAGACCGCCTTGGCGCGGTCCTTCTCCCCGGGCGTCGCGGCCGCGATCACGGCGAGGGAGCTCGGGAACAGGGCGGCGGCGCCGATGCCGGCGAGGGCCTGACCGATCCAGAGCATGGTGATGTTCTGGGAGGTGGCGTTGAGGAGTTCACCGAGTGCCAGCACGAATCCGCCGAGCACCAGCAGCCTCTTACGCCCGAACAGATCGCCCACCACACCGAAATTCAGTTCCAGAATCGCGGTGGGCAGAATGAAGGCCGAGGTGACCCAGGCGACCTGCGATCCCGAGGCGCCGAACGCGGCCTGTATTTCCCCGTTGATGGGCGAGGGGACGGTAATGCACAGCTGCGCGGCGGCAACTGCCAGACAACAGGCGACGAGCGTGCCCACGTCCAGTTTTCTCACAGCGTTGGTCATTCCGTACTCCATCTCACGGGTCAACAGTGGTGCCGCGTTCTATGAGTTCGATGAGATTTCCCTCGGGGTCCTTGACCCAGGCCATCCGTATCCCCGGTTCGGGGGACGGGCCGGGTTTCAGCACCTCGCCCGCCCCGTTTGCCACCAGGGCGGTGTACACGGGGTCGAGTGCGGGGGTGGTGACCGCGAAGTGCCCGTACCCCTCGGTGAGGGCCGCGGTCATCGGGTCCGGGGCCCGGAGGCCCGGTGCGGATCCGGGCCTGGTGAGCAGTTCGATCCGCCAGCCGTGCGGGTGTTCCAGGACGACACCGGTGAGGCCGGGGCCCTCGAGACGGAACTCGAAGACGGTCCTCAGCCCGAAGGCCGTTCGGTACCAGGAGAGTTGGGCGGGCAGGTCGCGTACGTTGACGCCCACGTGGTCGAGACGTGCGTGCATCCGCGCTCAGCCCGCCATCGCGCTGTCGCCGCCGTCGACCATGAGGTTGGCGCCGTTGACGAAGGCCGCCTCGTCGGAGCAGAGGAAGGCCGCCGCGCGGGCGATGTCCTCGGGCCTGCCGACCCGGCCGGCCGGGATCCGGGCCTCCAGCTGCGCCTTCGGACCGTTCGGGTCGTCGAGGAAGGGCGCGGTGGCCGCTGTGCGGGTCATGCCGGGGGCGAGGGTGTTGACGCGGATGCGGTGCGGGGCACCGGCCGCGCACAGGTGCTTGCTCATCGCGAGGACGCCGCCCTTGGCGGCGCCGTGCGGGACCATCGGCATGAACGGCGCGCCGCGCACGGCCGCCACCGAGGCGACGTTCAGGACGGCCCCGCCGCCGCGCGCGACCAGGTGCGGCCAGGCGGCCCGGGTGCAGAAGTAGGGGATGTCCAGCTCGTTCCTGATGGTGAAGTACCAGTCTTCGGCGGGCATCGTCTCGAAGGGGCCGTTCCGCAGGGCGGAGGCGTTGTTGTAGAGGATGTCGATCGCGCCGAACTCCGCGATCCCGGCCTCGATCCACTCCCGCGCCCCGGCCTCGGTGGAAAGGTCGACCGGTGCCAGGGAGCGCATCACGCCACCGGAATTCTCGACGAGTTCCACGGTTTCGGCGGCGCTCTTCTCGTCGATGTCACAGCCGAATACGGTGGCGCCCTCGGCCGCGAACAGTTGTGCCGCGGCCCGGCCGATTCCAGCCCCCGTTCCACTGATGAAAGCGATTTTCCCGGCCAGTCGACCCATGATTGCCAAGTCCCTTGTCCCATGCCGCCGAAGTGCGGTGGTGGCAGCGTAGGTAGGGCTTATGGCCAGAACAAGAAATGCGTCGGGGAAGGGCCATCGGGGGTTCGTATGGCTGGTATGCGCCTCAGCCGCCGGTCCGGGACCGCAGCCGTACCGGGAGGGCGCGCACGCTGTTGCCGACGAAGCCGGCTTGCCGGGCGAGGGCGTCCTCGGGGACGGCGAGGTCCAGGGCCGGGAAGCGGTCGAAGAGCCGCTCCAGGGCGACCGTGGCCTCCAGCCGGGCCAGCGGGGCGCCCAGGCAGTAGTGGGCGCCGTGCCCGAGGGAGAGGTGGCGGACGGCGTCGGGGCGGGCGGACCGGGTGACGTCGAACCGGTCGGCGTCCGGGCCGTGCGCGGCCGGGTCGCGTCCGGCGGCGGAGTAGCCGGCCAGGACCGGGGTGCCCGCGGGGATCAGCGTGCCGTCGACGGTCAGGTCCCGCACCGGGTAGCGGAACGGGAAATAGCTGACCGGCGCGTCCCAGCGCAGTGTCTCCTCCACCACGTCCGCCCAGCTCGCGTCGCCCTTGCGGACGAGCTCGAGCTGGTCGCGATGGCCGCACAGGGCGCGTACGGCGTTGGTGATCAGGTTGAGGGTGGTCTCGTGCCCGGCGATGATCATCAGGACCAGGGTGCCGATCAGCTCCTCCTGCCCGAGCCGGTCGCCGCCCTCGTCCCGGGCGGCGATCAGGGCGCTGGTCAGATCGTCGCCGGGACGCTCGGCGCGGGCGGCGGCGACGGCGGCGAGGACGGCGACCAGCTCCCGGTTGGCGGCGACGGCCTCGGCCGGTCCGATGTCGGTGGCCACGACCTGGTTGGACAGGTGGTGCAGCCGGTCACGGAACTCGGCATCCACGCCCAGGAGTTCTCCGATCACGCCCATGGGCAGCGGCAGCGCGAAGTGCCGGCGCAGATCGGCGACACCGTCACCGTCGGCCGCGGCCCGCTCCAGGTCGCCGAGCAGGGAGCCTGTCAACTCCTCGATCCTGGGCCGGAGTTCCTCGACCCGGCGCGGGGTGAAGGCCCGGCTGACCAGCCCGCGGAGCCTGCGGTGGTCGGCGCCGTCGGCGGTGGTCATGCCCCGCACGGTGGCGAAGGTCAGCAGCGGCCAGCCCGCGGGGATGCGGCCTTCCCGCAGCCGCGTGAAGTGCTGTGCGTCCTTGGCGACTTCGGGATGCTGGAGGAACTCCCGGAGCGCCTGGTGCCCGAGCACGGCCATGCCCTCGACATCACCGGGCAGCACGACCGGGGCCACGGCACCGCGCGCCAGCAGCCTGGCGTTGTCGGCGTGCGGGCAGCCGCCGGCCGGGTCCGGACGGTGCGGCACGGACGGGGTCTCCACCAGCGGCTCCTGACAGCGGTACGACGCGGACACGGCCGATCGTAGGCGCCGGCGGGCCCTCGGGAAGGTGCGTTTCCCGGCCAGTCACATCGGCCCGGGGGCGGGACCCGGTGTCACTTCTGCGCCGGGGACGGGAATAGCGGTGACCGGTGCCATGTTGTGGATCGTGGAACCGTGGGTATAGTGCGAGCAGCACGTGTGGCCGCCCCACAAGTCGGGCGCCGAGTGCCGGTTCCACTCCTCCAGCCGCATCGCCCGTCGTTTCCGACCGGCTCACCGGCTTCCCAGCACCACCTCGTGACCTGGGTTTCTGCCGTTCCCGAGGTGTCGTTCCCCGCCGCACGGAGGCCTGCGCACCCGCCCTCCCGCTCGCGGCCCACTCCCCCCTTCGTTCCTGTCTTCCGTCCTCGAAAGGACCACCACCCATGACCACCACACTCGAACCCCCCGTACAGCAGCAGGACCGGGCCGCCGCCCGGCCCGTCACCGGTGTCCTCGACATCGACCCGGGCGGGAAGGGCCTGCTGCGGGCCCCGGACTGCCTGCCCTCCCCCGCCGACCTCCAGGTCTCCCCGGCGCTGATCCGCCGTCACGGCCTGCGCAAGGGCGACCTCGTCGAGGGCGTCCGCGGCGACCGGCGCACGCTGACCGAGATCACGCGCGTCAACGGCCGTACGCCCGACGCGCTGCGCGGCCGACGTCACTTCCGGGATCTGACCCCGCTGCACCCGCACGAGCGGATCCGGCTCGAACATCCCGCCGCCGGACTCGCCGGACGGGTCGCGGACCTGTTCGCGCCGGTCGGCAAAGGGCAGCGCGGACTGATCGTGGCCCCGCCCAAGACCGGCAAGACCGTGCTGCTCCAGCAGTTCGCGGCCGCCGTCGCCGGCAACCACCCGGAGTGCCATCTGATGGTGCTGCTGCTCGACGAGCGTCCCGAGGAAGTCACCGACATGCGACGCTCGGTGCACGGCGAGGTGTACGCCTCCACATTCGACCGGCCCGCCAAGGAGCACATCGCCCTCGCCGAACTCGTCGTCGAGCGCGCCAAGCGGCTCGTCGAGGAGGGCAAGGACGTCGTCATCCTTCTTGACTCCCTGACCCGGCTGTGCCGGGCCCACAACAACGCGGCCGCCTCCAACGGCCGTACCCTCAGCGGCGGTGTCGACGCCGGCGCACTGCTCGGCCCCAAGCGGTTCTTCGGCGCCGCCCGCAAGGCCGAGGAAGGCGGCTCGCTCACCATCCTGGCCACCGTCCTGGTGGACACCGGCTCCCGGGCCGACGGCTACTTCTTCGAGGAGCTGAAGGGCACCGGCAACATGGAGCTGCGCCTGGACCGCGAGCTGGCCTCCCGGCGGGTCTTCCCCCCCGTGGACATCGCCCCCTCCGGCACCCGCCGCGAGGAACTCCTGCTCACCCCGGCGGAGTTGACCGCCGTACGCGGACTGCGCCGGGCCCTGCAGAGCCGCGAGGGCGCCCAGGGCGGCCTGGAGACGCTCCTGGAGCGGCTGCGGGAGACCCCGGACAACGCGACCTTCATGCGGCGCGTGCAGCCGACCCTGCCGGCCGGCTGAGAGCGGTGCCACCCCTCCGGTGGGCCCACACCGGGGCCCGGCGTGCGGCATCCGGGTTGTCACGGCGTCCGACCGGCCCAGGCAGCGCGCGGTACACCGCCACCGTTCCTACGTTGATCGTATGACGATCGGATTCCCTGACCGATTTCCTCGGCGAGCGGCGGTGGCGACCTGCTCCGTCTGCCTGGCGGGCCTGCTGGCGCTGACACCCGGCACGGCCGCCGCAGGCACCGGGGCGCTCGACCCGGCCCCGCCCCCGAGGGCGGTGGTGCCGGGGCCGTCGCTGCTCTACCACTCCGGCACGCAGGTGCGGCCGCACGTCGGGGCCCCGGAACTCCCTGAGCTCTCCGCACTCTCCTGGCTGGTCGCCGACGCGGGCACCGGCCAGGTGCTGGCGGCCAATCACGCGCACCGCAAGCTGCCGCCGGCCAGCACCCTGAAGACCCTGTTCGCGCTCACCGTGCTGCCGGTCCTGCCCGCGGACCTCCAGCACCGGGTGACGTCCGAGGAACTGGCGGACGTCGCCGAGGGCAGCAGCCTGGTAGGCGTGGAGGAGGGCCACACCTACCGGGTGTCCGACCTGTGGCGCGGAGTCTTCCTCAGCTCCGGCAACGACGCCGTGCACGTCCTGGCCGCGCTCGACGGGGGCTGGGACCGCACCGTCACCCGGATGCAGGCCAACGCCCGCTCCCTGGGCGCCCTCGACACCCATGTCGAGTCCCCCGACGGCTACGACGCACCGGGGCAGGTCTCCTCCGCGTTCGACCTAGCGGTGTTCGGCCGGGAGGGACTGCGCAACCCCGACTTCGCGCGGTACTGCTCCACCGCCGCGGCCCGCTTCCCGGACGGCGCCGGCTGGTCGTTCGGTATCGAGAACACCAACCGGCTGCTGACGGGCGAGGACGGTGTCGGGCGGTACCCCGGCCTGATCGGGATCAAGAACGGCTACACCAGCAACGCCGGCAACACCCTCGTCGCCGCCGCCCGGCGCGGCGGGCGCACCCTCCTCGTGACGGTGATGAACCCTCAGGACGGCGGCGTGTACGACGAGGCCCGTCAGCTGCTCGACTGGGGTTTCCTCGCGGCCGGACGGGTCGACCCGGTGGGCTCGCTGGACGGTCTGCGGGCCAGGCCGCGGCCCCGGCCGGGCCCGAGCACCGTGCCGGTGGCGGCGGCCACGGCGCCCGGGGACGACTCGGGCTGGTCGGGGACCGCCATCGCGGCGGGGTTCGCGGTGCTCGGGGCGGGCGCCGTCACCGTGGCGCTGCGGCTCAGGGGCGAGCGCTCCGGACGGGACTGACCGACCGGCAGGCCCAGCAGCAGGCCCAGGGTGATCCAGGTGTAGATGTTGCTGCCGATGAACCCGTCGATGCCGGACGCGTCGTCGAACCACAGCCACACCACGCTGGTGCACATCACCGCGTAGAGGGCGCCCGCGATCCGCGGGTGCCCGGCGCGGGCCAGCAGCGCGAACGACGGCAGCACCCACACCAGGTGGTGCACCCAGGTGATCGGGCTGACCAGGCAGGCCGCGAGACCGGTGAGCGCGAAGGCGGCCGTCCAGTCGCCGGCCGTCACGGCCTTGCGGGTCCGCCACGCCCACACGGCCAGCGTGAGCAGGGCCACGATCGCCCACAGCGGCTTGTCCGGATGGCCGAGCCGGGCCAGCACACCCTGCAACGACTGGTTCGAGACGTAGTCGAGCCGGCCGACCCTGCTGGTGTCCCAGAGCGCCTGCGTCCAGTAGAAGCGGGACGCCTTCGGGTCGGCCCAGGCCGCGAGCCCGGTCGCGGCGAGCGCCACGGCCGTGGCGACACCGGCCGCACGCCACCTGCGGCCGATCAGCAGCATGCCGATGAACAGCGCGGGAGTGAGCTTGACCGCGGCGGCGAGCCCGATGCCGATCCCGGCCCAGCGGCTCCGCCCGCTGCGCAGCAGGCAGCAGTCGGCGAGTACCAGGGCCAGCAGTACCAGGTTCACCTGGCCGAAGCTGAAGGTGTCCCGCAACGGCTCGAACAACGCCAGCGCGCACAGGGCGAGCGCCCACCGGTACCAGCCCCAGCGTCGCCAGCCAGGACCGGCCAGGATGCGCAGCACGAACGCCAGCGCGGCCAGGTTCAGCAGCAGCGAGGCGGCGATGGCCAGGTGCAGCCCCACCAGCGCCATGGGCAGCATGCCGACGGCGGCGAACGGCGGATACGTGAACCCGTACATCGTCCCGGGCACCCGGTAGTCGTAGATCCGGCCGCCGTGATGCACCCAGGTGTGCACGGTGCCGTAGTACACGCGCAGGTCGAACCAGTCGCGCAGCAGCGGCACGGTGGCCGTGAACACGGCCACGGCGGCGACCAGGACCAGGACGAGCAGCAGCCTCCCCCGGTCGGTCCGCGGTCCTCTCGGGCCTCTCATGCCGTACGTCCCACGGCCGGGGCCTGCGCGGCCTGGTGGGCCTGCCACAGCACGACCACGCCGAGCACCCCGCCGGAGACGGCGAGGACCAGCTGGCCGATGTCGGCGGGACCACCGCTGGGCAGCACGGCGAGGGCGAGCACGCCGGTGACGGCCGCCACCCGGTGCCGTACCGAGGTACTGGGCGCCGCGGCCGCTATCAGGAACAGGCCCCAGATGGCGTACCAGGGGCGGATCGCCGGCCCGAAGGCGGCGACCGCGGCCAGGCTCAGGCCGAGGGCGTAGACCGGGCGGGGCCGCAGCCGGACCCATATCAGCAGCACGGTGACCGCGGTGAGGGCCAGCCCGAGCAGATGCCAGACCGGGACGGCGAGCGGCGCCAGATCGCTGCCGAGGTGTTCGAGGAGCGCGCCCGTGGCCCGGCCGAGCAGGCTGCTGAGCGCCCAGTTGTGCGGTGAGACGGGCGTGTCGAGTGCCCGTATCCACCCGTACCCCGTCCCGGCGACGGCGGTGGCCACCACCGTCGTCGCTCCGGACGCGATCGCCGTCGTCAGGGTGGCGCGCACGGGACTGCGGCCCCGGCGCGCCTGTACGACGACGACCGCGAGCAGCCCGAGCGCGGCGGGCGCCTTGACCAGCGCCGCGAGCGTGACGAGCACGGCGCCGAGGAACGGCCAGCGGCCGAGCGCCGCGACCAGGCCGAGGCCCAGCAGACCGAGCATGATCGCGTCGTTGTGGGCGCCGGCGACCAGGTGCAGCAGCACCAGCGGGTTGAGGGCGCCGAGCCAGAGCGCGGCGGCCGGGTCGGCGCCGCTGTGCCGGGCGAGCCGGGGCAGCGCGGCCGCCATCAGGCCGACGCCGAGCAGGGCGACCAGCCGCATCCCGAAGAGTCCGGCCGGGAGTGCACCGCGGGTCAGCCCGGACAGCAGCGAGGCCACGCCCATGAACGCGGGGCCGTAGGGGGCGGCGGTGTTCTGCCACACCGGGGCGACCTCGTCCGCCAGCGGGCCGCCGAGCTGGGCGGGGCCCGAGGTGTAGACGTCCATGTGCGCGTCGACCATGGCGCCCTGCGCGAGGTAGCTGTACACGTCCCGGCTGAACAGCGGGGGCGCCAGCAGCAGCGGGGCCGCCCAGACGGCGAGGACCAGCAACAGCTGCCGCGGGGTGGGCGGTTCGGCGCTGCGCACGAGGCGGCCGAGCAGCAGCCACGCCGCGATCAGGAGCACGACGCCGAAGTAGACGCCGACCAGGCCGAAGGCCGCCTGCACGGAGCTTGGGGCTAGCAGATCCTCCACGGGCAGGGCACCCGCTGTCTCACCTCCCAGGGCAAGGAAGGCGGTGCCGGCCAGGCCAAGCACCTGGCAGCGGCGTAGATCGACGGGGAAAGCCATGGCCAACACTGGCTCAGCGTGTCAATTGCGGGTGGCCGGAAAGCGACGGGGTGTTTTCCTGGGAGGGGCCTGGTTGTTACCTGTGGGGGTGGATCGTGGTCAGACCCGGCCGGAATCTCCGGGTGCGGCCGGCAGAAAGACAGAGGCTTCGGTGAAGGGCCGCGACTAGAACACGGACAGGCCGGTGAGGGTCGTGAACCTGTCCAGCGCCGCCACTCCCGCCACCGAGTTGCCCCGCTCGTCCAGCCCCGGGCTCCACACGCAGAGCGCACAACGCCCCGGTACCACGGCGACGATGCCGCCGCCCACCCCGCTCTTGCCGGGCAGCCCCACCCGGTACGCGAAGTCGCCCGCCGCGTCGTAGGTCCCGCACGTCAGCATCACCGCGTTGACCTGTTTCGCCTGGCTTCTGGTCAGCAGGCGGGTGCCGTCGGCCCGGATGCCGTGGCGGGCCAGGAAGGTGGCCGCCAGGGCGAGGTCGGCGCAGGAGGCGGCGACGGAACACTGCCGGAAGTACTGGTCGAGGAGGACCGGGATCTCGTTGTCGATGTTGCCGTAGGACGCCATGAAATGGGCCAGTGCGGCGTTGCGGTCGCCGTGCTGGGTCTCGGAGGCGGCCACCTCCATGTCGAACTCCAGCGAGGCGTTGCCGCTCTCGGCGCGCAGGAAGGCCAGCAGCTCGCCGGCCGCGTCCCCGGTACGGGTCTGGAGCCGGTCGGTGACGACGAGGGCACCGGCGTTGATGAACGGGTTGCGCGGGATGCCCTGCTCGTACTCCAGCTGGACCAGGGAGTTGAAGGGGTTGCCGGAGGGCTCCCGGCCGACGTGCTCCCAGAGTTCGTCGCCCTCGCGGGCCAGGTCGAGGGCGAGGGTGAAGACCTTGGTGATGGACTGCGTGGAGAACGGCTGCCGCCAGTCGCCGACGCCGTAGACCGTGCCGTCCAGCTCGGCCACGGCCATGCCGAAGCGGCGGGGGTCGCAGGCGGCGAGCGCCGGGATGTAGTCGGCGGGCCGCCCGCGGCCGGGCGTCCGCTCGATCTCCTCCGCGATCCGCTCCAGGACCGGCAGAAAGGCCGGGGACGACGTCATTGTCATGATCACCATTGTGCCTCCGGGCCGGTCCTGGTGCGTACTCGCAGATCAGGCGAGGGGCGATCCGCTGCCGGCGACGACCTCGGGACGCAGCAGGTCGGCGAGCCGCTCGGCGGGCAGCAGCCCCTTCTCCAGGACGAGTTCGGCAACTCCCCGGCCGGTGACGAGGGCCTCCTTGGCGATGTCGGTGGCCGCCGTGTAGCCGATGTAGGGGTTGAGGGCGGTGACCAGGCCGATGGAGTTCTCGACCGTCGCCCGCAGCACCTCGGTGTTGGCGGTGATGCCGTCGACGCAGCGCTCGGCCAGCGTCAGGCAGGCGTTCCGCAGATGCGTGATGCTCTCCGAGAGGGAGTGCAGGATGATCGGCTCGAACGCGTTCAGCTGGAGCTGCCCGGCCTCGGCCGCCATGGTGATGGCGACGTCGTTGCCGATGACCTCGAAGGCCACCTGGTTGACGACCTCGGGGATCACCGGGTTGACCTTGCCCGGCATGATCGACGAACCGGCCTGCACCGGCGGCAGGTTGATCTCGCCGAGCCCGGCACGCGGGCCGGAGGACAGCAGCCTCAGGTCGTTGCAGCTCTTGGAGAGCTTGACCGCGATCCGCTTCAGCACGCCGGACATCTGGACGAACGCGCCGCAGTCCTGGGTGGCCTCCACCAGGTTGGCGGCGGTGACCAGGGGCAGTCCGGTGATCTCGGCGAGGTGCCGGCGGGCCGACTCGGCGTATCCGGCGGGCGCGTTGAGGCCGGTGCCGATGGCGGTGGCGCCGAGGTTGATCTCGTGGATGAGCTCGACGGCCTCGGCGAGCCGGCTGCGGTCCTCGTCGAGCATCACCGCGAAGGTGGAGAACTCCTGCCCGAGCGTCATGGGAACCGCGTCCTGCAACTGCGTCCGGCCCATCTTCAGCACGTCACGGAACTCGACGGCCTTGCGGCCGAAGGCGTCCTGGAGCACGGCCATCGCCCGGAGCAGCCCGCGCACCGCGAAGACGGTCGCGATCTTGACCGCCGTCGGATAGACGTCGTTGGTCGACTGACCGAGGTTGACGTCCTCGTTGGGATGCAGGTACCGGTACTCGCCCTTCCGGTGCCCCATCAGCTCCAGCGCCCGGTTGGCGACGACCTCGTTGGCGTTCATGTTGGTCGACGTCCCGGCACCGCCCTGGATGACGTCGACGACGAACTGGTCGTGCAGCTTGCCGGCCCGTATCTCCCGGCAGGCGGCCACGATCGCGGCGGCCTTCTCCGGCGTCAGCAGCCCCAGTTCCTCGTTGGCGAGGGCGGCGGCCTCCTTGACGGCGGCCAGGGCGTCGATCAGATGCGGGTAGGCGGAGATCGGCGTCCCGGTGATGGGGAAGTTCTCCGTGGCACGGAGGGTGTGCACACCCCAGTAGGCGTCGACGGGCACATCACGGTCACCGAGCAGGTCGTGCTCGCTGCGGGTGACAGGGGCGGTGGTCATGAGGGTAGGAATTCCTCTTTCGGAGGGAGTGATTTTTCAGGAGCGTGACTGAGGCGCCCCGACAGGGGCGCGGGGCTGTGACATGTGCGGCTCCGCCGCGTGGGCGCGACCAGCCACAAGGGACCCGCAGCCGCCGACCGACAAGCCGGCCGCCCCGCTAGGCGCAAACCGAAACCGGCTCCAGCGAGCGAACGGGCCGCACGCACCCGACCTCCCGGCCGCCGCCGAGCAGCGCCTCCCCGGCGAACCCGGTCAGCGACTCCGGGTCGACCCCGGCCCGCGCCAGCGCAGCGGCCGCCACCGGAACCCGCGCCCGGTTCGCCCCGTCGGCGATCTTCACGGCCACGGCCCGCCCGTCCGGCAGCGCCGCGACCTCCACGCCCTCGAAGCCGTCCTTGGCCAGCAGCCCCGGCACGGCCCGCATCAGGGCGGCCACGTCCCGGCCCGCGCCGGACGCCATCTCCGCGTGCTCGCGCATCGCATCGGCGACCCGCGCCTCCGGCGTCCCCGGCACGGCGCCGGCGATCCGCGACACCGCACGGGCCAGGCCGTGCAGGGAGATGGAGAACAGCGGCGCCCCGCAGCCGTCCACGGTGGTCCGCGCGATGCGCTGTCCGGTCAGGTCCTCGACGATCTCGGCGATAGCCTGCTGGAGCGGGTGCGCCGGATCGAGGTAGTCGTCCAGGGACCACCCGTTGAGCTTCGCGGTCCACAGCATCGCCGCGTGCTTGCCGGAGCAGTTCTGGGCGAGCCGGGACGGCTGCCGGCCCTCGCGGATCCAGGTGTCCCGGACCGCGGGGTCGTACGGCAGGTCGGGGACGTTGCGCAGGTCGTCCTCGATGAGGCCGGCGAGGTCGAGGATCCGCCGGGTGCCGGCGAGGTGGCGTTCCTCGCCGGAGTGGCTGGCGGCGGCCAGCGAGAGCAGCTCACCGTCGAGCGGCAGCCCGGCCCGCAGCATGGCCACGGCCTGGACGGGCTTGACGGCCGAGCGCGGGTAGAACGCGGCCTCGATGTCGCCGAGCTGGAACTGGACCTCGCCGTCGGCGCCCAGGACGACGACGGAGCCGTAGTGGATGCCCTCGACGACCCCGCCGCGTATGAGGTGGGCGACGGGGGCGTACAGGGGTTCACGGACGACGGGTGCGGCCGCGGGGGAACTACTGAACATCACTGCCTGGTCTCGGGTGAGTCGGGGCGGACCGGTACGCGGTTCACGCGTCGGTTCCGGCGGACGGGCGCGCGAGTCGGCCGCGGACGGCGTACCAGCCGGCGACCAGCGCTGCGACGATCAGCGGCAGGCACAGCACGGTGGTGCGTCCGGCGCCGCCGTCGGCGTACATGAGGACCAGGACGGCGGCGAGGAACGCCAGCGTCACGATCTCGGTCCAGGGGGAGCCCGGCAGTCGGTAGCCGGGGCGGGTGAGTTCGCCCTGCTGGGTCTTCCGCCAGAAGAGCAGGTGACACAGCATGATCATGCCCCAGGTGGCGAGGATGCCGATCGCCGCGAAGTTGAGGACGATCTCGAACGCGTCGGCGGGGACGACGAAGTTGAGGCCCACGCCGAGCACACAGATGCCGCTGGTCAGCAGGATTCCGCCGTACGGCACCTGGGTGCGGCTCATCTTCGCGGTGAACCCGGGGGCGGAGCCGTTCACGGCCATGGAGCGCAGGATGCGGCCGGTCGAGTAGAGGCCGGAGTTGAGGGAGGACATGGCCGCGGTGAGGACGACGAGGTTCATCACACCGCCGGCGGCCGGGATCCCTACGTGGGAGAGGACGGTGACGAAGGGGCTCTCCCCCGCCGTGTACTTGTTCCAGGGCAGCAGCATCGACAGCAGGACCACCGAGCCGACGTAGAACAGGCCGACCCGCCACATGATCGAGTTGATCGCCTTGGGCATGATCTTCTCGGGGTTCTCGGTCTCGCCCGCCGCGACGCCGACCAGTTCGACCGACGCGTAGGCGAAGACGACGCCCTGGATGATCAGCAGCATCGGCAGCAGGCCGTTGGGGAAGACGCCGCCGTTGTCGGTGATCAGGGAGGGGCCGGGGGCGGCGCCGTCCACGGGGTGCTGGGTGACCAGCAGGAAGATGCCGATGCACATGAAGATCACCAGCGCGCTGACCTTGAC
Organism: Streptomyces sp. NPDC001220; assembly: GCF_053597895.1. Lineage (NCBI taxonomy): Bacteria > Bacillati > Actinomycetota > Actinomycetes > Kitasatosporales > Streptomycetaceae > Streptomyces > Streptomyces sp. NPDC001220. Next base: position 62,263 of record NZ_JBSFJE010000013.1, read on the forward strand.
GATCGCGAACCAGAACTCCAGCTCGCCGAAGATCTTGACCGAGATGAGGTTGACGGTCAACACGACGGCGAGGGCGATCAACGCGATCAACCATTGCGGGATGTCGGAGAACATTCCCCAGTAGTGCGTGTAGGTGGCCACCGCGGTGATGTCGGCGATGCCGGTGGTCGCCCAGTTCAGGAAGTACATCCAGCCCGCGGTGTACGCGCCCTTCTCGCCGAGGAACTCCCGGGCGTACGAGACGAAGGCGCCGGAGGACGGGCGGTACAGGACGAGTTCGCCGAGGGCGCGCACGACGAGGAAGGCGAAGACCCCGCAGACCGCGTACGCGACGAAGAGGGAGGGGCCGGCGTCGGCGAGACGTCCGCCGGCGCCGAGGAAGAGGCCGGTGCCTATCGCGCCGCCGATGGCGATCATGTTGACGTGCCGGTGCTTCAGCGACTTGCTGTAGCCGTGGTCTCCGGCGTCGATGTGACGGGACGAGGGGCGCGTCTCGTCTTTGAGGTGCTGTTCGCTCACGCCTCGGTTCCGCCTTCCGTGTGCTCGTCGATGCGCGCGGGGCGCACGATGCGGGTGAGGGTCGTCTCGACGCGGTCCAGGTGGTGGCTCATGGCGTCCACGGCGTCGCGTTCGGAACCGTCGGTCAGCGCTTCGACGATGGCCCGGTGCTCCCGGTTGGACTGCTCGCGGCGGCCGCCCAGCTCGTTGAGGAAGGCCGACTGACGCGCCAGTGCGTCCCGGATCTCCTCGATGACCCGGCGGAAGACCGGGTTCTGGGCGGCCTCGGCCACGGCGAGGTGGAAGAGGGTGTCCATCGCGACCCACGCGGTGGTGTCCGTCTCCCGCTCCATGCGGTCGAGCAGATGGGCCAGGTGGTCCAGGTTCTCCGGGGTGCGGCGCAGCGCCGCGTACCCGGCGACCGGGATCTCGATGTGCCGTCGCACTTCGAGCAGGTCGCTGGCCGCGTAGTCGCCGAAGGTGGGGTCCTCGACGGCGCTGGCGACGACGAAGGTGCCCTTGCCGGTCTTGGAGACGGTCAGGCCCATCGTCTGCAGGGCCCGCAGGGCCTCGCGCAGGACGGGCCTGCTGACCTCCAGGGAACGGCACAGCTCCGCCTCGGAGGGGAGCTTGTCGCCTATGGCGTACTCGCCGTGCTCGATGGCACCGCGCAGGTGCGCCAGTACCGCCTCCATGGCGCTCACGCGCCGCGGGGGCTGTCCGGCTGTCCGGCTGTCTGACAGGTTCACGGGTGAGATGTTCCGGGTTGCGGGACGGAACTGTCAAGACGTCCGGAAAGAAAACATTCACGGGGTGCGACACCTGAATGGTCAGGTGTCACACCCCGTGGCGGTGCGATGAACGGGTCAGGCGCTGATCGTGTTCGTGGCGAGCAGCCCGAAGAGGGCCAGGCCGATGACGAGCCGGTAGATCACGAACGCGTTGAAGGAGTGCTTGGCGACGAACTTCAGCAGCCAGGCGATGGAGGCGTAGGCGACCACGAAGGAGACGACCGTGCCGACGACCAGCGGTGCGGCGCCGACGCCCGCGCCCAGGGCGTCCTTGAGCTCGTAGAGGCCGGCGCCGGTCAGGGCCGGGATGCCGAGGAAGAAGGAGAGGCGGGTGGCGGCGACCCGGTCCAGGTCGCGGATGAGCGCGGTGGACATGGTGGCGCCGGAGCGGGAGAAGCCGGGGAAGAGCAGCGCGAGGATCTGGGAGGAGCCGACCCACATCGCGTCCGCGAAGGAGGTGTCGTCCTCACCGCGCTTGTGGCGGCCCATCTGGTCGGCCGCCCACATCACACCGGAGCCGAGGATCAGCGAGCCGGCCACCACCCACAGCGAGGCGAGCGGACCGTCGATCAGCGGCTTGGCGGCGAGTCCCACCAGGACGATCGGGATGGTCGCGGCGATCACCCACCACGCGAACTTGTAGTCGTGGTGGTAGCGCTCCTCCTTGTTGACCAACCCCCGGCCCCAGGCGGAGACGATCCGCCGGATGTCCTTGAAGAAGTACACCAGCACGGCGGCGATGGCGCCGACCTGGATGACGGCCGAGAACCCGACGACGGACTGGTCGTCGACGGGGATGTTCATGAGCCCCTCGGTGATCTTGAGGTGGCCGGTGGAGGACACCGGGAGGAACTCGGTCACCCCCTCGACAACCCCGAGGATGGCGGCCTGACCGACGGAGATGGCGCTCATGGGATCCAGTTCTGCAGAGTTTGGTCGACAGTGCTGTAGACAGTCTTACAAGGCGCGGGTGTGGGGCAAGTCCTAGGCCCACACCGCCTGGGCGATCGCCACTCCGGCGAAGGCCGCCCCGAGTCCCGCCGCCACGCTCGCGACGACGTTGGCCGCAGCGTAGAGGCCGGCGCCGGTCTCGGTCAGCCGGAGGGTCTCGTAGGAGAACGTCGAGTAGGTCGTGAGTGCCCCGCACAGTCCGGTGCCGAGCAGTAGCTGGAGGTGGGGGCTCGCCGCGCCCGCCGAGGCCGCGCCGGTCAGCAGGCCGAGGATCAGGCAGCCGACGACGTTGACCACGAAGGTACCCCAGGGGAAGACGGAGTCGTGCCTGGCCTGCACGGCGCGATCGGAGAGGTGGCGCAGCGGAGCACCGACGACGGCCCCTGCGACGACCAACAGCCAGTTCACAACGACTTCTTACCCTTCACGTCCGTTTTGCCGGTTTCTTCGTTCCGGCCGACACAGCGGATGACCTCGCGGTCGTCCAGAGTGACGAAGCCCTCGACGCCCCGCGGGACCCCGGTGCCCACGCGGCCGGTCGGTCTTGTCATCGCTGCCTCCGGGTGAGGACGCGGCGGGTCGCGGTGGCCGCGCACCACACCGCGGCGAGGGCCGCGCACAGGGTCGCGGCGAGGTAGGCCAGGCCCGTGACGGGCCGGCCGAGGTCGACCAGCTTCTGGATGTCCACCGCGTAGGTGGAGAAGGTGGTGAAGCCGCCGAGGACGCCGGTCCCGAAGAAGGGGCGGACGAGCCGGTGGGCGGGCGGTCCTTCGGTGACCAGGACCAGGAACGCGCCGATCACCGCGCAGCCGACGACGTTCGTCCAGAAGGTCGCCCAGGGGAATCCGCCCGCCGCGGTGGGCAGGGCCAGGGCGAGCGCGTAGCGGGCCACCGCCCCGATCGCGCCGCCGGCGGCGACCACCGCGACGACCGGCGCCTGGGCACGCCACTCGGACCGGCGCCGGGGGCTCGGCTGGACACGGAGGCTCTCGGCTTCCGGGGCTGTCATGGGTCGTGGGTCTCCTGTTCGGCACCGCCCCGACGGGTGCACCAGGGTACCGCCGGGTCTACCCGGCGGTCACTTCGCGGTGGGAGCGGCACAGACCGCGACACCGGGCTCCCAGACGCTGCCGAGGACCAGGTGGCGGCCGGTCACACAGACGCTGGTGGCCATGCGGAAGCCGGAGTGCTGCCGGGCGAGGTGGTGGACGACCCTGCCGTGGTCGTCGAGGGCCGTCACGGCGATGGTGCCCGCGGGGCGGTAGGGGGCGTGTACGGCGGCTCGCGCGGCGGCCCGGCGGACGGCGACCGGAGTGCGGTGGAAGAGGTCGAGCGGCGGGTTGCGCGGGCCGGCCAGGGCGACCCAGGTCAGCTCGCCGTCGCGCCACATGTTGTCGGGCATGCCGGGCAGCTCGGCGAAGAACTCGGCGCGGCCGGCCCGCGGGCCGGTGAGCCAGTAGCGGGTGAGACGGTACGCGCCGGTCTCGGCGACGATCAGGAAGGTGCCGTCGCCGCTCACGGCCAGCCCGTTGGCGAACTGGAGCCCGTCGCAGACCACTTCGGCGCTGCGGGCGCCGGGCGCGAGGCGCAGCAGCCGGCCGGTGCCGCTGTGCTCGACGATGTCGCCGATCCACCGGTCCAGCGGGAAGCGGCGGCTGGAGGCGGTGAAGTACACGGTGCCGTCGGGCAGGGCCACCACGTTGCTCGCGAACCGCAGCGGCTCCCCCTCGACCGAGTCGGCGAGGACGCGGACGGCACCGTCGGCGAGGCCGACCCGCAGCAGCCCGCGCTCCGCGTCGCACACCAGCAGGTCGCCGTCCGGGAGGAGTTCCAGGCCCAGCGGGCGGCCGCCGGTCCTGGCCAGCTCCCTGACCCGGGCGGTGTCCGGGTCGCCGAGCCCGTCCAGGCGCAGGATGCGGCCGTCCTCGACGCCGGTCAGGACCCCGCCGTCCGGATCCGTGACCACGTCCTCCGGGCCGCGGCCGCCGATGGCGACGTAGTGGAGCGGGACGAGGCGCGCGGGTCGGTCCATGAACCCCATACTGACAGGCCTGACCGGTCTCACCAGCCCTTCTCGAACATCCGGGCCACCTCGGCGATCCGGATCTCGTCGCGCCGGTAGTAGGTGCGGTGCCGGACGCGCCGGGTCCGCAGCAGGCCGAGCCGGGTCAGCATGCCCAGATGAGTGCCGGCGACCTTGCGGGAGACGCCGAGTTTGGCGGCGACGGCACGGACGGTGACGCCGTTCTCGGTGAGGTCGGCGTGGCGCCGGGACGGGAAGTGGGTCGCCGGGTCCTTGAGCCAGTCCAGAATGTCCAGGCGGCTCACGCTCTGGGAGTTCCTCAGCATCCGACCGGCCTCCGTCCGTCCCCTGCCTCCTCGTAGTTCGTTTTCCCACTGTTCCGCAGCCGAAGCCCCCACGTCAGGGACTCGGCGAGCCTTGTCCGAGACCGCACGGCCGTAGGAGATCGGCCGACGAGGGCCTTGCCCTCGCGGCCTGCCCGGGACAGGGCCGAGGGGCCCGGCCGTCCCCTTGTGGCCGGGCCCCCGTCAGTGGTGGTTCAGCGGTGGCTGAACCACGCCATGGAGGAGAGTGCCTTGTCGTCGTAGCCGAACAGGGCCTGGTTCTCCCAGCCGTTGCCGGAGGTGGCGTCGGTCGGGTCCCAGCCGTTCCCAGTGACCGCGGTCCAGGTCGCCTCCCAGTAGAAGACGCCTAGGCCACGGCCGTTCGGGACGGCCTCGACGATGTTCGCGACGGCGTTCATCCAGGCCAGCTGGCCGGCCACGGTGGCCGGGTAGCCGGTGACCAGTTCACCGCTGGTGTCGATCTGGTTCTCCAGCGAGTCGTCCTGGGCGAGGGTGAACGGGTAGGCGGTCTCCGCGATGTAGACCGGCTTGCCGTAGCGGGAGGCCGCGTCGTCGAGGGTGGTCTGGGCGGCGGCGAGCGAGCCGTGCCAGTAGCCGTAGTACGACAGCCCGATCACGTCGTAGTTGATGCCGTAGGTCTTGGCGTTGTCGAACCACCAGCGGACCGTGGCGTCGTCGCCCGCGTTGGCCAGGTGCAGGGCGACCAGCGTGCCGGAGGAGACCGCCTTGGCCGCGCTGTAGCCGGAGTTGATGAGCCCGGCGAGCTGGGACCAGTTGTCGGTGGAGCCCTCGGACCAGAGCATGCCGCCGTTGATCTCGTTGCCGATCTGGACCATGTCGGCGGTGGTGCCCTGCGCCTTCAGCGCGTTGAGGACGTCGTACGTGTGGTTGTAGACGTCGGTCTTGAGCCGGCTGTAGGAGTGGCCGGCCCAGGCGGCGGGCTTGGTCTGCTTGCCCGGGTCGGCCCAGCTGTCCGAGTAGTGGAAGTCGACCAGCAGCTTCATGCCGGCCGCCTTGACGCGCTTGGCCATGGCCAGGACGTGCGCCTTGTCGTTGTAGCCGTCGGCCGGGTTGACCCAGACCTTCAGGCGCGCGTAGTTCATGCCGGCGCTCCTGAGGATGGTGACCGCGTCCCCGGTGGTGCCGGAGCCGGTCCTGTAGACGCCGCCCTTGGCCTCGCTCTTGGCGAGGGACGAGATGTCGGCGCCCTTGATGGCCAGACCTGTCGAGCCGGAGGCGAACGTCAGGTCGTCGACGTTGATCCAGTTGCCCGCGTTGGCATCGGAGTCGATGCTGATCGTGCACTGGTTGCCGGTGACCGCGACCGAGGTGACGATCCGCACCCAGCTGCTGGTGGAGACCGGCAGGTCGGTCCGCTGCTCCGAACTGCCGCAGTTCTTCAGGGATATGTAGGCGGAGTTCTGGCCGCCGCTGGAGCGGACCCAGGCGGTGAGCGTGTAGGTGCCGTTGGTCAGGCCGGAGAGGTACTGGTACGTCTCCACCTTGTAGGCGGCGGCCGAGTAGTGGCTCAGGCGGTAACCGCCGCTGTGGCCACCGGACTCGGTGTAGGAGGCACCCGTGTCGCCGTACTCCGACCAGCCGGCGGGTGCGGCCACACCGGCACCGTCCGACTCGAAGCCGCCGTTGGTGAGGGTGCTCGCGGCCTGGGCGGTCCCCGTGGGAAGGGCGGTGAGGGCGAGCCCGGCCAGCAGCGGCAGCAGCAGGGCTCTGATGGTGCGTCTGGGATGGAACATCATCGTCCGTCGTCCCTTCGACGTGACTGGAGAGGGGTGTCCTCCGGCGGGGCCGGAGGAGGCCCCTCCGCCCACGGCTCTCGTGGCACTCGCGGGCGGAGGGGAGTCTCGGCGGACCGGGTGCGGCGGACCCGGTCCGCGGCCGGGGCTCAGCCGTCGAGCCGTACGACCCGGACGGCGCCCGCGGGGACCGCGAGGCGGCCCGCGGCGCGTTCGCCCGTCAGCAGTTCGGTGCCGTGTGTCTCCAGGGGCACCTTGGCGTCGGTGGCGGTGTGGTTGATCGCGAAGAGGAACGTGCCGTGCTCACCGGCGCGGCGGACCACCTCGACATCGCGGGGCAGGTCGGCGCGGGGCGCGATCCGGGCGTCCTCGGCGGCCCGGCCGAGCAGGGCGTCGAGGCCCTGCGCGTCCAGGCGGGTCGACACGTACCAGGCGGTGCCCTCCCCCGACCGGTGCCGGGTGACCGCCGGGTGACCGGCGGTGAGGCCGTCGGCGTAGGTCCAGACGGTCTCGGCGCCGCGCGGGGCGACGAACTCGGTCCACACGTCGCCGGTCGGCCCGGAGCCCTCCGGCCCGGTCAGCCGTACCCGCTGGTCCTGGAGGAGCGGCGAGAACTCCTCGACGGTGAGGCCGAGGACGTCGCGCAGCGGGCCCGGGTAGGCGCCCTCGTGCACGGCGTCGTGCTCGTCGACGATGCCGGAGAAGTAGGAGACGACCAGGGTGCCGCCGTTCTCGACGTACTCCCTGAGGTTGTTCCCGGCCGCCTCCGTCATCAGGTAGAGGGCCGGTACGACGACAAGGGGATAGGCCGACAAGTCGCTTTCCGGGTGGGCGAAGTCGACGGTGAGGTGGCGGTCGTAGAGGGCCTCGTAGAAGGCGTCGGCGCGCTCGCGCGGGTCGTGGTCCTCGCTGGGGCGCCACTGGAGGTTCTGCGCCCACCAGGACTGCCAGTCCCACAGGACGGCCGCGTCGGCCTGCGTCCGGGCGCCCTTGACCTGGGCCAGCGAGTCGAGGGAGGCGCCGAGTTCGACGACCTCGCGCCACACCCGGGTGTCGGTGCCACCGTGCGGGAGCATCGCCGAGTGGAACTTCTCGGCGCCGCGCCGGGACTGCCGCCACTGGAAGAACATCGCGCCGTCGGAGCCGCGGGCCACATGGGCCAGGGAGTTGCGGGCCATCTGCCCGGGCGCCTTGGCCGGATTTCGTGGCTGCCAGTTGACACCCGAGGTGGAGTGCTCCAGCAGCAGCCAGGGCGTACCGCCGGCCACGGAGCGGGTGAGGTCGGCGGCCATCGCGAGGTTGACGTGGGTCCGGCGGCCGTCGGTGATCAGGTAGTGGTCGTTGGTGACCAGGTCGACCTCGCGGCCCCAGGCCCAGTAGTCCATGGAGTCGCACTGGCTGAGCGCGGTCATGAAGTTGGTGGTCACCGGGACACCGGGTGAGAGACGGTGCAGGATGTCCCGCTCCGCGCGGAAGTTCTCCCGGATGGTGGCGTCGACGAAGCGCTTGTAGTCGAGGGCCTGGCCCGGGTTGCCGACGGTCGGGGTGGCGCGCGGCGGGTTGATCTGCGAGAGGTCGGTGTAGTGCTGGCCCCAGAAGGCCGTGCCCCAGGCCTCGTTGACGGCGTCGACCGTGCCGTGGGTGGCGGCGAGCCAGCGGCGGAAGTGGGCGGCGCAGGAGTCGCAGTAGCAGGCCGAGACGGGGACGCCGTACTCGTTGTGGACGTGCCACAGGGCGAGCGCGGGGTGGTCGCCGTAGCGCTCGGCGAGGCGGGTGGTGATGTTCGCGGCGGCCGCGCGGTAGTCGGCGTCGGAGTGGCAGATGGCGCCGCGTGAGCCGAACTCGTACCGCACACCCTCGGCGGTCACCGGCAGGGCCTCGGGGTGGGCCCGGTAGAACCAGGCGGGCGGCACCACGGTGGGCGTACCGAGGTCGACGCGGATGCCGTTCTCGTGCAGCAGGCCGATGACCCGGTCGAGCCAGCCGAAGTCGTACTCCCCCGGCGCCGGCTCCAGCAGGGCCCAGGAGAAGATCCCGACGCTCACCATCGTGACCCCGGCCTCGCGCATCAGCCGGACGTCCTCCTGCCAGACGCTTTCCGGCCACTGCTCGGGGTTGTAGTCCCCGCCGAAGGCGAGCCTGGTGAGGCCCCTGGGGTTGGTGTCCGGCATGGGTCTCTCCCGTTTAATCGATCGTTTGGGAACGTGCACACACATCGATCGTGGCGTGAGCCCAACATAACCGCACAGCAACAACCATTGACAAGTGTCCAGGATGTTTCTCTACTGTGAACGCTCACAGAGCATGACATGGACTCGCGACGGGCGAGCATCCAGGTCTGAGAACGCTCACACATCTGCATGGCAAGGTCCCCGCGTCGGGCGGGGGCCCAGGTCAGGGGAGAGATCCATGCCGCACACGAAGCGCCGCCGCCTCGTGACAACCGCCGTCGCCGTCTCGCTCGGCGCCACCGCCCTCGCCGCCTGCGGCTCGTCCGACGACAGCAAGGCCGACTCCGGTCCGGTCTCGCTGACGTACTGGGCCTGGGCGCCCGGTATGGACAAGGTCGTGGACCTGTGGAACAAGGGCGAGGGCAAGAAGGAACAGATCACCGTCACGGTGAAGAAGCAGGCGTCCGGCGACACGCTGGTCACCAAGATCCTCACCGCGCACAAGGCGAAGAACGGCCCCGACCTGGTGCAGGCCGAGTACCAGGCACTGCCGACGCTGGTGAGCAACGACGCGGTCGCCGACATATCGAAGAGCGTCGGCGGGGCCAGGTCCAAGTTCGCCGACGGCGTCTGGCAGCAGGTCACGCTGGGCACGGACGCGGTGTACGCGGTGCCGCAGGACATCGGCCCGATGATGTTCTACTACCGCGCGGACCTCTTCAAGAAGTACGGCCTGACGGTCCCCACCACCTGGGACGAGTTCGCGAAGACCGCCCGCGCGCTGAAGAAGAAGGCGCCGGACACCGACCTGACCACGTTCTCCGCCAACGACTCCGGTCTCTTCGCGGGCCTCGCCCAGCAGGCCGGCGCCAAGTGGTGGACCACCTCCGGCGACAAGTGGAAGGTCGCCATCAACGACGCGGCCACCCAGAAGGTCGCCAAGTTCTGGGGCGGCCTGGTCAAGGAGGGCGCCATCGACAACCAGCCGATGTACACCCCCGCCTGGAACAAGGCGCTGAACACCGGCAAGCAGATCGCCTGGGTGAGCGCGGTGTGGGCGCCGGGCACGCTGACCACGGCGGCGCCGGACACCAAGGGCAAGTGGGCGATGGCCCCGCTCCCCCAGTGGTCCACGTCCGAGGACGTCACCGGCAGCTGGGGCGGCTCCTCCACCGCCGTCACCACCGACTCCCGGCACCAGGAGGCCGCCGCCAAGTTCGCCGCCTGGCTGAACACCGACGGCGACGCGCTCAACGCGCTGGCCAAGGAGAGCGGCATCTACCCGGCGTCCACCTCGGCCCAGCTCAGCGGCGCCTTCGCCAACCCGCCGGAGTACTTCTCCAACCAGGCCGACTTCTACACCGAGGCCGCCGAGATCGCGAAGACCACGGCGCCCTCCGCCTGGGGGCCGAACGTGAACGTCGCCTACACGTCGTTCAACGACGCGTTCGGCGCCGCCGCCAAGAACAAGTCGGACTTCGTGACCGCCCTGAACTCCATGCAGGACGCCACGGTCGCCGACATGAAGAAGCAGGGCTTCGAGGTCTCTCAGTGACCAGCCCCACCAGCCGGAGGTCGTACGGGGTCAAGGGGGCCCCGTACACCTTCCTCCTCCCCGCCACCGCCCTCTTCGCCCTGTTCTTCGCGCTGCCCATCGGGTACGCGGTCTGGCTCAGCTTCCGCAAGGTGCACGTCTCCGGGCTCGGCCTGGGCGCGGGCGCCCGCAGCGAGGTCTGGGCCGGACTGGAGAACTACCGGGACGCCCTCACCGACAACGAGTTCTGGGCCGGCGCGCTGCGCGTCGTCGGCTACGGCTGCATCGTCGTCCCGGTGATGCTGGGCCTCGCCCTGCTGTTCGCGCTGATGCTCGACAGCGAGCGGGTCCGGCTGGCCCCCTTCACCCGGCTCGCGATCTTCCTGCCGTACGCCATCCCCGGCGTGGTGGCCGCGCTGCTGTGGGGCTTCCTGTACCTGCCGGACGTCAGCCCCTTCTACTACGTGCTCGACAAACTGCACCTGCCGCAGCCGAACCTGCTGGACGGCGGCCCGCTCTACCTGGCCCTCTCCAACATCGCGGTCTGGGGCGGCACCGGCTTCAACATGATCGTCATCTACACCTCGCTCAGGTCCATCCCGGCCGAGGTCCACGAGGCGGCGAAGCTGGACGGCGCCACCCCGCTGCAGACCGCCCTCCGGATCAAGATCCCGATGGTGGCGCCCTCGCTGGTGCTGACCTTCTTCTTCTCGATCATCGCGACGCTCCAGGTCTTCAACGAGCCGACCACCCTCAAGCCCCTCACCAACTCGGTCAACACGACCTGGAGTCCGCTGATGAAGGTGTACGAGGACGCCTTCCGCAAGGGGGACATCTACTCGGCGGCGGCCGAGGCGACCCTCATCGCCCTCGCCACGCTGGTGCTGTCCTTCGGGTTCCTGCGGGCCGCGAACCGCCGTAACAGGCAGGAGGCAGCAGGATGAGTTCTCTTGCCGTCCGCAAGGCCGCCCCGGCGGCCGGTACGACTCCCGGTACCGCCCAGGGGCCGCCGCCGCGCCGCCGGATCGCCCTGATCCCGACGCTCACCCTGCTGCTGGGTGCGATCTACACCCTGCTGCCGGTGGCCTGGGTGGTGATCGCGTCCACCAAGTCCGGCAGCGAACTGTTCTCCACCTTCACCTTCCTGCCGGGCAGCGGCTTCCTGGACAACCTCAAGGACCTGAACGCCTACCGCGACGGCGTCTACTGGACCTGGATGGGCAACTCCGCCCTGTACGCCGGTCTGGGCGCCCTGCTGTCGACCTGTGTCTCCGCCTTCAGCGGCTACGCCCTCGCCACCTACCGCTTCCCGGGCCGCGAGTCGCTCTTCAACGTGCTGCTGGCCGGCGTGCTGATGCCCCCGGTCATCCTCGCCATCCCGCAGTACCTGCTGCTGGCCAAGGCCGATCTCACGGACTCCTACTGGTCCGTGCTGCTGCCGCAGATCCTTTCCCCGTACGGCGTCTATCTCTCCCGCATCTACGCGGCCGCGGCCGTGCCCACGGACGTGATCGAGGCCGGGCGGATGGACGGGGCCGGCGAGTGGCGGATCTTCACCCGGATCGCGATGCCGATGATGATGCCCGGCATGGTCACGGTGTTCCTCTTCCAGTTCGTGGCCGTCTGGAACAACTTCCTGCTGCCGTACATCATGCTCAGCGACGACGAGAAGTTCCCGCTCACGCTCGGTCTGTACACGCTTCTCGAACAGGGCGCCAACACTCCCGCGCTGTACACCCTGGTGATCACCGGGGCGTTCCTGGCCGTGCTGCCGCTGATCGCGCTGTTCCTGGTCATTCAGCGCTTCTGGAGCCTTGACCTGCTGTCCGGGGCCGTAAAGTCATGACCATGGGCAGCAATGCGGGGGGCCGGCGCAAACCGCCGACGATTCACGACGTGGCGCGCGAGGCCGGTGTCTCACGAGGGACGGTCTCGCGTGTGCTCAACGGCGGCCACTACGTCAGCCCCGCCGCCGAGCAGGCGGTGAACGACGCCATCCGCCGCACCGGGTACGTGGTGAACCGGCACGCCCGTTCGCTGATCACCGGACGTTCGGACTCGGTCGGCTTCCTGCTGACCGAGCCCCAGGAGAGGTTCTTCGAGGACCCCAACTTCAACGTGCTGCTGAGCGGTTGCACCCAGGCGCTGGCCGGGCACGACATCCCGCTGCTGCTGATGCTGGCGGGCACCAAGGACGAACGGCGCCGCATCACGCGGTACATCACCGCCGGGCACGTCGACGGGGTGCTGCTGGTGTCCAGCCACTCCGGCGACCCGGTCGCCGAGGAGCTGCGGGCGGCGGGTGTGCCACTGGTCGCCTGCGGCAAGCCCATCGGGCTCGGCTCGAAGGTGAGTTACGTGGCCGCCGACGACCGGGACGGCGCCCGGGACATGGTCCGGCATCTGCTGGCCGTGGGGCGCCGCCGGATCGGCATGATCACCGGTCCGCTGGACACCCCCGGCGGTGTCGAGCGGCTCGCCGGGTACAAGGAGGTCCTCGCGGAGGCGGGCGTCGGGATCGACGAGTCGCTGATCGTCTCCGGGGACTACAGCCGGGCCAGCGGCGAGGCCGGCGCCGAGCGGCTGCTCGCGCAGGCCCCGGACCTGGACGCCGTGTTCGTGGCCTCCGACCTGATGGCGCAGGGTGTGCTGACGGTGCTGCAACGCACCGGCAAGCGGGTCCCGGATGACATCGCTGTCGGCGGCTTCGACGACTCCCCGGTGGCGACCGCCGTGTCGCCGGCGCTCACCACGATCCGGCAGCCCTGGGACCGCATCAGCACCGAGATGGTCCGCGTCCTGCTCGCCCAGATAGGCGGCGAGGACCCGGCGGCGGTGATCCTGCCGACGGAGCTGGTGCGGCGCGGGTCGGCCTGAGGCGTGGGACGGGCGGCCGGCAGCCGGTCAGTTTTCGAGAAGCCGTGCCGCCCCTCGCCCTCCTAGCGTGGGAACCACCGGACGGACCGCGCCGGGCAGCCAGGTACGAGGAGCGAGAAGACCATGACCGCAGGCATCCAGACGATCATCTACCCCGTGAAGGACGCGGAGCGGGCCAAGGCGCTGTTCACCGCCTTGCTGGGCGTCGAGCCGTTCGCCGACGAGCCGTACTACATCGGGTACAAGGCCGCCGGGCAGGACGTCGGCCTGGACCCGAACGGGCACGCCCAGGGGCTGACCGGGCCGACGCCGTTCTGGCATGTCACCGATCTGCGGGAGCGGCTCGCGGCGCTGCTGGCGGCCGGTGCGGAGCTGGTCCAGGACGCCCGGGACGTCGGCAACGGCCGGCTGGTCGCCTCCGTGAAGGACGCCGACGGGAACATGGTGGGGCTGCTCCAGGACCCGGTGGCCTGACCGTCGTACTCGTCCTTGCGCGACCCGCGGAACGCTGCTTGCACCCGCACTAGTTGCACACTCAACGATTGGCCGGATCGGTGCTACGGTGCGGGTATGGCAGTCAAGACGGCCGAGGCCCGGCTGGAGGAGCGCTGGCGGGACATCCTGTCGGTGCACGCGCGCACGATGTGCGAGATCGACCGGGTGCTGCACCCGCACGGGCTGGGCGCGAGCGACTTCGAGGTGCTCGACCTGCTGGCGACCGAGTCGCCCGCCGAAGGCGACCACTGCCGGGTGCAGAACCTGGTGGGACGGGTGCATCTGAGCCAGAGCGCGCTGTCCCGGCTGATCGGGCGGCTGGAGAAGGACGGCCTGGTGGAGCGGTCGGTGTGCGTCGAGGACCGGCGGGGCGTGTGGGTCGCGCTCACCGCCAGGGGCCGCGCCGTGCACGCCGAGGTACGACCACTGCAGCGGGCCGCGCTGGAGCGGATGCTCGAGGGCCCGGCCGCCGGCTAGAGCGCGAACTCGATGCCGTCCGGCAGCACTTCGATGCCCTCCTCGGCCAGTTGGGCGCGGGCCCGGGAGGCCGGGTCCACCAGGGGGTTCGTGTTGTTGAGGTGGGTGTAGATCCGCCGGGTGCGGGGATGCCGGGCCAGGGCGGCGAGGCTGCCGTGCGGACCCGAGACCGGGAGGTGGCCCATGGCGGCCTGCCCGGGCCCGGACCGGACCGTCGTGCCCAGCTCGTCGGCGGTGAAGAAGGTGCCGTCCAGCAGGACGCAGTCGGCCTCCGCGCACAGCTCGTCGAGTGTGTCGCTCCAGGCGCCGACCCAGGGTGCGTAGAGCAGGACTCCTCCGGTGGCCAGGTCCTCGACGCGGTATGCCGTGACCCAGCGGCCGTCCGCCTCGGCGAGTGCGGCCGGCACGTACTTCGGGGCCTTGGCGCTCACCGGATGGGCGGTCACGACCAGGCCGCCGGACAGCACGAAACCGCCGTCGGCCAGGCTGTCGGCCCACTCCCAGGGGGCGTAGCGGTCGAGGGCGCCACGGGCCGGGGCCAGCAGCGTCCGCACCGGCGGGGCCGCGTACACCTTCAGGTCCGGTGCCCCGCGCAGCACGGTCAGACCGGTGACATGGTCGGCCTCCGCGTCGGTGAGCAGCACTCCGCGCACCGGGGTCTCCCGGGGGCCCGGACCAGGCCAGAGCACCGCGGTGGCGGTGAGCTGGGCGCGGATGTCCGGCGAGGCGTTCAGCAGCCACCAGTCCCGGCCGTTGCCGGTCAGGGCCACGCACTCCTGGGTACGGGACGGCAGCTTGCCGTCCCGGGCGGCGGCGCACAGCACGCAGGCGCAGTTCCACTGCGGGAATCCGCCACCGGCTGCGGTGCCCAGCAGGACGACCCTCACGACGATCCGCCCCTCTCGGTCTCCCCGGCCCCTGCTGGGATCTTCCCTCAGGATGGGCCGCGCTACCCGTGGCCGGGGGGAACTTCCCGCTGTCCTTCGGGGGGCTGGCGGTCCACCGGGCGCATCGGCGGGATCGGTTCCGACGGGAAGTCGCGGCCGCCGGTCCACAGCGCCGGTACGGCGTCGCACCGGCGGCACAGTTCGTAGGCCACGGCCTCGTAGTTGACCCGCCAGCCGTGGAAGTGCGGCCAGGCCTCCCGGGTGCCGCGTTCCGCGCGGAAGCCGGTCTTCTCCAGCATGGCCACGGCCGCCTCGAACTCGCCGTACGTCAGGTCGATCGGGGCGTCCGGGGGCGGGTCGGAGTCGAAGGTCGCCCGTACCGAGGCGGCGATGTCGCGCAGGGCCGTGAACCCCGCGCGCAGCACCAGGCGGGCCTCCGGCGGGGCGGCGCGCGGGCTGAGCGCGAGCTGCAGGGCGGCCGCGTCCATGACGGCGACCAGGCCGACCAGCCAGCTGCGGTAGGGGCGGGGCGAGCGGAACGCCAGCAGCACCGGGTAGGTGGCGTGGCTCTCCCCCATGTCCGCGGCCAGCCGTTCCCAGGCCCGGTACAGCTGGGGCAGCGCGACCTCGGTGTCGACCAGCCACTGCCGGGCCAGGATCTCCGGGCCCCAGGCGGGTTCGCCGGCCCGGGACTGCAGGAGGGTGACCTCCAGTTCGCGGCGGTTGTAGGCCGCGTACAGCGTGGGGAGGTAGGCGATCTGGAGGGCGATGACGACGGGGCCGGTGGCGGCGGCGACGAAGTCGAGCGCGGACAGCCGCAGCCGGGCTCCGCTGGCGAACCCGAGGGTGAACAGGCTGGATCCGGCCTCCCGGAACGCGATGCTCCAGGACAGCGGGGAGAACGCGTAGAGCAGCAGGCCGAAGCCGAGGAACGCCCCACCGAGCCAGGCGGCGAGCATGCCGATCAGCATCAGTGGGGCGAGCCAGGTCTCCGCCCGGTCGATCGCCCGGTAGTCGCGACCGCGCGCGGTGAGGCAGAGCAGCTTGCGCAGGGTCCACCACAGCCGGTACACCAGCACGGAGTACAGGCCCCGGGGAACCACGAGAGTGCGCAGGATGCTGCGCAGGACCAGGATCAGTACCAGTCCCCCGGCCACCCCGGAGATCCATTCCATGGGGCCATTCTGACCCGCACGGCGGCCTCCCGGTGACCGGGACCCGTCGTCAGCCCGTCGGCCGGGCCAGCAGGGTGCGCACGCCCTCGGAGGTGAGCGTCAGCGCATGCGTCGAGCTGCCGTCGATGGCGAGCGACAGGTTGTCCTCGGGCCATTGCTGGGCGAGCGCGCCCAGCGGCACCAGGCGGTAGCGGGAGACCGTCGGCAGCAGGCCGGTCAGCTCTCCCTCCGAGGTGAACACGGGGACGACGGGGTCGCCGTCGGGGCGTTCCAGGACGGGCAGCGCGATCATGGCGGGGTCGGCCGCCTCCGCCGCGTCGTCCGGCACCGGGACCAGCACGTCGCTGTGCGCGAGCGTGTCCAGTGCGTCACGGTCCTCGGCGTTCACGGCCAGCGTGTCGAGCGCCCGCTGGGCCGGCGTCGGAAAGTCGTCGTGTGCGGGTGTCTCCATGACAGATCCCCAGATAGTGGTGGTACGGGCCGCAGGGACCGGCGAGTACCGGGCGGCCACGGCACGCGTACCCGGTCGGCGCCGGGCCATGCGTCCGGGCTCTAGCCCCCGGACGGCCGAAGGGCGGCTCCGGCCTGGTGACGGGCTGGATGGTCCTGCGGGCCGCGGGCCCGGCCGGGTGGTCAGTCCGGCGGCGCCGGAGTGGTCGCGGTGCGGGTCTCCTGGGCACGGATCCTGCCGCGGCTCAGCGCCAGGGTGCCGGCGAAGCCGAGTGCGAGTGCGGCCAGGACACCCAGATTGGCGTACGCCCACGCGCCCGATTTTCCGCCGAGGCCGAGCGGGCCCAGCAGATAGCCCTGCCAGGTCAGCCAGCTCGCGGCGGTGTTGGTGACCAGGCCCCAGCCGAGGGCCGTGGCGGTCAGCGTGAGCAGCAGGGGCGGCAGCGGTACGTCGCCGTAACGGCCGGCCGGGCGGTAGAGGTCGGCCTCGTCGTAGTCGCGGCGGCGCAGCGCGAGGTCGGCGAGCATGATGCCGCACCAGGCGGCGATCGGCACGCCGAGTGTGGTGAGGAACCCCATGAACTGGCCGAGGAAGTCGTCGGCGAAGAAGACGATGTAGACCGCGCCGGCGGTCATCAGGACGCCGTCGACCAGGGCGGCCAGGTAGCGCGGCACCCGCAGGCCCGCGGAGAGCAGCGCGAGGCCCGAGGAGTAGATGTCCAGGACCGCGCCGCCGACCAGGCCGAGCACGGCGACGACGGCGAAGGGGACCAGGAACCAGGTGGGCAGGACGGTCGTCAGCGCGCCGATGGGGTCGGCGGCGATCGCCTTGTCCAGCATGTCGGAGGAGCCCGCGAGCAGCAGGCCGAAGACCAGCAGGAGGAGCGGGGCGAGGGAGCTGCCGAAGGTGGTCCAGCCGATCACGCCCCGGCCGGAGGAGCCGCGGGGCAGGTAACGGGAGTAGTCGGCGGCCGCGTTGACCCAGCCGAGTCCGAACCCGGTCATCATGAACACCAGCGCGCCGATGAACTCCTGGGCGGAACCGGACGGGATCGCGCGCACCGTCGCCCAGTGGATGTGGTCAGCCACCAGCCCGACGTAGCCGAGGGTGAGGACGCCGGTCACCACCGTGATCACGGTCTGCAGCCGCATGATCAGGTCGAAGCCCATCACTCCGCCGATCACGGTCAGGGCGCAGACCACGACCAGGGCGACCACCTCGGTCCCGGTGCCGCCGCCCCGGCCCAGCCGGGCGAGGACGGTCGCGGTGGCCATGGTGGCGAGGGCGATGAGGACGGTCTCCCAGCCGACGGTGAGCACCCACGAGACCACCGATGGCAGCCGGTTCCCGCGCACGCCGTACGCGGCCCGGCTGAGCACCATCGTGGGTGCCGAGCCACGTTTCCCGGCGACCGCGACGAAGCCGCAGAGCAGGAAGGAGCCGAGGATGCCGAGGACTCCGGCGGCCAGCGCCTGCCAGAAGGAGATGCCGAAGCCGAGCGCGAAGGCGCCGTAGCTCATTCCGAGGACGGAGACGTTCGCGCCGAACCAGGGCCAGAACAGCGTGCGCGGGGTGCCCTTGCGGTCGGCGTCGCCGATCACGTCGAGGCCGTGGGTCTCCACCTGGAGCTGCCGGCCGGGTTCCCGCGTGTCCGCCATCGTCGACCCATCCGTCCAGGTGTGTTGGCTGGAGGCTAGGTCTGCCGCCGACGGGGGTCAAGGCGGGACCTGGGGCGCCGTCAACTCCTTCGGTCCGCAACCCGGTTGGGCCATCCCGATTTGACAGCACCCGGCTCCCTCTCCAATCTATGATCATGACATCCATTTTCAACAGGACAGGGTGACCAGGCGATGCGTGTGGCTTTCGTCGGCAAGGGCGGCAGCGGCAAGACCACCCTGTCGGCCCTCTTCATCCGTCGGCTGGCGCGGTCCGGCGCGCCGGTCGTCGCGATCGACGGCGACATCAACCAGCACCTGGCCCACGCCCTCGGCCTCGGCGAGGACGAGCTGTTCACAGCACCGCCGCTGAGCGCGCGGACGGGTGCGATCAAGGACTATCTGCGCGGTACGAACCCCCTGATCGCGTCCGGGGAGGCCATGGTCAAGACGACCCCGCCCGGGCGTGGCTCGCGGCTGCTGCGACTGCTCGGCGACGACGAGGTGCACTCCCACCACGTCCAGGCAGTCGACGGGGTGCCGCTGATGGTCACCGGGGCGTTCGCCGAGAGCGACCTCGGGGTGGCCTGCTACCACTCAAAGCTCGGCGCGGTGGAGCTCTATCTCAACCATCTGGTGGACGGGCCCGGCGAGTACGTCGTCGTCGACATGACGGCCGGCGCCGACGCCTTCGCCTCCGGCCTCTTCACCCGCTTCGACATGACGTTCCTGGTGGTCGAGCCGACCCTCAAGAGTCTCTCCGTCCACCGGCAGTACCGGGATCACGCGGCCGAGTTCGGCATCCCGGTCGCCGTGGTCGGCAACAAGGTGTCCGGCGCCGACGACCTCGCCTTCCTGCGCGAGCGGGTGGGCGACGACCTGCTGGCCCACTGCGAGCTGTCGTCGTACGTCCGCGCCCAGGAGCAGGGCCGGGCCGGCGGTGCGCTCGAGCCGCACAACTCCCGGGCCATGGACCGGCTGCGGGCCGCCGTGGACGCGCGGGCCAAGGACTGGGACGCCTTCCAGCGGCATGCCGTGGAGTTCCATCTGCGCAACGCCACCGCCTGGGCGAACGCGGCCACCGGCCGGGATCTGGCCGCCCAGGTCGACCCGGACTTCCGGCACGGTCCGGCGGCCCTGCCCGCCTTCGCCTGAAACCCGCCCCCCTGTCGATCCACCCACCTCGAACAGAACAGGACACAGCCCTATGTCGCTCGACGTCTCCCCGCAGCTGCTCGCCGAAGCCGAGAACGGTGCGGTACGGGAGGAGGACTTCGTGGCAACCGTCCGTACGTCCCTGCCGTACGCCTACCACCTCATCGCCCGCCTGACCGGTGAACTGCGCGACGGTTCCCGCGAGTTCGCCGACAACCAGACCCCGCCGCCGTCCGAGAGGGAGCGCGGGCAGCTGCTGCGGGCGCTGTCGTCCGACGCGATCCGGTCCAGCCTGGAACGGCACTTCGGGGTCGCCCTCGCCTTCCAGAACTGCCACCGGGTGGCGGTGTTCCCGCCCGAGGCTCGGGGCGGCCGGACGCACACCCGCTTCACCTCGACGCGCTCGCAGATCCTCAACCAGTCACCCGAGTTCCGCGACTGCTGAACCGGGGCGGGCGGGAAGCGACGCCCCGACCGCCGCAGGAACTCACCAACTCCTGCTCCCCCCAGCCTCCTTGACCAGGAGCCCTCGGCCTCGCCCCGGCCGGCGGGGCCGGCGGGCTGCTCAGCCGGTGACGATCTCGGCGAACCGCTCAGCGCCCACGTTGCCGCCGGAGAGGATGACCCCGATCCGGCGCGGCAGCGGCGCCACCCGGTGGGCGAGCAGCGCGGCCAGACCGGTGGCGCCGCTCGGCTCCAGGACGGTCTTCATCCGCTCGAAGGCGAACCGCATCGCGTCCCGGATCTGGTCGTCGCTCACCAGTGAGATGTCGTCCACCAGACGCCGGTTGACGGAGAAGGTCAGCTCACCGGGGATGTCGGCGGCCTGGCCGTCGGCGATGGTCCTCGGCACCGGGATGGACACCCGGTGCCCGGCCTCCAGGGACCGCCTGGTGTCGTCGCCGGCCTCGGGCTCGACCCCGACGACCCGGATCCCGGGCAGCAGACCCTTCGCCGCGGTGGCGCTGCCGGCGATCAGCCCGCCGCCCCCGACCGGCACCACCAGGGCGTCCAACTCACCGACCTCCTCGATGAGTTCGAGGGCGGCCGTACCCTGTCCGGCGATCACATGCGGGTGCTCGTACGGCGGCACCAGGGCGAGTCCGCGTTCGGCGGCGAGGGCCTCGCCGATGGCGACGCGGTCGCCGGTGTAGCGGTCGTACGTCACGATCTCCGCGCCGTATCCGGCGGTCGCCTCCAGCTTGGCGCGTGGGGTGTCCTCGGGCATCACGATGACGGCGGTGGTGCCGAGTTCGCGGGCGGCGAGGGCGACGGCCTGGGCGTGGTTGCCGGAGGAGTAGGCGGCGATGCCCTTGGCCAGCTGTTCGGCGGAGAGCCGGGACGCGGCGTTGTAGGCACCCCGGAACTTGAAGGCGCCGATGCGCTGGAGGTTCTCGCACTTCAGGAAGGCCTCGGCGCCGACCAGTTCGTCCAGGGTGCGCGAACGCAGCACGGGGGTGCGGTGCGCCACTCCCTTGATCCGCGCGGCCGCGTCCTGCACGTCCTGAAGGGTCACGGGCGGGGTGTCGGGCATGTTCGTCCTCCGTTCTGGGCGCCGCCGGGCGCCGGATGGGCGTCGAGCACAGCCGTTCGACGCCGACCGTATGGAATTATTGTCTATCATCTGGACGTGAAGTCCAGACCCGGTCCGGGCGGGGACACGGAGGCGAGCGGATGGCACAGGAACCGACGGGCACGGCGGGCGGTGCGGCGGCACGGGCCGAGCAGGACGCGATCATCGCCGCGCTGGCCCCGGTCGTCGAGGGGATCGTGGCGACCTTCGGCGCGTTCTGCGAGGTCGTCATCCATGACTTCCGCCGCCCCGAGCGCTCCGTCGTGGCGATCGCCGGCTCGGTCACCGGCCGCGGGGTCGGCGGATCGATGAGCGAGATCGGCATGAAGCTGCTGGCGGCCGGCGACGCGGCGGCCGACGAGCTGAACTACCTCACCCGCACCCGGGACGGGAAGCTGGTCAAGTCCTCCACGATGGTGCTGCGCGACTCGGCCGGTTCGGCGTTCGGGGCGCTGTGCGTGAACCTCGACGTCACGGCCGTGACCCAGGTCCATGCGCTGGTCGGCGACCTGGCCGGGGTCGCGGCCCTGCCCGAGACACCGCCGACCACGACGTTCGGCGACGACATCACCGCCGTACTGGACTCCATCGTCGACACCCGCCAGCTGCGCGAGGCCAGGCCGTGGCCCCAACTCACCCGCGACGAACGCCTGGAACTGTTCCGGGACCTCGACCGACAGGGTGTCTTCGCGGTCCGCGGCGCGGTCCAGCAGATCGCCACCCGGCTCGGCATCTCCCGCGCCTCCGCGTACAACTACCTGGCGGCGACCCGGGCGGAGTAGCCCCGAAGACAGGGTCATCCGATGTGTACGACCCGGGCCCAGGCGGGCGGTTCGTCCGGTACGTAGTCGGGGTCGTCCTCGTCGTACGACGTGCCGGCGCAGTGGCGGGGGAACAGACCGACCACCGTCCGGCAGGGCGGCTGGGTCCCCGGCCAGGGTGTCTGTCCGTCGGTCAGGGCCACCACGACGTCCGGGGCGGGGCGGGCCCGCAGCGCTCTGGTGAAGCCCGCGCGCAGGTCTGTTCCGCCGCCGCCCACCAGCGCGATGCCCTCCGCACGGCACAGGGGGTGCACGGTCCGGGCCGCCGCGTCACAGGAGACCACGCTGACCAGGTCCCGGCGGCCGCCGACGGCGCGGGCGATGGCCGCCACCTCCAGCAGGGCGCTGCCCAGTTCGGCGTCGCTGACCGAGCCGGAGGTGTCGATGACCACGGAGACCCGGGGCGGTCTGCGGCGCAGGCTGGGGAGCACCACGCCGGGCAGACCTGCCGAACGGCGCGACGGGCGACCGTAGTCGTAGTCGTCGCCCGCACCCGCGGCGGAGGTCGCCGAGCGGACCGCCGCGCCCAGCAGCTCCCGCCACGGCTGCGGCGGGTGGAAGGCCTCCTCCGCCCAGCGCCGCCAGCCGTCCGGGGTGCTGCCCGGGCGCCCGGTGATGGCCTGCGCAACCCGGAACCGCACCCCGTCCCGCTCCTGCTCGCTGAGGCCGTGCGCGCCGTCCGGCCCCAGGTCCCAGTCCCGTGCGCGGCCGTCGGCGCCGCTGCCGCAGTCCAGCCAGGTGAGGGCCTGGGTCAGCGGTCCCAGCCGGAACAGCCGTAGGTAGTCCTCCATCAGCAGGCCCTCGTCCAGCTTCAGGTTGCGTGGGCGGACGGCACCCTGGGGCCGGGCGAGTCCGTCGCCGTACGCGTCGTCGTTGATCTCCAGGTCCGCCGCGATGTTCATCCGCAGCCGCTCGCCGGCCCCGGTCAGCCCGCGTTGCCTGGCGACCCGGTCGCTGCGCCCGTGGTGGTCGCGCAGCAGGTGCGACACCTCGTGCACCCAGACGCCGGCCAGGTCCTGCACCGGCATCCGGTCCACGAACGCCGGCGAGACATAGCACCGCCAGTGGGCGTCGACGGCCATGGTCGGCACCTGCCGCGACTCCACCACGTGCAGGGCGAACAGCGCGGTGGCGAGGTAGGGCCGGGCCCGGGCTGCCTGCAACCGGGCCGCGTACAGCTTCTCCAGGTCCAGCGTCCCGGCCGGTGCGGTGCTCATCGGCCGGCCTTCGCCGCGACGCGCTGGGCGGCCCGTTCGGCCCGACGGGACACCGAGACGGCTCCGGCGAGGCGTTCGACGGCCTCGGGCACGTCCCAGTCCTCCCGGCGGAGCGAGGCGAGGGTGGTGGCGGGCACGACCACCAGATCCGGAGCACCGGTGTCCAGCGCACGGACCAGCAGCGCCCAGGCCGCGTCCCAGCGGGCCCGGTCGGGACGCTCGCGCACGGCGGCGACCACGCCGTCGAGCACGGCCTGCCGCAGGTCGCCGCGCTCGGGCAGCTCGGCGGCACCCGGATCGGCGAGCAGGATCTCGGGATCCGGCAGCTCCATCCGGTCCACGCTCGCGAGGAGTTCGAGCCCCGGGCCGTCCCCGACCGTGCCCCGCACCAGCAGGGAGAGCACGTCCCGGGAGGAGCCGGCGGCGTGCGCGAAGGCGACCAGCCGCAGGGTCATGTCCCAGCTGCGGGGCGAGGGCCAGGCGCCGCCCCTGCGCGTCTCGCCGCTGGGCAGCCGGTGGACGAGCGTGGGGCGGGTGGCGAGCAGACCGCACACCGCGCGGCGCGCGAAGTCCACGGCGGCGGAGAGCCTTTCCGGGTCGAGCCGGGGCAGGGTCGCCCGGGGCCAGGTGCCGCCCAGACCGCGTACCACGACCTCGTGGTCGTGGGCCCACTGCAGATGCACGAACCGGTTGGCCAGCGGCGGGCTCAGCTCCCAGCCGTCGGCCGCCGAGGACCGTGGGTTGGCCGCCGCCACGATCCGTACCGCCGGCGGGAGTCGCAGCGCGCCGACCCGTCGTTCCAGGACGAGCCGGAGCAGGGCGGCCTGCACGGCCGGCGGCGCGGTGGACAGTTCGTCGAGGAAGAGCAGGCCCCGGCCGGCCTTCACCAGCCGTACCGCCCAGTCCGGCGGAGCCATCGGGACGCCCTGGACGGCGGGGTCGTCGCCCACGACGGGCAGCCCGGAGAAGTCGGACGGCTCGTGCACGCTGGCGATCACCGTGGTCAGCGGCAGGTCGAGGGAGTCGGCCAGCTGGGTCAGGGCGGCGGTCTTGCCGATGCCGGGCTCGCCCCACAGGAGGACGGGCATGTCGGCGGCCACGGCGAGGGTGAGCGCCTCCAGCTGGGTGTCGGGGCGGGGTTCGGTGGCGGAGTCGCCGAGCAGCTTCAAAAGGTCTTCAGCGACGTCGAGTCGGGTGGAAACGCGCATGGGCATGTCTGATCACCTTGGGGTGTGAGTGAGCAAGTGGGTGTGGGTCAGCGCCAGCTGGCGGGGCGCGGGCCGAGGCGTGGGTCGCGGGAGCGTGGTCGCCGGCGTTGCCGGGTACGGACAGGGCCGGTTCCGGGTCCGGCGAGGCCAGCCCGGTAGAGGCCGTACGCGATGCGCCGGCGCGCGGCCGACTCCAGTTCGTCCCTCAACGGGCCGTCACGCAGCACGGCTTCGGGCCCCAGCAGTCCTTCGACGACGGCGAGCGCGCCGGCGATGTCCCCGTGGTCGAGCCGTTCGCGTACGCCGGTGAGGCAGTCCGGGCGGCGGTGTGCCTCGTCGATGACCCGCAGGCAGGGCAGCGGTGGCCCGCCGAGCGCCACCAGCAGTTCCTCACGCCGCAGTTCGTCTCGGGCGTGGTCCAGCGGGGACAGCACCCCGTCGACCAGGCCGATGCGGTGGAGGGCGCCCCGGCACTCCACGAGGCGTGGCTGCCCGGCCGGATCCGCGTTCCGGATCCGGGCGGCCGGTGTGTATCCGGATACGAGCGCCTCCGCGACCAGCGGATGCAGCTGCCCGGCGTCGATCAGCCCGGCGCGCAGCAGCTCCAGGTCGGGGAGGGTCCAGGTCGCCGCGTCGGGCAGCACGGGCAGTGAACCGGTGTGCCCGCCAGGGCTCGTGGACGTCGTCCCGTCGGCCGCGAGGTGCAGGGCGAGCCGCTGCCGGCCGCGCAGGTGCACGGCGACGGTTCCGCTGTCCCGCCCCTCGGCACGCAGCACGATCCGCCCCTCGTCCGCCCAACGGTCGATCGCACACGACGAGGGCAACGGACCGGCACCGGGGTGGGGGCGCGGTTCGACGGCGGGGCCCGGGTGGGGACGCGGTTCGACGGCGAAGTCCAGGTCGGTACGCGGTTCGACGGCGAAGCCCAGGTCGGTACGCGGTTCGATGGCGAGGTCCGAGTGGGTGCGTGGTTCGGCGACGAAGCCCAGGTCGGTACGCGCCGGTCCGACGGCGAGGTCCGAGTGGGGACGCGGTCCGACGACGAACCCCAAGTCCGTACGCGGATTGGCGACGAAGCCCAAGTCCGTACGCGGTTCGACGGCGAGGTCCGAGTGGGTACGCGGTCCGGCGGCGAAGCCCGTGTGCGTCCTTTCGCCGCCGGACCGGGTCCGTAGGTCGCCGGCGGCGCCCGCGTCCCACAGATGGCGGTGCAGGTCGAAGCGGAACCGGCGGCTGGGGCGCGGATGCGGATGCCCCCGGGCGGTGGGCTCGCGCAGGTTTCCGTCCCAGATCGCGAGGCTGACCCGCTGCCCGGCGTCGGCCCAGGCCGGCGGTGTCCGGGCCACGAGCTCCACGGCTCCCTGCCCGACGTCATAGCGGGCGAGCGGCATGGTCAGCCCGGGCCGCAGCAGCCCGTCGGGCGCGATTCTCGGCAGGTGCCAGCGCAGCAGTTCGGGGGCGAGGCGCCGCAGGTCGGCGCGGATCCGTTCCATGACGTCCCGGCCCCGGGTACGGGCCAGGTCACGCAGGTTGAGGTCGACGTCGAAACCGGCGGCGGCACACGCCCCCGCCCAGTCCCCGGCAGCGCGCCGGGCGGTCGCGGTTTCGATCATGGCGGGCGGCACGGCGAACTCGCGCACCCGCCGCCAGAGGAGAAGCCGGGTGTCCTCGTACACGGGGTGAGTGGCCATCAGGCCTCACCTTGCGCGGACGGGACCCCCGATCTGTGATCAGAGTGAGTGGTCATCGCGGGGAGCATACGGCGGCGGCGCCCCGGTCGGCCACGCAATTACGCGGCGGCCCGCACGTGACGGGGATCACCTCGGCCGAGTGCAGCGTTCCGTCGGTCCCAGGGCCTTTTCCCAGGTGTAGGCAGCCGGGGAGAGCGGGGACCGTGGGAACCGAGGGAACGGAGCAGGCTCGCGCCGGTGAGTACGACGAGTTCGTGGCGGCCCGCTGGTCGGGGTTGTTCCATCTGGCCCGTCTGCTCACCGGTGGCGATCGGCATCGGGCCGAGGATCTGTTGCAGGAGTCCTTGGTCAAACTGTGGTTCGTCTGGCCGAAGATCGCCGACGAGGCACCGGAGGCGTACGTCCGCAAGGTGCTGGCGCGTGCCGCCGCGCGCTCGGCACGGCGCCGCTGGTGGGGCGAGCGCCCCGTCGAGGATCTGCCCGAGGTCGCGGCGGCCGGTGACCTGTCGGCGGCCGTCGCCGAGCGGTCCCGTCTGGAGGCCGCGCTCGCCCTGCTGACCCCGCGCCAGCGGGCCGCGGTCGTCCTGCGCTACTACCAGGACCTGCCCGACCGGCAGGTGGCCGAGGTGCTGGGGTGCCCGGTGGGTACGGCCCGGTCGCACGCGGCACGCGGTGTGGCCCGGCTGCGCCGGCTGCTGACCGACGTCATCGAGCCGGTGGGGTGAGGGAGAAGCCATGGACCACTTCGAGCGGCAGCTGACGCAGTTGATGCACGGCGAACGGGAACCGGCGGCGTTCGAGCCCAGGCACCGGGACCGGCTGCGGGCCGGTGTGCAGGCCCGGCGGCGGGCCCGCGCGGCCCGGCGGGCGGCCGGCGGTGTCCTCGCGGCCGCCGGGCTCGGCCTGGGTCTCTTCCTGTGGCCCCATTCCGGCGTCCGTGGCGAGCCCGGCGCGCCGCACCCGTGGCCCGCGACCAGCCCCGGCCCGAGCACGGGCACGACACCGGGGCCGAGCCCAACCCCCACCGCACCGGCCACCGGCGCCACGACCTCGGCCCCGCCGCCCGAGGACACCTCCACGCCCTCGGCCCCCGTCTCCGCCACGAACGGTCACTCGGCCTCGTCGACGCCGTCCGGGACCACCACCCCGGATTCGGGCGCGACCTCGTCGGAGAGCACGTCCACGGACACGTCCGGGAACTCCACGTCCACCTCGTCCCCTCCGTCGCCGCCCGTGACCGAGGGAGCCGACCCGTCGACCTCGGCCGGCTCGGCCGGATAGCGAGCAGCCCCCGTCCCTCATCCCTCCCCCGCCGGGTGTGCCTTCGGCACGCCCCGAGAACGAGTACGAATGCGAAAAAACACCATGAAACGCTCCCCGCTCATGCCTCCCGAAGCCACCTCACCGGCCCCGGCCGCCCCGCCCCCGAGCCACCACGACGAGCCGGTCCTGGACCTGGCCGTGCCGGTGTTCAACGAGGAGACCGACCTGGAGCCGAGCGTGCGACGGCTCCACGCCCATCTGCGGGAGACCTTCCCGTACCCCTTCCGTATCACCGTCGCCGACAACGCCAGCACGGACGCCACCCCGCTGATCGCCGCCCGGCTCGCCGGTGAACTGCCCGAGGTGGAGTGGATACGGCTGGCCGAGAAGGGGCGCGGCCGGGCGCTGCGGGCCGCCTGGTCGCGGTCGCGGGCGCCTGTCCTCGCCTATCTCGACGTGGACCTGTCGACCGGGCTCGCGGCGCTGCTGCCGCTCGTCGCCCCGCTGCTCTCGGGCCACTCCGACCTGGCCATCGGCACCCGGCTGACGCCCGCCTCCCGGGTGGTGCGCGGCCCCCGGCGGGAGATCGTCTCCCGCTGCTACAACGTCCTGCTGCGCTGCACCCTTTCGGTCCGGTTCTCGGACGCGCAGTGCGGTTTCAAGGCGGTACGCCGGGACGCCGCCGAGCGGCTGCTGCCGCTGGTGCGGGACTCCGGCTGGTTCTTCGACACCGAGTTGCTGGTCGTCGCCGAGCGGGCCGGGCTGCGCATCCACGAGGTGCCGGTCGACTGGGTGGACGACCCGGACAGCAGGGTCGCGCTGCTGTCCACCGCGGTGGCCGATCTGCGCGGGGTCGCGAGGGTCGGCTGGGCGCTGGCCCGGGGCGCGCTGCCGACGGCCCGGCGAGAACGGCGGTCCGCGACACCGGCGGTCGTCACGGCTCTCGGGCATCTCCTGCTGTACGCGGCCGTACGCCCGGTCACCGGCGAGCAGATAGCCAACTCCCTTTCACTGCTTGCCTGTTGGACTCTCGTCCAGACGGCCCTCGGCGCGCTTCCACTGCCCGCCCTGGCCGTCCGGCTGGCGCTCTCCGCCGGTTCGCTCGCCGCCCTGCGGTACACCGTGCCCGCCGCCGGGCACCGCGCCGAACTCGCCGTACTGGCCGCCACCCATCTGGCCCTCGTGCCGGGGCTGTGGCCGCTCCGGCGGAACCGGACGGAGTCCGCGGCCTCGTGAAAGCACCTGTGACGACAACCGTGACCATCACGCCCCCGGTCCTGCCCGAGGCCCCCGCTCCGGGCGCTCCGGACACCCCTGTTCTCCTGCGGTGGCTGCGCCGTTACGGCCCGGTCCTCGCGATGTACGGGGTCCTGAAGCTCATCGGCTTCGGCTCGTTCATGTATCTGCTGGACTCGGCCGGGGACTTCCGCAGGAAGCATCCGCGCTTCGGGGGCGGCGCGCACACCTGGGACGTGCTGGGCACCTGGGACGGCTGGTGGTACGAGCAGATCGCCCTGCACGGCTACCACCCCGCGCTGGTCCCGGTCCCCGGCGCCACCGGCATGATCACCCTCCAGGGCAACTCGGCCGCGTTCTTCCCCCTGTACCCGGCGCTGATGCGGCTGGCCATGGAGGTCACCGGTCTCGGCCCGTTCGGTGCGGGGCTGCTGGTGTCGGTGGTGGCCTCGTTCGTGGCGGCGCTGGGGATCCATGCCGTCGCCGCGTGGTTCGGCGGCCGTCGGGCGGGGCTGGCGGCGGCCGGGCTCTGGGCCGTGTGGCCGGGCTCCGGCGTGGAGTGGGCGGTGTACTCGGACTCGCTGTACGTGGCCCTCGCCGCGTGGGCCCTGTACGCGGTACTGACCCGCCGCTGGCTGACGGCCGGTGTGCTGACCTTCGCGGCCGGGCTCAACCGGCCCACCGCCGCCGCCCTGATCGCCGCGCTCGCCCTGGCCGGGCTGCTCGCACTGCGCCGGCGCGAGGACGGTGTCGCCCGTCCGCTGACCGCGATGCTCGTGGCCCCGCTGGGCCTGCTCGGGTACCTCGGCTGGGTGGGCCACCGGATGGGCGACTACGGCGGCTACTTCAGGCTCCAGTCGGCCGCGTGGGGGCACGAGTTCGACTACGGCAGGCAGACTCTGGACGTCCTGACGTCGGTCGCCGTGGGCCACTTCGGCTATCTCTTCGCGCTCCCGTTCGCGGACGTCATCGGTGTCGGTGTCGTGCTGCTGGACCTCGCACTGCTGCCGCTGCTGATCCGGCTGCGGCCGCCGGCGGTGGTGGTCGTGCACACGGTGCTCACCCTGGCGCTGGTGCTGGGCAGCCAGCAGTACTTCGCGAACGTCTCGCGTTATCTGCTGCCCGCCTTCCCGCTGTTCGTGCCGCTCGCGGTCGCGCTGCGCCGGGTCGGCCTGCCCTGCCAGTGCCTCGTGCTGGGCCTCGCGGCCCTGGCCTCCGGCTCGTACGCGGGGTACGCGCTGTTCGAACTCGGGGTGCCCTAGACGGTGTCCGGCGACTCAGAGGCGGATGGAGGATTCACTGATATGGCATCCGAAGGATCGTTTTGTAATGCTTCGTTGGAGTGACATCACGTATCGGGATCCGCCGCCCGGGGATGGAGTACGCGGCGGACCCAGCTACGTCCCGGGTCCGCGGGCTCCTCGGGGAGTCACCCTCAGACAGAGACGGTTTTCATGCGCCTTCGCCACACCGCGGCCGCCGCACTCGGTGCGCTCGCTCTCGTCGTCACCCTGCCGACCTCCGCGAGCGCCGCCACCGGTGACTTCTCCTACAAGTTCGTGGGCCTCGACGGCTCGCCCCGGTCGGCCACTCTCCATGACCCGGCCGGCCCCGGCTGCATCACTCTGCCCGAGGTCGCGGACCCGGGCAGCTCCGAGCCCGCGTTCGCCCCGCACAACGACACCGACGAGTGGGTGGTGGTGTTCACCGAGCCGAACTGCACCGGCGCCTCCTGGACGCTGCGTCCGCACGGAAACCCCGCCACGGACCGCCTGACGCTGCGTTCGGTGTTCCTGACCGGCAGCCACTGAGCGAAAGCCGCCGTCCCCTGCCGTCGGTTCGTCGGCACGGGCGGCGCCTACGTCGAGCGGTTCGGCCTGTGGAAGAAGGACATCGGCCGGATCGCCACGGAGTTTTTCTGTCTCCGGCACCCAGTCGCTGCCGGTTGGGCGTAAATGCTTGGGCGGTCGTTGTCGGGTCGACGTGGTGCTGCTCCGCGAATTCGACGGGCCGAGACGGCCGAGCCGTTTCTGGATGCGGCGGGGATCGCGGAAGCCGTCGACGCATCCGAAGAGGGCGAGGTTCGCCTCGGGCCTGGTGGTGAAGAAGCGGCGGCGGGGAATTTCGTCCTGGACGAGCCGACAGGTTTTGGAGCCGCCCGGTCGGTGCTGACTCAATGGTCCAGGCCGCGTGTTGGCTTCAATGCCCCAGGCCGCGTGTGGTTGTATCGCGGCATAGCAGGTGATGGTGATGGCGACTGGCCCACCAGGCTGATCGGGCGCCGGTCCGCACCGTCTGTTTCACCCCCTGCCTCCTCCGATGCGCGGACCTCGATGCCGGCTGATGGTGGACGTCTACTCCAGTAGGTGAATACGTTTCATGAAAGACAGCGAAGAAAATGAGCGTACGGGGCGACCACGCGGGATCCTGAGTAGGCGACGCCTCTTTCAAGGGACAGCGGGCACTTTTGGTGCCGCTCTGGCATCCGCCGGCATCTACGAGTTGATCGACACCATTGCGGAACCACCATCCCGGTCCACTGCCACCGACAGCCCGACCAGCCAGGAACAATACATCCTGCAGAACGAGCAAGTGGTCATGGTCGATGGCTCGGGTGTCAAGAGCAGCGATGGCAAGATTGCGGTCCGGGTGCCGGCCCTGCACGATCATGTCATTACCGCGAGGCTGAATGTGTCGGCGAACGCCAAGGCGTTGCAGGAGGCGCAGCACCACCTCGAGTCCGTCCTCCTGGATCTGGAACGCCAGTTCCCGCCCACCCCCACAGGAGTGGCCACCACGGTAGCCTGGGGACTTCCCTACTTCCACCACTACATCCCGAGCCTGGGAAAGACGTCGGACTTCTTCAGAGCGGGAACCTCCTACCCGGCGTATCTGCCGGTCGATTTGGAGACCTCCAAGAAGGAGGGCCGTACCGTATATGCGGTGCAGGAGGCCAGGACGTTCCCCAGCGACCAGCCCCCGGCCGGCTTCGGACCGGTCCGCCTGGAACAGAACGACGTGGCCGTGCTGCTCCGCAGTGACTCGCTCGCCAACATCAAAGCGGCCAGCAACACCCTCTTCGGGGCTGGAAGCGATCGGGCGGGCAGCCTGTTCAAGGTGACGAGTATCCGCCAGGGGTTCTCCGGGGGCGGTTTCTACGGGCAGCAGGGCCTGCCGAGCAAGCTGGCGCTGGCAGCCGATATCCCCGGTGCGAAGTCGATTCCCCGCGTGGCACAGGGTTTCCTCGGCTTCGCCACCACCCTGGATTCGAATATGGGACCTGGCGTCATCGCCAATCTGGAGACCCTGCCCGGCCTCACCGATCAGTGGCCCAACGGGTACTTCAAGCAGGGAACCACCATGCACCTCTCGCACCTGTTCCAGGATCTGGTGACCTGGTACGAACAGAACTTCCCTCAGTACTCGGATCGCGTCCAGGCCATGCTCCATCCCGGCCTCTCACCGGCGCCCGCACCGGGTACGCTCGCCCTCCAACCGCCAGGTCAGAGCGAGGCCCAAGTGGCGCAAGGGGTCCAGAGGTACCACGGGTACGGCCACACCGGGAGCATGTCGGAGGTGGACAGCACCACGTCGCCGCAGACCAGTAACTACGGGAAGGCCTATCCCACGGGTACGACCATCCCCGTGCGCGGCGATTTCGACACGCTGGACAATCCGTTCCACTACACATCCGACCCGACGGGAGACCACTACAGCAAGAAGCCGGCGGCCGGTTTGCACTTCATTCAGTTCCAGCCGACGACAGCGATCTTCAATCTCGTCCGGCTCTCGATGGACGGCCACTATCCCGGTAGGACCCTCCCCGTCGCACCGCGCAGTTCCCACGCCGGCATCAACTCGGTCCTGAACACGACCCACCGGCAGAACTATCTCGTGCCGCCACGTCGTCATCGCTCCTTCCCGCTGGCCGAGTTCCTCGCCTGACACGAGCCGCGCGCCGTCCTTGGCTTCTCTCCCCCTGAGGTCCGTTGGCGGGGGAGCCCACCGGTGTCAGGAGCTCTCGGGAAGTGTGCGGTGCGTGCTGACACACTTCCTGTCCATGACCGGACTTGATGCGGGGGATGGTGGCTCAGCGGTCGGGGCCGGTGTGACCTTCGGGCTGCTGGCCGCGTGGGCGGTGCACGATCTGGAGGAAGTGGCCACGGTGCCGCGCTGGGCACGCGGGCGAGTGCCCGGGCTGCGACAGCGGTTTCCGCAGGTGCCGGACCGAATGTGGCAGCGGCTGGAGTCCATCGAGGGGCGTGAGTTCGCGACGGCCGTCGCCGGGATGGCGTTGGTGGTGGCCACCGCTGCTGCCGACGGGCACCGCACGGGTGGACGCTCCGGCTTCTACCAAGGTGCTCTCAACGGATTCGGGCTGCACGCACTGGTGCATCTGGCCCAGGCCGCCGTCGTCCGCGGATACACGCCCGGTGCGGTCACCTCACCGCTGGTGGTCATCCCCTTCACGCTGTGGGCTCGCGGCCGGCTGCGGCGAGCCGGTGTCCTGCGTCCCACACGCCCACGCGAGGCGCTGCAGGGGCTGGCGCTGGCCGCGGCGGCCACGGCCGGAACGCACATGGTGGCCCGACGGCTTCTGCGCCGGGGGCCGGACAGCGACCGAACCTGATCACTCACTTGGGAACCACCGGACGAGGCACGGCCTTCGGCTGGTTCCGTGCTCCGACCGAGGACGCACTGACCAGCACGAAGGCCGTGGGGGAGGTCAAGAGAGAACCAGGCGGGGCGCCGGGCACCCCGGGGGCGGGTCAGCCCTTCTTGACGGCCACTCCGCCGTAGAAGCCGATCTCCTGGGAGCCCTCCGGCGGGGTGGTGTCCGGGCGCCAGAACGGGACCTGGGTCAGGCCGGGTTCGACCAGGTCGAACCCGTCGAAGAACTGCTCGACCCGGGCCCGGGGGCGCAGGTTCATGGTGGCGGTCGCGTTGTTGTAGACGGCCTGGGCCTCGCTGCGGTCGTCGGCGAAGTCGTCCGTGGCGTGCGAGAGCACCAGGAAGCTGCCGGCCGGAAGCGCGTCGCGCAGGGTGGCCACGATCCGCTCGGGCTCCTCCGCGTCGCGGATGAAGTGCAGGATGGCGACGAGGAACAGGGCGACGGGCTGGTCGAAGTCGATGATCCGGCGGACCTCGGGGTGCTCGACGATGGACTTCGGGTCGCGCAGGTCGGCGAGGACGATGCTGGTGGTGCCGGCCCGGTTGAGCAGCGCGTCGGCGTGCGCCTTCACGATCGGGTCGTTGTCTACGTAGGCGACACGGACGTCCGCGGCCGCCTTCTGGGCGATCTCGTGCACGTTCGGCGAGGTGGGCAGCCCGGTGCCGACGTCGAGGATCTGGCGGACCCCGCTGTCGATGACATGCCGGACGGCGCGCTGCAGAAAGCCGCGGTTGGCCCGGACCGAGATCCACACCTCGGGCGCGACGGCGGCGAGCTGGTCACCGGCCTTGCGGTCCACCTCGTAGTTGTCCTTGCCGCCCAGCAGGTAGTCGTAGATCCGCGCGGGATGCGGCTTGCTGGTGTCGATCTCCACGGGGCGATTACCGTCCTGCGTCACGTGCGCTCCTCTCGATGACCGCCCCGGCCCCCCTTGGCACACCGACGGCTGGCGACAGCTTTCCATATCAACTTCGGTGTTCGTGCACGGAGTTCCGGCTACGGACCGCACGGCGTCCGCCCCTGTCGCGACGTCGCTGTCGCCACCGGTGGTGCCACCCGCCCGACCGGCCGGTGGCGGAGTCGCCCGACCCGGGCCGGCCTGGCTACCATCTGGCCCAGGTGTCCGGGCAGGTGGTCCGGGTTTGGTTGGGGGTTTCTCATGGTTACTGGTCGTGTGGTGCGGTTCGACAGCACGCGCGGGTACGGGTTCATCGCTCCGGACGGTGGCGGAGAGGACGTCTTCCTGCATGTGAACGACATGCAGATGCCGGAGTCCTACGTCCGCCCGGGCGTGGCCGTGGAGTTCGAGATCGAGAGCGGCGAGCGCGGACCGAAGGCGTCCGGCGTCCGGCTCGCCCGGGGAGCCGACGTCCGGACGCTCGGTCCTGACGACGACTCGCTCTGCGATCTGCTCAGCGCCGACGAGTTCACCCGCGAGGTCACCGAGACGCTGCTCGCGTCCGCGCCCACGCTCACCGCCGAGGAGATCGTACGGGTCCGCGGCGCACTGGCCCAGTTCGCGAAGAACCACGGCTGGATCGAGGGCTGACCCGCCCACAGCAGACAGGGCGGCCGGCTCAGGCGTCACGGGACCGGTTCCGCCCCCGAAGTCGACCACGGCGCCTGCACCGCGCTCGTCCCGTCCGCCGCGATCGCCACCGCGGCCCCTCCTGACCGCCTGCGGAAGCGACGCGCACCGGGCGCGGCGGCCATCGGCGGGCGTCGGCGGGCGTCGGCGGCAAGCCTCAACGGGCGCAGAAGCACCGGTGGTAGTGCTGTCGGTGGGTGGAACGGCCCTACGAGCAGGGCCAATTGCATGCCATAGGCGGCTCCGCAGGCACGGTCCGCGAACATCCGGGGGACGGAGCCGTGCCCCCTGACCGACTCCGCGACGGACCCGGGGACCGCGCGAAGGCCGCTCAACACGGCCCAGGCGTAAGGCCGTTACGCGATCCGCCGCAGCGTCGGACGCCAGGCCGTCCGGCCACGACCCCGCACGCATCACGCCGGCCAACAGGACGGCGGACGCATCCGCCGGGCCCCGGCGGCACCTTCCGGGCCGTCGCCCGGCCATCGGAACCACGCTGTGACGAGGGTCACACTTCAGCCGTCGAACTTTGAGTCTCGCCCTGCATCTAGTCCGCGTCGGTTCACCGAGCGGCTGCGGAGCAACCCCCCTCCGGGGCCGCCCCGTCCATTCAGCAAGGAACACTCAATGGGTTTTGTGGCTTATCTGCGCGGCTTCGTCCCCTGGATCGTCGCCGGCGTCGTCTCGGGCGTCGTCGACTGGCGCTGGGGTGCGCTCGGCGGTCTCGTCTCGGGGCTGCTGCTCCTGCTCCAGGATCTCCGTCGAGGGGTCGACCTCGACGCGCTGATCCTCGAGGCCAGCACCATCGTGTACTTCGCCGTCATCGGCGCCGTCTCCGTCATGGACCCGGACTCGTCGCTCCAGGACCACTCCGACGTCCTCTCCTTCGTCTGGCTGGGCGCCACCGCCTGGGGCTCCCTCGCGATCCGCCGTCCCTTCACGCTGGGCATCGCCAAGCGCCAGACGCCCCGCGAGTACTGGGACATGCCGGAGTTCCTCCAGGTCAACAACCACATCACCAGCGCCTGGGGAGCCGGCTTCACCTTCATCGCGGTGAGCCTGGCCATCGGCAACGCGGTGGACGCCCCGGCGTGGGTGGGCATCACCGCCCATGTCATCGGCCTGGCCGGTCCGATCGTCTTCACGAAGGTGTACCCGGAGCGGGCCCAGCGGCGCCTGCTGGAGTCCCAGGGCCTGTCGTCCGTACCCCAGTGACCGGCCACGTCCGCGTCACCCGGCGGACGCGGCCACGAACGACCGTAGACCCGTCTCACGAAGGAGCAACCACGTCATGACCACCGCCCCCGAAGCAAAGAACGTCGTCCTCGTCCACGGCGGATTCGTCGACGGATCCGGCTGGAAGGGGGTGTACGACCTGCTGACCGCTGACGGCTACCGCGTCACCGTCGTACAGAACCCCACGCTCTCGCTGGCGGGTGACGCCGCCACCACCCGGATGGCCCTCGACGCCCAGGACGGCCCGACCGTGCTGGTCGGCCACTCCTACGGCGGCGCGGTGATCTCCGAGGCCGGCAACCACGACAACGTGAGCGCGCTCGTCTACGTCGCGGCGTTCGTGCCCGACAAGGACGAGTCCGTCAACACCCTGCTCGCCGACCCGGCGCCGGGCGCTCCGGTGCCGCCGATCCTGCCGCCGCAGGACGGGTTCCTCTTCCTGGACCGGGAGAAGTTCGCCGCGTCCTTCGCCGGAGACCTACCGGAGGAGGAGGCCCGGTTCCTGGCCGCCTCGCAGGTCCCGTGGGGTCTGGACGCGCTCGGCGGGGCGGTCACCCGGCCCGCCTGGCGGAGCAGGCCGAGCTTCTACCTGGTCGCCACCGACGACCGCATGATCCCGCCGCCGGTCCAGCGCACCATGGCCGAACGGGCCGGCGCGACGGTGACCGAGACCGCCGGCAGCCACGCCGTCTACGTCTCCAAGCCCGCCGAGGTCGCCGCGCTCGTCAAGCAGGCCGCCGCGGCGACCACCGTCTGACCGTCCTCCACAGGCGGCCGCGGAACCCTTCGCCGCGGCCGCCCGGGCCCGATCCGGAACGCGGTCGGCAGCGCCCTGCCGGACCCGACAAGGAAAGCACCATGACCCAAGAGAGCACCCTCCCCCTGTACCTGCGGGGCCGCTTCGCCCCGGTCC
The DNA here is from genome assembly GCF_053597895.1 of Streptomyces sp. NPDC001220. NCBI lineage: Bacteria > Bacillati > Actinomycetota > Actinomycetes > Kitasatosporales > Streptomycetaceae > Streptomyces > Streptomyces sp. NPDC001220. Next base: position 98,919 of record NZ_JBSFJE010000013.1, read on the forward strand.
CCGAGGAGCACACCGCCCGCGACCTCACCGTGCGCGGCACCCTTCCGCCCGAACTGGACGGCCGCTACCTGCGCAACGGCCCCAACCCGCTGCCCGGCGAGGACGACGGGCACTGGTTCACCGGCCCCGGCATGCTGCACGGCATCCGGCTGCGCGACGGCCATGCCGAGTGGTACCGCAACCGGTGGATCCGCACCCGTGAGCTGGAGGGGCATCCGTTCGTCCGCGAGGACGGCAGTGTCGACCTGGCCGCGACACCCGGCAACACCCATGTCATCCGGCACGCGGACACCGTGCTGGCCCTGTGCGAGGTCGGCCTGCCCTACTGGGTCACCCCCTCGCTGGAGACCGTCGGCCCCTACGACTTCGGCGGCCGGCTGACGACCTCGATGACCGCCCACCCGAAGGAGGATCCGATCACCGGTGAACTGCACCTGTTCGGTACCGGGTTCGCCCCGCCCTATCTCACCTACCACCGGGTCACCGCGGAAGGAGAGCTGCTCGACAGCCGGCCGATAGCGGTGCCGGGCCCGACGATGATGCACGACTTCGCCATCACCGAGCACCACATCGTCTGGATGGACCTGCCCGTCGTCTTCGACCCGGACCTCGCCGGACGCGGCGGCATGCCCTACCGCTGGGACGACGGCTACGGCGCGCGGCTCGGCGTCATGTCCCGGACGCCCGGGAGCACCGACGTGCGCTGGTTCGACATCGACCCCTGCTACGTCTTCCACGTCGGCAACGCCCACGAGGACGAGCGGGGCCGGGTCGTCCTCGACGCGGTGCGCTACGACCACCTGGGCTTCGACCACGCCTGGGGCGACATCGGCGGGCCCACCGGCCCGGCCGTCGTACCGGAACCGGGCCACTCCGGGGCGACCGCCGTGCTGTACCGCTGGGCGCTGGACCCGGCGACCGGACGGGTCACCGAGTCCCAACTGGACGACCGGGACGCCGAGTTCCCCACCCACAACGAGACCCTCACCGGCCGCGCGAACCGCTACCTGTACACCGTCTCGGGCGACGGCATCGCCAAGCACGACCTGACGGGCGGGGGCAGCGAGCTGCATGCGACGCCCGGCGCCCGCTACGCGGGCGAGGCGGTGTTCGTCCCGGCGGCGGACGGCGGGAGCGAGGACGAGGGCTGGCTGCTGTCGCTCGTCTCGAACGACGACGGCGAGGCCGGCGAACTGCTCGTCCTCGACGCCCGGGAACTCTCCGTGCAGGCGGTGGTGGAACTGCCGTACGCCGTCCCGGCCGGCTTCCACGGAAGCTGGCTGCCGGAGCTGACCGAAGAGGCCTAGCCGGCAACCCCGTCACGGAAGGTACGCCGGGAGTTGCGCCCGGCGTACCCGCCTGTGCGAAAGTCCCCCCACCACCACTGACACGTCCGCACGGAGGCATTCGCTCCATGGCGTTTCTCGATCCCCCCACGGATGAGGAACTCACCCGCAGGGCCCAGTCCGGAGAGACCGCGGCCCTCGGGCTGTTGTTGGCCCGCCATCAGGCGCCGATGCGCGCGGTGGCGCTGAGCCTGCTCGGCCACGGCCCCGATGCGGAGGACGCGGTGCAGGACGCCGTGGTCACCGCGCTCCGGCGGATCGGCGACGTACGGGATCCGGCGGCCGTCGGCGCGTGGCTGCGCGCGATCGTGCGCAACACCTCCCGGATGCGGCTGCGCGCCGGTCGCGAGACGCCCGGTCTGGACCGCCTCGACCGGCCGGGCCCGGGCACCGATGATCCGTGGCACCCGGAGCGGGTCGTCGACCGGCACGCCCTGCGGGACTGGATCTGGGACGCGATGGCGGAACTGCCCCAGCAGCTGCGACTGGTGCTGATGCTGCGGCACTTCAGCGGCATCACCTCCTACCAGGAGATCGCCGATGCCTGCGAGACACCCCTCGGCACGGTCCGCAGCCGGCTCAGCCAGGCCCGGGGAAAGCTCGCCGAGGTGCTGCTGCGGACCGCCACGGAGGCCCACGACGACGCGTCCCGTGTCGTCGAGGACAGCCGCAGGGAGGCCGAACTCACCCTGGACGGCGCGATGCGCGGCCGTCAGCCCAGGGAGATCCTGGAGCTGTGGCCGGCCGAGACCGAACTGGTCGGCATACTCCGCACGCCGGGCGAGCGCTGCCACCCCTTCCCGGCCATGGAGCGGACCCGGCGGAGCGGGATCACCCAGCACCTGCGCCACGTGGTGGCCAGTCCGGACATCACCATCTGGGAAATGACGACCGCCAACCCCGACGGCATCCCGAATCCCTGCCCCGCGAACCTCGCCTGGCTCATGATCCGCGAACCCGACAGAAGGGTCCGGAGCCTCCGCGTGGTCTTCCCCCGGCGGACCGCCACAGACGCCGACGCCCCGCCCGCGGCGCACACCCCCGACGGTTCGGCGCGCTCCGCCGGAACCGGGCGCCCCGCATGATCAGGGAGACCGCCGAGGCCGCGCTCGCCGAGGACACGGCGCTCGCCCTTGCCGCGCAGGGCGGCGAGGTGGCCGCCCTCGGCCTGCTGCTCGAACGCCATCGTGCGGGCATGCGCGCGGTGGCGCTGAGCATCCTGGGACCGGGTCCGGACGCCGAGGACGTCCTGCAGGAGGCGGCTCTGACCGCGCTGCGGCGGATCGGCGACGTCCGCGATCCGGGGGCGGTCGGCGCCTGGTTGCGGATGATCGTCCGCAACGCCGCCCGCTCCCTGCTGCGGGCCACGGTTCCCGCCGTTCCGGTGGACGAGAGCCTGCGCCTGCCGGCGACGGAGCCCGGTCCGGAGCAGTGGCTCGAACGGAGCGCGCTGCGGGACTGGGTCTGGGAGGCCCTGGAGGAGCTGACCCCGGTGCTGCGACTGCCGTTGGTGCTGCGCCACTTCACCACCGGGGTCAGCTCCTACGAGCAGATCGCCCACGCCTGCGGGGTCCCGGTCGGCACCGTCCGCAGCCGGCTCAGCCAGGGCCGGGCCAAGCTCGCGGCCGCGCTCGCCGCCACGGCGGACTCCGCACACGGCGACACCGACCGGCGCACCCGCGAGACCGGCACCCAGGCCCGGGAGACGCTGGCCGCCGCCGAGAGCGGGCACTTCGCCCGGCTCCTCACGGAACGGTGGTCCCCCGAGATCGCCCTGATCAGGGGGAACGACCGGGTCGGCGGCGGCGACCTCCTGGTCCGTGCCATGGACGGCGACATCGAGGCCGGGGTTCGCCAGCGGCTCGCCCATGCCGTCGCCGGACGGACGCTGGCCGTCTGGGAGATGGACATCGTCAATCCGTCCCACGACCCCGAGCACTGCCCGCCGTCGGTGGCCTGGCTGATGACGCTGGACGAGGCCGGTCGGGTGCACCGGCTGCGGCTCTTCCATCCCCGACCGCTGCCGACCATGGAGCTGCTCCCGGTGCTGTGACCGACGGACCTGCTCCCGGGTCAGCCGCTCCCGGGTGGGTGACCGACAGAGCCGCTCCCGGGTGGGTGACCGACAGAGCCGCTCCCGGTGGTGTGCCCCGTCGGCACAGCTCGCGGTGCTGCTTCCGGTCAGGCGCCGGGGACAGCTCCCGCACGGGCTCCGGCCTTACCCGGCGCTTCGGCACCGGCTCCGGCCTTACCCGGCGCTTCGGCACCGGCTCCGGCCCTGCCCGGCGCTTCGGCACCGGCTCCGGCCCTGCCCGGGGCTTCGGCACCGGCTCCGGCTCCGCCCTCGGCCTCGCCCTCGGCGGCGAGGACCTTGGCGCGCACCTCGGCCGGGAAGACGCCGTCGAAGGTCGCCTGCCGGGCGCGGCCCTGGCCTTCGGCGGGGAGCAGCGCGTCGTGGACGACGACGGCTCCCCAGCCGTTGTGCAGCTCCTCCTCGGTGAAGCACGGGTACCAGGGCATGATCGGGCCGTGCCACCACGCCGGCCGGGCGCGGACCGCTCGATCACCTCGGATCACTCGCCCCTTCATGTGATCCGCGGCGTTCGAGGCCGGCCCGTCGCGTCGAGGACGCCGGACGGCGGAACGATCTCCTTCTTGAGGATCTTGCCGGTGGGGCCCTTGGGCAGGGCGTCCACGAGCCACACCTTCCGCGGGTACTTGTAGGCGGCGACCCGTCCCTTGACGTACGCACGCAGTTCCTCGGCGGTCGTCCTGGCCCCCGGCCGGAGCACGACCGCCGCGCCCACCTCCTCGCCCAGATCGGGACTGGGGATGCCGACGACCGCCGCGTCGGCGACCGCCGGGTGCTCGTACAGCACGCCTTCGATCTCGCGGGGGTACACGTTGTAGCCACCCCGGATGATCACGTCCTTCTGCCGTCCGACGATCCAGAGGTACCCGTCCTGGTCCAGCCGGCCGAGGTCGCCGGTGCGGAACCAGCCGTCCCTGATCGCGGCGGCCGTCTCCGCGGGGCGCCTCCAGTACCCCTTCATCACGTTGTGCCCGCGGACCGCGATCTCGCCTGCCTCCCCCCGGGGTACCTCCCGGCCGGTGTCGGCGTCGACCACGCGCACCTCGACACCCGGGATCGGGACGCCGACCGAGCCGGGTCTGGGTCCGGCCCGCAGGGTGTTGGCCGCGACGACCGGCGAGGTCTCCGACAGCCCGTAGCCCTCGAGTACGGCGCAGCCGAACGCGGCCCGGAAGTCGAGCTGCACCTGGACGGGCAGCTCGGCACCACCGGCGAGACACACCCGCAGCCGGGAGACGTCGTAGGCCTCCTTGCCTGGCTCGCGCACCAGCCTGCCGTACACCGTCGGCACCCCGGCGAAGACCGTCACGCCGTGTTTCTCGACGATCTCCAGGGTCTGCGCCGCGTCGAAGCGCGGCAGCAGCGTGAGGCACGCGCCGGAGGCCACGGCGGCGTTGAGGGTACAGGTCTGCCCGAAGGCGTGGAACAGCGGCAGCCCGCCGAAGATCACGTCGTCGGCCGTGAGACCGAGCAGCTCGGCGGCCACGACGTGGCAGTTGCGGGTGAGGTTGGCGTGGGTCAGTTCGGCGCCCTTCGGCTGGCCGGTCGTCCCCGAGGTGTAGAGAACGACCGCGGTGTCGTCGTCATGACGGTCCGCCATGTCCCCCGGCGGCGGGGCGGAGTCCGGCAGTTCGTCGAACGAGTCGGGACCGACGACGACCGCCTCCGCGTCGGCCTGGCGTGCTCCGGCGTGCGCCTCGTCGGCGAAGTCGTGCCAGGCGAACAGCAGCCGGGCGCCCGAGTCGTCGAGGTGATAGGCGATCTCGCGGGACTTGAGCAGGGGATTCATCGGGACGACGATGCCGCCGGCCCGGAGCACGCCGTAGTACACGAGGGCGAACTCCGGCACGTTGGGCAGCATGATCGCGACCCGGTCGCCGGGCCGCACGCCACGATCGCGCAGCAGCCCCGCCGTCCGCGCACTGCGCCGGTCCAGCATGCGGTAGGAGAGGGTGGCGTCCCCGAGGCGGAGCGCGGGGCGGTCCGGATACGTCCGAGCGCCGTCGACCACGTGGTGTGCGAGGTTCATGTGAGCCGACGCTAGGCGTGCGGCGCCCGGAAATCACTGGGCCCGCGATACGACCCAGGGGCTCGAATTGGTGCCGCTGGAACATTCCGCGAGTAGCTTTGAGGAATGACTCCGGAGCATCCAGAAGCCGCAAGGCAACTGTCCGTGGTCGCGGCGAACGTAGGGTCACATCTCCCGGAGGTCGGCAACGACATCGGGCAGTATGTTCTTGCCGAGATAGCGCAGCTCAGGGGCGACTCGACCATTGTCAAAATGATGCAGGCGAGCGTCACGGAAAACGTCGGCACGCTTCTGCACGTCTTCGAGAACGACATCTCCCTGGAAAAGGTGGAGGCGCCCGCGGCCGCGCTCGAGTACGCGAGGCGACTGGCTCAGCGGGGAATTCCCCTCAGTGCGTTGATCAGGGCCTACAGGATCGGGCACTGGCGTTTTCTGCAGTGGTGTCTGGACGAGCTCAACCGGCAGAACGCCGACGACGAGCTGGCCGTCACGACCAACCGGCGCATGCTGCACGTGAGCTTCGGTTACATCGACCAGGTCACCGAGCAGGTCATCGCGATCTACCAACATGAACGGGACAACTGGCTGCTCAGTCAGACCGCGGCGCGCGCCGCCCGCGTGCGCGACATCCTCGCCGCGAGCGACGTCGACCTCAACTGGGTGGAACCGTCGCTCGGTTACCGGCTTCGGCAGAATCATCTCGGGCTGGTCGCGTGGCTGCCCAGCCTGACCGACGAGGGTGCCGGACTCGCCCGGCTGCACCGGATCACCGACGAGATCGCCCAGCGGATCGGCTGCACCTCCAGGCCGCTGTTCGTCCCCCGGGACGCGATCGTGTCCTGGGCCTGGCTGCCGCTGGGCCCGAACAGCGACGTCCCGTGGGGCGAGGTGTCGGACGTGCTGGAGCACGCCGAACCTTCCCTGCACATATGCGCCGGGAGCGTGGGGTACGGCGTCGAGGGATTCCGCACCACACACCGGCAGGCACTGCGCGTGCAGGAACTCGCGGCGGTGGCCGACCCGGTCCCCCGGTTCACCGAGTTCTCCACCGTCGCCCCCATCGCCCTGATGGCCACGAACATCGACGACATCCGCTCCTGGGTGTGGCGCATTCTCGGTCCGCTGGCCGTCGACGACGAGAACAGCGCGCGGCTCCGGGAGACCGCTCAGATCTTCCTTGACAGCGGCTGCAGTTACACCGCCACCGCCGCCGCGCAGATTCTGCACAAGAACACCGTGCAATACCGCATCCGGAAAGCCGAGGAAATGATCGGCCATCCGGTACAGAAAGAACACACGGATCTGGAGATCGCGCTGCGCGCCGTCCGCTACCTCGGCTCCGCGCTCCTGCGCACGAGCGTGGACTGACGGACTGAAGTGGCCGGACGCTCAGGGGGTGTCGTCGGATCAGCGGCCCTGCCAGTGCGGTTGGCGTCGCTCCGCGAAGGCGTGGGCGCCCTCCTGGGCGTCGTGGGAGGCCAGTACGGGTGCGGTGATCAGGTCCTGGTCGGCGAAGGCGTCCTGCTCGCTGAAGGCCCGCCGTTCGTTGACGACGCGTTTGACGGCCTCGATGGCCAGGGGCGCGTTGAGCGCGATGCTGCTGGCCAGATCCAGGGCCCGTGTCAGGGCCTGGCCCGGCTCGGTGAGCTCGTTGACCAGGCCGAACCGCTCGGCGCGCTCGGCGGGCAGCGACTCGCCCGTGAGCAGGAGTTCGAGCGCGATGTTGTGCGGGATGCGCTCGGGCAGCCGCACCATGCCCCCTTCGGGCGGCACGATGCCGTAGCGGACCTCGGTCTGGCCGAAGGTGGCGTTCCGCGCGGCCACGATCATGTCGCAGGCGAGTGCCATCTCGGTGCCGCCGCCCAGCGCGTAGCCCTCGACGGCGGCGATCAGCGGGGTCGAGATCTTGGCGCGGGTGATGCCGGCGAAGCCCCGGCCCTCGATGATGGGCAGGTCTCCGGCCGCGAAGGCCTTGAGGTCCATGCCCGCGCTGAAGACACCGCCGGCGCCGGTGAGGATGCCGACCCGGAGGTCCTCGTGGGCCTCGAGCTGGTCGACGGCGGCGGCGAGGGCCCGTGCGGTGGCCCCGTCGATGGCGTTACGGGCCTGGGGCCGGTCGATCGTGATCACGAAGATGCCGTCGATCTCCTCGGTCCGTACGGTCGGTGTGTTCGAGTCCGTGGTCATGACGTGTTTCCCTTCTCTCCCTCACGCTGCTGGCGTGACGTTCCCGCGCGCCGTGGGACCCCGGCTTCAGCCGACGGCCGCGGCCTTGCGCAGTTCCTCGATCCCGGCGGTGTCGAAGCCGAGGTCGCGGAGCACCGCATCGGTGTGCTCGCCGAGGTCGGGGGCCGGGCGCGGGGGCACCTTCGGCTCCTGGTCGAGCCGCACGGGGCTGTCGATCGTCAGGTGCGGTTCCGCGTTGCCGTCGTCGATCGGCACAAGGATCCGGTTGGCGACGAGCTGCGGGTCGTGGGCGAACTCCTCGATCGTCTGGGCGACTCCGTAGGTGAGTCCGGCGGCGTCGAGCACCGCACGCCACTCGGCCAGCGGACGGGCCGCGAACGTCTTGTCCAGCACGCCGACGATCTCGGCGGCGTGGGCGCGGCGGCTCTGTGAGTCGGCGTAGTGCGGGTTCTGGATGGCCTCGGGGTGTCCGACGGCCTGGAGGAACAGGGGGACCTGCTTGTCCTCGTTGGCGAAGGCCAGCAGCAGCCAGCGGTCGTCCGCGGTGCGGTAGGCGTTGGCGAGCGCGTTCGGCGGGTCGGTCCGGTCGACGGGACGGGGTGCCTTGCCGCCCACCAGTACGGCCTGCAGCCACATGCCCGCCGCCCAGGCGCCCTCCGCGACCAGGGACGCGGTGACCCGTGCGCCCTCGCCGGTCCGCTCCCGCCGGTACAGCGCGGTCATGATCCCGGCGAACAGGCTGATCGCCGTCGGGTGGTCGCCCGATCCGAACGCGTTGATGGCCGGCGGTGCGTCGTGCTGGCGCGTCACGTCCATGAGGCCGCTGCGCGCCCAGAACGCGGTCACGTCGAAGCCGGGCAGGTGGGCGTCCGGGCCCTCCTCGCCGAAGCCGGTGACATCGGCGTAGACCAGCCGGGCGTTGAGCGGGGCCAGGTCGTCGTACTCCAGCCCCAGCTTGGCGCGGGTGTGCGGGGGGAAGTTGGTCACCAGGACGTCCGCCCAGGTCACCAGTCGTTCTACGACGGCCCGGGCGTCGGGCGACTTCAGGTTGACGGCGATGCTGCGCTTGTTGCGGTTGTCCAGCTGCCAGGGGTAGTTGACGCCCTCGACACGGGGGTTCGGTGGCATCCGGCTGAGCGACCGGTAGGCGTCGCCGGAGCCCGGTGGTTCCACCTTGACGACGTCGGCGCCGAAGTCGCCGAGGATGGTGGCCGCGGCGGGCCCGGCTATGAAGCTCGCGAGGTCGACGACGTGCAGTCCCTGCAGCAGGGGCGTGTTGCTCATGACGACTCCTTGTCCTCGATGTGCCCTCGACAGGTCGCGGAGGTGTCCTCGGCGGGTCGCGCGGCGCCCGAGGGGGTGGGTGACCGCCCTGGCGGGGCGCCGCGGCGTGCGCCGGGTCAGTGGTGGCCGGGCGCCACGGGCACGAAGGCGCTGTAACCGGTGATGTCGCGGCCGACGATCAGCGCCTGCACGGTGTCGGTGCCCTCGTAGGTGTCGATCGCCTCGATGTCGCACAGGTGCCGGGCCACGTGGTAGTCGAGCAGGATCCCGTTGCCGCCGAGCATGTCGCGGGCGTCGGCGAGGATGGCCCGGGCCCGTTCGGTGTAGTGCATCTTGGCCAGCGCGACCCGGGGCATCGAGTACTCGCCCTCGTCCAGGAGCTGGCTCAGCCGGAACTGCATGCACAGCATGTCGGTGATGTCCGCGAGCATCCGGGACAGCCGGTACTGGATGAGCTGGAACGCGGCCAGCGGCATCCCGAACTGCTTGCGCTGCTTTGCGTAGGCCAGCGCCGTCTCGTAGCCGGCGACGGCGGCGCCGATCGACTCCCAGGCGACGCAGAAGCGCGAGGCCAGCAGGACCTTCTCGGTGTCACGGAAGGTGTTGACGTTCGCCAGCCGGTTCGCGGCCGGCACCCGGACGTCGGTGAGGGAGATCTGCGCGTTCTGCACACAGCGCAGCGCCGTCTTGCCCTTGATGACCTGGGCGTCGAACCCGGGCGTGCCCTTCTCGACCACATAGCCGCCCACGTGCCCGTCGTCGCCGCGGGCCCAGATGATCGAGTAGTCGGCGAAGGTCGCGTTGCCGATCCACCTCTTGTGGCCGTTGATGACGTAGGAGTCGCCGTCCTGGTGTGCGGTCGTCTCCAGCTTGACCACGTCCGAGCCGTGCGTGGGCTCGGTCAGGCCGAAGGCGCCGAGCTTCTCCATGCGGGCCATCGGTGGCAGGAAGCGCTGCTTCTGCTCCTCGGAGCCCAGCAGCGCGATCGACATCATGGCCAGGGCCGAGTGCACCCCCATCATGGTCGAGATGCTCAGATCGCCCCGGGCCAGTTCGAGGATCACCAGGCCTGCCGTCACGTTGCTCATCCCCGGGCAGTCGTAACCGGAGATCTGGAAGCCCGCGATGTCCAGCTGCCCCAGCTTGGGGACCAGTTCGAAGGGGAACTCCGCACGTTCCCAGTACGGGTTGATGACCGGGACGACCTCCTGGTCCATGAAGTCGCGGACCTTCGTCTTCAGGGCCCGCTGCTCGTCCGTGAGCAGCTTGTCGAGAAGGAAGTAGTCGGAGTACTCCGGGCCGCCCAGCACGGGCGGTTCGATCCCGGACGAGTTTCCGTTGGGGCTCGGGAGAGCCTGGCCCTGGCCGACCGGTGCGCCCTGTGTCGCCTTCATCTGCCGTTCCTTCCGATCGGAGGTCCGATGGAGTCGGTACGAACGACGCTAGGAGGGAGCGCGGGCACAGCCACTGGGCGCGGAACACCACGTTGCCCGCCGATTTGGTGTCCGGGTACCAACGCGGAACACCCCATGTGCCGCGGTACCAAGGAAGCGTCGGAATCCTGGGCGCGCGGCCCTATGTGCCCGCCCTCCGGTCGGTCGAGGGTTGCCTCAGGCACACCGCCCTTCCCGGACCGTCAGGAGCAGTGATCACTCATGGCAACGCACAGGCCCGTCCACCGTGTGGCGATCGTCGGGACCGGGACGATCGGTGCGAGCTGGGCGACGCACTATCTCGTCCGTGGTTTCGACGTCACGGCGACCGACCCGGCCCCGACCGCGGAGGCGGCCCTGCGGTCGTACGTGGCAGGCGCGTGGGACACGGCCGCCTCGATCGGACTCGCACCCGGCGCCTCGCCCGAACGCCTCGGTTTCACCACGGACATGCGTCGGGCCGTCTCGGACGCCGACTTCGTGCAGGAGAACGCCCCCGAACGCCCGGAGCTCAAGGTCAGGCTGTTCGCCGACATCGACGGTGCCGCACCGCCGGACGCCGTCATCGCGTCGAGTTCGTCGACGATCACGATGAGCGTCATGCAGGCCGAGTGCCGGCGTCCGGAACGGACCGTCATCGGTCACCCCTTCAACCCCCCGCACGTCGTGCCGCTGGTCGAGGTCGTCGGCGGCACGCGGACCGCTCCGGAGACGGTCCGTGACGCCATGGAGTTCTACGCCTCGATCGGCAAGAAGCCGATCCACCTGAAGAAGGAGTTGCCCGGGCACGTCGCCAACCGCATCCAGGCCGCGCTGTACCGGGAGGTCGTGTACCTGGTCCAGGAGGGCGTGCTCGACGTGGCGGACTCCGACGACGCGGTGTCCTGGGGGCCGGGGCTGCGCTGGGGCGTCATGGGTCCCCATCTGCTGTGGCACCTCGGGGGCGGCGAGGGCGGCATCCAGCACTTCATGGAGACCCTCATGCCGGTGATGGTCGAGTCCTGGAAGAAGTTGGGCAGCCCCGAGTTCACGCCCGAACTCCAGGAGACCATCGTGAGCGGTGTCCTCAAGGAGGCTGACGGCCACTCGGTCGACGACCTGGCCGGACGGCGTGACGCCATGCTCTCGGCCCTCCTGGCCGTGCGCGCGCAGCACGACCCGTCGGGTCCGACCGGTCCGACCGGCACGGCGGCGACTCCGGACGCGAAGGAGGGAACGTGATGGGCGGGAACATGGCGGACGGAAACATGGCGGACGGGAACATGGTGGGCGGCCGGGAAAGGCTGTTCGTGCTGGAGGCGAGCGGCGGCGGCAGGCTGTTCTCCGTGAACCCCGACGGCTCCGACAAGCAGGTTCTCGTCACCGGGTGCCGGATCCCCGACGGGGTGGCCGTCGACATGTCGGCCGGGCACATCTACTGGACGAACATGGGTGTGCCGTCGGAGAACGACGGATCGATCGAGCGCGTGGACCTGGACGGCGGCAACCGGACGACGATCGTCCCCGAGGGTGCCACGCACACGCCGAAACAACTCCATCTGGAGGCCGCGGACCGGAAGCTGTACTGGGGTGACCGCGAGGGCATGCGGGTCATGCGCTGCGACCTCGACGGCTCGAACATCGAGACCCTCGTACAGACCGGGCAGGGCGACGAGGACCGACGCGACGAGACCAACTGGTGCGTGGGTGTCGCCGTCGATCCCGTCGGCGGAAACCTCTACTGGTCCCAGAAGGGCCCCAGCGACGCGGGACTCGGCAGGATCCTGCGGGCCGGACTCGCCGTGCCCGCCGGGCAGACGGCGGCCCGGCGCACCGACGTCGAGGTGCTGTTCGAGGAACTGCCCGAACCGATCGACCTCGAAGTCGACCCCAATGAGCGGACGTTGTACTGGACGGACCGCGGGGACCCGCCGAAGGGCAACACCGTCAACCGCTCCCCGCTCGATCCGCCGGACGGCCGGTGGACGTCCGAGATCCTTCTGACCCACCTCATGGAGGGCATCGGCATCGCCCTGGACCCGGACGGCGACCACATGTATGTGACCGACCTGGCCGGGAGCGTCTACGCGGCCGGCCTCGACGGATCGGACCGCAACGAGATCCTCGCCGCGCAGGGCAACCTCACGGGCATCGCCCACGCCGTGCTGCACGCCTAGAGGGCCGTCAGGACGCGAACGGCACCTGTGCCGACGGGGCGTCGCTCCTCCCGAAGGGATGGCGCCACAGCCCCTCCGCGGCCAGGCGGGGAAGCACCCCTTCCCCGAACCAGTACGCCTCCTCCAGATGCGGATACCCGGACAGCACGAACTCGTCGATGCCGAGGGCCGCGTACTCCTTGATGCGCGCGGCGACCTCCTCGTGCGAGCCGACCAGGGCGGTGCCCGCGCCGCCGCGCACCAACCCGATGCCCGCCCAGAGGTTGGGATGGATCTCCAGCGCGTCCCGTCGGCCGCCGTGCAGCGCCAGCATCCGCTGCTGCCCCGCGGACTCGCTGCGCGCGAGCCCGCTCTGCACCGACCGCACGGTCTCCGGGTCGAACCCGTCGAGCAGCCGGTTCGCCTCGGCCCAGGCCTGCTCCGAGGTGTCCCGGGTGATGACGTGCAGCCGGATCCCGAACCGCAGGGTGCGCCCCTGCTCCGCCGCCAGCTTGCGGATCCAGGCGATCTTCTCGGCGACCTGCGCCGGCGGCTCGCCCCAGGTGAGGTACACGTCCACGTACCGGGCGGCGACCTCCCCGGCGACCGGCGAGGACCCCCCGAAGTACACCTCGGGAACCGGGTCCGGCACCCGGGCCAGCTTCGCGTCCTCGACCCGAAGGTGCTCGCCGTCCAGGTCGACGGTCTTGCCCTCCCACAACTTCCGTACGACCTCCAGGAATTCTCCGGTACGGCGGTAGCGCGCGTCCTTGTCGAGGAAGTCGCCGTAGGCCCGCTGCTCGTGGCTCTCGCCCCCGGTCACCACGTTGAGCAGCAGCCGTCCCCCGGTCTGCCGCTGGAACGTGGACGCCATCTGCGCGGCGAGCGTGGGCGAGACGAAGCCCGGCCGGAAGGCGACCAGGAACTTCAGCCGTTCGGTGTGCTGGCTGACCATGGCCGTGGTCAGCCAGGCGTCCTCGCACCAGGCGCCGGTGGGGGTGAGCGCCCCCACGAAGCCGAGGTCCTCCGCGGCCTTGGCGATCTGGCTCAGGTAGGCGACCGTCGGTGGCCGGTCCCGGCCGGAGGCCGTCGCCGGGGTGCCGTGACCGCCGCCGACGACGTGGCGGCTGTCTCCGTTGGTGGGCAGGAACCAGTGAAAGGTGAGGGACACGAGGGGTTTCTCCGATCGAGCGACAGGGGCCCTGGGGCGTCACAGCAGGCCGTGGCGGGGCGGCAGGGTGCCGCTGAGCACGTACCGGCCGATGTGCTGGAGCTTCCAGCGCGGCGGATCGTGCAGGGTGTGGGTGCGGGCGTCCCGCCAGTACCGGTGCAGATTCAGGGAGTTGAGCGCGGAGCGGGTCCCGGACACCTCGAAGAGTGCCCCGGCGACGGCCACGGCCGCCTCGGCCGCCTGCACCTTCGCGGCGGCCACGGCGATGGACGCCTCGGCGGCCGACTCGTCGGTGAGCCGGGCGGCCGCCGCGTCGACGGCGCGGGCTCCCTCCCGCAGCAGCGCCTCGGACGCCCTTGCCTGGAGGGCCAGTTCACCGAACCGCTGGATCAGCAACGGGTCCTCCGCGGCGGTCTCCGCGCCGCTCTCGAACCACGGCCGGCTCTTGGTCCGCACGAACTCCGCCGCCTCGGCCAGCGCCGCCCCGGCGATCCCCACGTCGATGGCGGCGTGCAGCAACTGGGCCACCGCTCCGTGGAGTTGCGGCCCCTGGAAGGTCAGGTGGTGGGGCAGCACCCGGTCGGCCGGCACGGGCACGCCGTCCAGCCGGACCGTCCCGCTGGCGGTCGTCCGCTGCCCCATGCCGTCCCAGTCGTCGACGACGGTCAGGCCGGGCGCGCCCCAGGGGACGTACGCGACATGCAGGTTGTCGTCCTCGGCGCGGGCGAGGACGGGGATCCAGTCGGCGAAGAGGGCGCCGGTGGAGTAGTGCTTGACGCCCCGCAGCACGTACGATCCGTCGGCCGCGCGCTCCAGCCGGGTCCGGATGTCCTGGACGTGCTTGGTGCCCGCCTCGGACTGCGCGTTCCCGAGACGGGCGCCGGCGAGCAGCTCGGCGAAGAAGAACTTCCGCTGCTCCTCGGTTCCCTGACGGCGGATCACGTTGACGTACACGAAGTGGCTCTGCGGAATCTGGGCGAGGCTCGCGTCGGCCGAGCCGAGCAGCCGGAAGATCTCGGCGAGGGCCGGCGCGCCGATGTCCGCTCCCCCGTACTCGGCGGGGACGGTCACGGCCAGCAGGCCCGACGCCGACAGGCGGTCCAGTTCGGCGCGGGGCAGGCGGCGTTCGGCGTCCCGCTCGGCCGCCCCGGACCGGAACTCCTCGGCCCTCGCCGCCGCGACGGCGAGGGCCTCCGCCTCGTCGGTGATGACATGCGCGGTCATCGGTTCAGCCCGCCGCGGCGAGGACGGGCCGCCGGCCGAGCGCGGCCGAGAACTGGTCCACGATCGGGTGGAGCGCCTCGGTGACGGCCGGTGCGAGGGCGAGTGCGCCGTCCTCCCGGACGGTGATGTCCTTGTCGAGGGTGAACCAGCCCTGGACTATATGGGCGGCGCCCATGGAGCTGAGCACCGGGCGGAGCGCGTAGTCGATGGCGAGGACATGCGCGGTGGAACCGCCGGTGGCCAGGGGCAGCACGGTCTTGCCGGTGAGCGCGTACTGCGGGAGCAGGTCAAGGAGGGCCTTGAGCACACCGGAGTACGACGCCTTGTAGACCGGGGTGCCGACGACGACCCCGTCGGCGCGGGCGAACAGCTCGGTCGCCTCGACGATCGCCGGGTGCCGGAAGTCCGCTCCGAGCAGGGCCTCGGCGGGGACGGTGCGGATGTCGAGCGGGACGACCTCGTGTCCGTGGGCGATCAGCCGCTGGTCCAGATGGCGCAGCAGCCGGGCGGTGCGCGAGGAGGCGGAGGGGCTGCCGGAGACGGAGAGGACGGTGGCCATGAGTGCCTCTTTCTGGGAGCCCGGGTACCCGTACGGGACGGGCGCCCGGCGGGGGACGGTCAGGCGTGGGCCGGGGCGGGCTCGGGCGCGCGGTCCGGGAGCCCGGCCTCCAGTTCGCGGACCAGGGGCAGCACGCGCTTGCCGAAGTACTCGACCTCCTCGTGGTAGTGAAGGAAGCCGAGCAGAAAGAGGTCTACGCCGAGCTGCTTGTAGGCGACGATGCGCTCGGCGATCTGCTCGGGGGTGCCGATCAGCCCGGTGCGGAAACCGTCGTTGTACTGGACGAGGTCCTCGAAGGTGGAGTCCTGCCACATGCCCTTGCCGTCCGCGCTCGACTGGCCGGCCTGCTTCACCGCCGCTCCGAAGCCCTCGACGGCCTCGCTGTCGGCCTTGGCGATGATCTCGCGGAGGGTGTCGCGGGCCTCGGCCTCGGTGTCGCGGGCGATGAGGAAGCCGTTGAGACCGAACCTCGGTGGCGTACGGCCCGATGCGGCGGCGGACTTGCGGACGTCATCGATCTGCTCGGTCACCCCGTCGAAGTCCTTGCCGTTGGAGAAGTACCAGTCGGAGACGCGGCCGGCCATGGCGCGGGCGGCGGTGGAGTTCCCGCCCTGGAAGATCTCGGGGTGCGGGCGCTCGGGGGTGTTGAGCGGCTTGGGCTTGAGGGAGAAGTCCCGCAACCGGTAGAAGTCGCCGGCGAGTTCGGTGTGGTCCTCGGTCCAGACCTGGCGCAGGGCGCGGATGAACTCCTCGGCCCGGCGGTAGCGCTCGTCGTGCTCCAGCCAGGGCTCGCCGAGCGCGGTGAACTCCCCCTTGAACCAGCCCGACACGACGTTCACGGCGAACCGGCCGTTCGAGAGGTGATCGGCGGTGGCGCCGAACTTGGCGAGCACACCCGGATGCCAGAGGCCGGGGTGGACGGCGGCGATCACCTTCAGGCGTTCGGTGGCGAGCAGCAGCGCGAGGCTGAAGCCGGTCGACTCGTGCTGGTACTCGGCGCCGTAGCTGGCCATGTAGCGGACCTGGCTGAGCGCGTACTCGAAGCCGTTGTTCTCGGCGAGCACGGCGAGTTCACGGTTGTAGTCGTACCCCCAGTCGGTACGCTGCTCGATCTTGCTGGTGACGAGTCCTCCGCTGACATTGGGGACCCAGTAGGCGAATTTCAAGGGCGCGGCGGGCATGCGGAACTCCTGTTGCGAGTTTTGCGGGCACACCGGAATTCAAGGGGCGCACCATGCGCTCAATACGATCGATGCGATCGGCGCACAGGCACGGTGAATTCAGGCGGAAGGGCGCGGAAGGCGGGTGCGGCGGATCGTGGGCCGGTGATCAGGCCGCGGCGCAACAGGAGGCGCTGGAGACGCGCGCGAGGTCGACGTGGCGTCGCCGCGTGAGGTCCAGTCGCATCTTCATGCCGTCGATGGTGGCAGCCGACGCCGAGAGCCGTCAAGGAAAACCCGACCGGTCTCGTATCGCGGACCATTGAATTTCACGAACGTGTGACAGGGAAACCCTTGAACACGCGCCGAATGGCGACGCATTCTGCCGGGGTGCGGACCGAACAGCTGGAATACATAGCGGCCGTGACCCGGCTCGGCTCACTGCGCCGGGCGGCCGACGAACTGCGTCTGTCGCAGCCCGCGTTGAGCGAGACCGTCCGGAACCTGGAACGGGAACTGGGCGTCGACCTGCTGGAGCGCAAGCGCACCGGGGCGACCATGAGCGCCGCCGGGCAGGAGTTGCTGCCGCGCATCGTCGAGGTGCTGGAGGCGGTGGACCGGCTGCGGGTGGCGGCGGGCGAGCAGCACCGCATCAGCCGGATGGTGCGCGTCGGCACGGTCAACGCGGCGACCGTGCCGCTGCTCATCCCGGTGCTGCGGGACTTCCGGGCCACACATCCGGTCACCCAGGTCGAGGTGGTGGGCGCGCAGCAGACGGAGATCCACCGGGGCCTCGCCGAGGGCGGTTTCGACCTGGGACTGGTGAACCACCTCGACGGCGACGACGTACCCGCCGGCTTCGAGGCCACCGAGCTGCTGCGCGGCCGGCCGGTGGTGTGCGTACGGCCGGACAGCCCGCTCGCCGGCCGGGCCGAGGTCCCGGTCGAGGACCTGCTCACCGTGGAGCTGATCGCCATGCGCACGGGCTATGTGATGCACCGCTATGTGCACCGGCTGCTGGCGGACCGCACCCCCGTCTTCTCGTATTCGACCGACGGTGCCGAGATGGGGAAGCTGATGGTCGCGGAGGGGCTCGGGGCGACGGTGCTGCCGGACTTCAGTGTGGTCGGGGACCCACTGGAGCGCGCCGGGGCGATCGTGTGCCGGCCGCTGGCCGGGGACACCACCGAGGTGGTGCTGACGCTCCAGCGCCGACGGGCCGAGGCGGTGCCGCAGGCGGCGCGGGATCTGCTGGAGGCGTTCGTGCACCGGGCCCGCGAACTGGGCGGAAGGGTCGCACGACGACCCTGACCCGTCTCGTCCTGGCATGTGCCGACACCCACCCGTCCCGACGCGTGGCCGCCCCCGGCCTCGTCGGCATCACCGTCGGGCGGTACGGCAACTCATCCGCCCAGAGCATCGCCGAGCACGTCGATGACGCGCGGCGCGCTCACATGGCGGCCATGACCATCCAGGACCGGTTGGGCCGACGTGGAGCGCGTCCTGAAGGCCGTTGCCGTCACCGGGTGCGGTGTCGGAGTGCGTGGGCGGTCAGTCGGCCAGGCCGTCCGTGCGGGGCAGGGTGGCCAGGACCGAGGCGTACATGCGTGCCTTGATGGTGCCGAGGGTGTCGCCGGCCTTGCTCAGCTGTGCCTCGGCGATCGCCACGGCCGTGGAGCGCACGGCGTCCTCGGCGACCGCCTGGTCGACGATGCCCACGGTCGCGGCATCCGATCCGCCGTAGCGGCGACCGGTGACCATGGCCTCGTGCGCGGTCTGCGGCGCCAGGCGGGACCGGATCAGGGCGCACATGCCGGGCGTGAAGGGGATCTTGATGTCGGCCTCGGGCAGACACCAGAAGCCGCGGTCCTCGCGCATGACACGGAAGTCGTGTGCGAGGGAGAGCATCGCGCCGGCGGCGAAGGTGTGCCCCTGCAGGGCGGCCACGGTGATGACCGGCAGAGACAGCACGCGGGCGAAGAGCCTGTGGACGGAGGCGGTGTAGCTCTCGTGCTGGTCGGGGTGGGCGCTCAGCCATTCCAGGTCCAGGCCATTGGAGAAGAACTTGCCCGTCGCGGCGGTCACCAGGGCCCGTGGCCCTTCTGCCTTGTCAACCTCGTCCAGAGCGGCGTCCACGGCGGTGAGCCAGTCGGGATGGAAGCGATTCTCACCGTCTCCGAGATCGAGTACGAAGACGTTTTCCTGACGGTGGAGGGTAGGCATGCGCTGCTCCCGGGGGTGGCGCCGACCTCACGGCGAAGCCGGACTCGATGACTCCACCCTGCGCGCTTCCTGCGCGGGACGGAATCACCGAATCACTTCCACCGGTATGACCGCAGCGGTCAAATCCGTACCCGCGGTCACCTTGCCGTCCCATCCGGACATGGCAACGGCACCCCGCCGCCGCATCGTGCGGGGAGGTGCCGTTGGCTTCTTTGCTGCCGACCGTGTCGGTCAGCCGGGTCTCGTGCGCCGCCCGGCCGGGGGGCCATGGCCGGTTGTCAGGCGATTGCCGGTGTCCGCCGGCAGGCCGTCGCGGCGCTGGTGGCGCGTGACACCGGCCGCTGCGGGCGCCGTGCTCGTCAAGCGGTCCGCTGCGGGCGCCGTGCTCGTCAAGCGGCTTCCGCTTCCGGTCTGCCGGGGATCGCTCCCCTGGCCCGCAGCAGCGCGATGTCGGCGGCGGCGAATCCCAGTTCGGCGAGGATCTCGTCGTTGTGCTCACCCAGCTCCGGGGCCCGCTTGGCCGGGACCTTCGGCACTCCTCGGAGGTTGACCGGGTTGCTGACGGTTTCCGTCAAGCCGCTGACCCCTTCCAGCGGGACGACGATGTCGTTCGCCCGCAGCTGCGGGTCCCGCGCGGCCTCTTCCGGTGTCTGGACGAGGCCGTAGGTGACGCGCTCCCGGGCCAGGGCGTCCTCCCAGTCGGCGAAGGGCCGGGAGCGGAACTCCGCGTCGAGCAGCTCGCTGAGCGCGGCGGCGTTCTTCACGGCGCTCTCGACATCCATGAAGCGGGGATCCTCGATCAGCTCCGGGCGTCCGATGGCCCGCGCCAGTGCCGGCCAGTGCACGGCTGAGGTCGCCAGCATGATCCATCGGCCGTCCGCGGTCCGGTAGGGGTTGGTCAGCGCGTTCGCCGGGGCCTTGCGGTCGTGCAGTTCGAAGGGGGTGCCGTCGGCGAGCGCGCCGGCCACCAGGGTTCCGGTGGCCCAGACGCCCGTGGCCAGCAGTGACGTCCCGACGTTGGCCCCCTGTCCGGTTCGCTCGCGGTGGTAGAGGGCGGTGGTGATCGCCGCGTAGATGGCGATCGCCGTCGTGTAGTCGCCGCTGCCCCAGACCGGGACGGTCGGCGGGGCGCCCGCGTCGCGGGTGGAGGCCAGCAGTCCGCTGCGCGACCAGAAGGCGGTCAGGTCGAAGCCCGGCTGCCGGGCGTCGGGACCCGTGTCCCCGAAGCCGGAGAGGTCGGCGTAGACGACCCGCGGGTTCCAGCCCGCGACCTCCTCGTAGCCGAGGTGCAGCTTCTCCCGCGTGCCGTGCGGGAAGTTGGTGATCACCACGTCGGCCCACTCGACGAGCCGCTTGAGGACCTCGACGGCCGACGGCGCCTTCAGGTCGAGCACCATGCCCCGCTTGTTGCGGTTGGCGAGGTGCCAGCTGTAGTTCGCCTCGGCCTGCGGACTGGGCGGTACGGAACTCAGCCGCCGCTGGGGGTCGCCCGTCCCCGGGGGCTCGATCTTGATGACGTCCGCTCCGAAGTCGGAGAACATGGTGGCCGCGGCGGGCGCCGCGATGAAGGTCGACGCGTCGAGCACCTTCAGGCCGGTGAAGACGGATTCGGCGGTCACGGTCGTCACCCCACGAAGGCGCTGTGGCCGGTGATGGACTTGCCGACGATGAGCGTCTGCATCTGGTGGGTGCCCTCGTAGGAGTAGAGGGCCTCGGCGTCGGAGAAGAACCGGGCGACGTCGTACTCGACGACGATGCCGTTTCCGCCGAAGAGTTCGCGGCTCCAGGCGACGACCTCCCGCATGCGGGCCGCGACGAACTCCTTGGCGAGCGCGGAGTGTTCGTCCCGGAAGATGCCCTGGTCCTGCAGCCGGGCGAGCTGCACCAGCATGCCCCAGCAGGAGGTGATGTTGCCCAGGCTCTTCACCAGCAGGTCCTGGACCAGCTGGAACTGGGCGATCGGACGGCCGAAGGCGACGCGCTCCTTGGCGTAGTCGAGGGCGAGTTCGTAGGCGCCGATCATGACGCCCAGGGCCTGCCAGGCGACGCCGCCGCGGGTCTGGCGCAGGACCTCACCGACATCCCGGAAGCCCTTCATGTTCTGCAGCCGGTTCGCCTCCGGAACGCGGACGTCGGTCAGGGTGATCTCGGCGTTCTGGACGATCCGCAGCGCGATCTTGCCCTCGATCTTCACCGGCTCGAAGCCGGGGGTGCCCTTCTCGACGACGAAGGCCTTGACCTTGTCGTCCTCCACGTCCCGCGCGAAGACCACCACGTAGTCGGCGAAGGTGGCGTTGCCGATCCACTTCTTGGCGCCGTTGAGGATCCATGTGTCACCCTCACGCCTGGCGGTGGTGCGCATGCCGCCGGAGACGTCGGATCCGCCGTCGGGTTCGGTCAGGGCGAACGCGCCGATCTTCTCCATGGTGGCCATGGCGGGCAGGAACCGGTCGCGCTGTTCCTGGTCGCCGCCGTAGTAGATGGAGTAGAAGCCCAGCCCGTTGTGGACGCCGAAGAAGGTGGCGCACGAGGCGTCGACGCGGCCCAGCTCCATGGCGAGCATCCCGCTGAGCAGGTGACTGACGGCCGGCTGGTGCTCGCCGTAACCCTCGTAGGCCAGGGCGACCAGTCCGCTGCCGCGGAACTTCTCGATCAGTTCCTGAGGCAGCTCGGCCTTGCTCCAGGCGTCGTTGACCAGCGGCTTGACCTCGTCCCGCATGAACGTACGGGCCTTGAGCAGTATCTTGCGCTCCTCGTCCGACAGCAGCGACTCGTACAGGTAGAAGTCGGCGGTGAGCTGGTCGTCAAGCTGAGCAACGGGTGCGGCGGTGGTGGTCATCTCAGTTCTCCTTCTTGTTACGGTTCTTGAGCTGGTTCTCGTTGTGGCGGATGTCTTCCAGAACGGGCCGGACGGCGAGCCGCCGGCGGTCGCGGGCTTCGGCGAGGTCGGTGTACGACAGGGAGGCGTACGTCTTCTCCACCGCCTGGACGACTCGCTCCCGGTCCCCGGGGTCCTGCGAGGGTCGGCCGCGGACCAGGCGGGGAAAGGCCGGGCGGGTCGGCTGGATGGTGGCCTGACGGCGCACGTCTTCGATCCTCATGTCACTTCCCCGTCCACTTCGGGGCGCGGCGCTCGGCGAAGGCGGTCATGCCCTCGCGTGCGTCGGCCGAGGTCATCAACGTGCCCAGCGCCTTGCGCTGTATGTCGAAAGCCTCCGACTCCGGCACGCCTTCGGCGGCCCTCACCACGCTCTTCACCGTGGCCAGCGCGAGCGGGGCGTTGGCCGCGACCTTGTCGGCGAGTTCGAGGGCGACGGCCACCGCCTCGCCCGGCGGGGTGACCCGGTTCACCAGGCCCAGCTCTCCGGCACGGCCACCGCTCACCGGCTCACCCGTCAGCAGGAACTCCATCGCCAGGTGGTACGGGATGCGCTTGGGCAGCCGGATGACGCCACCCCCGCCGGCGATCAGACCGCGCTTGACCTCCGGCAGGCCCAACCGCGCGTCCGCGGCGGCG
This sequence comes from Streptomyces sp. NPDC001220, assembly GCF_053597895.1. Taxonomy (NCBI): domain Bacteria; kingdom Bacillati; phylum Actinomycetota; class Actinomycetes; order Kitasatosporales; family Streptomycetaceae; genus Streptomyces; species Streptomyces sp. NPDC001220. The sequence continues at coordinate 121,279 of NZ_JBSFJE010000013.1, forward strand.
ACGATCAGGTCGCAGGCCAGGGCCAGTTCGAACCCGCCGCCCATGGCGGGGCCCTCCACGGCGGCGATCAGCGGCTTCGTCGGTTCGGCTTCGGTCAGGCCGCCGAACCCGCGGCCGGGGATCGCGGGCGACTCGCCGATCCGGGCGGCCTTGAGGTCCATGCCGGCGCTGAAGGTGCCCTTCGCTCCGGTCAGGACCCCGGCCCGCAGCGCGGGGTCGGCCTCCAGTTCGTCCAGTGCCGCGGCGAGTCCCGCCGCGACGGCGGCGTTCACCGCGTTTCGTGCGTGGGGGCGGTCGATCGTGATCAGCAAAGTGGATCCGACCCGCTGGACACGCACTTCCTTGGTGCTCATGACTGTGTTTCTCCTGATGTTTCGTGGGGCTCAGCGGGTTGCTGCCAGCTCGGCGAGGATCTCCACGGTGTCCTGGCCCGGCACGGGAGCCAGGCGGCGGATCGAGGCGGGGGTGGCGGAGAACCTCACCGGGATGCCGGTGGTGCGGACCGGGCCCTCGGTCCGGTGCACGACGGTCTCGATCAGGTGGCCGTCGCGGACGTAGGGATCCTCGTGCGCATGGTCCAGGTCCAGTACCGGTCCCATCGCGATGCTGTGCTTCGCGCATGTTTCGGCCCACTCGGCCGTGGTCAGTGCCGGGGCGCACTCGTCGACCAGGACGGACAGGTCGTCGGCGTCGAGCGGGTCGACGACGGTGCCGTTGACCCGGGGGTCGGCGACCAGGTCGGGACGGCCGGCGGCAGCGAAGAAGTCACGGTAGTTCTGCGGGTTGGACGGGATCAGGGCGGCCACACCGTCCTTGGTGCGTCGCGGGGTGTGGTGCTCCGCCAGCGACCGCGGATAGCCAGTGGGTCCCGACGCCGGCTCGAACGTGTGCCCTGCGAGATGCTCGACCAGGTTGAAGGCGATCATGGTGTCGGTCATCGGGATCTCGACCTGCTGACCGTGGCCGGTCCTGTTCCGGTGCACCAGGGCGGCGAGCACGCTGCAGGCGATGGTCAGGCCGCAGATCTTGTCGGCGAGGATGGTCGGCAGGTAGAGCGGCGTGCCCAGCGTGCGGCTGACGATGTCCACCAGCCCGGAGGCGGCCTGCACGGTCTCGTCGTAGGCGGCGATGTCGGCGCGGTCCGAGTCGCTGCGGAAGCCCGCTGCCTGCGCGTAGACGAGGCCGGGGTTGGCGGCGGCGAGGTCTTCGTAGGTCAGGCCCAGTCGGGCGAGTGCGCGGGGGCGCATGTTGGTGATCAGCACATCGGCGGTGTGGATGAGCTTCACGGCCTGGGCGTGCTCGCCGTCGTCCTTCAGGTCGAGGGTCACGCTGCGCTTGTTGCGGTTGACGTTGAGGTGCAGCGGGGTCATGCCCGGGGTGTTGCGGTACTCACCCACCCGAAGGGAGTCCGTGGGGGATTCGATCTTGATGACATCGGCGCCCAGATCTCCGAGGATCCGGGCGGCGTACGGACCCATCACCACGGTCGCGAGGTCGATGACCCGCACGCCGGCGAGCGGCCCGGAGGTCTCTGTGTCCGCCATTTCCGCGTCCTTTCGTGCCTTGGTCGGCTATGGGAAAGAACGCTAGCCGCGAATAGCGGATCACGGAATTATCGAGTTGCTAATATCGGTGTGACCGCAGCGGTCACACCGATATGGGTGGCCCATGGGGGCTTAATTCGGGCGGCCCCACGCGGAGATCCCCTCAGCCGCGCATGGCGGCGCGGGCCCCGGCGTTGGCGGGTCGCTCCTGGGCGGCGGGTGCGGAACCGGCGCCTCACGCGTGCGGGCCACTCGGTTCAGAGGTGGAGCGGGGCGCCGAAGACCTCGCGGGCCGCTTCGACGAGTTCATCGAGGTCGCCGCCGTGGGCCCGGTCGCGGCGCCAGATCAGCACGGTCTCCAGCAGCGGCTTGAAGTCCGTGAACGGCAGAACCTTTGTATTCGCCTGCGCGTAGCCGTGCATGGGGCTTTCCGGGTCCATTATCGTGAAATAGAAAGCAATCCCGCTGGAAACAATTTCAGCGACTCCGCCGTACCCGGTGTCGGTCAATGTGATGCGTCTTTTGATACCCCGCTCAGCCATTTCCCGGTCGAGCTGATCGAAATAGGCGAGGCCGATCTCCTTGGGCGGGACGACGAAACGGAGGTCGGCCAGTTCGGTCAGCGTCACGGAGTCCCGCCCGGCGAACCGATCGGCCGGCACCAACGCTCCCAGCCGCTCCGACAGGACGGACAGCTGGTCGAGTGCCGGATCACTGATCGGCAGATGGACCAGCGCGAACGGGAGTCTGCCCTCGTGCACACCGACGACCAGGGCTTTGGAGCTGCCGGGCCAGCGCAGGAGCTCGCACGTCTCACCGACGCGCTCGGCAAGCGTGTCGACGAGCGACCTGAGCGCGGGGTGCACTCCGGGAGGGATGCCCACGAACATGGTGCTGCGCTCGGCCCGGGTCACCTCGCGCAGCCGCCACGGAATGGAGTTGAACTCGTCCAGTACGTTCCGGGCGATCGGCAGCAGCGCCTCACCCGCGGGCGTGAGCGAGACGCGATGCGTGTCGCGCTCGAACAGCCGCTGGTCGAGCTCCCGCTCGAGGTCCCTGATCCGCTGGCTCAGCGGCGAGGTGGCCATGTGCAGTCGGCGGGCCGCCGCGGAGAAGTTCAGCTCCTCGGCGACCGCCACGAAATATCGCAAATGGAATATCTCCACTCAGTCACGTTAACCCCTGCCCCCGGTCCGTTTTCGGGGAGCGGCAGAGCACCGAACCCGGCACCGAGGGCATCGACACCCGCACCGAGAGATCACGCGCCAGACGCACGGCCGTACCGGGTTCCCCCTGCTCCGCCACCGCATCCTCATCCGGTGCACACCACGCAGCGTTACCGTCGATCACGGGCCGGACCCTGATTCATGAGAGACCCCTCGACGGCGTCCACGGCGTCCGGCCCGGGGGGCGACAGCATGCCCAGCGTCCGCAGATCCCTCGCGTACTTGCGGATCAGCTCCCGGCCGAGGTGCGGGACGTCCTTGTCCGGGCCCACCCCCGCGGCGCGCACCGCCTCCTGGAAGCGTTCCGTGGGGAAGCCCGCGCCGTTGACCGCCGCCGCGGGCCGGGCGAAGGCGTGCAGCAGGGGCAGCACCGAGTACTGCTTCTGCTGGTCCGGCATGGCCCGGATCGCGGTCTCGAACCGGGCGAACCACTCGTCGTAGTCGTGGATCCTCGTGAGGGAGTAGCCGGCCTCGATCAGCCAGTCCACGAAGCTGTCCATCGAGATCCCGTCGGCGTGCGGGTTGAACACGTTGAACGTCCGGTAACCGCGGGTCGCCCGTGCGCCGAGGGCGTCGACGGCCTCCGCGGTGAAGTCGACCGGCAGTCCGTTGTAGTGGGCCGCCTGGCGGTGGCCCTGGGCGTCGAGGCGGTAGAAGGAGTCCGGTGCGATGCCGGTGGCGATCACGCTGAACAGCAGACGGGTGAACACGTCGGGCACGTTGAGCTGGCCGGCGTACCGGGTGTGCGCGAGGATCAGGTCCGACCGGAAGACGGCGACCGGCAGACCGCACAGGTCGTGCGCCTCCCGCAGCAACACCTCGCCGGCCCACTTGCTGGTCGCGTACCCGTTGGCGTAGCCGTCGCCGAGCTCCCGCAGCGGGCTGACGGTCCTGATGTCGGCGTCCTCGTCGGCCGACGACAGCGGGCCGACGAGGGCCGCGACCGTCGACAGGAACGTGACCGGTTTCATGCGGCCGGTGATCGCCAGGCGGATCAGCTCGGCGGTGCCGACCACGTTGGGTCCGAACAACTGCTCGTACGGCAGCACGTGATTGACCAGCGCGGCCGGGTGCTCGATCTGGTCGACGGTGTCGGCCAGCCGCTGCCAGGTCGTCTCGTCCAGGCCCAGGCCGACCTCGCCGATGTCGCCGGCCAGCACCTCCAGGTGTCCGCGGGCCAGCTCCCTGAAGCGGGCGAGCAGCTCGGGGTCACTGTCGTAGACGGACTCCAGCCGCTGCCACGCGGCCTCGGCGTCCGCGCCGCGCACGATGCAGATCAGCCGGCCGCCGGTGGGTGCCAGCCGTTCCATCTGGTCCAGGGCCATGAAGCGGCCCAGATAGCCGTTGGCACCGGTCATCAGGACGGTGCGCACGGGCGCCTCGGGCAGCGGCAGCGTGGGCGCGGCGGCGAGAGTCCGGGCGTCGATGAACCGGTCCAGGGTCAGGTCGGCGGCCTCGACCCGGGTGCTGCCCGCGCCGTGCACGGAGGCGAACGTCGGCCGCCGGGAGCCGGAGTCCCGTTCGGACTCGATGTGTTCCGCGACCTTCCGGAGGTTGTTGGCGGGGCTGATGAGGACGCCGACCGACACCTCGAACCCGAAGATCTGCCCCAGCAGCTCCGACAGGGTGAGCGCGGACAGGGAGTCCCCGCCGAGTTCGGTGAAGTGCGCGTCCGGGTCGGCGAAGTCCTGGCCGCCCAGTACCGCCCCGACGGCCTTGAGCACGGTGTCGAGCACCGGCCGGTCGGCGCCGCGGTGACGCAGCTCGGTCAGCGCGGCGCTCTCCCGGTCGGCCAGTTCGGTGTAGAGCTGTTCCAGCCGCGGGCCGTAACGACTGGTCAGTCGGGGGCGCATCAGCTTGCGCGTATCGGACAGCAGACCGTTGTCGGTGCTGAAGGGTTCGGTCTCGATCAGGAAGTCGCGGGGGATCTCATAGGCGTTGAGGCCGGCTTCGGCGGCGGTCCGCCGCAGCGACTCGTGCAGCCGCGCCGGGAGATCGCCGTCGTCCCGCAGCGCGTCCTCGGGGGGCACGATCACGGCGAGCAGGTACGAACGTTCGCTGTTGCCGTAGACGAAGATCTGCCGCACCAGCGGGTCGGTGGCAAAGGCGGCCTCCACGCGGGACAGCGCGACGAACTCGCCCTGGCCCAGCTTGAGCACGTTCTTGCGGCGGTCGACGTAGACCAGCTCGTCCGGCCCGACCTCGGCCATCACGTCACCGGTGTGGTAGAAGCCGTCCGCGTCGAAGACGTCGGCGGTCACGTCGGGGCGCTTGTAGTAGCCGGGGATGAGCGTCTCCGACCTGACCAGCAGCTCGCCGCGCGGATACGGCATGTCGGTGAGCATGTAGCCCAGTTCGGGCACGTCCACCAGCTTGTACTCCAGGACGGGCGGCCTGCCCACTCTGTGGTCCACGGTGATCGGGCCCGCCTCGGTGGAGCCGTAGCCGTCGTGCAGGGGGAGGTCGAGGACCGACTCGACGAACTCCCTCATCTCGGTGGACAGGGGCGCGGAACCCACCGCGGCCCACATCACCCGGCCGCCGAGGAACTCCTCGCGCAGCCACGCCTTGATCTCCTCGGTCCTCCCCGCCTCGTCCACGTTGCCCGCGTCGTCCAACGCGCTGCGGAAGCGCTGGTGGAGCATGTCGCACACGCGGGGCACGAGGAGGAGTTCGGTGGGGCGGGCCAGGCCGATGTCCTCGAAAAGGGTGGACAGGTCGCTGCGGGCGACGAAGTGGTTGATGCCGCCGCGGGCCAACGTGCTGAACAGTGCCGTCCGCCCGAAGAGGTGACTCAACGGCATGTAGTTGACGGTGACGCACGGCCTGTCGGCAGTGTCGAACCAGCTCTCCCACATACGGCAGACCAGGCGTTCGGTGTATTCCGCACCCTTCGGCGTGCCGGTGCTGCCCGAGGTGTAGACGAGCAGACCCAGCCGGTCCGGGTCGGGTTCCGGCATGGGCGCGGCGGGCAGGGCACGACCGCGTTCGATCACGTCGTCCAGCGGGTCGAATGACGTCCGCCGGCCGGCCTGGGCGAGCCGGCGGCGCGCGTCCTCGATCCTCGTGCGCTCGTCATCGGCGTCCGGGCGGTGGTCGAACACGACCACCCTCGCGACCGTCGGACTGTCGAGGGCCAGGTCGACCGCGGTGTCCAGCACGTCGATGCTGACGGCGAGCAGATGCGGCCCGGTCTCCGCGAGGATCGCCACGAGGCCGGCCGTGGACGTGCTGCCCTGCAGGGGCACACAGACCGCGGCCAGCCGGGAGCACGCCAGGTCGATCACCGCTTGTTCAGCGCTGGTGCCGCCGAGAACGCACACGAAGTCGCCCTGGCGCACGGGATTGTGCTCGTCGTGGTACCACTCCGCCGCGACCGCCTCGGTACGGTCGCCGAGCTCGCGGTAGGTGATCATGTCGAACCGCGGCAGCAGCCGCAGTTCCGTCCGGTCGGCGGCCGGGTCGGTGACCGTTTCCCGGACGCGTTCACCCAAGGCGGGCCGGTCGGCGTAGGCATCCATGACCATGGCCGTCATCGAGGCCACGGACTGTCCCGGCCGCCGAATGGCCTGAGCGACCGACTCGAGTGGCAGGGCCTCGCGAAGCTGCTGGTCACCGACACACAACTGAGCGGCCCGGCGCTCCTCTCGGGGGTCTGTCGTCCCGCCGTTGTCGCCCGTCGGAGCCCGCGAACCACGCGCCATGGCCATCCCCTCGCAGTACGGCTTTTGTGCCGATATGCAACTGTATCGTCAGATGAGAGGGCCATCACATCGGCTGCGGGCGTCGCATCGACCGACGGACGGCCGGCGCGACGCCCAGCGGGAACGGTGACGGGAATCCGGACCGGCGGTCCGGTCAGGCGCCGAGGGCGCGGGAAGGCAGGTCGGGGCGGGCGGCGCTCGGACCTCCGGAATCGGGTTCCTGATCACTACCGGTGCGAATGCCCAGGGCGGCAGCGGCAGCATCCCGGACCGGAACGCGGACATCCCGGCCGATCGAGGACGCGGACAACAGCGAGGGGGGCCAGGGTGCGGGCGACGGGGCCACCCGCGCTGCGGGCTCGGATCCGAGCCTTTGACCAGTGAGAGTGCAATATATGACTGGTTGCGGCTTTTCGCTGGTCGCGATGTTGTCCGGGGCCGAAGCCGACGTGAGCACCCACGCCGAGCCGGAGGAACGCCCGTACGCCGCCGACGAGCGCCGTCGCCAGGTCGTGGCCAAGGCGAACGTCGCCTGACACCAGGCCGGCCTGATCACCTCCCCAGGACCACGGGTCCGGCGAGCACGCCCACGATGTCAGGCCATGCCTTCGCACCGAGGTCGGCGTCAGCCGCTGCAGTACCTCCGTAGCGGAACCGAGGGGAAGGGGCGGCCGGCCCTTCCCCTGGCAACCGCGGGCGATGCCCGGCCTCGGCCGTGCTGACGATCTTGGCAGTGCGTCCCGCCGAAGCGCGACGTGACGCCAACTCCTGCGCGAACACCAACGACGGCCACATTTCATCGTCGCCACCCGCCACGAGCAGAATCTCAGCGGCGGACTGCTCGATCGGGATGACGGCCTGCCGCGCCGCCTCCTCAAAGGTCTGCCGACTGCGCTCGTAGTGCGTTCGGTAGGCAGTTGGTTCCCCTTCCGCTTCCTCGGGAGACCAACTGTCGTCGTAGGAGACGAACGGGACAGGCTTCTCCCTCCACGTCCACGACGAGCGATAGGGATAGGTCTTCCCGTCGGAACCGGGGCCGACGTTCGCCCAGACGACAGAGGTGGGCGACAACGCGACCACTGCATCAACACGCGGATCGTGGATGGCGAGAAGCAGGGCGGCTTCAGCGCCCTTGGACACCCCTAGCACACCTGTCCTCTCTGCCCCCTTGGCCCGCAACAGACTGATCGCGGTACAGAAGGTCTCCAGTGGAATCTCGCAGATCCCCGCGGGTTGCCCTTCGCCGCCGAACCAGCGGATCGACAGCGCAGTCATCCCGGTGCGCGCGAGCAGGCGGCAGCGGTCGGTTTCGATGCGACCACTCGAACCCGCGAGCACCAGCACACCCACCGTGCTGCCTCCGACGGGTTCCACCATCACGCCCTCACAGTGCGCATTGATCGCGTACTCGGTGATCTCCACTGGACCCCCTCGTGGTGGACTCGTACCGGAGATCATCCCAGGAGCCACCCCACGTGCTCGAGAGTGGGCACGACGTTCGTGATGTGTGCAGCGAAGAGGCCCGCTGGCGCGCGTCGACGCCGGCCAACTCAGCGAGGCGGTGTCGCCCGGGCCGGGCGCGGGGAACGCGCTGGTGGTGAGTGACGCTGCTGGTACAGCTCGGGGTGGTGGCGGTGACGGGGCTCCTGAATCTGCGGCTGCCCCGGTTGGCCGGCTGAGATGCGGGTGCGCGGCCGAGCGCTGAGCGGGGCAGGCCGCGCCCGGTACGTCAGCAGGGTCCGGACCACGTGTCGCGGTCCGGACCCTGCCCCGTGCGGTGCCGCCCTGCGGTGGCGGTGCGTCAGCTCTGTGCGGTGTTGTCGCCCGTCTGCCCGGTGCCCTCGGCTGTGCCTGTCTTCTCGCGCATCTTGCGCACCAGCTCCGCCTTCTGGTCGGCGGCACCCTGGCGGTCGAGGTTGCGGTACGGACCGTTGTTCTGCCGTTCGGCGCGGGACAGCTTCTTGCGCTGGCCGCCGCCCATGCCCACGGGGTTGTTGATGTTCTTGCTCACGGGTTCTCCCGGAATGGTGTGAAGTGATCTACGGATTCATCGGTGGGGGACGGGCACGGCGACGTCGAGGGAAGTCAGCAGGGGCCCGTCACGCTCTCACTCGTAAATCGGCGTCTGGAAGAACATGAGCAAGACGTTACCTGGTCCCGTCGGCTCCGCATACCAAGTTCTTCGCCGTCTCGGCGCCGGCCGGGCCTTCGGTGAGCGCCCAGGGGCAGCCGCTTCCTTCCAGACCCAGCGGGGGCTCTGCATCGCCATTCCTGTCACGCCCTTGCCACGCCGAAGCGAAGCGAAGAACGTGGCCCGGCTCGCGTTACGGGCTCACGAATACGGCTGCTTGTCCTGCGCTTCCGCAGGCCCGGCGGCGACTTGATAAAAGCCGCCGCCGGTCCTTCGGCCAGGAGGCGTAGGCATCCATGCCTGCGGCGGCCAAGGGACGAAGGGGATCCAGTGGCCGGGGAGATCGCGCCACCAGTCGTGCACGACGTCGCGAACGCAGGCGGCCTGCGGCCCGCAGCTCAGCGCTCGCCGTACGGCGTCCGCCGCGTTTCGCCGAACCACGCTCGCGCTGCAGCGGGCGCCACCGTGCCGGCCGCGTGAACCAGTCCTCGGCGGCGTAGGGCCCGCACCATACTCCGCTCCCAGAAGTCGCTCCACGAAGATCCTAGGAGGGCAAGTGGTCATCGGCACGAACGGCGGCGGCCTGGCCCACAGGTGAACCTCCTCCCAGCTGACCCGGTCACCTTCTACGACCGCATCGGCGACGTCACCTGGGAAGACGTCGGCAACGGCTCCTTCACATCACCGTGTGACCAGGCACGCTGGACCCACGGTGACCGCACCGCAGTTCATCAGGGCCGGCAGGACGGCCGGACGTTGAGCAGCTCGGTCCGCAGCACGGGCGTGCCGTCGACAGGCGCCGGGTCCTGCGTAGTTGGCTCGATACCACCAGCAGCGATCTTGTCGAGCGTCTTCAGGCCGACGGCACCGACAGTGCCGAACACCGTGTAGTTGGGTCGCAGCGCGGAGTCGCCGTAGACGACGAAGAACTGCGAACCGTTCGTGTCCGGACCGGCGTTGGCCATCGCCAGCAAACCGCGCCCGTAAAGGCGACGGACGCCGGTCGGATCGCTCGGTGCCGGCGGCAGGTCCACCGGCAGCTCGTCCTTGTACTCGTACCCCGGCCCACCCTCGCCCGTGCCGGTCGGGTCGCCGCACTGCAGGACCTTCAGCGTCGGATACGCCGTCAGCCGATGGCACACCGTACGGTCGTAGAACCGGTGCCGCGCCAGGTGCACGAAGCTCTGGACCGTGCACGGCGCCTTTGCCCGGTCCAGACTCAGCGGGAGCGGGCCCTGGCTGGTCCGGACAGCCATACCGACCGTACCGTGACTGGGGGTGTGCCGCGGGTCGGGCGGCAGGGGAACCCGCCGCGCCGCCGGCTCGTCCGGGGTCTGCGTGTACTGGCAAGGACCGTGCGTGGTTCGCGGCGGGGCATCGTAAGCGGAGGCGGTGGTGCTGCCCCCGGACACGACCAACGCTGCTGCCGCCCATGCGGTCATGAGAGCTCGGTTCATCCTGCACACCCTCCAAAAGATCGCCAGATTTCGGAGCGGTCGCAGCCTAAGGCGCGTCCCGGCCGGCGAGAACCCGCCCGCAAGCCACATTCGCCTCCCCGCCTTCGGCCCACGGCCGCGGGCCACTTCTCGTTTCGACCACCTTCGACCCCCTCAACCGCCCATCCGTGCGCCGACATGGTGGCCGCACGCATAGCCAACCCTCGAACTATGTTGCCCCACCACATGTGCCCCTGACCTGCATCTTCCTACCGTGTGCCGACACGTACCCGTCCCCACGGCAAACGAGGAAGTGGCGCACATGGCCTCCGGAACCACCGCTCCCCCACCACCCGCGAACCTCAGGCGCATCGTCGTAGCCAGCCTCATCGGCACCACCATCGAGTGGTACGACTTCTTCCTGTACGGCTCCGCGGCCGCCCTCGTCTTCAACAAGCTGTTCTTTCCAGGCTCCGACCCGCTCGTCGGCACACTGCTGTCGTTCCTGACCTACGCCGTCGGGTTCGCGGCCCGGCCGCTCGGCGCGCTGGTGTTCGGGCACTACGGGGACCGGCTGGGGCGCAAGCGGCTGCTGGTGCTGAGCCTGCTGCTGATGGGCGGGGCGACCTTCGCCATCGGACTGCTGCCCACGCATGCCACGGTGGGCAGCGCGGCGCCCGTGCTGCTGACCCTGCTGCGGCTGGTGCAGGGATTCGCGCTCGGCGGCGAGTGGGGTGGCGCCGTGCTGCTGGTGTCCGAGCACGGGGACGCGCGCCGGCGCGGGTTCTGGGCGTCGTGGCCGCAGACCGGGGCGCCGGCCGGGCAGTTGCTCGCGACCGGTGTGCTGTCGCTGCTCACCGCCGTGCTGTCGGACGACGCCTTCGTGAGCTGGGGCTGGCGGATCCCGTTCCTGCTCTCCGGTGTCCTGGTGGTCGTCGGTCTGTGGGTCCGCCTCTCCGTCGACGAATCGCCCGTGTTCCGCGAGGCGTTGGCACGGTCCGAGGCCCGCCGGAGTGCCGGAGCGCCCGAACAGCCGCCGCTCGTGTCGGTGTTGCGGCACCACTGGCGTGATGTGCTGGTGGCGATGGGCGCGCGGATGGCGGAGAACATCAGCTACTACGTCATCACCGCCTTCATCCTCGTGTACGCCACCACGTCCGCCGATGTCTCCAAGCAGACCGCGCTGAACGCCGTGCTCATCGGCTCCGCCGTGCACTTCGCCGTGATCCCGGCGTGGGGCGCGCTCTCCGACCGGGTCGGGCGGCGGCCGGTCTACCTGCTGGGCGCGGCCGGGATCGGGCTGTGGATGTTCCCGTTCTTCGCCCTGGTGGACACCGGGCGGTTCGGGTACCTGGTGCTGGCGGTGACCGTCGGTCTGGTGCTGCACGGCGCGATGTACGCGCCCCAGGCCGCCTTCTTCTCCGAGATGTTCGCGACCCGGATGCGCTACTCAGGAGCCTCCGTCGGCGCCCAGTTCGCCTCCGTCGCCGCCGGGGCACCGGCTCCGCTGATCGCCACCGCTCTCCTGTCCGACTACGGCAGCTCGACCCCCATCGCCCTGTACGTGATCGCGGCCTCGCTGCTCACCCTGGTCGCGGTGGCCGCGGCGAAGGAGACCCGGCGGCGGGACCTGGCCGACGACGGCACCGGGACCGTGACGACGGGCAGCAGGGCCGACGCGCACACCGGGTGAGCGTGCGCCGCTGGTTCCCGGGGATCAGCGGCGCTCCGCCGGCGCCACCAGCCGGTGCAGGCGCAGCGCCAGTTGGATCTCCAGGACACGTGCGGGGCTCTGCCAGTCGTCGCCCAGGAGGTGGGCCACCCGCTCGAGCCGCTGCGCCACCGTGTTCACGTGGACATGGAGGTCGTCCTTGGTGCGGGCGGGGCTCATCCCGCAGGCGAAGTAGGCGTCGAGGGTGCGCAGCAGCTCCGTGCCGCGCCGTGCGTCGTACGCGACGACCGGGCCGATGGTGCGTTCGACGAATCCGGCGACGTCCCGTTCGCCGGCGAGGAGCAGCCCGAGGAAGCCGAAGTCCTCGGCGGCGGCGCCGTCCCCGCCCCGGCCGAGGAGGTGGAGCACGTCGAGGCAGCGGCGGCCCTCGGCATAGCCGGCGGCCACGGTGTCGGGCCTGGCGGTGAGATCGGCGACGGGCGCGGAGGCGCCGACGGTCACCGGCTGGTGGACGGCGGTGCCGAGGTGGCGGGCGGTGCGCCGGGCCACATCGGCGGCGGTGTCGCCGAGGTCGAGGGGCAGCAGCAGGACGGTGCCGCCGTCGCGGGCCGCGGCCAGGCCGTGCCGGGTGGTGGCCAGGTGGGAGGCGGCCGACCAGAGCCGGCGGCGGGCGGCCGCCTCGTCCTCGGCGGTGGCCGCCGGACCGTCCAGCCGGGCGGCCAGCACGACATGGGTGGCGTCGAGGTCGGCGTTCAACCGGGCGGCGCGGTCGCGTAGTTGGCGCGGGTCGCGGTCGCGGGCGTCGAGGAGGTCGTCCAGCAGCTCGCCGCGCACGCGCTGTTCGGCCTCGGCGGCGGAGCGGCGGGCCAGCAGGAGCAGTGAGGTGACCATGGCGGCGCGTTCCAGGGTGCGCTGGTCGACGGGGTCCAGGCCGGGGTGGCCGCGCAGCACCAGCGCGCCGAGCAGCTCGCCGCCGGCGGCGACCGCGGCGATCCAGTCGGCGCCGTGCCGGACCGCGTGCCCTTCCGTGCGCGAGGTCGCCAGCGAGCGAGCGTCCGTGGTTTCGGTGAACTCCACGATGCCGCCGAGGACTTGGGAGACGGCTGCGGCCACGTCATGGACTCCGCCGCCGCGCAGCACGAGTTCGGCGAGCCGGTCGTGGACGTCCGAGGCCCGTTCGATCACGGCGCTGCGGTCCTTGATGATCTCGTTGGCCCGCTCCAGGCCGGCCATGGCCGAACGGGTCTCCGTGAGCAAGTTCGCCCCGTCGATGGCGGCCGCGGCCAGCGCGGCGAAGGAACCGAGCAGCGCGATCTGCTCCCGTTCGAAGACCCGCGCCCGCCGGTCCGCCGCGAACAGCACGCCGATGACGTGCGGCCCCAGCATGAGCGGCACCCCGAGGATGGCGACCAGGCCCTCGTCGCGCACCCCGGCGTCGATGGTGAGGGTGTGCTGGAAGCGGTCGTCCTTGAAGTAGTCGTCGGTGACGTAGGGCCGCGCGGTCTGTGCGACGAGCCCGCCGAGCCCCTCCCCCATGCCGAGCCGCAGCTGCTGGAAGCGCGCCGCGACGGAGCCCTCGGTGACCCGCATGTAGGTGTCGCCGCGCGCCGGGTCGTTGAGGCTCAGGTAGGCGACATCCGTGCCGAGCAGGGAGCGGGCGCGCTGGACGATCGCCTGGAGTACGGCGTCCACGTCCCGCAGTCCCGCCAGGTCGTGCGCGGTCTCGAAGAGCGCGGACAGCTCGGCCTCCCGCCGTCGTCTGCCCTCCAGCTCGGTGCGGACCCGCAGCGCGAGGAGTCTGGCCCGCTCCAGTGCGGCGATCCGCTCGGGCGGGCTGCCTTCGGCACGGGCGACCAGCAGCGGCTGCTCGTAGGCCTCCGCCGCGGCGCCCCTGGCCAGCAGTTCGAGGTAGGCAGACTCGGCACCGGAGAGCACCTCGGCACCCTCGGCGAGGGCGCCGACCGCTTCTGCCGGGGCCGGCCGCCTGGCGGACTGCACGTGATTGCGCGACATGGTCACAGGATTCCGCATCGCCACCGCGGCCCGTCGGGCCTGTGGAAAACTCGCGGACCGGCGGCTGCCCGGCCCTTCAGTGGGCCGTCCAGCCGCCGTCGAGCACCAGCGAGGTGCCCGTGACGAAGGATGCCTGGGGACCGCAGAGATAGGCCACGGCCTCGGCGACCTCCTCCGGTTCGAGGAGCCGTTTCACGGCGGTGTCCGTCAGGAGCACCTCGGACAGCACCCGTTCCTCGGGGATGCCGTGCGCCTGGGCCTGGTCGGCGAGCTGTTTCTCGACCAGTGGGGTGCGCACATAGCCGGGGTTCACACAGTTCGAGGTCACACCATGGGGTGCGCCCTCAAGGGCAGCCGTCTTGGAGAGTCCCTCCAGACCGTGTTTGGCGGCCACATAGGCGGACTTGAAGGCGGAGGCGCGCAGCCCATGGACGGATGAGACGTTCACGATCCGCCCCCAGCCCTGCGCGTACATGTGCGGCAGCGCGCCCCGGATGAGCCGGAACGGCGCCTCCAGCATCACCGTCAGCACGGTGTGGAAGACGTCCGGCGGGAACTCCTCGATGGGCCGCACCAGCTGGATGCCGGCGTTGTTGACGAGGATGTCGGTGCCGGCGGCGGCACGCTCGGCCGCGTCCAGGTCGGTGAGGTCGAGGACGTACGGCTCGACGGCACCGCCCGCCGGGCCGGCGACCCGTCCGGCCGCCTCGCTCAGTTCGGCCAGCCCGGCCGCGTCCCGGTCCACGGCTCTCACCTCGGCTCCGGCGGCCGCGAGGCGCAGCGCGCAGGCGCGGCCGATGCCGCCGGCGGCACCGGTGACAAGAGCGGTGCGGCCGCGCAGGTCGAGGGTGGGCGCGTGGGGTCCGGGGAGGACGCTGGGCGAGCTCATGATCCGACCCTAGGCGGCCCTCCCCCGGGACCACATAGGGTCAGCGCACATACTTCAGCTGAAAGTCGTAGCGTCGAACCATGTGGGTGCATCCGACATGGCCTGCTTGATCCGGAACACACCGAACTCGTTCAGCTCCGGCAGGGCGTCCACGTCGAACCAGGCCACCTCCAGCGACTCGTCGTCGTTGACGCGGGCCTCGCCACCGACGGCCCGGCAGCGGAAGGTGATGTCCATGTACTGGCAGACGTCGCCGTTCGGGTAGGTGACGGGGTTGAGCGCCTGGACGAGGACCACCCGCTCGGCGACACAGCGCACCGCCGTCTCCTCGAAGACCTCGCGCACGGCGCACGCCGCGGGCTGCTCCCCGGGATCCGGAATGCCGCCGATGACCGACCACTTGCGGGTGTCGGTACGACGGCCCAGGAGCACTCTGCCCTCGTCGTCGAAGACGATGGCGGTGATCCCGGGCAGCCACAGCAGCTGGTGGCCGGCGGAGGCCCGGATCGCATGGATGAAGTCAGGAGTGGCCATGCGCCGACCCTAACCGCCCGGTTCTCCCCAACGGCCGAAGCCACGGGGCGTACAGCGGGTGTACGGCTACGCGTCACCGGCGCGCCGGGAGCGCAGCCCCGCGCCGATCGCCCAGCCGATCCCGCCCGCCGCTACCAGGACCAACGCGATCTCGGGCAGGATGCCCAGCTTGGTCGCGGGGGTCTCGGAGGTGCGCAGCGGCACCTTCTGGACCAGGTAGGCGGGCACGAACATGCCGGTCTTCTGGGTGATCTTCCCGTCCGGCACGATGACCGCGCTGACGCCACTGGTCACCGGCACGGTGACCGTCCGGCTGTGCTCGACGGCGCGGATCCGGGACATGGCGAGCTGCTGGTAGGTCATCTCGCTGCGGTCGAACGTGGCGTTGTTGCTCGGCACGGAGATCATCTCGGCGCCGTGCGTGACGGTGTCCCGCACGTCCCAGTCGAAGGCGGCCTCGTAGCAGGTGGCGAGGCCCACCTTGGTGCCGTCGATGTCGAACACACCGGGCTTGGTGCCCCGGCTGAAGTCCTGCCGGACCATGCTGGTCCAGTTCTTGTTGATGGCGCCGACCAGACCGCGCAGCGGGAGGTACTCGCCGAAGGGCTGGATCTGCCGCTTGTCGTACGTCGCCGTCGGGCCCTTGGCCGGGTCCCAGAGGATCTGCTCGTTGAGGAGCTTGCCGCCCCGCTCGACGACCCCGCCGACCGAGATGGGCACACCCATCGCCGTGGCGGCCTCGTCGATCACGGCGGCCGCGTCGGCGTCGCTGAACGGGTCGACGTCGGAGGAGTTCTCCGGCCACAGCACGAAGTCCGGCTTGGCGACCTTGCCGGCCTTGACGTCGGCGGCCAGCTTGAGCGTCTCCTTCACGTGGTAGTCGAGGACGGCCTGCCGCTGGGACGCGAAATCGAGACCGGCGCGCGGCACGTTGCCCTGGATGACCGCGACGGTGACGGAACCGTCCTGCGCCTTGTCGCTCACCAGCGTCCGCGCGGCGATCGCGCCGACCACGGGGACGGCCACACTGAGCAGGGCCGCGGCCGCCGCGCCGCGCCGGATCTCCCGTGTGCGGCGCCCCTCGACGGCCAGGCGCACCACCTCGTACAGACCGAATCCACACAGCACGACGGCGAATCCGAGGACGGGGGTGCCGCCCACCGCGGCGAGCGGCAGGAAGACGCCCTCCGCCTGGCCGAAGGCGATCTTGCCCCACGGGAAGCCGCTGAACGGCACGCGCGCGCGTGCCGCCTCACCGGCGATCCACACGGCGGCCGCCCACACCGGCCAGGCCGGCAGCCTGGACACGGCGGCGACGCCCACACCCACCAGGGCGACGAAGATCGCCTCGATCGCCACCAGCGCGAGCCACGGCCCCGGGCCGACCTCGACGCCGGTCCACACCAGCAGGGGCAGCAGGAAGCCGAGTCCGAAGAGATAGCCGAGGCCGAGGGCCGCCTTCCAGGTGCGGCCGCGCAGCACCCATCCGAATCCGGCGAAGGCGGGCAGGGCCAGCCACCACAGGGTGCGCGGCGGGAAGCTGACGTACAGCAGCACTCCGCTGAGCGCGGCGGTGGCGGCCGGGACCAGACGGAGCAGCAGCCGCAGGCCGCGTGCGCGGGGCGCGGGGCGCGGTGTGAGCTGGTCCGACTGGTCGACGGAAGTTGCGGTGGCGGTCACTCCGGGAGTGTACGGCGGCCGCCCTCGCGGCCGACAGCACGGTCTCGGCATGCAGGAATCACACCGTTCCCGCTCAAGTCATCCACAAACCGGGCATCACCGGTTACGGTGAGCCGAGGCGGGCGGCGGGGCCCGCCACAGGTCGGGGGACCGGGTACGGGGGGCGACGGTGGGGTCGACCGGGATGACGTCCGCTGCCGGAACGGATGCGGACAACGACAGACGAAACGTTTCTGACGCGGTGGGCGTCGTGGTGCTGGGAGCGTGCGCCGTGTGGCCGCTGCTCTCGGCTGCCGGGCGCGACGGACGGCCCGAGGGCGTACTGCTGGCGGTGCTGGCCGTGGCCGCGGGCTATGCCGCGGGCCGGATGGCGGGGTCGCTGTGGCCGGTGGCCGCACCCTGTGTCGGCGCGCTGGCCGGGCTGGCGACGGCGGTGGCGATGCCACAGGCGGCCACGGGCTCTCAGTTCACCACGCCGCTCGGCCATGCCGGTGCCGTCGCGGCGCTGCTGGTCCTCGCGACGGGTGGCGTGTGCTGCGCCGCCTGGGCGACGCCGGTGACGGCGCTGCGGTTCGGACTGCGGGCGCTGGCCGCCGGGATCGCGGTGACCGGTGCCGCCATGGGCTCGGCGATGGGGTGCGCCGCCAGTGCCGCCGTGCTGCTGTGCTCCCTCGCCGCCGGCCGGATGCGCCACCGGGGCGCGGGCATCGCGGGACTGGGGTCGGCGGCCGCGCTGGTGACCGGCATGGTCTGGGCGGTCGCCGCGAACGTCCTGCCCGCCGGCCTCACCGCCGCCCTGGCGGGTCCCCTCACCGAGCGCCGCGTCCAGCTGTGGCGGGACGCGCTGCAGCTGGCCCGCCGCAACAGCGCCCTGGGCGTCGGCCCCGGGCGGTTCGGCGAGCTGAGCGGCGCCGCGTCCGAAGCCCTGCCGCCCGACGGCAGGCCGCACTCCGCACCGCTCCAGCAGGCTGCCGAACAGGGTCTGGTCGGTGTCCTCCTGCTGGCCGCCGCGTTCTGCTGGATCCTCTACGCGCTGTGGCGATCGACCCGCTCCACGCCGGTCGTGCTCACCGCGGGCGCGGCGCTCACGGCACTGGCCGCGGTCGCAGCGGTCGGCAACGCCCTGAGTTTCACGACGGTGTCGGCGGGCGCGGGCCTGCTGGCGGGTCTGGCGACGGCCCGGCCATGGGTGGCGGGTGTCCCACCGAGTTGAAACCGACCTGCGTGGACGCCGAGATCCCTATGGCGGGCACACATGTGTCCGAGCCACACGGTTTCGTCGGCTATCTCAGTGCGCGGTGCCGGGTGTGATCGTCCGCAGGCGTTCCCTGATGACCCGGACCGCCGACTCGGCGTTGTCCACGGTGATGGTGAAGGTGTGGCCGTCCCACAGGCGCAGCACGATGCCCTCGCCGCGGCGGACGACGACGGCCGTGCCCTTCTCGGGCCGCCAGCGATAACCCCAGCCGCCCCAGTGACGCGGCGTGATCTGCGGGGTGAAGTCGGCGCCGACCACATGGGAGAGCGGAATGCGACGGCGCGGTACCCCTATGTGGCCGCACCGGACTTCGAGGCACTCCTTGTCGAGCCTCAGATCGACATGCACGAAGGCGAGGGTGCCGAAGAGGACGAGCAGCCCGGCGGCGATGCAGCCCACGACCGACATCACCAGCGGCGCGATCCCCGAGGTCCAGGCCGAGTCCACGGCCAGTTCGACGCCGAGCGCCATGCAGGCCGCGCCGACCAGCGCCATCAGCCACTGGACCCGGTTGGTGGCGCGCCCCGTCCAGACATCCGGGTGCGGGGCGTCCTCGTCCGGGGAGCGGTCGTGGGGGTGGTCCCTCATGTCTACGAGATTACTCAGGTTTCGCTGCGCGGGTACCGCGTCGCGGAGGGTGACTGCTCACATCGGCGGTATCCGCGGCCCCGGAGGGGCACGGGGAGGCGGCGTGGCTGGCCGTTCGCAGCAGCTGGGCCTCGGCGTAACCGAGCGCGGCCTCGGGGAGCTCGCCCTCGCGGCCGTTGAGCAGCACCGTCACCGTCCCGGTGGCCGGTGCGTCGGGGGCGGGCCGCGCACCGATCCGGCGCAGCGCCTGGGCGGCCACCGCTCCGGCGGAGCCGTGCAGGACGACGGGCGCGGCGCCGGGGGGCTGCACGGCGGCGCGGATACGTTCCGCCAGGAGTTCGTAATGGGTGCAGCCCAGGACGACGGTCGTCACGTCGTCCGGTGTGAGCGCGGCGGCCGCGCTCACGGCGGCGTCGACGGCCGCCTGGTCGGCGTGTTCCACGGCCTCGGCGAGGCCCCAGCAGGGCACCTCGGTGACCGGCACGCCGTCGGCGAAGGCCGCGATGAGACCCCGCTGGTACGCGCTGCCGGTGGTCGCGGGGGTGGCCCAGATCGCGACGGGGCCGCCGCCGGCCGCGGCCGGCTTGATCGCCGGGACGGTGCCGATGACGGGGATGCCGGGTTCCAGGCGGGCGCGCAGCGCCGACAGGGAGTTCACGGTCGCCGTGTTGCAGCCGACGATCAGCGCGTCGGGCCGGCGGGCGGCGGCGGCCTCGGCGACGGCCAGGGCACGCTCGGTGATGCCCTCGGGGGTGCGTGGCCCCCAGGGCATGCCCTCGGGGTCGAAGGAGAGGACGAGATCCGCGTCGGGGCGCAGCCGCCGTACCGCTGCGGTGGCCGCCAGCAGGCCGATGCCGGAGTCGATGAGCGCGATCTTCACCCGGCCACGATAGACGATGGGCCGTTGGTGGCAGGTCCCATGGGGCAGACTGCGCGGGTGAGCGCCATCGTGTGGACCGCCGCCGTATCCCTCGCCGCCTGGCTGTGGCTGCTGCTCTGCCAGGGCTTCTTCTGGCGCACCGATGTCCGGCTGCCGCCCCAGGGCGATCCCGGGGAATGGCCGGATGTGTGCGTGGTCGTGCCCGCCAGGGACGAGGCGGCGGTACTGCCCCTGAGTCTGCCGTCGCTGCTGGCGCAGGAATACCCGGGGCGGGCGGAGGTGGTCCTGGTCGACGACGGCAGTACGGACGGCACCGGGGGGCTGGCCCGGGAACTGGCCGCACATCACGGCGGGCTGCCGCTGACCGTGGCCTCGCCCGGCGAGCCCCCGGCCGGTTGGACGGGCAAGCTGTGGGCGGTACGGCACGGCATCTCGCTGGCACGCGCGCGTGGGCCCGAGTATCTGCTGCTGACGGACGCGGACATCGCGCACGAGCCGGACAGCCTGCGGCTGCTGGTGGCGGCGGCGCGCACCGGGGGCTTCGACGTGGTCTCGCAGATGGCCCGGCTGCGGGTGGCGAGCCTGTGGGAGCGGCTCGTGGTGCCCGCGTTCGTCTACTTCTTCGCCCAGCTGTACCCGTTCCGCCGGATCGGCCGGAAGGGGTCGCGTACCGCGGCCGCGGCGGGCGGCTGTGTGCTGCTGCGCGCCGACACGGCGGAGAGGGCGCGCATCCCGGACGCGATCCGGCACGCCGTGATCGACGACGTGGCGCTGGCCCGCGCGGTGAAGGGTGCCGGCGGGCACATCTGGCTGGGGCTCGCGGACCGGGTGGACAGCGTGCGGCCCTATCCCCGCCTGCACGACCTGTGGCGGATGGTCTCCCGCAGCGCGTACGCGCAGCTGCGGCACAACCCGCTGCTGCTCCTCGGCACGGTGGCGGGTCTCGCGCTGGTATACCTGGTGCCCCCGGCCGCGGTGCTGGCGGGAGCGGTCACCGGCGACGCGACGGCGGCGCTCGTCGGCGCGGGGGCCTGGCTGGTGATGACCGCGACGTACGTGCCGATGCTCCGCTACTACCGGCAGCCGCCGTGGCTCGCCCCCTTGCTGCCGTTCACCGCGTTCCTCTACCTCCTGATGACGGTCGACTCGGCGGTACAGCACTACCGCGGGCGCGGGGCGGCCTGGAAGGGCCGTACGTACGCGCGTCCAGGCGCCGTGGCCGACGAGGGCTGACCCGCTGCGTCACGGTCACTTGCGGCCGGGGGTCCAGTTCATGCCCCAGCCGTAGGCCCGGTCGACGGTCCGCTGCGGGCTCACCCCGCGATCCGGCACCAGATAGCGCGCCTCGCGCTGTACGACCAGGTCACCGCCGGTGTTGGTGAGCAGGGCGAGCGCGCACACGGTCGAGGGGACCGTGCACTCGTCCAGGGAGAAGTCGATCGGGGCGCCGTGCTGGGGCTGGAGGGTCACGGTGGCGTGCAGGTCGGCGAAGGACCTGGCGCCCTGGTAGATGGTCACGAAGATCAGGATGCGCCGGAAGTCCTGTTTGTGGTCGAGGTTGACGGTGAGGTTCTCACCGCTCGCCATGGCACCGGTACGGTCGTCGCCGTCGAGATGGATGTACGGCGGCCTGCCGAGCGAGCCGAAGGCGTTGCCCAGTGCCTGGACGACACCCTTGCGGCCGTCGGCGAGCTCGTACAGGGCGCACAGGTCGAGATCGAGGTCGGACCCGCCGTGCCGGCCGCCCCAGCCACCCGGGGACTGCTTGCGGACCTGCCAGTTGAGGTTGACACGCAGCGAGCCCGAGGTGCCGCCCTGTTTGGCCAGGGAGACGGCGGGCGCCGCCTTGGTGAGCGTCACCTTGGACAGGCGCACGGGCGCGGCCGGCGGGGGCGGCGGGACCGGCAGGCCGCCGGAGGTCGGCGCCGGGTGCTGCGGGGAGGGGAGGCCACCGGGCGGCGGGGGCACCGGGGCGGCGAGGGGCGCGGTCACCGTGGGCGTGACGGACGGGGCGGCCTGGGGGACGGGCGGGGACGCGGCATGCTGCGGTTCGTCCACGGTGATCCCGAAGTCGGTGGCGAGCCCTTCGAGTCCGCTGCTGTAGCCCTGTCCCACGGCCCGGAATTTCCAGCCGCCCTGGCGCCGGTACAGCTCACCGAGGACGAAAGCGGTTTCCACCGTGGCGCCGGCGCTGTCGAACCGGGCGACCACATTCCCGTCCGCCGCATCCCGCACCTCGATGTAGAGACCGGGGACCTGGCCGAACGTTCCGCCGTCGGCGGAGGCCGCCAGGACGATCTTCTCGATCGGGGCCTCCACGCGCGCGAGGTCGACGAAAAGGGTGTCGGTGACCTGGCCGCCGGAGTGCCGCTTGCCCTCGTGGCGGACCGCGCCTGAGGCGTGTGCGGGCTGATTGTAGAAGACGAAGTCGCCGTCGGAGCGCACTTTTCCGGCGACCAGCAGCAACGCCGAGGCGTCCGCGTCGGGGGCACCGGGACCGGAGCGCCAGCCCAATTCGACACGCAGTGCCGTGGTCGGCACCGGTGTATTGGATCCTTTCGACATTGTCATGTCCGCCCCCATCACGTGTCGGCATGCCGGGCGCGCCCGGCGGTCCCAGGTCATCCCTACCCGCACAACCTATTCCCGAGGACAGGGAAGTCCCATGAGCGGCACCGGAAGATCCCTGGCCAACCGCCGGTAACCAGCGCGGAACTCGGCCTTTACGCGATCAGAACGTCGATTGCCGTCCTTTTTTGCCGAGTTCGCTCGGATTGGGGATCCAGCGTCACTGCCGACACGGAAAACAACCCTCTTATCGGTCTCCCCAACCAGCACATCGTGGGCTTAACTTATGTGCCATGACCTCCCCCCGCTCCACCTATGGCGGCGGCTACTACTCCGCCTCCTTCCCGGACACTCCGATCTACGACTCCCTCGTGGCCGAGCGGGGCACCCCGCAGATCGCCCCGATCCGGGTCCCCCCCGCCTACGACGCGCCCAGCAGCCTGAACCTGCCCGCGCTCCCGTCGGCACTGCCCGCCCTCCCGGCGGGCCCCTCCCAGCCGTCCCCCGGCTACGGCTACCCGCAGATGCAGCAGCCCGCTCCGCTGCAGCAGGCGCCCACGGCGTACATCCCTCAGCAGGCGACGGCACCGCGTGGCTACCCGGGCCAGCAGCAGCCGCAGCCGCCGCGTCCGATGATGGGCGGCACCGGGTACGAGGCGATGCGCCCGGCGGCTCCGCGCCCCGCGCCGACGGCTCCGTACCAGGACCCGTACAACAACCAGCAACAGCAGCAGTACCGCGGCTACTGACCGGCACCCCCTGATGTCGGTGCCGCCCGGCACGATGACGTCATGGGGATCGCCGAACCGCGGTCGACGCGTGTACACCCGGTCAAGGCGCTCCGGGGCCTCCCGCCCCGGCAGGCCGTCGCAGCGCCCCAGAGGCCGGCCGGTGACCGACGCTGGGCTCTGATCGACGACGGGGGAAGGTCGTCACCCAGCGCACGCACCCACGCCTGCACGCGCCCACGCCGGCACGCATCAACGTCTGCGCTCCCGCGCCTAGCGCCGGCCGCCGCCCAGTTGCCGTCCGGTGGCGGCATCCGTCCGTCCGCGCCCAGGTCCCGGGCGGGCCCCGCTGAAGGCTCCGGTCCCGGAGCCGGCGGCCACAGTGCCGGCGGACGTCTTCGGGATGAAGGGGAAGGTACGAAGGGGAAGGTACGAAGGGGAAGGCGGTCCTCGCGGCCGGCGCCCCGTACACCTGCTGCGGCGACCATCTGGCAACCGCCGCCCGCCTCGTCCGCACGGACGCCCCCGCCACCCGCTCTGCCCGGACCACACGCTGCCGGGCCAGACCGTGCGCCTCGCCGCGACGGCCGTCCGCCTCTGATCACCGTCCGGGCCCGCTCGGCGCCCTCCCCTTCCTGACGGCACGAGGCGACCACGCCGACGAGGGTTCACCCGCTCCCCGTGAACCTCCCCCCTCCTCCTCTCCCCCCGAGCCCGCTCCGACAGCGACCCGAGTGATCTCCGCCCCTGTGGGAACCCAAGCCCGCAGTCCGGTCGTTGGGGGTCGTGAGAAGTTCCTGAAAGCCCTTGCCGGGGGTGATTTCACTCTCTCTTCGGCCGGGCTCGCGGATGAACGGCTCGGGCGGGGGTTATCACGGAGCGGAAGGGGGTGGTGGACGGTGCGAGCGATCCGCGGCCTGTGGCGTTGGCGGCGCAATCCGCTGCGCCGTGCGACCGACCTGGTCGAGGCCTGGGTGGCCCTGGTGACACTGCTGCTGATCGTGGTGGCCGCGCCCGTGCTCGGCTCGCTCGTCGGGGCGGCCGCCCAGGACACCCTCCAGCGGTCCGTCCGGCAGCAGCACCACGACCGGCATCTGGTCACGGCCACCGTCGTACGGAAGCTGGGCGGTTCCCTGGTCGAACCCGACCCCGACGCCACCAGCGCGCACGACACCCGCAGCCGCGTCCTCGCCGACTGGACCGCACCGGACGGCACCCGGCAGCACGGCGCGACCCTGACGGCCATCAAGTCCCCGCACAGAGGCGACCACTTCGGCATCTGGACGGACCGGCACGGTCTGCTGACGGCCCGCCCGCTGGACTCCGCCACCGCGACGACCCATGCCGTGCTGGCCGGGTTCGGCGCGACCCTGCTCGCCGCGGGTCTGGTCGACAGCGCCAGACGGATGATCGTCTGGCGTATGGTCCGTCGCAGGTACGCGCGTTGGGACCAGGCCTGGGACCGGGCGGGCCCGGACTGGGGGAAGGCCGGCACCGGCAGCTGAGGGCCTTTCCCTCTCTGGTCGGTGCACCACCTCGGCGCACGCTACGGTGGACCGGCCGAAGCGCATTCGGTATCGACCCGCGCGCGAGCGGACCGCACGGGACGGACACCCTCCGATTTGGTGGCCGTCCCGAAGGCGAGCAAGCGATCTGTACGACGAGGTGGGGGCTCAGCAACGCCATGGCACAGGGCACGGTCCAGGTGACGCACACCGGCACTTCGAGGTGGCGGCGCCGCACAGGTGAGTACGCATCGCTCGCCGCCGCCCTGGAGGCCGCCGCGGACGGCGACGTCCTGACGGTCGCGCCCGGCACCTACCGGGAGAACCTCGTCGTCCAGCGCGCGGTGACGCTGCGCGGCCCGGAGGGCTCGCCCGGCTCGGTGCGCATCGCGCCCGCGGACGGGGTGCCGCTGACCGTGCGGGCCTCGGCGGTCGTACAGGACCTGCATGTCGAGGGCCAGGACGCGGCCGCGCCCGCGCTGCTCGTCGAGGAGGGCACCCCCGAGCTGCTGGACGTGCGGATCGTCACGCGCTCCGCCGCCGGCATCGAGGTGCGCGGTGGCGCGCGGCCGACCGTGCGACGCTGCACGGTGGACAACCCGGCCGGCATCGGCATCGCCGTACTCGACGGCGGCGGTGGCGTGTTCGAGGAGTGCGAGGTGGTGGCGGCCGGTCAGGCAGGCGTCGCGGTGCGCGGCGGCGGCCACCCGCGGCTGGAGCGCTGCCGGATCCACCACGCCTCGGGCACGGGAGTGACGGCGACCGGTGAGAACTCCGCCCTGGAGGCCGTGGGTTGCGAGATCTACGAGGTGCGCGGCTCCGGCGTGCAGGTCACCGCACGGGCCACGGCGCACCTCACTGACTGCGATGTGCACCGCACCACCGCCGACGGCGTGACCCTCGACACCGACGCGGTACTCACCCTCGCCGACTGCCGGATCCACGACATCCCGGAGAACGCGGTCGACCTGCGCTCGCGCTCGGTGCTGACGCTGACGCGGACGACCGTGCGCCAGTTCGGACGCAACGGACTGTCGGTGTGGGACCCGGGCACCCGCGTCGACGCCAACCAGTGCGAGATCTTCGACAGCACGGGCGACTACCCGGCGGTGTGGGTGAGCGACGGGGCCACCGCCGTCCTGGACTCCTGCCGGGTGCACGACGTACCGGACGCGTTGTTCGTGCTGGACCGCGGCTCCCGCGCGGACGTCGTCGACAGCGACCTCTCCCAGGTACGCAACACGGCGGTGTCGGTGAGCGACGGGGCGACCGCGCAGCTGGACGACTGCCGGATCCGGGACGCGGCCACCGGCGCCTGGTTCCGCGACCACGGCAGCGGCGGCACCCTCAACAACTGCACGGTGGACGGCACCCAGACCGGAGTGATCGTCACCAAGGGCGCCGACCCCACTCTCGAGCGCTGCACGGTGGACTCCCCCGCCGAGGCGGGCTTCTATGTGTCGGCGGGCGGCCGCGGCACCTTCCAGAACTGCCGGGTCACCGGCAGCGGCGGCTACGGCTTCCATGTGATCGACGGCTGCCGTACGACGCTGCGCAAGTGCCGTACGGAGCGGTGCGCGCGCGGTGGTTACGAGTTCGCCGACGGCGGCCCGGACGCGGGCTCCGGCACCGGCCCGGTGGTGGAGGACTGCACCAGCGACGAGAGCGGCAGCCTGCGCCCGTCCGCGGCGCACGAGCCGGCCGTGCAGACCGCACACCAGACCGCCGGCCTGCTGGGCGCGATCCCCGGCCAGCGCAGCACCGAACAGGAACCGCTCCTCACCCCCGCCGCGACCCAGGAGCCGGCCCGCACCTCCAAGGCGGTGCTCGGTGAACTCGACGCGCTGGTCGGCCTGGAGAGCGTCAAGCGCGAGGTCCGTGCGCTGACCGACATGATCGAGGTCGGCCGGCGCCGTCAGCAGGCCGGTCTGAAGGCCGCCTCGGTCAAGCGGCACCTGGTGTTCACGGGCTCCCCCGGCACCGGCAAGACGACGGTCGCCCGGCTCTACGGCGAGATCCTCGCCTCCCTCGGAGTGCTGGAGAAGGGCCATCTGGTCGAGGTGTCCCGGGTCGACCTGGTCGGTGAGCACATCGGCTCCACGGCGATCCGCACCCAGGAGGCGTTCCAACGGGCGCACGGCGGTGTGCTGTTCATCGACGAGGCGTACGCGCTGTCACCGGAGGACGCCGGGCGGGACTTCGGCAAGGAGGCCATCGACACGCTGGTGAAGCTGATGGAGGACCACCGGGACGCCGTGGTGGTGATCGTCGCGGGCTACACGGAGGAGATGGAGCGCTTCCTCTCGATCAACCCCGGCGTGGCCTCCCGGTTCTCCCGGACCATCACCTTCAGCGACTACGGCCCGGACGAACTCCTGCGGATCGTGGAACAGCAGGCCGACGAGCACGAGTACCGCCTGGCACCGGGCGCCTCCGAGGCGCTGCGGAGGTACTTCACGGTGCTCCCCAAGGGCCCCGCGTTCGGCAACGGCCGTACCGCCCGGCAGACGTTCGAGGCGATGGTCGAACGGCACGCGAGCCGGGTCGCCCAGCTCGCCGACCCGAGCACCGACGACCTCACCCTGCTGTACGCGGAGGACCTTCCGGAACTCGCCTGATCAGCCCGCCGGTTGCGGCCGCTGCCCGGGCAGTTCCGGGCGCAGCCGGACCAGCAGCCGTTCCCGTTCCTCGGCGAAGACCGGGTCCGCCTGGTAGTCGGAATGGCCCAGGATCGGGGCCGGGAGCGGGTGTCCCGGGGTGCGTCCGTAGGCGAGGGGGTCCTTCAGGGGCGTGTGGTCGACGGCAGGACCGTCGCCGTCGGCGATCCGCACCGGGCCGCCGATGGGGTCGGTGAGGCGGTAGAGGTTGCGCCAGCAGGCGACCTCACGGTGCAGGGAGCCGAGCTCGGCCGGGCCGAAGTGGGCGGGGAACCAGCGGCCGTACAGGCGCTCCAGCGGGGATCCGTAGGTCAGCAGGGCGACCCGCTTGCGCACCGACGGGGTCAGCTGCCAGGCCGCGGCGGCCGCGAGGACGCTGCCCTGGGAGTGGCCGGAGATGACCAGCCGGCCGCCGGTGCGGCGGGTCCAGGTGTCCATGCGCCAGGTCAGGTCGGGGACCGCGCGCTCGGCGTAGCAGGGCGGGGCGAAGGGATGGGCGGCGCGCGGCCAGAAGGTGCCGACGTCCCAGAGGATGCCGATGGTGCGCCGGGCTGCGGCGTCCTTGTAGGCGCGCCGGCCCCAGGTGACGAACAGTATGAAGCCGAGCCCGACCAGCCAGGAGCCGAGTGCCTGGGAGGCCTGGGCCGCGCCGTGCACCAGGGCGTAGGTCCGGTCGGCGGCCGCGTCCGGGGTCTTCCCGGTGGCGAGCGCGCCCACCAGCGCCCCGGCGCCCAGCACCAGCGTGGCGGCGCACAGCACGGTGACGACGAGCGGCGTCCGGTCGGTGAGGGCGGCCATGGCACGGACTCCGGCGATACGGCGGGTGCGTGCCGTGTCCTCCGGCTCGCCGACGTGGTCGAGGCCTACGGCGGCTCGTTCGGCGTGGCCGAGCCGCGAGGTCCGCCAGGAGAGCCAGGCGACCGCGGCGAGCAGCACCACGAGGACGGGCGGGATCGCCGAGGCCTGCCAGGTCAGCAGTACCGGCGGCCCGGCGATGGAGGTTCCGGTGCCGTCCAGCCAGTCGGAGACCCGCTGGGCGACCCCGCCCGAGATCACCCCGCCCAGCGCGCAGGCGAGCAGGGCGACCGCGGGTCCGCCCAGACCGCGCATCGCGGCACGCGGATCGGGGAGCCGGCGGTGCAGGTCGTGGGCGACGGCCCCGAGGACGATCACCAGCACGCCCTGGGCCAACACCAGGCCGCCGAAGGCCGGATCCCCGGCGAGCCGCCCCACGGAGCGCCATCCCGGCCGGGACCAGCCGGCGTACAGCGCGACGAGGACCAGCAGGGCGAGCGCGCCGAGCGGCAGGCGGCGTACCAGTCGCCGGTCGAGCTCCTGGTCGAGGAGGTTCTCGCTGCGGCCGCGGCGGCAGACCACCCACACCGCGGCGACCGCCAGGGCGGCCACTGCACCGCACAGCAGCCACCCGGCCGCGTCGAGTACGGCGGGTCCGCCGGTCCGGCGGTCGAAGGCGGCCGCCGGTGCGAGGAGCGCGGCGGCGACGGTGAGCAGGCCCGCCGTGGTGTGGGCGGCACGCAGCCGGGCCACCAGCCGGCGCCCGTACCAGAAGCCGGGGCTGCCGAGGGAGGTGTGCCCGGGTTCGGCGTCGTGGGCCAGGGGCCGGGTGGACTCGTAGGCGCTCCAGGTGCGGTGCGAGAGGTACCAGAGCAGACCGGTCAGCGCGGTGGGCACCAGGGCGGCCAGGGCGAGCCGCCGTCCGGGGGCACTCCACCAGCCGCCGGCGGAACCGGTGGGTGAGAGGAAAGCGAGCCAGGAGTGCCGGCCGGCGCAGGCGGTGACGCCCGCGCACTGCCAGGCGGCCAGGTCCAGGGCGACCTCGCAGGCGGCCGCGACCAGCAGCACCGTCAGGGTGAGCCCGGCGAGCCGGACCAGCAGGCCGTAGAAGCGGACGGTGCGCGGCCGGTCCTGGGCGGCGGGGCGCATCCAGTGGGCGAGGTTGACCACCATGAACGGCAGGAGCAGCAGCCACAGGGCGCGGGAGGCGTTGCCGGAGGTGAGGTTGCACCAGACGTAGGCCTCGGGCACCGGGCGGTCGCCGTAGTCGCCGGGCCGGGACTCGGCGTCGACGTCGACGGCGCGCCGGAAGACGGCCGCCGTGTCGTCGCCGGTGATCCGCACCGTGCGCGGGTCACCGAGCATCTTCTCGGGCGTGCTGCCGCCGACGCCGTGCACCAGCAGTTCCAGGTCGATCTCCGGCAGGGCGGACCGCTCGACGGATTCGCTCCTCCCACCGGTGACCCGCTGAACAGAACCACCCTGCCCGGCCGCCGGCCACCCGGCCGACCCGGCCGTCCGCACCACGAGCCGCCCGGCCGATTCGGCAGCGCCGGCCACGGGCCGCCCGGCCGGATCGACAGCCCCGACCACGGGCCGCCCGGCCGGATCGACAGCTTCCCGCTCGGCCAGACCGGTCGCCTCGGGCACCCGTTGCTCGGACGGACCGGCCGTCTCGGCGAGGCGTTGCTCGGCCAGCGCGGCTGTCTCGGCCAGGCGTTGCTCGACCGGACCGGTCACCTCAGCCAACCGTTGCTCGACCAGACCGGCCGTCTCAGCCAGGCGTTGCTCGACCGGACCGGTCGCCTCAGCCAACCGTTGCTCGACCAGACCGGCCGTTTCGGCGAGGCGTTGCTCGACCGGACCGGTCGCCTTAGCCACCCGTTGCTCGGCCAGCGCGGCTGTCTCCGCCAGGCGTTGCTCGGCCGGGCCGGTCCCGTGGGCGGCGAGCGGCTCGGCCGGGCCGGGCCTGTGCGCCGCGAGCCGCTCGGCCGGGTCGGGCCGTGGGGTGTCGGGCGGTTGGGCAGGTTCGGTCCCCGTTGCCGCCGGCCGCTCCGCGGGGTCGCCGGTGGTGCGTTCCTGCGCGCCTTCCACTCTTCTCGCACTTCCCCCGTCACGCGCCGATGGTCAGTGTCCGTGCGGGCTTCAGGATCTCCGATTCCGGTGTGACGCACACCACTCGCCACGGAATCTCCCCGTTGTGTGTGACACCTAAGGGAACACGTGGTGACCGAATGACATGTGCGCACCGACACAGGGAGTGGCGCAACCAGTGCGGTCCCGTGAAAGGATGGGGCGCCCACGCACCGGAGCCGGGCGGAATGTCCTGGTCGGAGCCGGTACGCAGGGCGTGTCGGACGGCTTGAGGCGAGAGGACCGGAGCGTACGTGAGCGAGAACCAGAACCTCCTCGCGGAGCAGCGCCGCGCCCTGATCCTGGACGAGGTCCGGCGCCGGGGTGGCGTTCGGGTCAACGAGCTGACCCGCAAGCTCGGTGTGTCGGACATGACCGTACGCCGGGACCTGGACGCGCTGGCCCGGCAGGGTGTGCTGGAGAAGGTGCACGGCGGTGCGGTGCCGGTGGTCGAGGCGAGCACGCACGAGCCGGGGTTCGAGGCCAAGTCCGGTCTGGAGCTGACCGCCAAGGAGGACATCGCCCGGGCCGCCGCGGAGCTGGTCGTGCCGGGTACGGCGATCGCCCTGTCCGGCGGTACGACGACGTACGCGCTGGCCCATCAGCTCCTGGAGGTCCCGGACCTGACCGTGGTGACCAACTCGGTGCGGGTCGCGGACGTCTTCCACGCGGCGCAGCGGGTCTCCGGGCAGCGGCAGGGCGCGGCGACCGTCGTCCTGACCGGCGGCGTGCGCACCCCGTCCGACTCACTGGTCGGCCCGGTGGCCGACCAGGCGATCGGGGCGCTCCACTTCGACCTGCTGTTCCTGGGCGTGCACGGCATATCGGTCGAGGCGGGCCTGTCCACGCCGAACCTCGCGGAGGCGGAGACCAACCGCCGCCTGGTGCAGTCGGCCCGGCGGGTCGTGGTGGTCGCCGACCACACCAAGTGGGGCACGGTGGGCCTGAGTTCGTTCGCCAAGCTGGAGCAGGTCGACACGCTGGTCACGGACGCCGGGCTGCCGGCCGGGGCGCGTGCGGAGATCTCCGAGCACCTGCGCCGGCTGGTGGTGGCGGGCGAAACCGACTGAGGGTACAGACAGCTGAGGGTACAGACAGCTGACGGTACAGACAGCTGACGGGCCGTCAGCTACCTTTCCGGGGACAGCGTCTCACGAGGAGGTCGGCCCGGTGGCTCACCAACTGCGCCCGGTGGGACTCGACTTCGTCGAGACCGCACCCGTACGGCTCGTGTTCGGACGGGAGATGACGGCAGCTCCCCGGACGGTCTTCCGGGCCCTGGCGGAGGACGTGCCCGGCTGGTCGCAGTGGCTCACCGGGGTCACGTCGGCCCGTCCGACGGAGCACGGCCGTCAGGTGCGCCTCCGGGGCGGCGTGCGCTTCGAGGAGACGGTGCTCACGTCGCGGGCGCCCGAGGTGTACGCCTACCGGGTGGACGTGGCCAACGTACCCGGTGCGCGCGCGTGGCTGGAGGAGTGGCGCCTGGTGCCGTCCGGCACCGGGACCCGGGTGCGGATGACGTTCGCACTCGACGGCACGGCGCCGTTCCGGGCGATGTGCCGACTGGCGGCGCCGGGCATGGGCCGGGCGATCCGCGAAGGGATACGCACCCTGGACAGCGGACTGTGAACGCCGCGATCGGGGGCGACTTCGGGGACGCGGGGCCGCGTCGGACCGCGGCTCCGCCGGGCGGCCGCGACCAGCCCTGAACGGCCCGGGGCTTCAGGCAGCCCGCGGCACCCCCGTCATCGCGGCCACACCCCGGTCGTCAGCAGGGTCTCGATCGCGGCCGTGTAGGGAGCGATGTCCAGCCCCTGCTCCTCCAGCCAGGAATCCGAGTAGTACTTGTCGAGATACCGGTCCCCCGGGTCGCACAGCAGCGTCACCACGCTCCCCGTACGCCCCGCCGCCACCATCTCGGACACGATCTTCAGCGCGCTCCACAGACCGGTCCCGGTGGAACCGCCCGCCTTGCGCCCGATCGCCCGCTCCAGCGCCCGCACCGCCGCCACGCTCGCCGCGTCCGGCACCTTCATCATCCGGTCGACGGCCCCGGGCACGAAGCTCGGTTCCATCCGTGGCCGTCCGATGCCCTCGATCCGGGACCCGCAGTCGCAGGTGACGTCCGGATCGCCGGTGGTCCAGCCCTCGAAGAAGCAGGAGTTCTCGGGGTCGGCGACACAGATCCGCGTGTCGCGCAGGGTGTAGTGGACATAGCGCGCGAGGGTCGCGGACGTACCGCCGGTGCCCGCCGTGGCGACGATCCACGCCGGCTCCGGGAACCGCTCCAACTCCAGCTGACGGAAGATGGATTCGGCGATGTTGTTGTTGCCGCGCCAGTCCGTGGCCCGTTCTGCGTAGGTGAACTGGTCCATGTAGTGTCCGCCGGTCTCCACCGCGAGGCGCGCGGACTCCTCGTACATCTTCCGGGAGTCGTCCACGAAGTGGCACTGCCCGCCGTGGAACTCGATGAGCCGGCACTTCTCGGAGCTGGTGGTGCGGGGCATGACGGCGATGAAGGGAACGCCGATCAGCTTGGCGAAGTAGGCCTCGGAGACCGCCGTCGAGCCGCTGGACGCCTCGATCACGGGACGGCCCGGCCGGATCCAGCCATTGCACAGACCGTAGAGGAAGAGTGAGCGGGCCAGCCGGTGCTTGAGGCTTCCTGTGGGATGGGTCGACTCGTCCTTGAGGTAGAGGTCGATGCCCCACGCCTCGGGCAGCGGGAACCGCAGCAGGTGGGTGTCCGCCGAGCGGTTCGCGTCCGCCTGGACTTTACGGACGGCTTCTTTGAGCCAGTCGCGGTACTCGGTGTCGCTGTGGTCGACGTCGAGGGTGGCGCCGGTTCGGATCTGCGGGGTGGTGCTCACGGCGGGCTCCTTACGCTGGGCGCCGAACGGCGTCCGGGCCGACGCACCGATCATAAACACCTTTCTCAACGCTTCTCACCTGCATAAACGCATCTTTGGACGTCTCAAAGACCCCCTGAGGAACAGTGGCTCGAATCCTTCGGGGGCGCATTGTCGCGAGTGCTCCGGGCGCCCCCTGCCCGGCGGCCCGTGCGCACTGGTGCTCCTCGTCGAGGGCGGGCAGACTGCCACCGGACGGGACGAACGTCCCGAACGGGGGCGCACACTGGATCACAACACGAGCCGGAGCACGCCGGCCGGGGCCGCAAGCTCGCGGGCCGGTGACCGAGGTACTCGAAAAGGGGCGGGGCAGGATGGCGGAGCCGGAGTTCACGGCGAAGGGCGTGCGGATCGACAAGCGGCTGCGTTCGCTCACCCGGGCCGGACAGGTCCGGATAAGCGACGGCAGGCTGCAGCTGCTGACCAGCTACGGCAGCGAGATCGACAGCGCGCCCGTGCAGGCGGTACGGGCCTCGAAGCCATGGTTCGCGTCGGAGGACCGGGCCCTGGCCGACCTCAACGGCCAGCGCTACTCACTCACCCTGGGCGACCACGATCCGGCACCGGGCGAGCCCGGGCCGCCCGCGGCGCGCCGCTTCATCGAGGCGGTACGGCGGGCCGCCGGGCGTGACCACTGAACCACGGCGAGTTGCGGGACCGTGCGCACTGGGTCACGCTTGTCTCACGTCACTCTGGGTTTACCGGCGATAACGCTGCGAACCAGCCCGCCGGCCACGACAGCAGGCGGCCCCCTGGACGGCGGCGCCCGCTGGATCCGTTCTCCGTGTTCTTCCGGACCTCACGTCGGGGAGTCGCAGTCGTGATCGAACACCCAAGCAGACACTGCTCGGTGGAGCTCCAAGCCCTGCCCTCGCGGATCGGCCAGATCCGCAGAATCGTATCTGCACAGTTGCGCTACTGGCGCCTGGACCCGTTGATAGACCGGGCCGCGCTCGGTGTGACGGAGTTGCTGACCAACGTCCACCGGCACGCCCAGCCCGACAAGAACTGCACCGTGGAGATCGAGCTCCAGCTCGACCGGCTCACGGTGTCGGTCCGTGACCACGATCCGCGGCTCCCGGTGGTCGAGGACGGGACGGACGTCGCGTCCATGGCCACCTGCGGACGCGGCCTGGCGATGGTGGCCGCGGTCAGCGAGAGCTGGGGCGTGCGGCCGCACGACGACGGCAAGGTCGTGTGGTTCACCCTGCCCGCGCCGATCGCCACGCCGAAGGCGACCCGACCGCAACCCCCTACGGCCGAACCGGCGCCCCGGCATGTCATAGCGGCGGGAACGGCGGCCACCGGGGCGCCCGCCGGGCACGCGACCGCCGGCGCCCCCGCCACCGCACAGGTCGGCGCCGGTGCCGCCGCTGCCGCACACCTGACCGACGGTGCCTCCGTCGTCGCACCCGCGACCGCCGGCCCTTCCGCCGTCGTACCCGCGACCGCCGGCGCCCCGGACACCGCACACGCTCCCGCCCGCTCGGCTGTCGCCAGTTGAGCGGGCGGTGAGTTTCCTTCCCGGGCAGTGCTCCGAGGCGGCCGGGCGCCCGAGGTGAGGATGCCGAGGCGGACCACCCGGTGCGTCCGGGCGGACCCGCCGGCACCGGACGGGCCCTGAACGCGGCGGAGTTCCCCTCGGGGACGCCGCGTCAGCGCCGTCCAGGGCGCGCACGGCGGTGCAGGTACCGCCTTGCGCCCGCACGGCACGCGGCACGGGCCGGGGCCCGCACCACCGTCGTCGCGCTCATGCCGCACCGCCCTTGCCGATACGGCCGAACTGCTCCTCCAGGACCGACAGCCGCCGCCAGTACTCGTCCTCGTCGATCTCGCCGGAGGCGAAGCGGCGGCCCAGGACGGCGAGCGGCGAGTCGCCGGCCGGGCGCCCGGTGTCCATCGGGCGCCAGGGGCCGCCGCGCCCGCGCCACGCGGTGCGGCGCAGGACGGTGACGACGCCGATCACCACGGCCGCCCAGATCAGCGGGAAGAACAGGATCCACGGGCCGGGCCCGCCGTCCCAGTTCGCCAGGGTCTCCATCTCGGTCAACTCCCTTGCCGGAAAGTCTCGGTGTGTTGCCTAGAGACTGGCTCCAGGGAGGGGTCCGGGTCGTCGTGCGACCGGCGGCAGTCGCCGTACCCCCCGGGGAGTACTCGGCGGGGGCCGGGCTGCTCCCGCAGGGCTGGCCTTCTGTAACTACTAGTATGTACAGTGACGGTGTGAGCACATCGGAGCGTCTGATCGAGTCCACCCGTGAGCTGCTGTGGGAGCGCGGTTACGTCGGCACCAGCCCCAAGGCCATCCTGGAGCGCGCCGGGGCCGGCCAGGGCAGCATGTACCACCACTTCAAGGGCAAGCCGGACCTGGCCCTGGCCGCGATCCGGCGGACCGCCGAGGAGCTGCTGGCCACCGCGGAGGGCGTGCTCACCGGGCCGGGCACACCGTACGAGCGGATCGAGGCGTATCTGCGGCGCGAGCGCGACGTGCTGCGCGGCTGCCCGGTCGGACGGCTGACCATGGACCCGGACATCATCGCGAGCGACGAACTGCGGGCACCCGTCGACGAGACCCTCGACCGGATCCAGGAGCTGATCGCCGGGATCGTCGAAGAGGGCAAGGAGCTGGGTCAGTTCGGACCGCGGGTGGACGGTGCGGAGATCGCCGCGACGGTCCTCGCGACCGTGCAGGGGGGTTACGTCCTCGCCCGCGCCTCCGGCTCGCCCGCCGCGTTCGACGCCGGCGTGCGCGGACTGCTGTCCCTGCTGAGGAACTGACGTACGTGCGCACGTGTCCGCCCCCGACCACCCCCACTGCCCGAGCGCTGGAGAGAGGCTTCCGCGATGCACGCCCTGCAGTACGAACTGACCCTGCCCGCCGACTACGACATGGGCATCGTCCGTGACCGGGTGGCCCGCGTCGGGCATCTGCTCGACGACTGGGAGGGCCTCGGCCTCAAGACGTACCTGGTGCGCGAGCGCGGTGTGCACGGCTCGCCGGTCAACCAGTACGCGCCCTTCTACCTGTGGAACACCGTGGAGGGCATGAACCGCTTCCTGTGGGGAGGCGCCTTCCAGGGACTCGTGAACGACTTCGGGCGGCCCGCGGCACGGCAGTGGTCGGGTCTTTCGTACGAGGAGGGCGGCGCGGCCGACGCGCGTGCGGCCTTCGCGGTCCGGCGGCGGGAACCGGTGCCGGACGGGACCGAGCTGTCCGGACTCATGGCGGACACGGCGCGCGAGACGCGGCGGGTCGCGGGCGAAGAGGGCGCGGTGCTGGCGGCGGCCGCCGTGGACACCGCCCGCTGGGAGCTGGTCCACTTCTCGCTCTGGGCCCACGAGGCCCCGAAGGCCGAGGGGGACGTCTTCCAGGTGCTGCACGTGTCGGCACCCGGCCGGGACCGGCTGCCGCGCGGGCGCCAGTGGTGAGCACCGTCCGTACGGTCCTCGGTGACGTGCGGCCCGAGGACCTCGGCGCGTGCGACGCGCACGACCACCTCTTCCTCCGCAGTCCAAGGCTCCCGGGCCAGGAGCTGGACGACGCGACCGCCGCGCGGGCGGAGCTGGCGGCGTTCCGCGCGGCGGGCGGGGCGAGTGTCGTGCAGTGGACGCCGTACGGGATGGGCCGGCGGGCCGGCGACCTGCCCGCGCTGTCCCGTGCCACCGGGGTGCATCTGGTCTGCGCGACGGGACTGCACCAAGCGGCCCATTACGCACCGGAGTTGCTCGAAAGGCTGGCCGGGCGGCTCGCCGACGTCTTCGTCGCCGAGCTGACCGAGGGCATCGGCACTTCCGGGGTGCGGGCCGGTCTGATCAAGGTGGCGGCCGGTTTCCACGCTCTCGACGCACACGCCCGTCGGACGATGACGGCCGCCGCCGAGGCCCACCACGCGACGGGCGCGCCGATCGCCGTGCACCTGGAGCTGGGCACCGGCGCGCTCGACGTACTGGACCTGCTGTGCGGGGAGTTGGGCGTCCCCGGCGAGCGGGTGATCCTCGGCCATCTCAACCGCTCCCCCGACCTGGCCGTGCAGCGCCAGGCCGCCGCCTCCGGCTGCTGGCTGGCCTTCGACGGGCCGTCCCGCGCGAACCACGCCACCGACTGGCGGATGCCGGAGGCCGTCCGGGCCCTGGCCGAGGCCGGCTTCGGGGACCGGCTGCTGCTCGGCGGGGACACCGTGGTGGCGGAGGCGCGGTCGGTGGACGGCGGTCCCGGCATGCCGTACCTGCTGCGGCGGATACGGCCGCGGCTGGAGGCGGAACTGGGTGCGGAGCAGGTACGGCGCGTCCTCGTCGACAACCCGGCCCGGGCCTTCGCCGTCGACTGGCGGTAGCCCACCGGGATGCCGACCGGCGGCCGCGGCTTCGCGGCGGCGGACCGGGCCTCGTGGGCCGGGTGGGTCCGGTAGGCCTCACGGCTCAGTGACGGGCCCTCACTGCAGCGCCCCCAGCGGATCGTCCAGGACCGGCTGCCACGCCAACTCGGCCGCTCCGACCAGGCTGTTGTGGCTCAGCGTGCACGGCAGGATCGGTACGCCACCGCTCTGGCCCCACAGGCTGCGGTCGGCGACGACGGCACGCAGCCGGTCGGGGTCGGCGTCCAGCAGGGTGCGGTGCAGCCCGCCGAGGATGATGCGGTCCGGGTTCAGGATGTTGACCAGGCCGGCCAGGCCCAGGCCCAGGCGGTCGATCAGGGCCTCGGCGGCCCCGCGCACGCTCGGGTCGGCGTAGTGGTCGCGGACCAGGTCCTCGGCCTGCCGGAGCAGCGACACCTCGGGGCCGGGCTCGCGGCCCGCCTCGATGAGCAGCGCCAGCGGATCCGCCTCGACGTCCAGACAGCCCCGGCTGCCGCAGTGACAGGGCCGGCCCTCGGGGTTGACGGTGAGGTGGCCGACCTCCAGGGCCAGTCCCGAACTCCCCGTGTGCAGACGGCCGTCGAGGACCAGCGCGCCGCCGACGCCCCGGTGCCCGGTGGCCACGCACAGCAGGTCGCGGGCGCCCCGGCCCGCGCCGTGCCGGTGCTCGGCGAGCGCGGCCAGGTTCACGTCGTTGCCCGCGAAGGCCGGGCCGGTGATCCCGGCCGCGCGCACGCACTCCGCGAAGATCCGGCGCACCGGCGCGCCCACCGGCCAGGCCAGGTGGAGGGGGTTGAGGGCGAGGCCCTCCGGTTCGGCGACGGCGGACGGCACGGCGAGACCGGCGCCGACGCAGCGCAGGCCGGTGGTGCGGAGCAGGTCGGCGCCCGCCTCCACCACCGAGCCGAGCACCTTCGCCGGGTCGGCGTCGACGGTCTCGCAGCCGGGTGCGGTGGCGACGATCCGGCCGCCCAGGCCGACCAGCGCGGCGCGGAAACCGTCGGCGTGGACCTGCGCGGCGAGCGCGACGGGGCCCTGTTCGGCGACCTCCAGGCGGTGCGAGGGGCGGCCCTGCGAGCCGGCCGCGGCGCCCGGGTGCGCGTCGACCCTGATCAGGCCGAGCGCCTCCAGTTCGGCGGCGACGGCGCCGGCCGTGGCCCGGGTGACGCCGAGTTCGGCGGTGAGCACCGCGCGGGTGGGGGCGCGGCCGGTGTGCACGAGTTCCAGTGCGGGGCCGAGTGCGCCGCGTCCTCGGTCCAACCGGGGTTTCGAGGTTCCGTTCCCCGTCGGGCCGGGGGCCGCCTTGCCGCTCATGAGAGGGAGTCTGCCATGATCCGCACGAGGGGCCGTATCGAAGGTGCGGCGCCGTTGGGGCTGGTCGCGCCCACGCGGCGGCAGCCGCATGCCGATACAGCCCCGCGCCCCTTACGGGGCGCTCCAGTCCGGGCGCATCAAAGGCCACTCACTCTCAGCGTCACGTTCAGACGGCCGGTCAGGCCCAGCTCCGCCGGGCCCGTGCCCGGGTACACCCTGGGCACCCCGTGATAGGCGAGCCGCGACTCGCCCCCGAACACGAACAGGTCGCCCGAGCGGAGTTCCACGTCCGTGTACGGCTTCGTCCTGCTCTCGGTGTTCCCGAAGCGGAACAGGCAGGTGTCCCCCAGGCTCAGTGACACCACCGGTGCGTTCGACCTCTCGTCGGCGTCCCGGTGCATGCCCATCCTGGCGTCGGCGTCGTAGAAGTTGATCAGTGCGACGTCGTACGACAATCCGCCCACCGCCCGCGGGCCCAGCGCGTCGGTCACCGCGCGGCGGCCCAGTTCGTCGAGCCAGGCCGGGAACGGCTTCACGGGGCTGTGGTCGCCGTCGACGACGCTGCGGGCGTAGGCGTACGGGTACCAGTGCCAGCCCAGGCAGACCTGGCGCGCGGTCATGGTGCCGCCCTGCGGCGTGCGGACCGTGCGCAGTCCGGCGGGTGGCCGGGCCCACTCCCGGCAGGCGGCCAGCAGCTCGCGCTGGCGCGGCGCGCTCAGCCAGTCGGGGACGTGCACGGCGCCCGGCGCCACCTGGGCGCACGCCCTCGGGAACAGTTCGTCCTCCATGCCCCCATCCTGCCCGACCGGGTCTGAGCTGCGGCTCCGCTAGCCTGGACGCACGATGAGCGACCGTATGACGACTGCGTGGGGCGAGTACGAGCTGTCCCGTTACCCCCAGGATCCGAGCGACCGGCTGCGTGCCTGGGACGCCTCCGACGCGTATCTGCTGAGGCATCTGGCCGAGGAACGGACCGGGCTGTCCGGCACGGTCGTGGTTCTCGGCGACCGCTGGGGCGCGCTGGTCACGGCGCTGGCCGAGCACCGGCCGACGCAGATCACCGACTCGTACCTGAGCCAGGAGGCGACCCGGGCGAACCTGGCGCGCGCGGGTGTCGAGCCGGGTACGGTGCGGTTGCTCACCACCCAGGACCCGCCGCCGGAGCGGGTGGACGTGCTGCTGGTGCGGGTGCCGAAGAGCCTGGCGCTGCTGGAGGACCAGTTGCTCAGGCTGGCGCCCGCCGTGCACGCGGACACGGTGGTGATCGGCACCGGCATGGTGAAGGAGATCCATACGTCGACGCTGCGGCTGTTCGAGCGGATCCTCGGCCCGACCCGTACCTCGCTGGCCGAGCAGAAGGCCCGGCTGATCCACTGCGCCCCGGACCCCTCGCTTCGGCGGCCGGTGAACCCGTGGCCGTACAGCTACGAGCTCCCGGACGGTGTCGGCGCGGTATCGGGGCGCACGGTCGTCAATCACGCGGGTGTCTTCTGCGCCGACCGGCTCGACATCGGTACCCGGTTCTTCCTCCGTCATCTGCCCGGGGGCGGGCGCCGGATCGTGGACCTGGGGTGCGGCAACGGGGTGGTCGGTACGGCGGTGGCGCTGGCCGATCCGACGGCCGAGGTGCTGTTCGTCGACGAGTCGTTCCAGGCGGTGGCCTCGGCGGAGGCCACCTACAAGGCCAACGGGGTGCCCGGCCATGCCGAGTTCCGGGTCGGGGACGGGCTGGCCGGGGTCGCGGCCGGGAGCGTGGACACGGTGCTGAACAACCCGCCGTTCCACTCCCACCAGGCGACCACCGACGCCACGGCGTGGCGGATGTTCACCGGGGCGAAGCGGGCGCTGCGACCGGGCGGCGAGCTGTGGGTGGTCGGCAACCGGCATCTGGGCTACCACGTGAAACTGCGCAAGCTGTTCGGCAACAGCCAACTGGTCGCCAGTGACCCGAAGTTCGTCGTGCTGAAGGCGGTCAGGCGGGGGTAGTCCGCAGGACTCCGATGATCCGTGTGACCTCCCGGGCCATCGCGTCCCTGCCCACGCTGAGGTACTTGCGGGAGTCGACCGCCTCGGGGTGGTCCGCGAGGAAGCCGCGGATCGCGGCGGTCATCGCCATGTTGAGTGCCGTGCCGACGTTGACCTTGGCGATACCGCCGGCGACCGCGGCGACCAGGCCGTCGTCCGGGACTCCGGAGGAGCCGTGCAGGACCAGCGGTACGGGCACGGCGGCGGACAGGCGTGCGAGGAGGTCGCGGTCGAGGGCCGCGGTGCGGGTGGTCATGGCGTGCGCGCTGCCGATCGCCACGGCCAGCGCGTCGACCCCGGTGCCGGCGACAAAGGCCCGCGCCTCCTCGGGATCGGTGCGGGCACCGGGCGCGTGCGCGTCCACCGGCGGGCGGCCGCCCTTGCCGCCGACCTCGCCCAACTCGGCCTCGATCCATAGCCCTTGGGCGTGGGCCCAGTCGACAGCCGTCGCGGTCGCCGCGAGGTTCTCGGCATACGGCAGCCTGGAGGCGTCGTACATCACCGAGCTGAAGCCGGCCGCGGGCGCCTGCCGGAGCAGTTCGTCGCTCTGGACGTGGTCGAGGTGCAACGCGACGGGCACGCGGGCCCGTTCGGCGGCCGCGGTGGCGGCGCGGGCGAGCGGGAGCAGCCGTCCGTAGCGGAACTTGACGGCGTTCTCGCTGACTTGGAGGACCACGGGCGAGCCGGCCGCCTCGGCGCCGGTGACGACGGCCTCCACGTGCTCCAGGGTGATGACGTTGAACGCGGCGACGGCGGACCGGGCCTCGGCGGCCCGGGTCAGCAGCTCACCGGTGGCTGCCAGCGGCACGGTCACGCCTCCCCGGACGGGGCGAGGATCACCGAGCGGGTGAGGTGGCGAGGCTGGTCGGGGTCGAGGCCCCGGACGGCGGCGAGGGCGACCGCGAGGCGCTGGGCGCGGACGAGTTCGGCGAGCGGGTCGAGGGCGCCCTCGATCCACAGTCCCCCGGTGGCGCGGACCTGTTCGGCGAGTCCGGCGGGCGCCGGGCCGAGCGTCCAGGTGGCCGTGGAGCGGGTGGTGACGCTGATCGGGCCGTGCCGGTACTCCATCGCCGGGTAGGCCTCGGTCCAGGCCAGCGCGGCCTCGCGCAACTTCAGCCCGGCCTCGCCGGCCAGTCCGACCGTCCAGCCGCGCCCCAGGAAGGTGAACTGCGTGGACTCGACCAGGCCTGACGGCAGGGGGGCCGAGAGCGCGGTGCGGGCGTCGGCGACCACCGCGTCGGTGTGCAGGCCGAGATGGGCGCGCAGGAGGGTGAGGGCGGTGGTCGCGAACCGGGTCTGGACGACGGAGCGTTCGTCCGCGAAGTCCAGGACGACGAGGTCGTCGGCGGCCCGCAGCACCGGGGTGCCGGGGTCGGCGGTGATCGCCGAGGTGCGCACGCGCCCCTTCAACTGCCCGAGCAGGTCGAGCACTTCGGTGGTGGTGCCGGACCGGGTCAGGGCGAGCACCCGGTCGTAGGAGCGTCCGTGCGGGAACTCCGAGGCGGGGAACGCGTCCGT
The DNA here is from genome assembly GCF_053597895.1 of Streptomyces sp. NPDC001220. Taxonomy (NCBI): domain Bacteria; kingdom Bacillati; phylum Actinomycetota; class Actinomycetes; order Kitasatosporales; family Streptomycetaceae; genus Streptomyces; species Streptomyces sp. NPDC001220. Next base: position 163,338 of record NZ_JBSFJE010000013.1, read on the forward strand.
CTCGCCCTGCCCCGCGGACTCCCGCAGTACCGCCGCCGCCTGCGCCATGAAGTACGAGGTGCCGCATCCGACGATGGCGACCCGCTCCCCCGCCGCCGGCAGCGCCCCCGCGTGCAGCCCGGCCTCTTCCGCGGCCCGTATCCAGCACTCGGGCTGGCTGTACAGCTCGTCCTCGACATGTGTCACGCCGCACCCTCCCCAGATTTGATTGTTCTTGCAAGATAGAGGCAGCTTTCGAGCACAATCAAGCATTCTGACGGAGACGAGGTGGGTTAGGGTCGCGAGGAGATCGAGGAACGGAGGCGGTTGATGTCGCGCGACGCCCGCTGGAAGGCGCTGCTCGAGCTGCTCGTCGAGCGCGGCCGTCTGGAGGTCGAGGAGGCGGCGGCGGAGCTGGCGGTGTCGGCGGCGACGATCCGCCGGGACCTCGACCAGCTCGCCGAGCAGCAGATGCTGGTGCGCACCCGGGGCGGGGCGGTGGTGCACGGGGTGTCGTACGAGCTGCCGTTGCGCTACAAGACCGCCCGGCGGGCCTCGGAGAAGCAGCGGATCGCCAGGGCGGTGGCGGAACTGGTCGCGCCGGGCGAGGCGGTGGGGCTGACCGGCGGTACGACCACCACGGAGGTGGCCCGCGCCCTCGCCGTGCGCGGCGACCTCGCCACCGGCACGCCGGCCCTGACCGTCGTCACCAACGCGCTCAACATCGCCAACGAGCTGGCCGTACGGCCCCAGTTCAAGATCGTGGTGACGGGCGGGGTGGCACGCCCGCAGTCGTACGAACTCATCGGGCCGCTCGCGGACGGCGTGCTGGGTCAGATCACCCTCGATGTGGCGGTGCTCGGGGTGGTCGCCTTCGACGTCGTGCACGGGGCCGCGGCCCATGACGAGGCGGAGGCCGCGATCAACCGCCTGCTGTGCGAGCGTGCCGCCCGGGTGGTCGTCGCCGCCGACTCCAGCAAGCTGGGCGGCCGGGCCTTCGCCCGGATCTGCGCGGCGGAGCTGGTGGACACACTGGTGACGGACACGGCGGCGGCGCCGGAGACGGTAAGTCGGTTCGAGGAGGCGGGGATCCGGGTCATGACCGTGTGACCCGGCCGCGGAACCCGTCGGACACCGCCGTGTCCGCGCCGGGTCGGACACCGCCGGCATCCGCGCCGGGTCGGATACCGCTGATGTCCGCGCCGGGTCAGATGCCGCTGATGTCCGCGCTGACGAAACCCGCGCCCCGCTGGTCGTTGCAGCCGAACACGGGCCGGTCGGCCGGGTCGGGCCAGCTCTGGTGGGCCTGGAGGGCGACGCTCACCAGGGTCAGCAGCAGATCGACGTCGCTCGCGGCGTCGAGTCGTATGGTCACCCACTGCGAGCCCGGGACGATGCGGATCGCCCCCGTGCTCCTGAGGTCCTTGGCGAAGTGCCGGATGGCATGGGTGGTGAGACGCAGGTCCACATCGCGCTCCGAGTGGAAGTGCGCGATCTCGCCCTGCGACGAACTCACGGCCTGACCAAGACCACAGCTGGGTACCGCCTGGGTCAGGTCGGGCCAGGTCGCCAGTTGCGCCAGCGCGCGCGAGGCCAACGTCATGGGGCCATCATGGACCGCTCACTCTCCGGTAACCAACCAGCGAGCAGTTATTAACCGTGCTGTTGCCGGACTCCGTCCGAACACAGATGCCCGAGGTGAGTGAATATCCGCAGGAATTCAGTGGTTCGAGGGACGGAAGGTATCTCTCGGACGTCCGGGACTCACGTGGCGAACGTCACGTTCTACGCACGTCTGGCACCGGTGGCCGCGAACGCGTCGGCGGTCGCGAGGTCGAAGTCCCCGTGGTCGCTGCCGAGGCCCTGGGCGACGAGGGCCGCCACGGCGTTGCCGAGCACCGCGGACTCCCGTGGGCCGCGGCCCAGCCCCATGCCGTGGACGAATCCGGCGGAGAAGGCGTCGCCGCAGCCGGTGGTGTCCACGACGTCGACCTCGAAGGCCGGGACGGCCTCGGTGCCCCCGGCGTTGACCAGCAGGGCGCCGTCACCGCCGCGGGTGACCGCGACGAGTCCGGCCCCGGCGCCGACCAGCTTCCTCGCGCCGGCCTCCAGGTCGTCCTCGCCGGAGAAGCCCAGTACCTGGTCTTCGTTGGGGAGGAGGTGGTCCACGTAGGGCAGTGCCGCCGCGATCTGCTCGAAGTTGCCGAGCACACCGGGCGCGAGCAGGTCCACGGAGGTCGTCACACCGTGCTCCCTGGCGAAACGCAGGATGCGGGTGGCGGCCTCGACGCCGATCAACTCCGGTCCGCCGAGGTGGAGATGGCCGGCCTCGGCGAGGGCGTCCCAGGGCACGTCGTCGACGCCGTAGGTGATGTTGGCGCCGAGCAGATGGAGGGAGGGCCGCTCGCCGTCGGGACGGATGGGCAGCACGCTGGCCGAAGTGGCGCTGTCGGTACGGCGGACGAGGAACCGGGTGTCGATTCCGGCCCTGGCCAACAGTTGCACGAGCAGGTCGCCGGCCGCGTCGGCGCCGACGGCCCCGGCGCTCTGCACGGTGGCGCCGAGCTTGGCCAGGGTGAGCGCCGTGCCGCCGGCGGTCCCGGCGGCCGTCACCCTGATGTCCTCGACCAACGTGGTGCCTTGCCCCTCGGGTATCGCGACCACCGGCCGCACCAGCACGTCCAGCACGTGCACGCCCATCGTGATGACTCTCATGGCCTGCCCTTCCGCAGGGATCGGGTGGTGCCGTAGTCCCGGGCGATCGCCGCCTCGACCACCGCGAGTTGCTGCTGCTCGTCGAGGACGCGGGGCGTTCCGATCGCCGCCGCACGCTGATAGACGTCGCAGGCCCATTCGAGCAACAGGGCGTTCTCCACGGCCTTGTCGAGGGTCGGGCCGACGGTGACCGCCCCGTGGCCGGCCAGCAGCGCGGCGCTGCGGCCGTCGAGCGCGGTGAGTACCGACTCGGCGAGTTCCGGGGTGCCGAAGGTGGCGTACGGCGCCACCCGCACGGTGCCGCCGAGGGCGAGCAACTGGTAGTGGATGCAAGGCAGTTCGTCGAGCACACAGGAGAGGGCGGTGGCCACCGGCGCGTGGGTGTGAACGACCGCACCGACGCCGTAACGCCGGTAGGCCCCCAGATGCAGGTCGAGTTCGGAGGTCGGCTGCAGGAACCCGGCGACGACCTTTCCGTCGAGGTCGACCACCGTCACCTGGTCGGCGGTGAGTCGGGCGAGCACCGCCCCGGTCGCGGTGACCGCGATCAGGTCCCCCGCCCGCACGCTGACGTTTCCCGTCGTGCCGAAGAGCAGGCCCGCCGCTCCCAGACGAGCGCAGGCGTCCGCCACCGCCACCCGCTCCTGGATCAGCGCGGAGCTTGAGAGCGTCATGGCCGCGACGGTAACGTAAACCTGAAACAAAGTCACGTTCAGATTCAGGAGCCGTGAGTGAGCGAGCCGACCGTCGAGGAGACCGGGGCCGCCCTGCGCAGAACTCCCCAACAGGCCCGCAGCAAAGCCCGGTTGGCGCGAGTACTGGAGGCCGCGGAGCGGGTTCTGGTCGCCGAGGGCGTGGCGGCGCTGACCACGACCCGGGTGGCGGCGGCGGCCAAGGTGTCGGTCGGCTCGCTGTACCAGTACCTGCCCGACCGGGACGCGATCATCGACGCGCTGGCGGCGACGTACTTCTCCCGGCTGGAAGGGGCGATGGACGATCTCGTCCGCGCCGCGGGCACCGAGCACTGGGACGACCCGGTGGGGGTGCTCATCGACGGCTTCGCCGCGCTCTACCGTGCCGAACACGGCTTCCGGGCCCTGTGGTTCGGCAGCGGACTGACCGACCGGGCCCGGGAGGCGGACCGCGAGCACAAGCGCCGTATGGCCGACGGGGTGCGCCGGACACTGCTCGCGCTCGGGATCGCCGGCGACACGGAGGCGCTCGGCCGGGCCTGCCACGCCGCCGTCCTCGTCGCCGACGCCCTCGCCCAGGAGGCCTTCCGCCGCGACCCCGAGGGCGACACGGCCCTCCTCGACGAGGCCAAGGTCATACTCCGCGGCTACCTCGCGGTCATCGCGGGGCGCGCGGAGCCACGGAACACCTGAGCGTCCACCGCGACCGCGATCGCCCACCTGAACCCGGACATCCTGGGGCAAGGCCGCCCACCGACGGCCTTGCCCCAGGACGGCACCCCGCCTAGCCTGATTTTGTGCCGCAAATAAACAAAGCCCGAACCCACAACGACGTGCCGGGCACCGACGACCGCCTCCTCCGGCTCCGTGTCGTCCTCACGGCCTTCTTCGCCCTCGACGGCTTCGTCTTCGCCGGCTGGGTCGTCCGCATCCCCGCCATCAAGCACCAGACCGGCGCCTCGGCCGGCACCCTCGGCCTGGCCCTCCTCGGCGTCTCCGCCGGAGCCGTCGTCACGATGATGTTCACCGGCCGCCTCTGCCGCCGCTACGGCAGTCACCCGGTGACCGTGGTGTGCGGCGTGCTGCTGTCGCTGAGCGTCGCCCTGCCTCCGCTCACCCACTCGGCACTGACCCTGGGCCTCGTCCTGCTGGTCTTCGGTGCCGCCTACGGAGGGCTGAACGTCGCCTTCAACAGCGCGGCGGTCGACCTGGTCGCCGCCCTGGGGCGCCCGATCATGCCGAGCTTCCACGCGGCCTTCAGCCTGGGCGGCATGACCGGCGCGGGACTGGGCGGCCTGGTCGCCGGGGACTTCTCGCCCACCCGGCACCTGCTCGGCCTCAGCGTGATCGGCCTGCTGGTCACCGCTGTCGCCGGCCGTGCTCTGCTGCGCTGCGAGGCGCCGGTCCCGCACGCCGAGGAGCACTCCGACACCGCCCCGCGCCGCCTGGACACGCGCACGCGCCGGCTGGTCGTCGTCTTCGGCCTGATCGCGCTGTGCACGGCGTACGGCGAGGGCGCGATGGCCGACTGGGGCGCGCTGCATCTGCGCCAGGACCTGGATGCCTCGCCGGGTCTCGCGGCGGCCGGTTACACGTGTTTCGCCCTGGCCATGACGGTCGGCCGCGCGAGCGGAACGCGGCTGCTGGAGCGGCTCGGCAGGTCCCGCACGGTGGTCTTCGGCGGCAGCACGGCCGCGGCCGGCATGCTCCTCGGCTCGCTCGCGCCCTCGGTGTGGGCGGCACTGATCGGCTTCGCCGTCACGGGACTGGGCCTGGCCAACCTCTTCCCCGTGGCCGTGGAGCGGGCGGGCGCCCTGGCGGGCCCGTCCGGCGTCGCCACGGCATCCACGTTCGGTTACGGCGGCATGCTGCTGGGGCCGCCGGCGATCGGCTTCATGGCGGAGTGGACGTCCCTGTCGACCGCTTTGACGAGCGTGGCGGTGCTGGCGGGGGCAGCCACCCTCATAGGCGCGACGACAAGGTGACCGACGCGGGTGACCGACGCGGGTGACGGACCCGGGTGACGGACCCAGGAAGTGGGGCTGCACGGGATGTGCGGCTGCACGGGACGCTCGTCTCTTCGGTCCGGCGGCCCCGTCAGTCCAGCAGCCCCGGCTCCCGTACCGACTCCAGCAGGCCGGAGAGTCGCGCCGTGTCGGCGGTCGTCCAGCCCGGTGGCCGCGTGATCTCGGCCCACGCGCTCGTCGGCATGGTGCCGTACCGGTGCCCGTATCCGTCCGGCACGCTGTCCGCGCCGGCCAGATCGCAGGCCACCTGCCAGAACGTGAGCAGCGGGTACCAGCGCATCGCCGGTGAGACGTCCCGGGCGCGCGGGCGGTCCAGCCAGTCCGGCTGGTGGAAGGCGAGGGCGGGTGACCACCAGACGACGGGGTCGGAGCCGTTCTGGAGGTAGACCGCGCGGGGCTCTCCCCAGGGCGCGGGCGGGATGCCGTAGTCCTTCGGCACCTGCGCGAAGCGCACATGCGCACCGTCGTCGACCACCGGCCGCCACTCGGGGCTGCCCGGCTGCCGCTGCGCGGTGACCTTCTTCCACAGCGGGTTGTCGTAGGTCGGCCCGACGAACAGCGCGCCGCCGGTCTCCGAGGTGAGCGTGGACAGGGAGCCGTCGAGGGCGGACTCCATGGAGAAGGAGCCGAGGCTCTCGCCGTAGACGAGGAGCCGGGGGCGGGAGCCGGCCGGGAGGGTCCGCCACTTGGCGTAGACGGCGTCGAAGAGGGCGCGCCCGGTGTCGGCGGCCTCGTCCTCGGTGAGCGCGGAGACCCAGCTGGGCAGGTAGGAGTACTGCATGGCGACCTCGGCGGTGTCGCCGCCCCACATGTACTCCAGGGGTTTGCTGCCCTGGTCGTTGATCCAGCCGGTGCCGGTGGTGCCCATCACCGCGAGGATCTTCCGGGAGAAGCCCCCGGTGCGTTCGAGTTCGCGTACGGCGAGGGCGGCGCGTTCGTCAAGGGTGTCGGCGGTGCGCAGGCCGACGTAGACGCGTACCGGGTCCTTGGCCGGGCGGCCGGTGAAGGCGGCGATGTCGGCGCGGGTGGTGGCCGTACCGACGAAGTCGCGGCCCCTGGCACCGAGGGTGTCCCAGTGGGCGGCGGACCGGGGGGTGCCGGAGAGGGTGGGCAGGCCGGGCTGGTGGACGCCCTCGGCGGTGCCCTGGTCGGCGAGGGACGCGGCGCCCTCGATCGCGTCCAGCGCCCCGCGCAGCAGGAAGCCCTGGACGATGCCGACGATCACGAACGCGACGAGGGCGACCCCGGTGGCGTACGCGACCGGGCGCGGGATGTGCGCGCCGAGCGGGCGGGCGACCAGGCGGGTGCCGAGCCGTACCGTCCGGCCGAGCAGGAGCAGCACCGTGCCGACGAGCGCGGCGACCACCGGGACCAGCGCCCACTGCCACCAGACCACCTGCGGGGGCAGGGTCACCGCACGGCGGACCTGCCCCTCCCAGCGGACACTCCAGGCGGTGACGGCGACGACCGCGGCGGCCCCGAGGACCCCGAGGGCCGCCCAGACGATCCTGCGGACCCGCGGACGGATACGGAAGCCCGCCCAGCGGAGCAGAGACCGGGCGAGCGTCTCCAGTACGGCGCCGACGGCGTAGCCGACGACCGCCGAGACGCCGGCGACCAGGCCCTGGAGCCACCAGGCGCGCGGCAGCAGGGAAGGCGTGAGGGACAGGCAGTAGCACAGGACCGCCACGGCGATTCCGCACCAGCACGGCCGCCGCCGGACCACTCGGTCGGGGCCCGCGTGCCGGCGTACCCGCTCCGTCACCCGACGGGTCCAGTCCCTCGTACGATTCACAGCATCGCCCGCAACACCCACTTGGCCACCTCGGGACCACGATCGGCCACCGCACCGGCCGCCGCATCCGGAAGGCCGCCGAGCCCGCCCTCGAGGCCGCTCTCCTGGGCGGCAAAAGGTGCAGAGCAGTACGGGATATCTCATCGTGGTGGGCATGGCCCAGGCCCAGACGACCGAGAGTCCCCGCTCCTCGCCGCCTGCGGCCAAGGACAGCGGCGACAACGCGGTCGCGTTGGAGCCGGGCGTGGTGTTCACCTACGACCGCAACACCCAGACCAACACCCTGTTGCGCACGGCGGGCGTCGAGGTCATCACCATCGTCGGCGCCGAACTGGGCCGGGGACGCGGCGGCGGGCACTGCATGATGTGCCCGCTGCTGCGCGACCCGGTCGAGTTCTGACTCCCCCGGCCAGGACCCGGAGATGCCCCTCCCCCGGCTCCCCACCCGGGCCGCCCTGGTGGCGGTGGTGGTCGTACTGGTGGCGGCCAATCTCCTGGACAACCGCTGGGCACGGTCCTGGATCCTGCTGACCGCGGTCGCCGCCTCGGCGGTCCTGGTGGCGCTGCTGTTCTGGGCCGGGGGCGGCTGGACGGAGCTGGGGCTGGGCCGGAACACGCTCGCGGACGGGGTGCGCTGGGCGGTCGCCCTGATCGGGATCGTCGCGGCGGTCTATCTGTGCGGGGCCCTGGTCCCGGTCACCCGCGGGCTGTTCGCCGACCAGCGGACCAATGCGCTGGACGGGGCGCAGATCGCCTTCAAGGCGCTGGTGGCGGTGCCGGTGGGGACCGTACTGCTGGAGGAGATCGCCTTCCGCGGGGTGCTGTTCGCGCTGCTGCGCCGGCTGCGCACGGCGACGACGGCCGCCGTCCTGTCCTCCGTGCTGTTCGGTCTCTGGCACATCCTGCCCTCGCTGAACCTCAACAAGGACAAGCCGACGCTGGGTTCGGCCTTCGGGCAGTCGGTCGCCGGGGCGGTCCTGGTGGACATCGGGGCGGTGCTGTTCACCGCCTTGGCGGGCTGTCTGCTGTGCTGGCTGCGCGACCGCAGCGGCTCCCTGCTCGCACCGATGGCCCTGCACTGGGCGGTCAACGCGCTGGGCTACGCGGTGGGGTTCCTGCTGCGCTAGGGCATGCCACGCCGACACGGTACGCACCGCCGGGCCTGCCACAGGGGTACGTGCCGCGCTGGTGCGGGCCACCGGGGGCTGCCAGGCTGGCGCGTGCCACCGGGGCCTGCCGCGCTGGTGCGGGCCACCGGAGCCTGTCGTACGGGTGCGTGCGGCACGGGTGCACACCGCCGGGGCCTGCCGTACGCGTGCGTGCCGTGCTGGTGCACACCACCGGGGGCTGCCGCGCTGGTGCGGGCCACTGGAGCCTGTCGTACGGGTGCGGGCCACCGGAGCCTGTCGTACGGGTGCGGGCCACCGGAGCCTGTCGTACGGGTGCGGGCCGTACGGGTGCGGGCCGTATCGGGCAGACTCGCGGGATGGAGACTGCCGAGTATCTTCAGATCCTGGACCGGGAGGGCGGGTCGTTGGCCGCGGCCGCCGTGGTGGCGGGCCTCGACGCCGAGGTGCCGACCTGCCCGGACTGGCAGGTGCGCGACCTGCTGCGGCACACGGGCACCATTCACCGGTGGGCCGCCGGGGTCGTCGCCGACGCCCACCCCGGACCCCGGCCCATCCCGGACCCGCCCGACCTCGACGGCACCGAGTTGACCACCTGGTTCCGGGACGGCCACCGCATCCTCGTCGACACCCTGGCCGGCGCACCGCGGAACGTGACGTGCTGGACCTTTCATCCGGCCCCCGTCCCTTCACCCCTCACCTTCTGGCTGCGCCGCCAGGCCCACGAGACGACCGTGCACCGGTACGACGCCGAGGCCGCCCGGGGCGGGCCGGTCTCCCCGATCGCCACGGACTTCGCGGTGGACGGTATCGACGAACTGCTGCGCGGCTTCCACGCCCGCTCCCGCAGCCGGCTCCGTTCCGAGTACCCGCGGGTGCTCCAGGTGCGCGCGGCGGACCGGGACGCGGCCTGGACCGTGAGGCTGTCGGCGGAGCCGCCCGTCACGGAACCCGGCGCGTTCCCTGGCGCGACGGCCGAACTCTCCGGGCCCGCCGACGAGTTGTACCTGGCGCTGTGGAACCGGGTGCCGGTGCCGAAGGTGATCGGCGACCCGGAACTGGCCGACCTGTGGCGGACCAGGTCCGGGATCTGACCGCCGGCTCTAGCCGGCCAGCATCCGGGTGAGCACCGCGCGCTGCACCGGCAGCACCTCGCCGTGCAGCGCGCGCCCCTTGCCGGTGAGCGCCACCCGCACGCCCCGCCGGTCCTCCGGGCACATGGCCCGCTCGACCAGGCCGTCCTTCTCGAGCCGGGCAACCAGCCGGGACAGCGCGCTCTGGCTCAGGTGCACCCGCTCGGCGATCTCCTGGACGCGGTAGCTGCAGCCACCGTCAGCCGCCGAACCGTCGGAGAGCAGGTCGAGGACCTCGAAGTCACTGGCGCACAGGCCGTGGCCGTGCAGGGCGCGGTCGAGTTCGCACTGGGTGCGCGCGTGCAGGGCCAGGATGTCCCGCCACTGCTCCACGAGCGCCTGCTCGGGCTTCTTCGCCGCCATTCCCGCACCGTAGCAGAGAAACAGGATTGTTGCATCGTAATTAAATGCATTCGCATTCGATGCATGTGCATGTAGTGTCTGTGGGCATGACCTCTCCGCTCACCGCCCCTGTCTCCGAGGGACGCTGGACTCCCCGCCTCTGGGGCACCCTGCTGGTGCTCTGCGCCGCGATGTTCCTGGACGCCCTGGACGTGTCGATGGTCGGCGTCGCGCTGCCCTCGATCGGCTCCGACCTGCAGCTGTCGACCTCCACGCTGCAATGGATCGTCAGCGGCTACATCCTGGGCTACGGCGGCCTGCTGCTGCTCGGCGGCCGTACCGCCGACCTGCTGGGCCGCCGCCAGGTGTTCCTGGTGGCCCTCGGCGTCTTCGCCCTCGCCTCGCTGCTCGGCGGCCTGGTCGACTCGGGCCCGCTGCTCATCGCCAGCCGCTTCATCAAGGGCCTGAGCGCGGCCTTTACCGCGCCGGCCGGCCTCTCGATCATCACCACCACGTTCCCGGAGGGCCCGCTGCGCAACCGGGCCCTCGCCATCTACACCACCTGCGCGGCCACCGGTTTCTCCATGGGCCTGGTGCTGTCCGGCCTGCTCACCGAGGCCAGCTGGCGCCTCACCATGCTGCTGCCCGCTCCCATCGCCCTGATCGCGCTCGTCGCCGGCCTCAAGCTGCTGCCGCGCAGCGCCCGTGAACGCGACCACAACGGCTACGACATCCCCGGCGCGGTCCTCGGCACCGCCTCCATGCTGCTCCTGGTCTTCACCGTGGTGGAGGCCCCGCAGGTGGGCTGGGCATCGGCCCGCACCCTGCTGTCCTTCCTCGCGGTCGCCGTCCTGCTGACCGTCTTCGTCCGGGTCGAGCGCCGCTCCCCCGGCCCGCTCATCCGGCTCGGCGTGCTGCGCTCCGGCAACCAGATCCGCGCCCAGCTCGGCGCGGTCGCCTTCTTCGGCTCCTACGTCGGCTTCCAGTTCCTGACCACCCTGTACATGCAGTCCCTGCTCGGCTGGTCGGCGCTGCACACCGCCCTGGCCTTCCTGCCGGCGGGCGCCCTGGTGGCGGTGTCCTCCACCAAGGTCGGCGCGATCGTGGACCGTTTCGGCACCCCGCGGCTGATCGCGGCGGGCTTCGCGTTCATGGTCCTCGGCTACGCGCTGTTCCTGCGCATCGACCTGGACCCGGTGTACGCGGCGGTGATCCTGCCGTCGATGCTGCTGATCGGCGCCGCCTGCGCGCTGGTCTTCCCCTCGCTCAACATCCAGGCCACCAACGGGGTCGACGACCACGAGCAGGGCATGGTCTCCGGGCTCCTGAACACCTCGGTGCAGGTGGGCGGCGCGATCTTCCTGGCCGTCGTGACGGCCGTGGTCACGGCGGGCGCCCCGGCGCATGCGACGCCGCAGGCGATGCTCGACAGCTACCGCCCCGGCTTCATGGTGGTCGCGGGCGTGGCCCTCGCCGGGCTCCTGATCACACTCACCGGGCTGCGCACCCGGCGTCCGCAGCAGAGCGTGGTGATCGCCAAGTCCACCGCCCTGGAGGCGGAGCGCGTGTCCGTGCGCGACTGACGCGCGACACGCGGCTGCAGGGGGGCGCCTCCGAACGTGCGCCCGGCGGGGCTGGTTGCTCCGCCGGGCGCACGGGTGTGACACTGCCTGCATGACGGGTCACGGGGGACGGCGCGGTCAGGCCGAGCGGGACGCGATCACCGTGGAGATCGGATACGCGCTCTGCAGTGCGGTGTTCGCGGCCGTGGTGGTCTTCGGAGCGGTGGCGGGACCGGTACTGCTCTTCGATCTGCCCGGCGGCCTCGAACGTGCGCTGCCACCGGTGGGCATGGCCCTGGCCACCGTGGTGTTCTTCGCCCGGGTCGTCAGCGTGCTGGTCCGCTTCCAGCGGTCCTCTCAGCCCAGCCAGCCGGGCCGCACCAACCCCGACTCATAGGCCAGGACGACCAGTTGGGCCCGATCGCGGGCGCCCAGCTTGACCATCGTGCGGCTCACATGGGTCTTTGCGGTGAGCGGGCTCACCACCAGGCGGCGGGCGATCTCCTCGTTGGACAGGCCGATGCCGACCAGGGCCATCACCTCCCTCTCCCGCTCGGTGAGTCGGGCGAGGGCGTCGGCGGCGGCCGGCTCCTTGGAACGCGCCGCGAACTCCGCGATCAGCCGGCGCGTCACCCCCGGCGACAGCAGCGCGTCCCCGCCCACCACCGCCCGGACGGCCCGCACGAGTTCCTCCGGCTCGGTGTCCTTCACCAGGAACCCGGAGGCGCCGGAGCGGATCGCCTCGAAGACGTACTCGTCCAGTTCGAACGTCGTCAGCATCACCACCTTGACGTCCTTCAGCTCCTCCTCCCCGGTGATACGGCGGGTCGCGGCCAGGCCGTCGAGATGCGGCATACGGATGTCCATCAGGACCACGTCGGGGCGCAGTTCGCGCACCTTGCGCAGTGCCTCCTCGCCGTCCGCCGCCTCCCCGGCCACCTCGACGTCCGGTTGCGCGTCGAGCAGCGCCCGGAAGCCGGCCCGCACCAGCGACTGGTCGTCGGCGAGCAGTACCCGGATCATCGGTCCTCCCGGTCGGTCAACGGCTGTACGGCATCGGTCGGGGGCACCACGACGTCGGTCGGGGGCACCACGACGTCGGTCGGGGGCACCACGACGTCGGTCGGGGGCAGCCCGGCAGCGGTCAGCGGCAGTAGGGCGATCACCTGGAAGCCCCCGTCGGCGCGCGGCCCCGCCTCGATCGTGCCACCCAGGGCGGCCGCCCGTTCCCGCATTCCGGCCAGTCCGTTCCCGCTGCCGCCCGCGTCCGCGCCGGTCGCGGGGCCGTCGTCGTCGATCCGCAACCGCAGCTCGCCGCCGCCGTGTTCGAGCCGTACGCGCGCGTGCCGTGAGCCCGAGTGCCGTACGACGTTGGTGAGCGCCTCCTGCACGATCCGGAAGGCGGCCAGATCGGCTCCGGGCGGCAGCCGCGGCGGCTCCCCCGCCACGGTCACCGTGAGTCCGGCGCTCGCCGCCTGTTCGACCAGTTCCGGCAACCGGCCGAGCCCGGGAGCGGGCGCGCGCGGCGCGTCTCCCGGCGCGCGCAGGGTGTCGAGCACCTGCCGCACCTCACCGAGCGCCTCCTTGCTGGCCGCCTTGATGGTGGTGAGCGCGGTCCGGGCCTGTTCGGGGTCGGAGTCCAGGAGCGCGAGCCCCATGCCCGCCTGAACGTTGATGACGGAGATGCCGTGCGCCAGCACGTCGTGCAGCTCGCGGGCGATCCGCAGCCGTTCCGCGTCCGCCCGCCGCCGGGCCGCCTGGGCGCGGTCGGCCCGCTCCCGCGCCCACTGCTCGCGCCGCAGCCGCACCAGCTCGGCCACGGAGACGACGATCAGCACCCAGGTGGCGATGACCAACTCCTGGCCGGGATGCGCCCCCGTGTCACCCGGTGGAGGCAGCCGGCGGTACAGCCAGAGCGAGATCAGCAGGTGGCCGCCCCACAGCATGCCGACGGCCGCCCAGGCGGCCCGGCGGCGCCCGGCGACGACGGCACTGAAGCAGGCCACGGCGACGGCCGCGAAGACCGGCCCGTACGGGTAGCCGGCCGCGACGTAGACGAGCGCGAGCGCCGCCGTGCCGAACACCACGGGCACGGGGCGCCGGTGCCGCCACAGCAGCAGCGCGCAGGTGGCCAGGAGCAGCAGGCGGCCGTACGCGTCGAGGGGTTCGCGGTGCGGCTGCTCGTGGGCGGCGAAGTTCGAGCCGACCAGTACCAGCACGGTGAGCGGGACGGTGGTGCGCCAGGGCAGCCGGCCGCGCGCCGGCTCGTCCATGCCGTCGTCGTCGCGGTGCCACCACGGGGGGCCGTAGTGCCACCACTGCGCGGGGCCGCGCTCCCGTTCCCGCTGCTCGTCCATGTCCGCCACGCTAGACGGCACCGGCCCGCGCGAGCGTCAGCCCGCCGAGGTGATCAGACGTACTCCCAGGGAAGTAGGCAGCCGGGTGCGGTGGGGTGGGGTGGCGTGGGGGGGGTGGCGTGGGGTGGGGTGCGGTGCCCTGGCGTGCAACGCCGTGCCCGTTCGGTGCAGAGCCGTGCCGTGCCGTGCCGTGCGGCGCCGTGCCGTGCGGTCCGGTGACCTGCAGCACCGTGCCGCGCGGTGGCGTCAGCGGCCGGGCGTGAGTTCGGCGACCTCCGCGTCGAACAGCCGCTCCGGGTCGAAGCCCATGCCCGCGAACTGCCCGGCGAGTTCGAGGGAGAGCACGCCGTGCATCCGGGTCCAGAACGCCAGCGCCCGGCGCAGCACCCCCGGCGACGCGGGGTGGCCCCCGGCCCACTCGCGGTGCTGGGCGAGGTGCGCGGTGAAACCGGCGGAGGCCGGCGCCTCGGGCTCGGCCGCCGCGCAGACGTCGAGCAGTGCGGCCATGATCTCCCGGGCGATGGCGGTGATGTCCTCCGGCGCGTGATAGCCGGGCACCGGCGTGCCGTAGACGAGGAAGTACCGCTGGGGGTCGTCGAGCGCCCAGCCGCGCAGGGCGCGCGCCAGGCCCTCGACGCCGGCCCGGGAGTCGGCGGCGGTGCGGAAGGTGTCGGCCAGGCCGCGGTAGGCGTCCCGGATCAGCTCGGTGATCAGCTCGTCCCGGCTGCCGAAGTAGCGGTAGAGGGCGGGGCCGCTCATGCCCAGCTCCTTGGCGATCGCGTTCAGGGACAGGCCCGACGCGCCGGACTTGGCGATCTGCTCCCAGGCGCGCGTCTTGATGTCGGCCCGCACCTGACTCCGGTACCGCTCGCGGGGGCTCACCGCATCTGCCGCCATGACCTGCACGCTCCTCTCGCTGCTGACGCACCGGACTCCCGAAGCCCGGGCGTCCCGGGTGTCCTGGGCGTCCCGGGTATTCCGGGTGTCCCGAGCGCTTCGAGGCTCCGGGGCTCCGGGTTTCCGAGCCTCTGACCTTCAGGACTGTTTCGTCCGTTTCAACCTATCAGTTTAGAGATGCCATCTAACAGTAGTTAGAGCACTCCGCGACGAGAGAGCTTGACACCTTGGCTAGGACCAGTCATTTTAGTTATAGCTTCTAACGCAAGCGAGAGCCTCTCTCGCTTGCGGCTGCACCTACCGGGAGATCGTCATGGAGGTCGTCATGGAAACCGCAGGAAACGCCGCACCCCAGGGCACCACCGCAGGCACCCAGCTCGTCGAGGTCGTCCTGCCGGGCATCGTGGAGCCCGAGGGGCTGCAGATCCGGCGCGGGGAGATCCCGGCTCCTGGCGCCGGCCAGATCGTCGTACGCATGGAGGCCACCGGCGTCTCCTTCGCGGAACAGCAGATGCGCCGCGGCCGCTACTACGACCAGCCGCCGTTCCCCTTCGTTCCCGGCTACGACCTGGTCGGCACGGTGCTCACGGCCGGCGCGGGGGTCACGCCCGGGCTCGTCGGCAAGCGGGTGGCGTCCCTGGTCAAGGTGGGCGGCTGGGCCAGTCACGTCGTGCTCGACGCGGCCGACGCCGTGGAGGTGCCGGCCGGGGTCGGCGCGGCGGAGGCCGAGACGCTGGTCGTCAACGGCATCACGGCCTGGCAGATGCTCCACCGCAAGGCCAGGGTGCGGCAGGGCGGAACGATCCTGGTGCACGGCGCCAACGGCGGAGTCGGCACGGTTCTCGTCCAGCTCGCGCGTGCGGCGGGCCTGCACGTCATCGGTACGGCCTCGGCCCGCCACCACGACGCCCTGCGGGAGCTGGGCGTCACCCCGGTCGACTACCGCGCCGAGGACGTCCCGGCCCGGGTCCGTGAACTGGCCCCCGGCGGTGTCGACGCCGTCTTCGACCACCTCGGCGGCCGCAGTGTCGTCGACTCCTGGAATCTCCTCGCCCCCGGCGGCACCCTCGTCGCCTACGGCAGTGCCACCACCCGGGACGACTCGGGCTCCAAGCAACTGCCCGTGCTGAAGATCCTCGGCCGGGTGTGGCTCTGGAACGCGCTGCCCAACGGCCGGCACGCGTACTTCTTCAACGTCTGGGAGGGCCGCGCCCTCGGCAAGGACCGTTTCCGGGCCCGGCTGAGCGCCGACCTCACCCAGGTGTTCGAGTCCCTCCAGCGCGGTGAGGTGACCGCCCGTATCGCCGCCCGGCTGCCCCTCACCCAGGCCGCCGAGGCTCTGCGGCTCGCCGAGTCCGGGACGGTCGCGGGCAAGATCGTCCTCGTGCCGGAAGACGGCGCCGGCACGTCGGCCGCCCCGGTGCGGTGACGACCGTCGACGCGGTGTCGGCCGCAGGTGCAGTGACGACCGGGGGCACGGTGACGGTCGCAGGTGCAGTGATGGCCGAGGGCACGGTGACAGCCGGGGGCACGGTGACGCCCGGCGGCACGGTGACGCCCGGCGGCACGGTGACGGTCGCGGTGACGGCCACTGGCCCGGCGACCGCTCTTCGCGAACGCCCCGTCGTCCTCGAGGACGGGCCGGGGCCGAGGCGGCGGCGAGTCCGGGTTCGTCGCCACGCTCGCCCAAGCCCGCTACGGGAAGACCAGGCCCACCCCGTGCGCGAGCTGGGCGGCCGCGTGCCGGAAGAACCGGTCCCGGTCCTCCACGACCCCCTTGAACTGGCCGAACAGTTCGAACCCGACCAGCCCGAACAGCTGCGCCCACGCCGCGGCCATGGCCACGGCCACCTCCGGCGGGAGGCCCGGCATGAGTTCGTCGGCCATCCGGCGGGCCTCGGGCGCGAGGTCGGCGGGCACGGGGGTACGGGCCAGACCGCGCCGCTCGAACGCGTCGAGCAGGATGCCGATCAGGACGAGGGCGACCCGGGCGGCCGGCTGGATGGTGGTGTCCGGGGCCGAGTAGCCGGGCACCGGCGAGCCGTAGATCAGCGCGTACTCGTGCGGGTGCGCCAGCGCCCAGCCGCGCACCGCCTCGCACACGGTGACCCAGCGCTGCGCCGGTACGGCGTCGGCGGCAGCGGCGGTGGCGTGCGCGGCTTCGGCGGCCTCGCCGAGGGAGTCGTAGGCGTCGATGATCAGCGCGGTGAGCAGGTCGTCACGGCTCGGGAAGTAGCGGTAGAGCGCCGAGGAGACCATGCCGAGTTCGCGCGCGACGGCCCGCAGCGAGAGCTTGGCCGCAGCCTCGGCCGCGAGTTGTCTGCGCGCCTCGCCCTTGATGGCCGCGGTGACTTCCATCCTGGCTCGCGCGCGGGCGCCCTGTGCGGTGCTCATGAAGAGCAGTCTGCCACGCATGTAGAGCGGTGCACACAATGTGGAGCAGTGCACTCGCACTTGAGCACCGCACCCATTTCAGTGCACCGATCCCGAACAGGTGCACCGCACAAAAAAGAGAGCACTGCTCTTGCTTTGGATCGCCGATCTCCCCCACACTGGAGTCAAGCGAGAGCACCGCTCTCCTAAACTGTGGGGGGTCACCGTGTCGACACACGTCCAGAAGCCCGGCTGGTTCACCGTCAACATCTTCAACCGGACGGTGGCCTGGCTGACCCGGCGCGGTATCAGCATCTGGGGCTCCCGTGTCCTCGCCGTCCGTGGACGCAAGAGCGGGGAGTGGCGCACCACCCCCGTGAACCTGCTGACGGTGGACGGGCAGCAGTACCTGCTCGCACCGCGCGGCCACGTCCAGTGGACCCACAACATGCGCGCCGCCGGCGGCGGCGAGCTGCGGCTCGGCAAGAACGTGGACGCCTTCACCGCCACCGAGGTCGCCGACGACGACAAGGTCGAGCTGCTGCGGGCCTACCTGAAGCGCTGGAAGGCCGAGGTCGGCGTCTTCTTCAACGGGGTCGGCCCCGACTCTCCCGACGCCGACCTGCGCCGCATCGCCCCCGACCACCCGGTCTTCCGGATCGCCGTCACGAAGTGACCGAGTCCTCGCTGTCCGTGTCGTCCGCGTCCGCCTCGGCGGCCTTCTCCGAGGCGACGGGCTCCGGGGCCAGGGTGGTGAGAGCGCGCTGGGCGAGCGGGTGGGAGCGGACGAGTTCGCCGAGCGAGGTCCGGCCCTGGGTGATCTCCTTGAACGCGCGCCAGGCGGGGCGGAAACCGGTCAGGGCCGCGTGGAACAGGCCGGGCCTGCGCTCGAACACCGCCAGCATCCGCTTGCCGATACTCATCTCGACGCCGAGGCCGGCCTTGACGGCGAAGGCGTAGTTCAGCGCCTGACGGCGGGTGTCCACCGCGTCGTGCGCCTCGGCGATCCGCACCGCCCACTCCCCCGCGAGCCGCCCGGAGCGCAGCGCGAAGGAGATGCCCTCGCGGGTCCACGGTTCGAGCAGGCCCGCCGCGTCACCGCACACGAGCACCCGGCCGCGGGACAGCGGCGAGTCGTCGGCGCGGCAGCGGGTCAGGTGGCCGGAGGAGATGCTGGGCTCGAAGCCGGCGAGGCCGAGCCGGGCGATGAAGTCCTCCAAGTACCTCTTGGTGGCCGCGCCTTCGCCGCGTGCCGAGATCACGCCGACGGTGAGGGTGTCGCCCTTGGGGAAGACCCAGCCGTAACTGCCGGGCATCGGGCCCCAGTCGATGAGCACCCGCCCCTTCCAGTCCTCGGCGACCGGCTCCGGCACCGGGATCTCCGCCTCCAGACCGAGATCCACCTGGTCGACCTTCACGCCGACGTGGGCGCCTATCCGGCTGGCACTGCCGTCGGCGCCGACGACCGCGCGGGCCAGCAGGGTCTCGCCGCCCTGGAGGACCACGGCGACCGTGCGCCGGTCGGGGACGGCCGAGCCGTGCTGTTCGACGCGCTGCACGGCGGCGCCGGTGCGCAGTTCGGCGCCCGCCTTCTGGGCGTGCTCGACCAGCTGCTGGTCGAACTCGGGCCGGTTGATCAGCCCGAACATCATCTGCTTGGAGCGGCGGGTACGGGTGAACCGTCCGTTGTTGGAGAAGGTGACCGCGTGCACCCGGTCCTTGAGGGGCAGCTCGAAGCCGGGCGGGAGCGCGTCGCGCGAGGGTCCGATGATGCCGCCGCCGCAGGTCTTGTAGCGGGGCAGCTCGGCTTTCTCCAGCAACAGCACGCGCCGTCCCGCGACCGCCGCCGCATAGGCCGCCGAAGCCCCGGCGGGTCCCGCGCCCACCACGACGACGTCCCACACCCGCTGCATGTCGTCCGCCGAAGAATTCTCACCGCTCACGATGGTCCGCTGCTCCGATCAAGCCGTAGAAGCCGTAAGTGCCGTATGCCATATCAAGCCATAGGTGCTGAACCAAGCCGCAGGTGCCGTACGACCCGTGGGTCAGGCCCTGTCCGTCCGTAGCCGCGCACCTACCACCTGTCCCCCGCATCCTACGGCGGAGATCGCCGCAGGCCGCTGTGGGAGGATCCATGTACTCACCAGTTCAACGTCGCACCCACGAGGAGCGTGCCCATGTCGTCCAATCCGGTCGCCGAGACCGTCGCCGCCCTGTTGCCCAGGGCGAAGGCGGAGCTCGCCGAGCTGGTGGCCTTCAAGTCGGTGGCGGACTTCGTCCAGTTCCCGAGGAGCGAGAGCGAGGGCGCCGCGAACTGGGTCGCCGACGCGCTGCGCGCCGAGGACTTCGTGGACGTCGCCGTGCTGGACACCCCGGACGGCACACAGTCGGTGTACGGCTACCTGCCTGGGCCGGAGGGTGCCAAAACGGTCCTGCTGTACGCGCACTACGACGTGCAGCCGCCGCTGGACGAGGCCGCCTGGACCTCCCCGCCGTTCGAGCTGACCGAGCGGGACGGCCGCTGGTACGGGCGCGGCGCCGCCGACTGCAAGGGCGGCGTGATCATGCACCTGCTGGCGCTGCGTGCGCTGAAGGCGAAGGGTGGCGTCCCGGTCAACGTCAAGGTGATCGCCGAGGGCTCCGAGGAGATGGGCACCGGCGGGCTGGAGCGGTATGCCGAGCAGCACCCCGACCTGCTGACGGCGGACACGATCGTCATCGGCGACGCGGGCAACTTCCGGGTCGGCCTGCCGACGGTGACCACGACGTTGCGCGGCATGACCATGCTCCGGGTCCAGATCGACACGCTCCAGGGCAATCTGCACTCCGGGCAGTTCGGCGGTGCCGCCCCGGACGCGCTGGCCGCGCTGATCCGGGTGCTGGACTCGCTGCGCGCCGAGGACGGTTCGACGACGGTCGACGGGCTCGCGCCGGAGTCCGGCTGGGAGGGGCTGGAGTACGACGAGGGGCAGTTCCGCAAGGACGCCAAGGTGCTGGACGGCGTCGGGCTGATCGGCGACGGGTCGGTCGCGGACCGCATCTGGGCGCGTCCGGCGGTCACGGTGCTCGGCATCGACTGCCCGCCCGTGGTCGGCGCCACCCCGTCGGTGCAGGCGAGCGCCCGTGCCCTGGTGAGCCTGCGGGTGCCGCCGGGCGTGGACGCGGCCGAGGCGAGCAAGCTGCTCCAGGCCCATCTGGAGGCGCACACCCCGTGGGGTGCCCGGGTGCGGACCGAGGCGGTCGGCCAGGGCCAGCCGTTCCGTGCCGACACCACCAGCCCGGCGTACCAGGCGATGGCCGACGCGATGGCCGTCGCCTACCCGGGCGAGACGATGCAGTACGCCGGTCAGGGCGGCTCCATCCCGCTGTGCAACACCCTGGCGAGCCTCTACCCGCACGCCGAGATCCTGCTGATCGGGCTGAGCGAGCCGGAGGCGCAGATCCACGCGGTCAACGAGAGCGTGTCTCCCGAGGAACTGGAGCGCCTGTCGGTGGCCGAGGCGCTGTTCCTGCGGAACTACGCGGCGGGCTGAACCGCTCTGCCCACGGCAGAGGGCTCTCGTCCGCGGACGGGGGCCCTCCTACGGTCGGGGCATGGACGTCGTCGAACTGCTCCCCCGGCTGCACCTGCTGCGCTTCCCGGTGGGTCAGGCCTACCTCTGGCACGACCCGGACACCGGTGCCTCGACGCTGGTCGACACCGGCCCGCCCGGCTCGGGCCGGCCGATCTCCGACGCGCTCACCGCGCTGGGGCGGTCCCCTTCCGCGGTACGGCGGATCGTCCTCACCCATTTTCATGAGGACCACGTCGGCGGGGCGGCGGAGTTCGCCGCGCTGAGCGGAGCCGAGGTGCTGGCCCACCGCCTGGACGCTCCGGTGGTCCGGGGCGAACTCCCGGGTCCCCCGCCGGTGTTCGAGGACTGGGAGCTGCCGATCCACGCCGCGGCGGCCGAGTTGCTGCCCGTCGGCGGGCCGGTCCCCCCGGCGGAGGTGACGGAGCTGTCCGACGGGGACGTCCTGGACTTCGGCGGTGGTGCCCGGGTGGTCCATGTCCCCGGGCACACGCACGGCAGCATCGCCCTCCATCTGCCCGCGTACGGTGTGCTGTTCACCGGGGACGCGGTGGCGGCCGCGCCGGCCACCGGTGCGGTGGTGCCCGGGGTGTTCAACCTCGACCGGAACCTGGCCCTCACGTCCTTCCGGCGGCTGGCCGCCCTGGAGACGGAGACGGCGTGCTTCGGCCACGGCGATCCGGTGACCGCCGACGCCTCACAGGTGCTGCGGGAATCCGCGGACACCTACGGACCACCGCGGTGACCATGGGGGCATGACCTACACCGCGCGCCGTATCGCCGCCCACTCCGACATCGCGACCTCGCTGGCCCTGCTGAGCGATGCCGAGCTGGCCGGGCTGGTCGCGGCGGGTGAGCCGCTCGGCACCGGGATCGGCGGCAGAGCGGTGCGGATCACCGTGGACGGCAGGCCGGTGTTCGTGAAGCGGATCCCGCTGACCGACCGGGAGCGGGACCCGCGCCACGCCCGCTCCACCGCGAACCTCTTCGGCCTGCCGCCGTACTGCCACTACGGCGTCGGCGCCATCGGCGGACCGGGGTTCGGTGCCTGGCGGGAGCTGGCCGCGCACGTGGCCACGACGAACTGGGTGCTGGCGGGCCAATTCCCCGGGTTCCCGCTGCTCCACCACCAACGGGTGCTGCCCGACGCCCCGGCCCCGCTGCCCGGTGAACTCGCGGACATCGAAGGGGCGGTGGCCTACTGGGGCGGCTCCACGGGCGTACGGGACCGGATCGAGAGTCTGCGGGACGCCTCCGCGAGCCTGACCCTGTTCCTGGAGCACTTCCCGTACACCCTGCACGACTGGCTGGACGCAGAGCTGCGCACGGATCGCGCGGACTCGGCGTGCGCCTCCACAGCCCGGCGGCTGACGGAGCTGACCGCCTTCCTGGCGAGCGGCCGGCTCCTCCACCTCGACGCCCACTTCCGCAACATCCTCACCGACGGCCGGCAGCTGTACCTCACCGACTTCGGGCTCTCGCTCAGCCCCCGCTTCCGACTGGCTCCGGAGGAGCGGGACTTCCTCGGCCGGCATCGGCACTACGACCTCGCCTACACCACCTACTACCTGGTCATCTGGCTGGTCACCGCGCTGTACGGGTACCGGGGCGAGGAGCGTGCGGAGTTCGTGCGGAGCTGTGCCGGCGGGCGGCACCCCGAGGGCATCCCCCGGGCCGCCGCCGAGCTGCTGGTCCGGCACGCTCCCGTCGCCGTGACCATGGAGGTCTTCTGCCGGGGACTGGAGCGGGAGAGCCGGCTGACGCCGTTTCCGTACCCGGA
Organism: Streptomyces sp. NPDC001220; assembly: GCF_053597895.1. Classification (NCBI taxonomy): domain Bacteria; kingdom Bacillati; phylum Actinomycetota; class Actinomycetes; order Kitasatosporales; family Streptomycetaceae; genus Streptomyces; species Streptomyces sp. NPDC001220. Next base: position 185,689 of record NZ_JBSFJE010000013.1, read on the forward strand.
CGGCTACAGCAGCTGAACGTTCTCCGCGTAGTGGCAGGCGACCGGGTTCCCGCCGCCCCGGTCGAGCAGGTCCGGTACCTGTTCGACGCGGGCGGCGCGTTCGCTGTCGGTGAGCTGGCTCGCGCACTCGGGGCAGCGGGTGCGGAAGCGGCAGCCGCTGGGCGGGCGTACCGGGCCGTGTTGAGGACTGCGGTGGACGTCGGATCCGACCGGGCGCAGAGCGGGTTCCGTGCTGTCGCAGGGCTCCCGGCGCAAGATGTCAACCGATCGGGACGCCGGCCTCCAGGTAGAGCGCGGCACCGCGCTCGCGGGCCCGCAGGGCCCAGCGCAGCCGTTCGTAGCGCACCGGGGGCAGCATCTCGGCGGCCTCCTGTTCGGTGACGAAGCGCCAGCCGCGCAGTTCGGGTCCCGGCAGCACCAGCCGGCCGGCCTCGGCGGAGTCCAGCCGGCCGCCGTCGAAGAGCAGCCGCAGGCCTCCGTAGCGGGGCGCTACGGGCTGCTCCCAGTCGACGACCAGCAGCCGCAGCACCTTCTCCAGCCGTAGCCCGGTCTCCTCCTCGACCTCGCGCACGCCCGCCCGCGCGGGGGCCTCGCCGGGCTCGACGACACCGCCCGGGAACTCCCAGCCGGCCTTGTAGGTGGGGTCGACGAGCAGGACGCGGTCCTGCTCGTCGAAGAGGAGCACCCCGGCCGCGAGGGTCTCTGCGGTGGGCTCCGGGGTCTGCACGATGTCGCAGACGGACGCGGCACCCGTGCCGACGGCCTCGGCGATGTACACGGCCGTCTCGTACGGGGTGAGGGCGCTGGTGTCGACGAGATGGGCGTCGGCGCCGATCCAGGAGGCGAGGGCGGCACGGTAGGGCTCGATCCGGTCGTACGACCACTGCCGGACGCGCATCTCGCCGTCCGGCAGGTCGGACGGGATCTCCCGCCCGGCTATTCGCTCGCGCAGGATCGTTTCGGCCGGGGTGAGACACAGATGCCGGACGGCGATCCGGCGGGCGGCGAGGCCGCCGAAGATCTCGTCGCGGTACTCCTGGCGCAGCAACGTCATGGGAACCACCAGGGTCCCGCCCAGCTCGGCCAGCATCGCGGCCGCCGTGTCGATCACCAGCCGTCGCCAGATCGGCAGGTCCTGGAAGTCGCCGGCCTCGGCGAGGTGCTTGGCCGGTAGCAGGTGTGTCAGTGCCCCGCCGATGACCTCGGGGTCGAAGAGCGTGCTGTTCGGGATCAGTTCGATCAGTTCACGTGCGGTGGTGCTCTTCCCCGCACCGAACGCGCCGTTGACCCAGACGATCACGGACTCCCCCTCTTCTGTTGGCCCCCTGAGGCTTGCCCGCTCCACACTGCCACGGAAACCAGTTCCCGTTGAGGGCGCGGAAAACGGAGTGCCGGTGCTCCCTCGGCGGAACACCGGCACCGTCGTTCACTCCTGCCCCGCCGGGCTACTCCTGGCCCAGGAAGTCCCGATCGGTCTGGAAGCTGTCCTCACCCACGAGATGGCCGACGTGCTCCAGGGTGTCCGAGAGGTGCAGGTCGTCGAGCGGGCCGTCGGCGGCGGCGGCATGGGACGGAGTGATGGCGGCCACGACGAATCCGGTGGCCAGGCTGGCGATGGCGAGCATGCTGCGCTTCTTCATGCCCCGTCCAACTACGCGGGCGGCCAGGGGTCACGGGCGGCCCCGCGAGGGGAGCAACGCGGCGGGGCGGCACGTCGGCACGGCGGCGGCGAACGGGCGACGGCCGGCGGTGGGCACCCCGCCGTCGGTCCCACGCGGAAACCGGGTGGCCCCGGCGATCACCGCGCGGCCAAGGTCGGGAGACCCGATCTCCCGACCGCACGGAAAGACCTGCGCCATGAACAGCCCGCGACCGACCACGACCCTCTGGCGCCCCACCGGCCCCGTGGAGCTCGCGCTGGTCCGGGAGCTGGCGTGGCGCGCCTGGCCGCCCCGGCTGCCCGAGCAGCCGATCTTCTACCCGGTGCTCGACGAGGACTACGCGATCAGGATCGCCCGCGACTGGAACGTCAGGCACGACGGCGCCGGCTTCGTGACCCGCTTCGAGGTCGACACGGAGTTCGTCCGCCGCTACCCCGTCCAGCAGGCGGGCGGCAGCACGATCCTGGAGCTCTGGGTGCCCGCCGAGGAGCTGCACGAGTTCAACGCGCACATCGTCGGCACGATCGACGTGGTCCACGAGTTCCGGTGAGGCCGGGTGCCGTCGCCGTACCAGGACATCGGATGTCCTACCGGGCCACCCCACAGGCAGGTCCCAGAGACCTCACAGGCTCTCGGGTTCGCCAATCAACACAACCCAACGCGCGCGACGGTGCCCCCTCCCCAACAGGCCCCACAAGCAGGCCAGTACGAGAACTGGAGCAACCTTCACCGCTTCCCTTCCAACACAGCTCAACAGCTCCTACCATAAGCGCGCACCGATGACGCCTCCCTGTCGTCATCCCACCTTTCGCGAGTCGGAGGAGCGTAACGATGCGTCACCCTCACACCCGCACAACCCGCCGAAGAGTGGTCGGAGCACTGGCCGCGGCACTGCTGTGCACCGCGGGCCTCGCCGCACCCGCCGTCGCCGGCGGCGGGGCCGCCGGCTCGCCCGCCCCCGCCGACGGTCTCGCCCTCACCCCGCCGATGGGCTTCAACAACTGGAACTCCACGCACTGCGGTGCGGACTTCGACGAGACCATGGTCGAGGGCATCGCGGACCTCTTCGTGGCGAAGGGCCTCAAGGACGCCGGCTACCGGTACGTCAACCTCGACGACTGCTGGGCCCTGCCGAGCCGCGACGCGGACGGCAGGCTGGTCCCGGACCCGGCCCGCTTCCCCCACGGCATCAAGGCGGTCGCCGACTACGTGCACGCCAAGGGCCTCAAGCTCGGCATCTACACCAGCGCGGGCACCAGGACCTGCAACGAGGCGGGCTTCCCGGGCGCCCTCGGCCACGAGTACAGCGATGCCCGGCAGTTCGCCGACTGGGGTGTCGACTATCTCAAGTACGACAACTGCAACAACCAGGGCGTGGACGCCAAGCAGCGCTACCTCACCATGCGGGACGCGCTGAAGGCGACCGGGCGGCCCATCGTCTACAGCATCTGCGAATGGGGCGAGAACAAGCCCTGGGAGTGGGCCTCGGACGTCGGCCAGCTGTGGCGCACCACCGGGGACATCAGCGACAGCTGGGGCTCGATGGTGTCGATCCTGAAGCAGAACCTGCCGCTCGCGCCCTACGCGGGCCCCGGGCACTGGAACGACCCGGACATGCTGGAGGTCGGCAACGGCGGCATGACCGACACCGAGTACCGCTCGCACTTCTCGATGTGGTCGATGATGGCCGCCCCGCTGCTCATCGGCACCGACCTGCGCAAGGCCTCCCCGGCGACCTTCGACATCCTGGACGACAAGGAGGTCATCGCCGTCGACCAGGACCCGCTCGGCAAGCAGGGCACGGTGCTCTCCTCTGCCGGCGGACGCTGGGTCGTGACCAAGGAGTTGCAGGACGGCAGCCGCGCGGTCGCCCTCTTCAACGAGTCCAACTCCCCCCAGCGCATCGCGACCACCGCCCAGGCGGCCGGCCTCCCGAACGCGCCCGCCTACACCCTGCGCGACCTGTGGCGGCACCGGAGCTACAACACCGCGGGCACCCTCTCCGCGGTCGTCCCGGCACACGGCACCGTCCTGGTCCGGGTCGCCGCCGACCGGCACTGGGCGGCCAACCCGCCGGCCGTCGAACTCGGCCTGACCGGCAGCCGGTTCGTCGAGCCGGGCAGCACGGCCGCGCTCACCACCTCCGTCACCGACCTCGGCCGCAGCACCGCCCACAAGGTCTCCGTGACGCTCACCGGCCCCCGGGGCTGGACCGTCACCGCGACCTCGCCGACCAGGTCCGCGGCACTGCCGACCGGCCGCGCCCTGCGCACCGGCTGGAAGGTGACCGCTCCCGCGGGGACGCCGAAGGGGTCCTACGACCTCGGGCTCCGGACGCGTTACCGGTCGCCGGCCGGCGTGCGCGCCGAGAGCACCATGACGATCACGACGACCGTCGCGGACCCGCCGCCCGCCGGAAGCTCCTATCTCAGCGACCTTCCCTGGCTGTCGGCCGACAACGGCTGGGGCCCCGTGGAGCGCGACACCAGCAACGGGGAGACCGCCGCGGGCGACGGGCATCCGATCACCGTCGGCGGGGTGGTGTACGCCAAGGGGCTCGGCACCCATGCTCCTAGCCAGGTCGACTACTACACCGGCAAGGCGTGCGAGAAGGTCACCGCCGAGGTCGGCGTGGACGACGAGGAGGCCGCCGCCGGAAGCGTCTCCTTCGAGGTCTGGGCGGACGGCACGAAGGTCGCGTCGACCGGCGTCCTGACCACGGACATGCCCGCCCAGCCGCTCACCGCCGACGTCACCGGCGCCGAGGTCGTCAGCCTCGTCGTCACCGACGGCGGGAACGGCGTCACCTCCGACCACGGCGACTGGGCGGACGCGCGGATCACCTGCTGACGGCCCGCGGACACCGCCTCACACGTCCCGGCCGGCCGTCCCCGAGCGGCCCGGTCGGCCGGACCTGAACCCCGGCCGACCGGGCCTGAACGTTCCTGCCGCGTATCGCGGCCGCCTCAGACGCCGGCCGCCGTCACGTCCGTGCCCATCCGCGCCAGTGCGGCCGCCGCGGCGCCCACCAGTCCCGCGTCCGTGCCCATCTGGGCCGGCACGATCGTCAGGCGCTGCACGAAGGAGAGGGTCGCGTAGTCGGTGAGGGCCTTGCGCAGCGGCGTGAAGAGGATGTCCCCCGCCTTGCCCACCCCGCCGCCGATCACCGCGATGTCGATCTCGACCAGGGTCGCGGTGGCCGCGATCCCGGCCGCCAGCGCCTGCGCGGCCCGCTCGAAGGACGCCACCGCGACCGGGTCGCCGGTCCGGGCCGCGTCCGCGACCGCCGCCGCCGAGGCGTCGCCGTCGGGACCCGGCTGCCAGCCGCCCTCCAGCGCGCGCCGGGCGATGTTCGGGCCGCTCGCGATGCGTTCCACGCAGCCGCGCGATCCGCAGGGACAGGGGTCCCCGTCGAGGTCGACGCTGATGTGGCCGATGTGGCCCGCGTTGCCGGTCGGCCCGGGGTGCAGTTTCCCGCCGAGCACCAGGCCGCCGCCGACGCCCGTCGACACCACCATGCACAGCGCGTTGTCGTGGCCGCGCGCCGCGCCCTGCCAGTGTTCGGCGGCCGTGATGGCGACGCCGTCGCCGATCAGCTCGACCGGCAGCCCGCCGGCGGCCGCACGGACCCGCTCGACGAGCGGGAAGTCCCGCCAGCCCGGCACGTTGACCGGACTCACGGTGCCGGCGGAGGCGTCCACCGGGCCCGCGCTGCCGATCCCGAGCGAGCCGGCCCTTCCCCACAGGGGTGAACCGGCGAGTTCGCCGACCACCTCCTCGACGGCCCCCATGACCGTCTCGCCGTCCTGCTGGGCGGGCGTCGCGCGCTGGGCACGCGCCTGGATCCGTCCGTGACCGTCCACCAGTGCGCCGGCGATCTTTGTGCCGCCGATGTCGAGGGCCGCCACGAGGTCGGTGTGCATCAGAGTCAGATCTCCCCGTCAACCATGAGTAACCGAGTGAAAGGCAGCCGTCCAGCGGTGGGGGCGCGGGCCGGAGATTGCGGTGGACAGTCTCCCTCGCATCTGACAACGTTGTCCAGGCTCTATGCTCGACGCCACATCCTCATACAAACCCATGGACCTGTGCATCCCCCGTGGACAACAGGAATCCCACCGTGGACGACAGGACAGGACGCCGCATCGTGCCCGAGACCTCCCGCCGCGCAGACCGTCTTCCCGGCTCCCGTTACGGGACCCGGCCGACGATGAAGGACGTGGCTGCGCGCGCCGGTGTCGGCCTGAAGACGGTGTCCCGGGTGGTCAACGGCGAGCCGGGGGTGACCCCGGACACCGAGCGCCGGGTCCAGGAGGCGATCGACGCGCTCGGCTTCCGCCGCAACGACAGCGCACGGGTGCTGCGCAAGGGCCGTACCGCGAGCATCGGTCTGGTGCTGGAGGATCTCGCCGACCCGTTCTACGGCCCGCTCAGCCGCGCCGTCGAGGAGGTGGCCCGGGCCCATGGCGCGCTGCTGATCAACGGCTCCAGCGCCGAGGACCCGGACCGGGAACAGGAGTTGGCGCTCGCGCTGTGCGCGCGGCGGGTGGACGGGCTGGTGGTGATCCCGGCCGGGGACGACCACCGTTATCTGGAGCCGGAGATCAGGGCGGGCGTGGCCACGGTGTTCGTGGACCGCCCGGCCGGGAAGATCGACGCCGACGTGGTGCTGTCCGACAACTACGGCGGGGCCCGTGACGGGGTCGCCCATCTGATCGCGCACGGCCACCACCGGATCGGCTTCATCGGTGACATGCCCCGCATCCACACGGCGGCGGAACGGCTGCGCGGCTACCGGGCCGCGATGGAGGACGCCGGGATATCCGTCGAGCCGGCGTGGACCTCCCTCGGCATGACGGACCCGGAGCGGGTGCGCCGGGCCGCCGAGGAGATGCTGTCCGGGCCCGCCCCGGTGACCGCGATCTTCACGGGCAACAACCGGGTGACCGTCACCGTGATCCGGCTTCTCGCCGAGCGGACCCGCCCGGTCGCACTCGTCGGCTTCGACGACATCGAGCTGGCCGATCTGCTGCATCCGGGCCTCACGGTCGTCGCCCAGGACGCGGCCCTGCTCGGCCGTACGGCCGCCGAGCGGCTCTTCCGTCAGCTGGACGGCACTCTCCTGGCACCGGAGCGCATCGAGCTGCCGACCCGGCTGGTCACCCGCGGCTCGGGCGAGCTGCCGCCCTCGGAGTGAGCGGCACATGAGCGGCCGTACGCTCGCGGAGCTGGGCCTCGACCAGGCACCGCGCGACCACCCGCTGAGCTACCCCGGCGCCTGGCCCGCCGACTCCGGACTCCTCGACGGCGACCGGCTGTTGCCGCTGGACCGGCTGGTGCACGACGACGGCCGGGTACCGGTGCTCGCGGTCGGCTCCAACGCCTCCCCCGCCCAACTCCAGCACAAGATGGCCGAGTCCGGAGTGACGGGGCCGATCCCCATGGTGCGCACCCGGGTGACGGGCCTGGACGTGGGCGTCTCCGCGCACGTCAGCCGGCTCGGCTATGTCTCGGCGTCCCCGCTCCACTCCCCCACCGCGGTACGGGAGTTGTTCGTCGTCTGGCTGGACGGGCCCCAGCTGGAGGTGATCGACGCGAGCGAGGGCGTACCGCTGCCGGGCGGCAACTTCGGCCGGGCGTGGCTGCCCGCCCCGCACGTGCGCGTCGCCCTCGCGGACGGCACCACGCTCCCCGGCGTCCACACCTACGTCAACCGGCACGGCGTCCTGCACGACGGCACCGGCACGCCTCGCCGCCACCCCGGCGAGCACGCCCTCCTCACCGAACTCCTCGAGGAATCAGCCGGGTTGAGGGAGCTGTTCGGTGTCACCCCCGAGGAGTTCTGCACGCGTGCGCGGGCCGACGCCGAACTGTGCCGCCGGGGTACCCGGTTGTTCGCCGAGCGCAAGTGGGCGGTCGCGTCGGGCCTGGAGCGGTACCTGCGCGTCGAGCGGACGGGAGGTCCGGGGACCGGCTCGTCGTCGGCGCCGTCCTCGACGTAGACGCCGCTGATGTACACGCCGGTGCTGCCGCTCTCGCCGGCCCTGGCCCACCGGACGTCGGTCCGCCTGCCGTGGGTCTCCCGGCGGCCCGGATCTCCCGCACCCGGATACGCCGGCCGCTAGTTGCCGGAGGCCGTCAGGTCGCCGCGTCGGGGTGCCGCGAAGCCCTCCAGGTCGGCTCGGGTCAGACCGGTCAGCCGGGCCACCTCGGCGATGTCGAGGGCGCCGCAGTCCAGTCCGCGCAGCAGGTAGCCGCTGAGGGCCTTGGCGGTGGCCGGCTCGTCCATGACGTCGCCGCCGGTGCGGTTGGCGTACCGGGCGAGCCGGGCGGCGGCCTGCTCGAAACCCTCGCGGTAGAAGGCGAACACGGCCGCGTACCGGGTCGGGATGTGGCCGGGGTGCATGTCCCAGCCCTGGTAGTAGGCGCGGGCCAGGGCGCGCCGGGTGAGCCCGTAGTGCAGCCGCCAGGCGTCGTGCACCTTCGCGGTGGGGCCGACCGGCAGCACGTTGGTGGAACCGTCCGACACGCGTACGCCGGTACCGGCGGCCGCGACCTGCATGACCGCCTTGGCGTGGTCGGCGGCCGGGTGGTCGCTGGCCTGGTAGGCGGCGGAGACGCCGAGGCAGGCGCTGTAGTCGAAGGTGCCGTAGTGCAGTCCGGTGGCGCGGCCCTCGGCGGCCTGGATCATCCGGGCGACGGTGGCGGTGCCGTCGGTGGCGAGGATGGACTGGCTGGTCTCGATCTGGATCTCGAAGCCGATCCTGCCCGCCTCCAGGCCGTGCGCCTTCTCGAAGGCCTCCAGGAGCCTGGCCATCGCGGTGACCTGCTCGGGGTAGGTCACCTTCGGCAGGGTCAGCACCAGGCCCTCGGGCAGCCCGCCGGCCGCCATCAGCCCGGTGAGGAAGATGTCGAGGGTGCGGATGCCCCGGTCGCGCACCGCGGCCTCCATGCACTTCATCCGGATGCCCATGTACGGCGCCGCCGTCCCCTCGGCATACGCCTCGGCGATCAGCCGCGCGGCCCGGGCCGCCGTCTCGTCCTCCTCGGCGTCGGGGCGGGGGCCGTAGCCGTCCTCGAAGTCGACGCGCAGATCCTCGATCGGCTCGCGCTCCAGTTTGGCGCGGACCCGGGAGTGGACGGGCTCGGCGAGTTCGTCGGACAGGCCGAGGACGGCCGCGAAGGAGGCGGCGTCGGGGGCGTGTTCGTCCAGGGCGGCCAGCGCCCGGTCGCCCCAGGAGCGGATGGTGTCCGCGGCGAAGGCGTCACCGGGGACGTACACGGTGTGGACGGGCTGACGGGTGCCGGGGTCGCCCGGGTAGCGGCGCTCCAGTTCGGCGTCGACCGGCGCGAGGGAGGCGCTGATCTCCTCGCTGACGGCGCCCGCGAGACTCGTCGCCACCTTCTGCTGCTGGCCCTGGCCCATCCCACACCCTCCTGTTTTCCACTGTACGGAATCAACAATCCGTTGAATGAAGTTATCCGGGCGCCTTCGGGATGGTCAACACCATGTCCACCGTGCGACACGCCCCCATCTGGGCATGTTCACGCTCGACTCACACCTGGGTAGCACACTCTCTGCGCAGGACTCGCCTCACGCACGCCGCGCCCGGCCGTCGCCACCGAAGGAGCACCCGTGCCGAACCAGCGCCGAGTCACCCGCCGTCTGGGCCTGAAGATCCTGTTGGCCGCGGCGGTCACCGTGCCCCTCTCCAGCGCCGCGGTCTCCGCCTCGTCCGCCTCCTCCAGGCCGTCCGCCACCCTGCGGGCCGGGCGGGCGACCCCTTCGACTCCGCCGCGGCGCGCGCCCCGGCTCGACGTCATGACCTTCAACCTGCGGTACGCCGACGACGCCGAGCCCAACAGCTGGGCCGACCGCCGCCCCGTGATGCGCGAACTGCTGCACCGCGCGCACCCCCAGGTCATCGGCACCCAGGAAGGCCTTTACCAGCAACTGCGCGACATCGACGCCGACCTGGGACCGCACTACGACTGGATCGGCACCGGCCGCGAGGGCGGCAGCCGGGACGAGTCCACGGCGATCTACTACGACATCCGGCGCCTGGCCCCTCTGGAGCACTACACCTTCTGGCTCTCCGACACCCCGGAGGTCATCGGATCCAACACCTGGAACGCCGCCTTCCCCCGCATCGTCACCTGGGTCCGGTTCCGCGATCTCGCCGACGACGGCCGGGAGTTCTACGTCGCCAACACCCACTTCGACCAGAAGAGCCAGTACGCCCGCGAGCGCAGCGCGACCCTGCTCACCCAGCGGATCGCGGAGTTCGACCCCGCGCTGCCGGTCGTGGTGACCGGCGACTTCAACGCCGCCGCGCACAAGAACCCGGCCTACGACACCCTGGTGGACTCCGGGCTCGTGGACGCCTGGGACGCGGCGGAGCGGCGCGGCACCCTGTACGGCACCTTCCACGGCTACCACCGGCTGAAGCAGGACGGCGACCGTATCGACTGGATCCTGACCTCGCCGGGTGTGACGACGCACCAGGCGACGATCGACACCTTCTCGATGCACGGCCAGTTCCCCAGCGACCATCTGCCCGTGCAGGCCTCGCTGAGCCTGCGCTGAGACCACGAGGCCCCCGTGACCGGTGTCGGTCACGGGGGCCTCGGACAGCCTCGCGGTGATCAGCCCTTGCGGGTGTTGATCTCCTCGGTGAGCTGGGGGACGACGTCGAAGAGGTCGCCGACCACGCCGAAGTCGACCAGCTCGAAGATCGGGGCCTCGGCGTCCTTGTTGACCGCCACGATGGTCTTGGAGGTCTGCATGCCCGCGCGGTGCTGGATGGCGCCGGAGATGCCGTTGGCGATGTACAGCTGCGGGGACACGGACTTGCCGGTCTGGCCGACCTGGTTGGTGTGCGGGTACCAGCCGGCGTCGACGGCGGCACGCGAGGCGCCCACGGCCGCGCCGAGGGAGTCGGCGAGCGCCTCGATGATGGCGAAGTTCTCGGCGCCGTTGACGCCGCGGCCGCCGGAGACCACGATCGCGGCCTCGGTCAGCTCCGGACGCCCCGTCGACTCACGCGGGGTGCGGCCGGTGACCTTGGTGCCGGTGGCCTTGTCGGAGAAGGTCACCGCGAGGGCCTCGACCGCACCGGCGGCCGGGGCGGCCTCCACGGCGGCGCTGTTGGGCTTGACCGTGATGACCGGAGCGCCCTGGGTGATACGGGACTTGGTGGTGAAGGAGGCGGCGAACACCGACTGGGTGGCCACCGGGCCCTCGTCGCCGGCTTCCAGGTCGACGGCGTCGGTGATGACGCCCGAGCCGATGCGCAGCGCGAGACGCGCGGCGATCTCCTTGCCCTCCGCGGAGGAGGGGACCAGCACGGCGGCCGGGGAGACGGCCTCGACGGCGGCCTGCAGCGCGTCGACCTTCGGCACGACGAGGTAGTCGGCGTACTCGGACGCGTCGTGGGTGAGGACCTTGACCGCGCCGTGCTCGGCGAGGGCGGCGGCGGTGTCGGCGGCGCCGTTGCCGAGGGCGACGGCGACGGGCTCGCCGATCCGGCGGGCCAGGGTCAGAAGCTCCAGGGTGGGCTTGCGGACGGCACCGTCCACGTGGTCGACGTAGACGAGGACTTCAGCCATGGGAATGCTCTCCTGCTTGCGAAAGTTGAGGGGCGGCGGTCAGCTACTGCAGGACTCAGATGAACTTCTGGCCCGCGAGGCTGCATCAAACGAATTTGCGCTCCGCGAGAAAGGCGGCGAGCTGCTTGCCGCCCTCGCCCTCGTCCTTGACGATCGTGCCGGCCGTGCGGGCCGGACGGGCGGTCGCGGTCTCCACCGCGCTCCAGGCACCCTCCAGACCGACTTCCTCGGCCTCGATGTCCAGGTCGGACAGGTCCCAGGACTGAACCGGCTTCTTCTTCGCGGCCATGATGCCCTTGAAGGACGGGTAACGCGCCTCACCCGACTGGTCGGTCACCGACACCACCGCCGGAAGCGAGGCCTCCAGCTGCTCGCTGGCGGCGTCGCCGTCCCGGCGGCCCTTCACGGTGCCGTCCTCGACCGTGACCTCGGAGAGCAGGGTGACCTGCGGGACACCCAGCCGCTCGGCCAGCAGGGCCGGGACCACACCGGCGGTGCCGTCGGTGGAGGCCATACCGGAGACCACCAGGTCGAAGCCGGCCTTCTCGATCGCCTTGGCCAGCACCAGCGAGGTACCGATCACGTCGCTGCCGTGCAGGTCGTCGTCCTCGACGTGGATCGCCTTGTCCGCGCCCATGGACAGCGCCTTGCGCAGCGCGTCCTTCGCGTCCTCGGGGCCCACGGTCAGGACGGTGACCTCGACGTCGTCGTCGGAGTTCTCGGCGATCTGCAGCGCCTGCTCGACCGCGTACTCGTCCAGTTCGGAGAGCAGACCGTCCACGTCGTCACGGTCGACGGTCAGGTCATCGGCGAAGTGCCGGTCGCCAGTGGCGTCGGGCACGTACTTCACAGTGACAACGATCCTCAGGCTCACGCCGGCTCTCCTACTGCATCGTCTTTTCTGGCCTGCCTCTTGAAGGCAGCATAGGCGCCTCAAGCGGCTCATCCCGGTCGGGGCGGCCGCGCGCTCCGAACGAAATATTACTCGTCAGTACACCCAGTTCGTACCCGCTAAGCAAGCGCTTTGAACTGTGACCTTCGCAACGCAGCGTAACCGGAACTCGACGCACTCGCAGAACGAGGAGCGCGTGATCAATCACGCAATCCGTTGAAACCACCCTGGTGATAGAGGAGCGGCCGGCCGGCCCGGGAGGGATCCCCGACGACCACCTCGGCCAGCACGATGCGATGGTCGCCGGCCGGTACCCGTGCGACGACCCGGCACACCAGCCAGACCAGCACGTCGTCGAGGACCGGAACCCCCGCATGACCCTCGCGCCAACTGGTGGGCGCCCCGAACCGGTCGGCGCCGCTGCGCGCGAAGGTGGCCGCGAGCTCGGCCTGGTGCTCGCCGAGGATATGAACGCCTATGTGCTCGGCGGTGGATATCGCGGGCCAGCTGGAGGCGCCCGTGCCGACGCCGAAGGAGAGCATCGGCGGCTCGGCGGAGACGGAGGTGAGGGAGGTGGCGGTGAAGCCGACCGGGCCGCCGGCCCCGCGCGCGGTGATCACCGCGACTCCGGCGGCGTGCCGCCGGAAGGCTGAGCGGAGCAGGTCGGGAGAGGCGAGCCGGGAGGTGCCGAGCTCGGGCGTGGCCGTCATGGAGTATTCCTTCTGAGGGAGGCGGCGTTCGGGTCCGGGGCTGTTCAGCGACCCGGACAGCGCGCGCTCGCGGTGCGGGCCAGGTCGACGTGGACCCGCCCGAAGAGAAGGAGTTCATGGGGCATACGGTCAGGCTGACGATAGGTGGTACGCCCAGTCAAGTACGTTCCGCGATTTGGGAGCTGCCCCTCCGTCATCGGCACGTCCGTCAGACCGCCTCTCCCAGCGCGGCGATGACGTCCGCCTTCCGGGGCTGCCCGGTGGCCCGCCGCACCACCCGGCCTTCCGCGTCCAGCACCAGCACGGTGGGCGTCTTGAGGATCTCCAGTTCGCGCACCAGGTCCAGGCGGGCCTCGGCGTCGATCTCGACGTGGGTGACCCCGGGGACCATCTCGGCGACCTCGCCGAGCACCCGCCGGGTGGCCCGGCAGGGGGCGCAGAAGGCGCTGGAGAACTGCACCAGCGTTGCCCGTCCGCCCAGTTCGCCGCCGAGTTCGGCCGCTCCGAGCCGCTTGCCGTCGTCCCGCCCGCGCACCCTCACCCTCCCGCTCCGCCGCTTGTGCAGCACTCCGTAGACGCTCGCCGCCGCGAGCACCGCCGCGCACACCATCAGTCCGGTCATCACGCGCACCAGCTTTCACGACGCCGCCCGCCCTTTCGACCAGCGTTCACGAGACTGCAAAGATTCCCGGCTCCCCTGACGGCCTTCGGGGCGGAATCCTTGGTTCATGGACATCGACGCACGTGGACCGCGTTTCGCGGCGGCCGTGACGACGGTCGTACTGGCCGCCGCGCTGATCACCCGGAGCCCCTGGATCCTCGCCTGGCAGACGCTGGTGTTCGCGCTCGGCGCGGCCGCCGGCGTGAGCCGCTCGCCGTACGGCTGGGCGTTCCGGACGGCCGTACGCCCGCGGCTCGCTCCCCCTACGGAGTTCGAACCACCCGAACCCCCGCGATTCGCACAGGCGGTGGGCCTGGTGTTCGCGGGACTCGGTCTGGTCGGCTTCACGCTGGGACCCGGCTGGCTGGGTCTCGCGGCGACCGGGATGGCGCTCGCCGCGGCCTTCCTGAACGCGGCGTTCGGGTACTGCCTGGGGTGCGAGATGTTCCTGCTCATCCGCCGAGTAGGGGTACGCGCAGAGTAAAGGCAGGTTAAAAATACGAGGTGGATCATAGGCCGACGTGACGAGGATCTCGCCACTCCGGGGCACCAGGGCTGGCTCCCCGTCCGTTCTTCGGGCACGATCTGCGATACGCCGTAAACCTACGGCTCCGTAACTTTCCCGCCGGGAGCCCCTTTCCCAGGCAGAGCAGAAAGGGTCCGCCCCGCCCATGGCCGAGCTGGTCTACCGTCCCGTCATCGGTTTCGCCAAGACGCTGTTCAAGGTCTGGGACCTCAAGATCGACTGCCAGGGTTCCGAGAACATCCCGCGCTCGGGCGGAGCCGTGCTGGTGAGCAATCACATCAGCTATCTGGACTTCGTCTTCGACGGCCTGGCCGCTCTCCCGCAGAAGCGCCTGGTGCGTTTCATGGCGAAGGAGTCGGTCTTCCGGCACCGGATCTCCGGTCCGCTGATGCGCGGGATGAAGCACATCCCGGTGGACCGCACGCAGGGCGAGACCGCGTACCAGCACGCGCTGGACTCGCTCAAGTCGGGTGAGATCGTGGGGGTCTTCCCGGAGGCCACGATCTCCCAGTCGTTCACGCTGAAGAGCTTCAAGTCGGGTGCGGCGCGCCTCGCCCAGGAGGCCGGCGTCCCGCTGATCCCGATGGCGCTGTGGGGCACGCAGCGGCTGTGGACCAAGGGTCAGCCGCGCAACTTCAGGCGCAACCACCTCCCCGTCACCATCCGGGTGGGCGAGCCGGTCGAGGCCCCGCGCGACCAGTACGCGGGCGCCATCACCCGCCGCCTGCGCGACCGCGTCCAGGACCTGCTGGACGCGGCCCAACGCGCCTACCCGGCCCGCCCGAAGGACACGACCGACACCTGGTGGCTCCCGACCCACCTGGGCGGTACGGCGCCCACGCAGGAGCAGTTGAAGGCCGCCGAGGCGATCTGAGTCTCAGCCCGCCGACTCGGGCGCCCGCACCTCGATACGCACCCCCGGGCTGAACTTCTCCAGCAGCTCGGCGAGTTCGGCGCCCGCCGCCTCGACGTCGGCGACCGGCATCGGGGCGAGGCTCTCCAGGAGGAAGAGCGCCGAGGTGGTCCGCTCGGTCAGGCGGGTGCGGGGGCCCTGGCGCCAGTTCCAGCGGCGGCAGGTGACGCCCGCTTCGTCGCACCACACGACCTCACCGGCGTCCGGGTGCTCGACGGCCTCCTCGCCGCCCGCGACCGTCACGAAGTCCTCCTCGCCCGTGGCGCGCACGAGGCGCATCCCGCCCTGGATGAGATCGAGGTCCTCGCCGCCGACGGGGATCAGGTGGGCGACGCTGATGGCGTTGTAGAGGTCCACGAGCAGGTTGATGCGGGGCAGACCGCCGTCCGCGAGGGCCCGCTTGGCCAGCGCCTCGGCGGAGTTCCGGGTACGGGACGGCTTGGAGCCGAACGCCGTGTAGGCCGCACGCCAGGCCGCCATGTGCGGGTCCTCGTGCGGGGCGCGCCCGTCCAGGCGGGCGGCGAGCCGCCGGGCCGCGTCGTCGAGGAGGGCCGAACTCGCCTCCGTGCTGGGCCCGTTGACCAGACCGTGGGCCTCGATCGCGAGATGCGTGAAGCCGGGCGCGAGTGCGCGCACCTCGTCGGACACGGTGAGCGTGAGAGTCATCTGCCTTGCCTCAGAGTGCGGTGGGGAGCGTCTTCCACAGGTACGGACGGTCGGGCGCCGCTTTCAACGCGCCGAGCACCGCCGGGTGAGGTTCAGCGTACAGCACTGGATAGTCCATCTCACTGGACTCCGGATCGGGGATCCAGGCCAGCCGCTCGCCGTCGAGGGAGAACCGCGCGTCGACGCCGGGTCTGTTGCCGCGCGGATCCTGCCGGTGCCAGCCACCGTCGAAGCGCACGGCGACCAGTCCGTGCAGGACGTGGCCGGCCCCGTCGTCGGCCGCCAGCCGCTGGTAGCACAGGGCCGTGGGGATGTCCTCGGCACGCAGCAGGGCGGCCAGGGCGTGGGCCTTGGCGTAGCAGACGCCGGTGCGCAGCTCCAGCACGTCCGACGCACGCCAGGTGACACGAAGATCACCGGAATCGGCGGAGTGCGGGATGGCGTCCCGTACGAACTCGTACGCGGCCCGCGCATAGGCATACGAGTCCTCGACATCCGACGCCAGCCGGGCCGCCGTCTCCCGGACCAGCGGATGGTGGTGGTCGATGACCTCGTCAGCGGCCAAGTACGCGGACAGGTCGGGGGTGTTCTGGATCAGCTCCATGGGTGCAGAGCATAGAAATACGACCACCCGAGCGTCAATGACTTTTCAGTTGGCCGCATATCTATGCATCAATTCCCGGTCAGCGCGCCATCTCCTCCTTGAGCGCCGCCACGAACGCGTCCACGTCCTCCTCGGTCGTGTCGAAGGCGCACATCCAGCGCACGTCTCCGGCGGCCTCGTCCCAGAAGTAGAACCGGAAGCGCTTCTGGAGGCGCAGGCTCACGTCGTGCGGGAGCCGGGCGAAGACGCCGTTGGCCTGCACCGGGTAGAGGATCTCCACGCCGTGCACGGCGCGGACGCCCTCGGCGAGCCGCTGGGCCATCTCGTTGGCGTGCCGGGCGTTGCGCAGCCACAGGTCCTTGGCGAGCAGGGCCTCCAGCTGCACGGACACGAAGCGCATCTTGGAGGCGAGCTGCATGGACAGCTTGCGCAGGTGCTTCATGTGGCTGACGGCGTCCTGGTTGATCACCACGACCGCCTCGCCGAACACGGCACCGTTCTTGGTGCCGCCCAGGGAGAGGATGTCGACGCCCACGGCATTGGTGAACGTGCGCATCGGGACGTCCAGGGAGGCCGCCGCGTTGGCTATCCGGGAGCCGTCCAGGTGCACCTTCATGCCGTGCGCGTGGGCGTGCTCGCAGATCGCGCGGATCTCGTCCGGCGTGTAGAGGGTGCCCAGCTCGGTGCTCTGGGTGATCGAGACGACCTGCGGCATCGCGCGGTGCTCGTCCTCCCAGCCGTACGCCTGCCGGTCGATGAGCTCCGGGGTGAGCTTGCCGTCGGACGTGGGCACGGTGAGCAGCTTGAGGCCGCCCATGCGCTCGGGGGCGCCGCCCTCGTCGACGTTGATGTGCGCGCTCTCGGCGCAGATCACCGCGCCCCAGCGGTCGGTGACCGCCTGGAGCGCGACGACGTTCGCACCGGTGCCGTTGAAGACCGGGAAGGCCTCCGCGGTCGCGCCGAAGTGGCCGCGGATGATCCGCTGGAGGTTCTCGGTGTACTCGTCCTCGCCGTAGGCCACCTGGTGGCCGCCGTTGGCGAGAGCCAGGGCGGCCAGTACCTCGGGGTGGGCTCCGGCGTAGTTGTCACTGGCGAAACCGCGGACCTCCGGATCGTGGTGGCGACGCGCGTCGGTCTTCGGAGGGTTCACGGCTGCTCGGTCAGCCACAGACGGTTTCCGTTCACTTCGGAGGCGGGCCTGCCCCAGACGCCCTCGACGGCCTCGGCGAGGTCCGTGACGTCCGTGAAGCCCGCGAACTTCGCGTTGGGCCGCTCGGCGCGCATCGCGTCGTGCACCAACGCCTTCACCACCAGGATGGCAGCAGCGGAGGCCGGGCCCGCCTCGCCCCCGGCCTTGCGGAAGCCGTCGGCCATGGCGAGCGTCCAGGCCTCGGCGGCGGCCTTGGCGGCGGAGTACGCGGCGTTCCCGGCGGTGGGCTTGGACGCACCGGCGGCGCTGATCAGCACGTACCGGCCCCGGTCGCTGCGCTGCAGGCCGTCGTAGAAGGCCAGGGAGGTGTGCTGGACCGTGCGGATCAGCAGCTTCTCCAGCAGGTCCCAGTCGGCCAGGTCGGTCTCGGCGAAGTTCGCGCTGCCGCGCCAGCCGCCGACCAGGTGGACCAGGCCGTCGACACGGCCGTGGTCCTTCTCGATCCGGTCGGCCCACGCCCGGGTCGAGTCCAGGTTGAGCAGGTCGACCGTCTCACCGGTGACCACGGCGCCGCCGCCCGCGTAGCGGGCCGCGTCCACGGCCTCGGCCAGGCGCTCGGGATTGTTGTCGGCGCCGACGACGGTCGCGCCCGCCTCGGCCAGCCTGACCAGGGTCGCGTGCCCGGCGGGTCCGCCCGCCCCGGCCACCGCGATCACCGCACCACTGAGAGACCCGTTGCCCGCCATGTGCTTCCCCTCTTGAGCCGTGTTCCGGAGGCGGTCGCTCACGCGGCGACCGGCTCGGCGCTGTCCGCCGTGATGCCCTTGGTCTCGGCGATCACGTTCTTCAGTTTCTTGGACAGGGCCTCGTAGAACATGCTCAGCGGAAACTCGTCCGGAAGCACGTCGTCCACGAGCTTGCGCGGCGGCAGTGCCAGGTCGAGGGCGTCCGGGCCCTTGGCCCACTTGGAGCCGGGGTGCGGGGCGAGGTAGGTGGCGACCAGTTCGTAGCCGGCGAACCAGTGGACCAGCTTCGGTCGGTCGATGCCGTCCCGGTAGAGCTTCTCGATATCGGCGCACAGCTGGTTGGTGACCTGCGGGGCGCGCTCCCAGTCGATGGTGAGCTTGTTGTCGGTCCAGCGGACCACGTCGTGCTTGTGCAGGTACGCGAAGAGCAGCTGGCCGCCGAGCCCGTCGTAGTTGCGGACGCGGTCGCCGGTGACCGGGAAGCGGAACATCCGGTCGAAGAGCACCGCGTACTGCACGTCACGGGCCTGCGGAACGCCGTCGGCCGCCAGCTTCACGGCCTCCTTGAAGGCGGTGAGGTCACAGCGCAGCTCCTCCAGGCCGTACATCCAGAACGGCTGGCGCTGCTTGATCATGAACGGGTCGAACGGCAGGTCGCCGTGGCTGTGGGTGCGGTCGTGGACCATGTCCCACAGCACGAAGGCCTCTTCGCAGCGCTTCTGGTCGTGGACCATGGCGGCGATGTCCTCGGGGAGTTCCAGGCCGAGGAGGTCCACGGCCGCGTCGGTGACCCGGCGGAAGCGGGCGGCCTCGCGGTCGCAGAAGATTCCGCCCCAGGAGAATCGTTCCGGCGCCTGGCGCACGGCGATGGTCTCGGGGAAGAGGACGGCCGAGTTGGTGTCGTAGCCGGCCGTGAAGTCCTCGAAGGTGATGCCGCAGAAGAGCGGGTTGTCGTACCGGGTGCGCTCCAGCTCGGCCAGCCAGTCGGGCCAGACCATGCGCAGCACGACCGCCTCCAGGTTGCGGTCCGGGTTGCCGTTCTGGGTGTACATCGGGAAGACGACCAGGTGCTGGAGGCCGTGCGCGCGGCCCGCGGCCGGCTGGAAGGCCAGCAGCGAGTCGAGGAAGTCGGGCACCTGGAAGCCGCCCACGGCCCATCGCCGCAGGTCGGTCACCAGGGCGCGGTGGTACTCGGCGTCGTGCGGGAGCAGCGGCGACAGCTCCTCGACGGCGGCGATCACCGTGTCGACGGCCCGCTCCATGTCGGCGCGGGCGGGGGCGCCCTCGGCGTCGAAGTCGATGGACCCGTCCTTGGCCTGCCATGGCCGGATCCGCTCCACGCCATCCTTGAGCACGGGCCATGCCGGGTGCTCGACCACCCTGGTCACGGGAGGAACCCGCTCCTCCGAACCCACCTGCACAAGAATTTCCGTCATGACCCATCCTCCACGGGAGCACCTCGCGTTAGGACACCGTATGCATACGTGCTTTCTCCCAGCAAGGGGTCCCTCGGGAAATTATCCTGCGGCGCTCCATCTTCACCGCGCTTTTTCCTGTCTCAAACCGTGAAGGCGCTCACATTCACTACGACCGGTGACGAGGTGTCAGTTCCGGGGCACCGCATGGATCCGGCCGGTCAATGCACGGCGGGACGCGCCCACCCCCGGGTGACCGCCGACAGGGGCACGAGCCAGGCACCACGCGCCCGGCGCACCAATCCCCCGTGTACGTACGGGTTCATCGCGACGGGCGGCCATTAGGCTGCGCCCAGCCGCGTGGACAGCGACGTCCCGTCGTACGGTCCGCGCGCGTGCATCCCCCGCCGCCGTCGACGGAAGCGAGTTGAATCTTGAACTTCCTTACCATCGGTCACCGCGGAGTCATGGGCGTCGAGCCCGAGAACACCCTCCGTTCCTTCGTCGCCGCCCAGCAGGCCGGCCTCGACCTGATCGAACTCGATCTGCACCTCAGCAAGGACGGCGCCCTGGTCGTCATGCACGACGCGGAGGTCGACCGCACGACCGACGGCACCGGCCCGATCGCCGAGAAGACCCTGGAGGAACTGCGCACCCTGGACGCGGGCCGCGGTGAGCGAGTGCCGGTGTTCGAAGAGGTCCTGGACGCGGTACGGGCACCGCTGCAGGCCGAGATCAAGGACGTGGCGGCGGCCCGCGCGCTGGCGGAGCTGATGCAGCGGCGGGATCTGGTGTCCCGGGTGGAGGTGTCGTCGTTCCACGACGAGGCCGTCGCCGAGATCGGCCGGCTGGTGCCGGGCGTGCGCACCGCGCTGATCGCCAGCCGCTACGGCCCCGACGTGGTGCAGCGGGCCCGGGAGGCGGGCGCGGCGACCCTCTGCCTCAACATCCGGCGGCTGACCCTGGAAGTCGTCGAGCACGCCCGCAAGGCGGACCTCAGGGTGATCGGCTGGGTGGTGAACACCCAGGACGACCTGCGGCTGGTGCGCGCCCTCCAGCTGGACGGCGCGACGACCGACTATCCGGAGATCAAACGCACCGCCCGCTTCACCGCGTGAGCCCTCACACCAGGGGCTTGACCAGCAGCTCGAACTGCAGGTCGGCGCGCTGTGGGATACCGAAGCGCTCGTCGCCGTACGGGAAGGGCGTCATCTTTCCCGTACGGCGGTAGCCGCGCCGCTCGTACCAGCCGATCAGGTCGTCGCGCACGGAGATCACCGTCATGTGCATCTCCGTGGCGCCCCAGTCCTGCCGGGCCCGGCGCTCCGCCTCGGCGATGACGACCTTGCCGAGGCCGGCGCCCTGGAGGGCGGGGCTGACCGCGAACATGCCGAAGTAGGCGTGGGTGCCGCGGCGTTCCAGCTGGCAGCAGGCGACGACCCGGCCGTCCCGCTCGACCGTGAGCAGCGTGCCGTCCGACGCCTTGATGACCTCGAGGACGCCCTCCGGGTCGGTCCGCTGTCCCTCCAGGATGTCCGCCTCGGTGGTCCAGCCGGCCCGGCTGGCGTCGCCCCGGTACGCCGACTCGATCAGCGCGACCAGCGCGTCCACGTCGGCGTCGGTGGCGTCGCGGAAGGTCAGTCCGGCGGCGGCGTTCTCCATGGGCGGTTTCTCCGATCTCGGGCGGGCTGAGCCGGCCACGAGCCTAACGTCGCCGCTCGGCGGCCGACGGACCGGTGGTCCCCGAGGCGGCCCCCGGATGCGTGGTGCGGGCATCGGCCGGCACTACGCTCCGGTCGCATGGTGCACGTACTGAGCAGTCGTACCCTTGTCCACCCGACCGACCCCGAACGCTCCCGGGCCTTCTACGGCGAGCAGCTCGGCCTCCCCGTCCACCGCGAGTTCGGCACGGGCCCCGAGCGGGGCACGGTGTACTTCCTGGGCGGCGGCTTCCTGGAGGTCTCCGGGCGCGCGGACGCTCCCGCTTCCCCCGCCGTGCAGCTGTGGCTGCAGGTCGCGGACGCCGGCGCGGCACACGAGGAACTGGTGGCCAAGGGCGTCGGGATCGTACGTCCGCCGGTGAAGGAGCCGTGGGGCCTGGTCGAGATGTGGATCGCGGATCCGGACGGCATCAGGATCGTGCTGGTGGAGGTGCCGGCCGACCATCCGATGCGGTACCGCCCGGGGATCTGACGCCGCGCCGGTGTCCGATGGCCGCTGTCGGTGGCGGGGTCTAGCGTTCGAAGGAGAGATCCCCCTGGAGGAGCGGCCATGGAGTTCGACAAGCCGGTGCCGGGCGGCCCCTGCTGGACGGAGCTGGGGACCGACGACCTGGAGGGCGCCAAGCGGTTCTACGCGGAGCTGTTCGGCTGGCGTCCGGAGACGGATCCCCGGCAGGAGGCCGGCGGCTACACCGTGGCGCATCTCGGGGACGCGGCGGTCGCGGCCCTCAGCCCGCTGTACCAGGAGTCCCAACCGGTCGCGTGGAACGTGTCGTTCGCGGTGACCGGGGCGGACGCGACCGCGCGGCTGGTGGAGGAGGCCGGCGGCACGATGGTGGTCGGGCCGATGGACATCTTCGACGTGGGCCGCTTCGCGGTCGCCCTCGACCCCACCGGCGCGGCCTTCCAGCTGTGGCAGGCCCGGACCTTCCCCGGTGCCGGGCTGCTCAACGCGCCCGGCACGCTGGGCTGGGTGGAACTGGCGACCCGGGACACCGGCCGGGCCGGCGGCTTCTACACCACCGTCTTCGGCTGGAGCGCGGAGCCCTCCGAGTGGTACACGGAGTTCGCCGTCGGCGGGCGGCAATTCGGCGGGATGGCCGACATGGGCGACCGGTTCCCGCCCGAGGTGCCGCCGCACTGGCTGCCGTACTTCGCGGTCGAGGACGTGGACGCCACGGCCGAGGTCGCGGTGGCGGCGGGCGCGACCGTGCGGGCGGCACCGATGACGGTCCCGGACGGCCCGCGCATCGCCGTACTGGCCGATCCGCGGGGTGCGGGGTTCGGCGTCTTCCGGGCGGAGGAGAGGAACTGAGCCGGGGATCACCCGTGCCGCGTGCGGTGACCGCCGGAAGCCGGTCGGCGGCCGGCGCTCCAGCTGTCGTCGTACCGTCCGTCGCGTTCCGCGGTCAGGCCCGCAACACGCCCGCCCGGCCCTCCAGTCGCCCCAGCAACTCGGCGAGCAGACCGGCGAGTTCGCCCTGCCCGTCGGGGGCGAGAACGGACAGCACGGCCGTCTCGTAGGCGAGTTGCTCGGGCAGGATGCCGTCGACCAGGTCCCGCCCCGCGTCGGTGAGGCGGAGGTGGGCCACCCGCCGGTCCCGGGCGTCGCCGCGCCGCTCGACCAGGCCGCGCTCGGTGAGCTGCTTGAGGCGCTTGGTGACGGCGGCGCCGGAGGAGAAGGTCTCCCTGGCCAGCTCGCTGGGGGTCAGTTCGTGGCCGGTGCGGCGCAACGCGCCGAGCAGGTCGAACTCGGGGCGGCTGAGTCCCGCCCGGCGCAGCGGGGCGTCCTCGGCCTGCTGGAGGAGGGCGGCACAGCGGTTGATCCGGCCGATGACCTCCATGGGTCCGGTGTCCAGCTGGGGGTGGACGGCCTGCCACTGCAGGACTACGGCGGCGACCGTGTCGTCTCTGCCCGTACCCCCTTCCGTGTCGCCGCCGGCCGCCGGTCCTCCGTTGGTCGCCGTCATGGCCGTACGTCCTCCGTCGTCCTCGTGCCGTCCCAGGAGTGCGGTCCCTGGCGTCGTACCGTCGCCGCGAGCGTACGGTGTCCGGACTGCTCGGCGAGCACGACCCGCTCCTCGGGCAGTGCGCGCTGCCACCACTCGCCGGACGCGGCGTCCGCCGTGGCCCGCAGCTCGGCCAGGGCGGCGGACAGGGTGCGGCGGGCGCCCCCCAGGGCGCGCGGGGCCGGGTGCGGCTCGGCCAGCAGCCGGGCGGCCTCCTCCCGGGCCCGCTCGACGGCGGTCAGGGCCTGTTCGATGCGGTCGCCGGCCCGCCGGTTGGTGACCACGACGGCGGCGACGAAGCCGACGAGCGCGCCGACCAGGGTGTCCAGGACCCGCTCGGTGATCAGCTGCCCGGAGTCCTGGGTACGGGCGAACTCGGTGATGAGCAGCGCCATCGGGGTGACGCAGACGCTGCCGAGCCAGTAGTTGCGGCCGATCAGCGCCTCGGCGCCGAAGTTGAAGGCGAGGCAGCTCAGCACCAGGACGGCCGGGTGCAGATGGGCCAGCGGCACGACGGCGGCGAAGACCAGGACGCCGAGCAGGTTGCCGACGACGCGCTGGACGCCGCGGCTCCAGGTGAGGGTGACGTTGGCCTGGTACAGGGAGGCGGCGGTGACCAGCGCCCAGTAGGGGCGGCCGACGCCGAGGGCCAGGGAGGCGTATCCGGCGAGGGCGCAGCCGAGCGCGGTACGGGCGGCGAGCGGGGCGAGCGGGCCCAGCCGGCGCCACAGCGGGCGGTGCGGCAGGGCGCGTTCGGTGTCGGCGCCGAGGAGTTCGTCGTCGGCGCCGGCCACCCGCGGGACACGTCCGGTGCCGCGCAGTTCGCGGGCCCAGCCGCGCAGTCGCCCGGGGTCGGCGTCGGCGGGCGCGGCCAGGGCGACCTCGGCGCGGACGACGAGGTGTTCGAGGGCACGGCGGGTGCGGTCGGTGCGGGCGCCGGTGGCGAGCAGGGTCTGCCAGGCGGCCTGCACGGCGGCGGCCGCGGCGGCCCGGGTCCGGGCGTGGTCCGCCCCGGTACCGCGGGTGGCGGCATGGGCGGCGGTGGCGTTCAGGGCATGGGCGGTGGCCCGGCGCTCCGGGCCGTGCGGGCGCAGCAGCCCGGGCGCCATGCCGACCAGCCAGGCCCAGGCGCCCGCGAGCAGGGCGAGTCCGACGTGGCCGGGCACCTGGCCGAGGGTCCCCGGGGCGAACAGGGAGGCGGAGCTGATGAAGGTGAGGACGACGTTCCCGGGCGGACCGACCCGGGTGGCGTCGCACAGGGCCTTCTGCGCGGCGGCGAGCAGGGCGCCGACGGTGACCAGGGCGACCGCGTTCGTGGTGAGCGAGGCGGCCAGCAGGGCGACGGCGAGACCACAGGTCATGCCGAGGACGACCCGGGCCAGGGTGCGGGCGCGGGCGGGGTAGGGGCGGTTGTGGCCGTAGAGGGCGCACAGCGACCCGGCCATCGTGTACATCGCCAGGTCGAGGCGGCCCAGGGCGAGCAGGGTCAGGTTGGGCGGGGCGACCGCGGCGACCACGCTGAATGCGGGTTTGAACCAGATGTCGGTGGGCCGGCCGAGGCGCAGCGCACCGGCGAGGGGCAGACGGCGGGTGGTCGGGGTCGCGGTGCTCATATCCATCAACTTAGCATGTGTTTTACTCGTAAAACAATCTCGAACATGCCGCACGGCCGGTCGTCGGCTATTTTTCGAACAGGCCACCCTCACCTGCTGTGCTCCGCCGAGTGCTCCCCGTGTACATCCCTGCGCTCGCGTGCGCGCCGTGCGGGCGGGGCATCGCATTCCTCGATGCGACGTCGAGCGGGGAGGTGCGCGTGCACGGACCGGCTTCGCCCGGCTGGCTGCTGGTCGCGCTGTGCGCGGCGACCGGGGCCTACTGCCTGCTGCGGATGCGCAGCAGCGTCGAGGAACAGCGGCGCGCCGCGGGCGGCGAGGCGCTGATGGGGTTCGGCATGGCCGCGATGGCCGTGCCCGCGACCGTCTTCACCCCCCCGGTCTGGGCATGGCCGCTGTTCGCGGCGGTGTTCGGCGCGGCCGCGCTCCGTGCCCTGTGGAGCGCCCGCGGCAGCATGCACCATCTGCACCACCTCGTGGGAACGGCCGCGATGGCCTACATGGCGGTGGCCATGGCGGTCTCCCCCGGCGCCCACCACCACGGCGGCGCCGGAGTACCGGCGGTGACCGGGCTGTTGCTCCTCTACTTCACCGGCTACGTCCTGCTGTCCGGGGCACGTCTGGTTCCGGTCGCGGTGGCGGCGGCCGGGAGCGGGACGGCCGGATGGGGCGACCGGCCCGAGCTGGCGCGGGCGTGCCGGCTGTCGATGGGAATCGGGATGGTGGCGATGCTGCTGGGGTTGTAACCCGGCGACGGCACTCGGGGCGCACACGTTGCTTGCGTCACTTTGGCGCAATGGGCTGTACCCCTGGGCGGTCCCCCGCTCATAGGGTGCTGGCCATGATGGTCCCCGTGGCACTGCTGCTGCTCGGCACCCTGACGGCCGTGGCCGGTCCCCGGCTGCTCGCCCGGGCCGACTGGACGGACCGGGAGCCGGTGGTCGCCCTGTGGGTCTGGCAGTGCGTGGTGGCGGCCGTACTGCTGTGCTGTGCGCTGTCGATGACGCTGAGCGCGGCGGCGGCCTGGCAGGCGGCGCGGGGACAGCTGTTCGCGACCGCCCCGAGCGGGGTGGCGGACGCCTATCCGCTCGCCGCGACCGGTCCCTGGGCGGCGGCGACCGCGGTGACGCTGGCCTGCGCCGGACTGTGGAGCGGGGCGATGCTGGTGCGCGAGATCGCGGGGGCCAGGGCCCGACGCCGGCAGCGGCGGGCCGAACTCCTGCTCCGGGCACCATGGTTGCCCGGCGAGGAGAGGTCCGCCGACCGCCTCGTGGTTCTTGAGGGCGACCGCTCCGACGCCTGGTGGCTGCCCGGCACCCCGCCCCGACTCGTCGTGACCACGGCCGCGTTGCGCCGGCTGAAGGGGCGTCAGCTGGACGCGGTCCTCGCCCACGAGCAGGGGCACGCCCAGGCCCGGCACGACTGGCTGCTGCACTGCTCGGCCGCGCTGGCCGGCGGGTTCCCGCAGATCCCGGTGTTCGCCGCGTTCCGTGACGAGATGCACCGGCTGGTCGAACTGGCCGCGGACGACATGGCGTCCCGGCGTCACGGCCGTCTCACCACCGCGCTGGCCCTGGTCGAACTCAACGAGGACCGCGGCGTGTTCGGCCCCGGCCCGGCCCCGCACGCCCATGTCCCGCAGCGCGTCGACCGGTTGCTCACCGCTCCCGACCGGCTCCCCGCCCGGCACCGGCTGCGGCTGACCGCGACCGCCGCCCTGGTTCCCGTGATCCCGGTGCTGGTGGCGCTCGTCCCCGGACTGCGCGCGCTCGGGTAAAGCCGTATCCGGCAGGGGAATTGCCCTTCGAGCAATGATTCGGCAAAGATCACGCCATGCGCCCCCCGCCCAGCGACCGTCCCGCCCCGCTTCTCGCGACCGCCGTCCTCGCCCTTTCCTCGGCGCTGCTGCTCGCCCTCGTCGCCGGCGAGTGGCCTCCGCTGGTCGCACTGGACGAGGACATCGCCGGCACCACCCATCGCTGGGCCGTCGCGGACCACGGCACCACCCAGGTACTGCGCGTCCTGACGGACTGGGTCTGGGACCCGCTGGCCATGCGCCTGCTGTGCGCGGGGGTCGCGGTGTGGCTGGTATGGCGGCACTCGGCGTGGTGGACCGCACTGTGGCTGGCCGTGACCTGCGCGCTCGGCACCGTCGCCCAGCAGTCCCTCAAGGTCGCCGTCAGCCGTCCGCGCCCACAGTGGTCCGACCCGGTCGACTCCGCCCACTACGCGGCCTTCCCCTCCGGGCACACCATGACGGCCACCGTGGTCTGCGGCCTTTTGCTGTGGCTGCTGCACCGCTGCGGCACCGGCGGCGCGCTGTGGCGTACGGCACTGGTCGCGGCCGGTGTCTCGGTGGTCGGCGTCGGCCTGACCCGGGTGTGGCTCGGCGTCCACTGGCCCTCGGACGTACTGGGCGGCTGGCTGCTCGGGGCCCTGGTGGTGGCACTGGCGGTGGTGGCGTACGAGTGGGAGCGCGACGGCCGGGGACACGCTCGCTAGGGCCTGTCCGACCCTTCCCGTCGGCCTCGCGACGCGCTGCGCGCACTCTCGCCGCACCGGGCGCGGACCCGAGTACGGAACCGATCTCCCCAGGCGCCGGCCCGCGCCGGACAACGGCCCGGGTAATGTCCGGCGCATGACTGCCGTGCTCTTCGACTTCTCCGGGACCCTCTTCCGTATCGAGTCCACCGAATCCTGGCTGCGGGCGGTGCTCGCCGAATCCGGGGCGGAGTCCGGGGCGCGGCTCGCCGACTCGGAGTTGGCCGCCGCCGCGCGGGCGCTGGAGGTGGCCGGGGCACAGCCCGGCGGGGCGAACCCGCTGGAACTGCCCGCGGAACTGGCCGGGGTGTGGGCGGTGCGCGACGAGAGCGCGGAGCAGCACCGGGCCGCGTACACCGGGCTGTCCCGCCGGGTGCCGCTGCCGGACCCGGCCCTGCACGAGGCGCTGTACGAGCGGCACATGGACCCGGACGCCTGGACGCCGTACCCGGACGCCGCCGAGGTGCTGCGGACGCTGCGCCGGCAGGGGATCGCGGTCGGCGTGGTCAGCAACATCGGCTGGGACCTGCGCCCGGTCTTCCGTGCCCACGGGCTCGACGCGTACGTGGACGCCTACGTCCTGTCGTACGAACACGGTGTCCAGAAGCCTGATCCGCGGCTCTTCACGGTCGCCCTGGAGGCGCTCGGGGCCGCGCCCGCCGAGACGCTGATGGTCGGCGACAGCAGGCCGGCCGACGGCGGGGCGGCGGCGCTGGGCTGCCGGGTGCACTTCGTGGACCATCTGCCGGTGGCCGAACGGCCGGACGCGCTGCTGCCGGTGCTCGGCCTGGTGGGCGTGGCCCGCCGACCGGCCACGCCCACGCAGGCCTGACCTGTTGGCGCCGTCCGCCCGAGACGCTCCCCCGTGTCGCCCCGGACGGACGGCAGCCCTGAACAGGCCCCGCGCAGAGCGGTGCCCGCTGCGTCGATTATAGTTGGCTGGCAGCCAGTCAACGCAGGAGTTCCAGGATGTCCCCTCGCAGCGCCTCGGTCAATGAAGAGTTGCGGAGGCGTTCCCGGGAGCGGCTTCTGCAGGCGGCGGTCGAGCTGGTCGACGAGCACGGTTTCGAGGCCACCACCCTGGGCGCCATCGCCGATCGGGCCGGGTCGGCGCGCGGACTGGTGTCGTACTACTTCCCCGGCAAGCGCCAGCTGGTCCAGTCCGCCGTGCACCGGCTGATGCACCGCACGCTGGAGGAGGGACTGGAGCGCGAGCCGCACACGGAGGACGGCCGGGAGCGGCTGGCCCGGGCCATCGACGCCGTCCTGGGGCTCACCCGCGACCGGCCGGTGCTGATGCGCCAGCACATGGCGGGCCTGCTCCAGGCGGAGGGCTTCGTGCAGTGCCCGGAGCAGCGCCGGCTGTCGGAGCTGCTCGGCGACACCGTCGCCCGGTACGGCTCGCAGGACGTCACGGCCGACTACCCGATGCTGCGCGCCCTGCTGATGGGCGCGGTGTACGCGGCGCTGGTGCCGGGGGTGCCGATGCCGGTCCCGGTGCTGCGGGCGGAGTTGTTCGAGCGCTACGGGCTCGACTGGGAGCTGGGCGTTCCCCCGGGGTCCGCGCCCGAGACGGAGCCGCAGGACCTGTCCCGGTTCTTCGCCACGGAGGACCGGACCGGGTCCGGGTGACCTGTCGCGTCAGCCGCGTGCGTGACGTGGTGTCAGAAAGCCCGCGTCGCATGCCTGGGCGATGAGCCGGAGGGAGCGCCGGCGGCTGCTCCCGGTCGCCGACATCACGGCGAGGACGGGGTCGGCGCCCTCCTCCTGAGCGGCCCGGTACTTCTGGGCGACCAGCCATCGCCCCTCGATACCCCGCGGCCAGGCCGGCCGGGCGCGCCGCGGACCCGCGGAGCCCTCCGCGCCCTCCACGCCCACCACGCCGTCCGCGCCGTCTTCGAGGTCCTCCCCCGCGGGCTCCTCGTCCGCGTACGACTCCATCCCGCACGCCCTGAACAGCGGCTCCTCGATCCAGTCGGCGAGCACCGTCAGATCGGCCAGGGACAGCGCGGGCCGCGCCTTGACGTCCTCGATCGACACCCGCCCCGCGGCCACCACGGCGAGCGCGTCGACCTGTGCGCCGTCGCCGAAGGCCAGCCTGACCTGGAACCAGGACGTGGCTCCCGTGTGCTCCTGCACCTCCCAGGCCGGCGACACGGACACCGTGCCGTCCTCCGTACGCCGATCAGAAAGATTAAGAAAGGATGCTTCTAGCACACACGAAACGTAACCGCATGATCACACTCCATACGAAGGGACACGCGTCCGCTTCACCCCAGCGGCCCCTGTCGAGGCGGCCAAGCCGGTGGGATGCTGGATTCACCAGCCCCTCGGGCAAGGAGTCCTGCCGTGTTGCGTGTCGCCGTCGTCGGCTCCGGGCCGAGCGGGTGCTACACCGCCCAGAACCTCGTCCAGCTCGACCCCACGGTGGTCGTGGACGTCCTGGACCGGCTGCCGTGCCCGTACGGACTGGTGCGGTACGGAGTCGCCCCGGACCACGAGAAGATCAAGTCACTGCAGGGCAATCTGCGCACGGTCCTCGAACACGAACGGGTCCGGTTCCTCGGCGGGATCCGGATCGGCGGTGGTCCCGGCGAACTCCCGGTGGATCGGCTTCGCGAGCTGTACCACGCGGTGGTGTACTGCGTGGGGGCCGCCGGCGACCGGCGGCTCGGCATCCCGGGCGAGGAGTTGCCGGGCAGCTGGTCGGCGACCGAGTTCGTGTCCTGGTACAGCGCGCATCCGGACGCGATCGACGCCGGTTTCGTGCGCGACGCCCGCTCCGCGGTGGTCATCGGCGTCGGCAATGTCGCGGTGGACGTGGCCCGGATGCTGGCCCGTGGTGTGGCGGAGCTGAGCCCGACCGACATGCCGCAGGCGGCGCTGACCGCGCTGGCGGCGAGCCGGATAAGAGAGGTCCACGTGGTGGGCCGGCGCGGCCCGTCCCAGGCCCGCTTCACCACCAAGGAACTGCGCGAGCTCGGCGCTCTGCCGGACACCGAAGTCCGCGTGGATCCCGATGAGTTGGCGCTCGACCCGGGCTTCGCCGACCCGTCCGCGCTGCCCGCCGCGCAGCGCCGCAACGTGGAGGTGCTGCGCGGCTGGGGCGCGGCCGGTGCCCGTGGTGCGGAGCGCCGTATCTGGCTGCGGTTCTTCCTGCGCCCGGTCGAACTGCTCGCGGACGGCGGGCGGGTGAGCGCGGTGCGCTTCGAGCGGACGGAGCCGGACGGGCACGGCGGGGTGCGGGGCACCGGGCGGTACGAGACCGTCGACGCGCAGCTGGTGCTGCGTTCGGTGGGCTATCGCGGGGTACCGCTGGACGGGCTCCCGTTCGACCCGGTGACCGGCACCGTGCCGCACACGGCGGGCCGTGTCCTGCACGACCCCGCCGGAGTGCCGGGCGGCGACTACGTGGCCGGCTGGATCAAACGCGGCCCGACCGGCGTCATCGGCACCAACCGGCCGGACGCCAAGGAGACGGTGACGTCGCTCCTGGCGGACGCGCCCGTCCTGCTCGGCAGGGCGGTGCCGGAGGATCCGGTCACGGCGCTGCGCGCACTGGGTGTCGAGCCGGTCGCGTGGTCGGGCTGGCAGGCGATCGAGCGGGCCGAGGCGGCGCTCGGCGCCCGGCTCGGCCGCAGCGTGGTCAAGCTGGCGGACTGGGACACGCTGCTGACGGCGGCGCGGTCGGGGGCGTAGCGGAGTCGACCGCGACCAGGTGGGCAGGACACGTAGCGGCAACACCGCGGAAATCAACAAACTGTTCAATCCGCTTACGGTCTGGTCCTGACCGGATGTCGTCCCCGCCGCCGCTCTGGAGTCCTCGTGTCCACCACCGCCGCCCCCGCTCCCTCCCCCGTCCATCCCGTCGACGAGGTCCCACCCCTACGGCGACTGGCCGCCTTCGGCCTGCAGCACGTGCTCGCGATGTACGCGGGCGCCGTCGCCGTCCCGCTGATCGTGGGCGGTGCGATGAAGCTGTCGCCCGCCGACCTGGCGTACCTGATCACCGCCGACCTGCTGGTGTGCGGGGTCGCGACGCTCATCCAGTGCGTCGGCTTCTGGCGCTTCGGCGTCCGGCTGCCGATCATGCAGGGCTGCACCTTCGCCGCGGTGTCGCCGATGGTCCTCATCGGTACGACGGGCGGCGGACTGCCCGCGATCTACGGCTCGGTGATCGTCGCGGGTCTGGCGATCATGCTCCTGGCCCCCGTCTTCGGAAAGCTGCTGCGCTTCTTCCCGCCGCTGGTCACCGGCACGGTGATCCTGATCATCGGGGTGTCGCTGCTGCCGGTCGCGGGCAACTGGGCGGCGGGCGGCGCGGGCGCCGAGGACTTCGGGGAGCCGAAGAACCTGGCGCTGGCGGCCTTCGTGCTCGCGGTGGTGATAGGCGTCCAGCGGTTCGCCCCGGCCTACCTCGCCCGGATCGCGGTCCTGATCGGCATCGCGGTCGGCCTGGCGGTGGCGGTGCCCTTCGGGTTCACGGACTTCGGCGGGGTCGGCGACGCGGACTGGCTGGGCATCAGCACGCCGTTCCACTTCGGCACGCCCACCTTCAGGGCGTCCGCGATCGTCTCCATGCTGGTGGTGGCCCTGGTCACCATGACGGAGACCACCGGTGACCTGATCGCGGTCGGCGAGATGACCGGCCGGAAGGTCGAG
Source organism: Streptomyces sp. NPDC001220 (assembly GCF_053597895.1). Lineage (NCBI taxonomy): Bacteria > Bacillati > Actinomycetota > Actinomycetes > Kitasatosporales > Streptomycetaceae > Streptomyces > Streptomyces sp. NPDC001220. Next base: position 217,785 of record NZ_JBSFJE010000013.1, read on the forward strand.
CCGCGCTCGCTCTCCGACGGCCTGCGCGCCGACGGTCTCTCGACCGTCCTGGGCGGTGTCTTCAACACGTTCCCGTACACGGCGTACGCGCAGAACGTGGGCCTGGTCGGTATGACCCGGGTGCGCAGCCGCTGGGTGGTCGCGGCGGCCGGCGGCATGCTGGTGCTGCTCGGCCTGCTGCCCAAGCTGGGGGCGGTGGTCGCGGCCGTACCGGCTCCGGTGCTCGGCGGTGCGGGACTGGTGATGTTCGGGACGGTCGCGGCGAGCGGCCTGCGCACGCTCGCGACCGTCGACTTCCACGGCAACGACAACCTGACCGTGGTGGCCGTCTCGGTGGCGGTCGGGGTGCTGCCGATGGGGGTGCCGACGGTCTACGAGAAGTTCCCCGACTGGTTCCAGACGGTGATGAACAGCGGTATCAGTGCGGGCTGTCTGACGGCGATCGTCCTGAACCTGCTCTTCAACCACCTGCCGGCGAAGGCGGATCCGGGCTCGCAGGCGGTGGAGGCCGCGTAAGGGAACGGCCGGGCCCGGGCCGATCGCCCACCGCCACGCGGACGGCCTCCCCGCCTTCGCGCGTCGCCGCCCGCCCCGGGCCGCCCGGTCAGGTCGGGTCCTCGTCCAGCCTCTCCACCACGCGGTCGGAGAGCTGAGCCAGCATCCGCAGCTCCGCGGGCGTGACATGGTCGAGGAACAGTTCGCGCACCGCCTCCACGTGCCGCGGCGCGGCCGCCTCAATCGCCGCGCGCCCCTCCTCCGTGATCACCACGAAGGCACCGCGGCCGTCCTCGGCGCACTCGTCCCGAACCACCAGCCCGCGCTTGACCATGCGGGCGATGTGATGGGACATCCGGCTCTTCTCCCATTCCAGCGCCCGGGCGAGATCGAGGATCCGCCGCCGCCCGTCCGGTGCGTCCGTCAGCTCGACCAGCACCCCGAAGTCCGCGGCCGACACGTTCGACTCCGTCGACATCCGGCGCGACAACCGGCCCCGCAGCCTGTCGTTCAGCCGGAGGAAGCTCCGCCACGCGTGCTGCTCGTCGGCCGTCAACCAACGCACCTTCTCACCCATGAGTCGAGTGTAAGCATGGTTGACATTTCACCGATTCCTCGTCGTCCCGACTGTCGTCCCGACCTCGTCCCGTGGGGGACACCTCACGTGTGGTTGATGTGTCATCGCGTCCCACGGGGCCCCTCGCGCTCGCTTGAGGAGGCGCCGCCGCGCCGGGATTTCAGCGGCGCGGCGGATTCCCGCGTGGCGTGATGACGGCGTTCGGCAGGGCGGGGGCGGGAAGACGGCGCTCGGGGTAGCCGTCGACGGTTCCGAAGCGGCCGGAGGCCGCCTCCCAGTCCGCTCGGGCCCGGACGATGTCGTCATGGCTCCGGCCGATGAAGTTCCACCACATGACGATCTCCTCCTCGAAAGGAGGTCCGCCGAGCAGGATCGTCCGCGCCGGGCCGTCCGACTCGTTCACCAGCGTCAGGGTGTCCGCGCCGCAGGGGACGTACCCCAGTTCGGCCGGCCGTAGCACGGTGTCGATCAAGCGGACGTCGCCGCTGTCCACGAGGAGGCCGTGCTCGAAGTCCGGCGCCACGGCGAGGGTGACCGTCGCACGTGGTTCGAGAACGACCTCCGCCCCGAGGAGCGGGGTGAAGCTCCGCACCGGAGAGGCACTGCCGGCGAGCGAGCCCAGAAAGACCCTGATCTCCGCCCCTTCGACACGCGCGGGTTCCGGCACGTGGTGCTGGAAGTCCCGGTCGGCGCCACGGTGCCGCGCGGGCAGCGCCACCCACAGCTGCACGCCGTGCAGGGCGGTGGTGTCCGGGGTGGAGACCTCCGAGTGGGCGATGCCGTGACCGCCGGTCATGAGGTTCATCTCTCCGGGACGGATCAGGGCATGGGTGCCGAGGCTGTCCCGATGCTCGATCTCGCCGCTGAACAGCCAGCTCACCGTCTGCAGTCCGGTGTGCGGATGTGGGGCGACGTCCATGCCGCCGGTGGCGGACACATCGACGGGGCCGTAATGGTCGGCGAAGCACCAGGCCCCGATCAGCGTCCGGGCCCGCTGAGGCAGCGTCCGACGTACGAGCAGCGCACGCGGGCCGCCCAGGGGCACTTCGCGCGCCGACAGCACATCGACCCGGGGTGCTCCGGCCGGCCGGTTCCTGTCGGCCGGGGCACCGCACCGCACTTCCCCAGGCCGGGTTTCCACATTGCTCATGGGGACCATCTCCCGCACACTTTGGTTGTCGTATCAACTATCATGCCATGAGCACGGCCCCGGCGGCACACAGGGCCGCGGCCGACGCCCGGCTCGACCGCGAGCACCGGCCTGCGGGACATGCCCTGCACCGTGCCGCGAGCACGACGCTCTCCACTTTGGTTGACATATCAAGTACATTCCCCGGGGATGAGAAGTCACCCGCGGGCGAACCGACCACTCACGAAGGAGTCCACCCATGTCTGATCTCGTCTTCGGCCTGGACACGTTCGGCGATGTGCCGGAAGACGACTCCGGCAACCCGGTCTCCGACGCCCACGCCATCCGACAGGTCCTCGACGAGGCCGTACTCGCCGAGGAGACCGGCGTCGACGTCATCGCCCTCGGTGAACACCACCGCCCGGAGTTCGCGATCTCGGCCCCGGAGACCGTCCTCGCCGGCATCGCGACCCGCACCAGCCGCATCCGCCTGTCCTCCGGCGTGACCGTACTGAGTTCCGACGACCCGGTCCGGGTGTTCCAGCGGTTCGCAACCGTGGACGCCCTCTCGAACGGCCGGGCCGAGGTCATCCTGGGCCGCGGCTCCTTCACCGAGTCGTTCCCGCTCTTCGGCTACGACCTCGCCGACTACGACGTGCTGTTCGAGGAGAAGATCGAGCTCTTCGCCAAGCTCCTGGAGGAGAAGCCGGTCACCTGGAGCGGCACCAAGCGCGCGGCGCTCAAGGACGCCGACGTCTTCCCCAAGACCGAGTCCGGGCACCTGAGCACCTGGGTCGGCGTCGGAGGCTCGCCCCAGTCGGTCATCCGCACCGCCCGCTACGGTTTCCCGCTGATGATCGCCATCATCGGCGGCGCCCCAGAACGCTTCACGCCGTACATCGACCTCTACCAGCGCGCCACCGAGCAGTTCGGCACGACCGCCCATCCAGTCGGCGTGCACTCGCCCGGCTTCATCGCCGACACGGACGAGGAGGCCAAGGAAGCGCACTGGCGGCACTACAAGGTCATCCGGGACCGCATCGGCGCACTGCGGGGCTGGCCGCCGGTCCGCAAGGAGGAGTACGAGGCCGAGATCGAGCGCGGCTCCCTCTACATCGGGTCGCCGGAGACGGTCGCCCGCAAGATGGCCCGCACGATCAAGGCCCTCGGTGTCGGCCGTTTCGACCTCATCTACACCACGGGCGCGCAGCCGATCAGCGCTCGTCTGCGCGCCGTCGAGCTGTACGGCACCAAGGTCATCCCGATGGTCCGCGACCTCCTCGCGGGCTGACACCAGGAACGGAGAAGAGATGTCCGCCGCCACCGTCCACACCGTCGGCATCCTGGGTGCCGGAAAGGTCGGCACCGTGCTGGCCCGACTGGCCCTGGCCGCCGGCCGTCGCGTGCTCGTCGCCGGATCGGGCGACCCCGGCAAGATCGCCCTCACCGTCGAAGTCCTCACCCCCGGCGCGATCCCGGTGACCGCGGCCGAGGCCGCGGCGGGGGCGGATGCCGTCGTCCTGGCCCTTCCGCTCGGCAAGTACCGCAGCGTGCCCGCCGACGCCCTGCGCGGCAAACTCGTCATCGACGCGATGAACTACTGGTGGGAGGTCGACGGCAGCCGCGAGGACCTCACCGACCCGCTCACCTCTTCGAGCGAGATCGTGCAGGCGTACCTGCCCGAGGCACGCGTGGTGAAGGCGTTCAACCACATGGGCTACCACGACCTGGAGGACGGGGCCCGGCCCGAGGGAGCCCCGGACCGCAAGGCGATCGCGATCGCCGGCGACGATCCGGACGACCTCGCCACCGTGGCCGGCCTCGTCGACGCGTTCGGATTCACTCCTGTCATCGCGGGCCCGCTCGCCGAAGGGGTACGACTCGAACCGGGCACCGAGCCCTTCGGCGCCGACGTCGGCGCCTCGGAACTGCGCGCGATGCTCGGCCGCTTCTCGGAATCGGCGCGAGGAAAGGCCGTGATCAGCGCGCGGACCGCGGCTTCGGCACGGGGTGCAGACGCGGCCTGATTACCGGCCGCCGTGGCCAGGAGGGACCGGCCGTCGCGCCTCGGCGGACCCTGATGGCGCGGCACGGCGACGGTGCCGGACGCCCGCGCGTCGTCAGCCACGGAGGAACAGTTCCGCCGGCACCGCCCCCGCCAGGACCCCGTAGCCGGCCGGGTTGAGGTGCAGCCAGTCCCCCACCTGGAGGCCGGCCCGCAGTCGGCTCGGATCGGCCGGATCCCGTACCGCCCGGTCGAAGTCGATCACGGCATCGAAATGACCGCGGATCCAGGCGTTCACCCGCTGCCGGGCCGCCTCGCGGACGCCGGCTCCGTCGTCGTACGCGTTGCCGCCGAAGGGCAGCAGGGTGGCGCCGTAGACCCGGATGCCCTGGGCGTGGGCCCGGATCACGATCTGCCGGTAGGCGGCGATCAGGTCGTCGGCCACGGCGCGCTGGGCGTCCGGGGTGGCCGCGGCGGTCCCGATGTCGTTGACGCCCTCGAAGACGATCAGCCAGGAGACCCCGCTGCGGGTCAGGACGTCCCGGTCGAGGCGGGCCAGGACATTGGGGCCGAGCCCGTCGTCGAGCACACGGTTGCCCCCTGCCGCCTGGTTGAGGACCGCGATGTCCGAGGTGGCCGGGCGGGCCTGGAGGCGGTCGAAGAACTGGTCGGGCCAGCGGTCGTTGCCGTTGGTCGTGGATCCCCGGCCGTCGGTGAGCGAGTCACCGAGCACGGCCACCGCCCGGGTCGCGGCCGGTGCCGCCACCTCGACGTCGCTCAGCAGATACCAGTGGTCGGCCGAGGCGGCGCCGGTCAGGTCCGGGTCCCGGGTGTGGTCGCCCTTGACGAGGTACGACGTGGTGCGCGACCCCGGATGCGAGGTGAGCGCCAGATCGGGCTGGCCCTGCGCGGTGTAGGCGGTGACGGTGACGTTGGATCCGGGGGCCAGCTCGAAGTCGACGGGATCGGAGACGACCTGGGCGCCGACCGGGACCACGGTCGCGGTACGGCCCGAGAAGGTGACCGGGTGCAGGCTGCCCGGCACGATCGCGCTGACCCCCGCCCGCCCGTCCCGCGGGAACACCACGGTCACCGCGGTGAGCGGGAGCGGGGTGTCGCCGTAGGCGTTGGAGAAGCGCAGCCGCAGCCGATGGCCGCCGGTGGTGACGCGGACGGTCTGGCGCAGGGTGGTGTCGACCAGTACCGACCTCTCCCCCGTGAAGGGCGTGGGCGGCAGGTTGCCGGCCTCGGTGAGCTGCGGCATGCCGGTCCAGGTGTTCACCCAGTGGCCGCCCCGGTCCGGCTGCGCGCCGGCCGGCCGGGGAGCGCGGACCAGCGCGGTGACGGCCGTGGCGGTCACCGCCAGGGCGAGAGCCAGGACGCAGGCGCTGAGGAGCGTGACGAGCGGTGTTCTGCTGGACTGCGGCTTCACGGGGGCCTTCCTGACGAGGGACGACGGCGACGCCGTCGTCGACTGACCGTGCAGGTGGTGCCGTCGCGGGTGTCTGCGGGTGGGGGCCGGGCCGTTGCCCGTCGTGGCTCCTTTCCGGTCGCGGCTCGGTGCGGCGTCGTGCGGGATCCACCGGCATCGTGGCATGGACATGGCCGCCATGGAAGCGCTCCCACGCGAGTTCGGGAGGCGAGGCCCGGATGAGAACCGATGCTGCGCGAGGCGTTGACTAGAAAGCGCTTGCATCCTACGTTCCGTTCAGCACCGTGACCACCGAGCCCGGCAATGGTCCCCGCCGGGCAGGTGACTGCATTCCCGGTTCGACCAGTTGGACGCCGTTCACATACACGTTCATTCGTCGAACCTCCAGAAGGACCCCCCACTCGACAGAAGGCATACGGGACATGACTTCACGAGCACGAACCAGCGCGCGGACACTGGCGGGCGGACTGGCCGCTTTCGGACTCTCGCTTGGCATGATCATGACTGGCGAAGGACGGGCGAACGCGGCCACCTGGCCGACCGCGAGCGGCAGCCAGGCCGTCACCGCGACCATCAAGCTGTCGGGCACGAAGGACTACGGGATGCTGCGCCTGTACGGCAGCGGCGACCTCGGCAGCGGTGGCCAGAGCGAGGACCAGGACCCGATCCTCGACCTGGCAGCCGGCACGGTCCTGAAGAACGTCATCATCGGCGCGCCCGCCGCGGACGGCATCCACTGCGAGGGCGGTTGCACCCTGCAGAACGTGTGGTGGGAGGACGTCGGCGAGGACGCGGCGACCTTCCGCGGCTCCTCCTCGTCCAACGTCTACACCGTCTCCGGCGGCGGCGCGAAGGAGGCCAGCGACAAGGTGTTCCAGTTCAACGGCGCCGGGACGCTCAACGTGTCGGGCTTCGCCGTGCAGAACTTCGGCAAGCTGGTCCGCTCGTGCGGCAACTGCTCCACGCAGTACAAGCGCACGATCAACCTCAACACCATCGAGGCGACCTACAAGGGCAGCGCGCTCGTCGGGATCAACACCAACTACGGCGACAGCGCGACGCTGAAGAACATCACGATCGTCGGGGACAGCGGCAAGAAGATCGTGCCGTGCCAGAAGTACATCGGCAACAACACCGGCGCGGAGCCTCCGACGAACGGAAGCGGGCCGGACGGGACGTACTGCAAGTACGCGAGCTCGGACATCACCTACAGGTGAGCCCGAGCGGTGGGGTCGTCGCCCCCTACCGGGCGGCGGCCCCACCGCAGCGGGTCCGTGTCCGCTCCGGGGCGGGACCCGCACCGGTGTACGGGCCGAACGAGGGGACGGGGAGCGGGAGTCGGGGATGACGGCGGAGAACGTCGAGCCCCGGCGGGTCATGCGGACAGGCCGGTCCCGCACCCCCGGTCCGTCACGTCACGTCACGGCGTCGGTGGCACCGTGGTGGGCCGTGGCCCGGGCGGGCACCGGAGGCTGGTCCGGCCAGGCGAACGCGTACCGGGGATCGCCGCCGCGGCTCAGCCGTACGAAGCGCAGGAGTTCGCGGACGATGCCCGCGTTGCCCATCGCCCAGCCGGTGCGCGGTTCGAGGTCGCTCGGGGTGGCCCGGTGTTCGGTGTTGGACCAGCGAGCGCCGTCCTCGTCCCGGATCGCGCGGGCGGCCAGGTCCGCGACGAGGACCTGGGCGAAGTCGTACGGGTCCTGCTGTTCGGCGATCCGGTCGCAGGCCAGGGCGAGGACGCCCGCGGTGCCGCAGCAACGGCCGTTGTTGTCCCAGAAGCCGGGGCGCAGCCGCTGGGGCAGGCCGGAGTGCGTCACCGTGTGCCAGCAGCGGTCGGCGAGGGCGGTCCAGCCGGGGTCGGCCGTGACGTCCCGCAGCAGCCGGAAGGCCTGGGCGTCGCCGGCCGGGCCGTGGCACCAGCCGTAGCTGACGGGATCGATCACGTCGGGGCGGAACTGAGGGGTGGAGTGCGGCACCAGGAAACCCTCCGGCCCCGCCTGGTCACGCGCCACGACGTCCGCGGCACCGGCCAGCGCCAGTTCGACCAGATCCGCACGGCCGGTGGCGCCGCCGACCCGGGCCAGCGCCAGGACGATACCGAGCCCGCCGTGTGAAATATGGTGCAGGCGGGAGTCGACACCCGTGCGATGGGGCCACTGGACACCCGCCGGAGTCGGCTCCGCCGTCCGCAGATACGGTTCCACGGCCAGGACGGCCAGTTCGGGGTCGCCGGCCGCGAGTGCCCCAAGGCCGATCCCCGCGTTCCCGCCCATCAGCTCGAACAGGTCGCCCCACCGGGTGCCGTCGAAACGTGACCGCACGACCGTCAGCGCCCGGTCGGCCGCGGCACCGGCGGCGTTGTCGCCGAGTTCCTCCTGAAGTGCCCGCAGGACGAGCGCCATTCCGGTACGGCCGAAGTACAGGGAATCGTCGTCGGCGCCGTCGACGGCGTCCGCGATGCTGCGGCCCGTGCGCAGGGCGGTGTCGGCGTAGGAGTCGTCGCCGAAGTGCCGCCACGCCTCCAGGAGCACCAGGACCTGCCCGGCCGTACCGCGGTAGAACATGGGGGTGAGTTCGTCGTCGGAGCGGCGGTCCGGCCAGGCGAGTGCCCCTCCGGATGTCTCCCGGGCGGACCCGGTCAGCCACCGCAGCCCGTCCAGCGCGAGTCCCTCGACTTCGTCAACCGCCACTGTCGTGGCCTGTGATGCAGTCATGGACCCACTCTTCCATGATCTCCAGGGGGCGCCCAGGCCGGAGCCCCTCGGAGCCCCGGAACCCGGGGCTCTTCACCGGCCGATCCGGCGTCCGGTGGCGTCAGCCGGCCGGATCCCCCGCCGGCTCGCCCAGTTCCGCACGGTAGGCCGCGTAGGCGGTGCGCAGTCGGTCGCCCGGCCAGTCGGCGGGCAGGAGTTCCGGCGGCAGGACGGGGTCCGTCAGCAAGTGACGTACGACCGCGGCGAAGAGCGTCAGGCGGTCGGGGGGACGAGGGGATTCGGCCGCGCGGGTCAGCAAGGCGCGGGCGGTGTCGGACCAGGCGGTCAACGGCCAGAGGTGCGCGGCCAGTTCGGGGGCGGGGCGGGAGGGACGGGCCGTGCAGGGCTCGGCGATCGCCAGCACCTCGTCGGGGAGGGGTCTGGTGAGGTTCGCCGGGCGCAGCCAGACGCCCTCGCGGAGTTCGGCCAGGCGCAGGGCGGTCAGCCGGTTGCGCAGGTCCGCGCGTTCGGCGGGGCCGCGGCCCGTGGTCGTGATGATCAGCATTTCCCAGTCGCCGTCCCACGCGCGCGTGCGGGGCCGTACCGCCTCGTCCTGACGCCGCTGGCGGGCCAGGAGCCGGTCGCTGAGGCCGTAGACGGCGTCGTCGGTGCGGCGCAGGTCACCGGCCGCCGTCATCCGGCTGAGCGCGGCCCGGAGTGCGGAGCCGCCGACCCCGAACGGCTCCACGAGGCGGAGCAGGTCCTTCACGGGCAGCCGCGGCGGATGCGTGCCCAGCAGCAGGCTCAGCACGACCGACCGGGCGGACAACGGCCGAAGGTCGACGCCGGCGGGCTCGGCGGACACGTTCATGCGCATGGTCACGTACTGTACGTGCGGCTTGTTATTGCATCATTGCTACAGTCGTAGCGGGAGTGCAACATGGATCCATGGACTCGACCGCCGCGCTTCCGCAGCCGCAGTACGCCACTCACGACGTCACCAACCAGCCACCGCCGCTCGCCCCGTACGACGCCTCCGACGATGCGGCCCTCCTGGAGGGGCTGCGCCGGGAGGGCGCCGAGTGGGCCGAGCAGGGGATCCGGCAGCTCGGGGCGCGAGCCGGGAGCGCGGAGGCCCAGGAGTGGGGCGAGCTGGCCAACCGGCACGAGCCGGAGCTGCGCAGCCACGACCGGTACGGCAACCGGATCGACGAGGTCGACTTCCACCCCAGCTGGCACCACCTGATGCGGACGGCCGTGGCCGAGGGGCTGGCGGGGGCGGCCTGGGCGGACGACCGGCCGGGCGCCCATGTCGCGCGGACGGCCGGCGGGCTGGTGTGGGGCCACACCGAATCCGGCCACGGCTGCCCCACCTCGATGACCTATGCGGCGGTCCCCGCGCTGCGCGCCACACCCGAGCTGGCCAAGGTGTACGAACCGCTGCTGACCAGCCGGGAGTACGACCCGGAGCTACGGGTGCCGACCGAGAAGCCGGGCCTGCTCGCCGGCATGGGGATGACCGAGAAGCAGGGCGGTTCGGACGTCCGGACCAACACCACGGCCGCCACGCCCACCACCGAGCCGGGCGTCTACACCCTGCGCGGGCACAAGTGGTTCACTTCGGCGCCGATGTGCGACGTCTTCCTGGTGCTGGCCCAGGCACCGGGCGGGCTGTCGTGCTTCCTCGTGCCGCGCGTGCTGCCCGACGGCAGCCGCAACACGTTCCGCGTCCAGCGGCTCAAGGACAAGCTCGGCAACCGGTCGAACGCGTCCTCCGAGCCGGAGTTCGACGGAACCGTGGCCTGGCTCGTCGGGCCCGAGGGGCGGGGTGTGAAGACCATCATCGAGATGGTCAACTGCACCCGGCTGGACTGTGTGATGAACTCGGCGACCCTGATGCGCAAGACGCTCGTGGAGGCCGGTCATCATGTGCGCCACCGCAGCGCGTTCGGCGCCCGGCTCGTCGACCAGCCGCTGATGCGCAACGTCCTGGCCGACCTGGCGCTGGAGTCGGAGGCCGCGACCACGCTCACGCTGCGGCTGGCCGGCGCCGCCGACCGCGCGGTGCGCGGCGACGAGCAGGAGCGGGCCTTCCGGCGGATCGCGACGGCCGTCGGCAAGTACTGGGTCACCAAGCGCGGCCCCGCCTTCACCGCGGAGGCCCTGGAGTGCCTCGGCGGCAACGGCTACGTCGAGGACTCCGGTATGCCCCGCCACTACCGCGAGGCACCCCTGCTGTCGATCTGGGAGGGCTCCGGCAACGTCAACGCGCTCGACGTGCTGCGGGCGCTCGCCCGTGAACCCGGCGCCGCCGACGCCCTGTTCGGGGAACTCGCCCGCGCGCGCGGGGCGGACGCCCGGCTGGACGCCACCGTGACCCGGCTGAAGACGGAATTGGCGGAAACCGATCAGGCGGGCGCCCGCCGGCTGGTCGAGCGGATGGCGCTCGCGCTCCAGGCCTCCCTGCTGGTCCGCTACGCTCCGGCCGCCGTCGCGGACGCCTTCTGCGCGTCCCGGCTCGGCGGCGACTGGGGGTACGCGTTCGGCACGCTGCCCGCCGGAGCCGGGCTCGACGCGATCCTGGAGCGGGCGCTGCCTGGCGGGGACTGACCCCTCCACGGAGGGTCGTCGCCCGGCGACCGCCGACGGATCGCACACAGTCGTCGTCCGATTCCGCATTGTTGTCAGTGCCGTGGTGCAGACTCCTGAGCAGGTGGTACTCGCCCGGGGAGGACAACGTGTTCACGGGGATCGACGAGGTCGACTGGGCCTCGCTGCGGCACGCGTACGGCAGCGCGGAGGACGTGCCCGGCCTGCTGCGCGCACTGGCCTCGCCGGACGCGGCCGAACGAGAGGTCGCGCTCGACGGGATGTACGGCTCGGTGCACCACCAGGGGAACGTGTACGACTCGACGCTCGCCTGCGTCCCGTTCCTCTTCGCGCTCGCTTCCCGCGCGGAGGTGCCGGACCGGGGCGCCATAGTCGAACTGCTGGTCAGCATCGGGGCGGAGGGCGCCGGCCCGCCGGCCCAGGCCGCGGTGCGCGCGGGGGCCGAGGCCTTCGTGCCGCTGGCCGACGACCCGTGCCCCGGGGTACGGCGGGCGGCCACGGCCGCGCTGGTCCGGTTCCTGGACGAACCCGTGCGGGTGCTGGAGCTGCTGCGCCGGCGGATCACGGTGGAGCGCGACGAACAGGTGCTGCCCACCCTGACCGCGGCCCTCGGCCTGTTCGTACGGCGCCATCCCGCCGACGCGGCCGGGGCGGTGGAGCTGCTGGTCGCGCAGAGCCGGCCGCCGCACTCTGCGGGGATGCGGCTCGCCGCGCTCGGCCAGCTGGCCCTCGGTGCGCCGGAGCGGCTGCCCGCCGGCCTGGTGCCGACGGCGGTCCGGCTGCTCCGGGAGCGGTCCGGGCGGCGCGCCGCACATCCGGACCGGATGGAGCCGGACACGCTGGTCGGCCGGATACGGCGGCTGCGGCCGTCGGACGAGGAGGGTTCGTATCTGCTGCGTACCCTCCACCGGGCGCTGGCCGACCGGGTGGCCGACCGGATCGCTCTGCTGGTGGGCCAGTTGGGCAGTCCGGACGCGATGGACCGCTGCAACGCGGTGCGGATGTCGGCGGGGCTGTTCCGGGAGTGGCGGGCGGACTTCAGCGCGCCCGTCTCGTTGATCGGCGCCCAACTGGGCTGCCAGGAAGACCAGTTGCGCGACGCGGCCGTCTCGGTGCTCGCGGAGCTGTTCGGGCTGGCCGCGCCCGCCGCCGACGAACTGCACGCCCTGGTGATCGCGCGGCCCGACCTGTGGGTGCACACCTGGGAGCGCGGCAGACCCTCGCTGGGCGGACCGCTCAAGGCGCTGGCCAGAAGCGGCGATCCGCGCGCGGTCCCGGTCCTGGCCCAGTTGCTGGCGGGCCCGGCGGCTCCCGCCGGGCTGGGCTTCGAGGTGGTCCGGCTGGGCCCGGCCGCGGCTCCGCTCGCCCCCGCGCTGCGGCACCGGCTCGGCCAGGTCCCGCTGGACTCCCCCGAGGCCGCCGAACTGGCCGCTCCGCTGTTGGCGGCGCTCACCGCCCTCAGGGATCCGGCAGCGGTGCCCGAGGTGCTGCGGCTGCTGCGCGGCGCGCCGGACGGACTCGGGGCGCGGGAGGCCCTGGCAGGGCAGGCGGTGCGCGCACTCGACGCCCTGGGTACGGCGGCCCGGGCGGCGACGCCGGTCCTGCGCGGGCTCCTCGACACCGGGCACGCGGCCCTGGCGGCGGGGGCCCTGTGGGCGGCGGAGGGCGACGCCGGCGCCGTACTCCCTGTGCTGCTGCGGGAGTTGACGCACGGTCACGGCCGTAGCACCCGGACGGCGGCCGAGCAGCTGGGGCGGCTCGGGGCCGCCGCCCGCGACGCGCTGCCCGCGCTGCGCGTGCTGGCGGCATCGGGCCGGGTGTGGGAACGGACCGCGGCGGCGCAGGCCTGGTGGCGGATCGACGGGGATCCGGATCCGGTGCTGCCGGTGCTGCGGGCCGCCTGGGCGGAGAATCCGTACGCCCGCGGTGCGATCGCCGAGTGCCTGGCGGAGATGGGCCCGGCGGGCGCACCGCTGCGCGACCTGCTGACGGCCGAACTCGCCACCGGCCGACGGCACACGGCCCGGCCGGGCGGGTACGGCAGCCACGACATCGCCCGGGACGAGCGACTGCTCGCCAACTGCCGTACGGCGCTGGCGAGTCAGTGACCCCGAAGCCCCGGAGCGGGCGCCGGCTCAGCCGATCGTCCGGCCCCACTGCGGCCCGAGCCGCGACCACTCCGCGTCCCAGCGGTCCATCCGCCGCCGCTCCAGCCGGCCGCGCACCACGAGCCCGGCGACGAAGGGGACGGCGGCCGAGCTCAGCCCGACCAGAGCACCGATCAGCACGGACCGGAAATGCGCCTCGGACGCGGTGGCGGGCCGCGTGACCAGATGCCCCTGGAGATCCGTCCAGACGGTGACCGGGGTGCCGACCTTGCTGCCGGCCGGGACCCGGGCCTGGCCGGTGTGCGCGGAGCCGTCGTCGACGGTCCAGCCCACCCTTGCCCAGACCCGTTCGCCGCCGGAGGACTCGGACTTCGGCCCGGAATTTCCTGGGGCCTTGTCCATGACATGGGCCACGACCGGGTGCCATTCGGCGCGCTCACGGGCCAGACCGTCCTCGACCGACCGGGCCGCCGCGAGCCCGCCGAGCACCCCGGCCAGCAAGGTGAACAGCCAGGCGCCGAGCAGCACCCAGGCCTCCAGTGTGTCGGCGCGCCGCTTCAGCGGGTTGCTCCGCCAGCGCCACAACCAGACCTTCGGACCACGGAACGCCTTCAAAGGCATCCTCCTCACGCGCGCACGGACAGCCCGGACCGCCCTCCCATACGGGAGAGGCCGCCCCGTTGCTCACGGCGAACCTCCGAGTCGACGGTCGCACGACTGAGCCCGCTCGCGCAGGCGTCTCCCGGAACGAGTCCCGGCACCTTGTTCGGCCGGGCCGGCACGGCCGCCGCGACCTGTGCCGGCGAAGGGTCCGGAGGCCGCGGTTTCTGTCATACGAGCCGACGGTCCGGTCATCCTCGGTCGTCCCGCGACCGCGGCTTGATCACCGACCTGTGTACGGCAGTAGGGTGACGCCGTGGCACCACGACCCTTGCATGAAATCGTCGAACCGGGCTGGGCGAAGGCCCTGGAACCCGTGGCCGGGAAGATCGCCGCGATGGGCGACTTCCTGCGCACGGAGATCGCCGCGGGACGCACCTACCTCCCGGCCGGGCCGAACGTCCTGCGGGCCTTCCAGCAGCCCTTCGACGACGTTCGCGTCCTGATCGTCGGCCAGGACCCGTACCCCACCCCGGGGCACGCGGTGGGCCTGTCGTTCTCGGTCGCGCCCGAGGTACGCCCGCTGCCGGGCAGCCTGATCAACATCTTCCGCGAGCTGAACACCGACCTGGGGCTGCCCCAGCCGTCCAACGGCGACCTCACCCCCTGGACCCGGCAGGGCGTCCTGCTGCTCAACAGGGCGCTCACGACGGCTCCACGCAGTCCGGCCGCGCACCGGGGCAAGGGCTGGGAGGAGGTCACCGAGCAGGCGATCCGGGCACTGGCCGGGCGTGGCAAGCCGCTGGTGTCCGTCCTGTGGGGCCGCGACGCGCGCAACCTCCGTCCGCTGCTGGGCCAGTTGCCGGCGGTGGAGTCCGCGCACCCCTCGCCCATGTCGGCGGACCGCGGTTTCTTCGGCTCCCGCCCGTTCAGCCGGGCCAACGACCTGCTGATCCAGCAGGGGGGACAGCCGGTGGACTGGCGTCTGCCGTGAGCGCAGGCGGCGGCAGGGTCCCCGGCGTCCAGGGCCGCGCCGTCGGTTCCGGGGGCACCGAGGGCCTCGGATCCGGCTTTCTCGCCGTCGACTCCGGCGGTTCCGGGCTGCGAGCCGTCGTAGGTGTACCGGGGCGGGAACCGTCGGTGCCGCGGGAGTCCCGGGAGCCGGTGCGGACGGGCGCGCGAGGCCTCGACCCCGGGCATCTGCTGGAGCAACTCCTGCCCATGGCACGGGCGCTGATCGGCGAGTACGGCCTGGACGGGGTGCCGACGGCGGTCGTCGGCGCCGCCGGACTGGCCAGTCTCGGGGACGCCCTGCGCGCCGACCTGCCGGACGCGCTGGCCCGTGAACTCGGTGTGCGGACGGTCGCCCTGGCCGCCGACGCGGTGACGGCGTACGTCGGCGCCCTGGGCCCCCACCCGGGCGCGGTGATCGCCGCCGGTACGGGGCTGATCGCGATCGGCACGGATCTGGCCGGGTGGCGCCGGGCGGACGGCTGGGGGCATCTGCTGGGCGACTGCGGCGGTGGCGCCTGGATCGGCCGGGCGGGCCTGGAGGCGGCGCTGCGCGCCTTCGACGGGCGGGACGGCGGCTCGGCGGCGCTGCTGGCGTGCGCCGAGGAGCGGTTCGGGCCGCCGGCCGGGCTGCCCGGGCAGCTCTATCCGCGCGCCGACCGGCCCGCCGTACTGGCCTCCTTCGCCCCGCTGGTCGCCGACTGCGCCGCCCACGACCCGGTCGCCGCCGGGATCCTGCGCGCGGCGGCCCGGCACATGGCGGAGTCGGCAGCCGCCGTCTGCCCGACGGCCGGTGCGCCCCGAGTCGCCCTCACCGGCGGCCTGTCCGAACTGGGCGACCCGCTTCTGGTGCCGCTGGCCGAGGAGTTGGCGAGGCTGCTGCCGAGGGCCCGGCGGGTTCCGGCGGAGGGCGGTCCGCTGCACGGAGCGGTACGCGTCGCGAGTGACCTGGTCACCGGACGGCTCACTCTGCCGGGTGATGAAAAGCTGCTCTCCGTAGTACATACAAAAAGGGATTGATCCCACTGCGACACGAAGTGTCCGACACCTGACGGGATCACCTCCGAATCATGCGTAACTCATCAGACAAAACCGGACGGATACCGCTCACCTGCACCCTCCCCGAACAGGGGAGCCCAATAAGCCAGTAACATGCGTCGCCATGAGCTCCCCCACTGGGCCCGCGTCCGGCCTGCCAGTACGAATGCCGCGACCTCGCCAGCCCGGGCGGCACCGCCGACCCGAGCCGCTGGTGGCTCCCGAGGACGCGCCCGCGCTCGTCCTCGCGGTGCCGGGTACGCCCAGCGCGGTCACGCGCTCCCTCGCCGAGGAGGTCGTGAGCATCGCCCGCTCCGAGCTGCCCGGCCTGGACGCCCGGATCGGGTACCTGGACGGGGACGACGCGGAGTTCCCCACCCTCCAGTCCGTGCTCGCCCGCGGCGCCGAGGAGCGCGCCGCCCGCTACGAGCAGGCCGTCGCCGCCGGTGTCGAGGGCGTCAAGATGCCCGACGGCCCGGTCGCGGTGGTCGTGCCGCTGCTGGCCGGCCCGGACAGCGCGCTGCTGCGCCAGGTCCGCCAGGCCGTCATGGAGAGCCGGGTCGCCGCCGATCTGACCGACGTCCTCGGCCCGCACCCGCTGCTCGCGGAGGCGCTGCACGTGCGTCTCTCGGAGGCCGGTCTGGCCCGCGCCGACCGCGCCCGCCTGTTCACCGTGGCCACGGCCGCCGACGGCATCATCCTCGCCTCCGTGGGCGGCGAGGAGGCCGTGCAGGCCGCCGGGATCACCGGCATGCTGCTCGCCGCGCGCCTGGCCGTGCCGGTGATGGCAGCGGCGCTGGACCAGGAGGGTTCGATCTCCTCCATCGCCGAGCAGCTGCGGGCGTCGGGTTCGCAGCAGCTGGCGCTGGCGCCGTATCTGATCGGTCCCGAGATCGACGGGGGCCTGCTGACGGCGGCCGCCGAGGAGGCGGGGTGCGCCACGGCCGAGCCGCTGGGTCCGTACCCGGCGATCGGCAAGCTGGCGCTGGCCAAGTACACGACGGCGCTGGGGATCGCTCCGCAGCAGCCGCAGGGTGCGCCCGTTCGCTGAGTTGACGTGTGTGCCTCGACGGGTCCCTTCCCGGAAGGGACCCGTCTGCCGTTTCGGGAGTGGCGCGGCGGGTCTTCGACCGGCCGCCCGGTGGGGTCCGAGGGCGCCCACCCGGCGGAGCCGCGCGCCCCTTACGGGGCGCCGTCCGGCCGGGCTCAGTCGAAGATCACGCAGGACGCCGCCGGGAGTTCCACCGAGCCGTCGTAGCGTGGTACGCCCGTCTCCTGGTCGACGGTGAACCAGGTGATGTCCCCGGACCGTTCGTTGGCCGAGTAGAGGAAACCCCCGGATTCGGTGAGGTCCCGGGGCCAGTGGCCGCCGCACGGGACCGTGGCCGTCAGGTGGAGTTGGTCCCCGTCGACGGCGAACGTCGTCAGGACGTCCTCGCCCCGGGTCGCCGTCCAGACGAAGCGGCCGTCGGGCGATACGACGATGCCGGACGGATAGGCGTCGCCGGCCGGGGCGCCGGGCAGTACCGGGGTCTCGGCCAGCGGCTTCAGGGCGCCGGTACCGGCGTCCCAGCGGCAGACCGTGACGGTCGGGGTGAGTTCGTTGACCACGTAGGCGTACCGGCCGCCGGGGTGGAAGGCCAGGTGGCGTGGGCCGGAGCCGGGGCGCAGGGCGAACTCGCGGTGGACGGCGAGGGTGCCCTCGTTCAGGGTGCAGACCCGGACCGAGTCGGTGCCGAGGTCGACGCTGACCGCCCAGCGGCCGCTGGGGTCCGGCTGCACCTGGTGGGCGTGCGGGCCGCGCTGACGGCGCTCGTGCGGGCCCGAGCCGGTGTGCCGGAGCACTCCGGAGGCGGCGCCGGCGAGGGTGCCGTCGGGGCGGACGGGGACGGCGCTGACACTGCCGGAGCCGTAGTTGGCGGTCAGGACGTGACCGTCGAAGACGCTGAGGTGGGTGGGGCCGCTGGCGTCGACCGGGACCGGCGGTCCGGCGAGCCGTGGCTTGTCGTCGTGGACGTGGTACGCGGCCACCGCGCCGTCGGCGGTCTCGCTGACCGCGTACAGGGTGTGGCCGCCGGGTGCGAGCGCCAGGAACGACGGGTCGGGGACGCCGTCGACGCCCTCCAGGAGGGCCAGGGCACCGCTGTGCGGATGGACCGCCGCCGTGACGACCCCCGGCCCGCCCGCCGCCGTGAACGATCCGATGAACGCCCTCCGCCGCCTGCCGCCCTCTGCCACCGGTGTCCCCTCTCGGTCTTCTCGGTTCTCGCCACGAGCCGGTACGAGTCAGTACGAGCCAGTCCCGGGCCGACGGTAGCAGTTTGCGGTCTAGACCAAGATGTCCGGGGCGGCGCGTCTCAGGCGCCGACCAGGGGTGAGCCCGAGGGGGCGCGCAACGGCTCGGCGAGTTCGGCCAGTGCGCGCTCCAGGCCGTGCAGATGGGCCAGGGCGGGCTCGGTGGGCGGTTCGGCCGGGCCGGTGCTGTGTGCGGAGCCCAGGGTGAGCGCCTCCACGGCCGCCTCGACCCGCCAGCAGGCGGCGGCCAGCCGGGCGTCGTGGGAGGCCTCGGGGTCGGCGGCGACCGCGACCAGGCCACGGATCTCCCGAGCGCAGTCGTCCAGCAGGGCGAGGACGCGGCGGGCGCGGCGCCTGCGGCCGGGCATCGGGGTGAGCGGATGGACGAGGGGCGCGACCGAGAGCCGTACCCGGCCGAGCAGCTGCTCCAGTTCGGCCACCCGGGGTGCCGGGTCGGCGATGGCGGACCCGGCGAGCCGGGCGGCGGCCTCGGCCGTGCAGGCGTGGACACAGCGCAGGGCGCGCTGGATCCAGGCGTCGGTGATGAGGTGGGTGGTGACCGGCAGCACGAACAGCACGGCGAGCCCGGCGCCGACGGCGCCCACCGCGGTCTCGGTGAGCCGGAGCGCCAGCAGGCCGGGGGTGAGGACGCCGAGGAGGCCGTAGAGGAGCTCGGCGAGCAAGGTCACCCAGAGCATCATCCAGGTGTAGGAGACGGCGGCCGAGTAGAAGATGCCGAAGACGGCGACCGCGACCAGCACGGCGGTGGGGACGGGCGCGCCGTGCACGGGGACGGCGACGAGCAGGCCGAGCGCGATGCCGAGGACGGTGCCGAGGACCCGGCGGAAGCCCCGGACCAGGGTCTCGCCGCGCGAGGCGGTGTTGACGAAGATCCACCAGGTGGCGCCGACCGCCCAGTACCAGCGCTGGCCCGACACCGCCTGGCCGACGACCAGCGCGAAACCCGCGCCCGCGGTGGCCTGGACCGCCTGCCGGGTGGTCACCCGGGCCAGGCCGCTGCCGGCGGGCGGGGCGGGTACCGGCACCGGGGGCAGGCGGCGCTCGTAGCACCACAGGCCGAAGCGGACGGCGGCCGCGCCGAGCACGGAGAGCAGCACGGCGGCGTACAGCTCGGGCAGCTGTCCGGGCGTGGCGTGCAGGAACTGGGCCACGAAGTAGGTCATGAAGGCGAACACGCCGAGGCTGTGGCCCCGCGGCCCCCAACGGCGCGCGTACACGCCCGCGCCGACCACGGCGAGGAAGACCAGGTCCCGCGCGACGGGCACGTCGTGCAGTCCGGCCGCGGCGGCCAGCACGGGGAGGCCCACGGCGGGCAGCAGCGCCGTGGTGACGGCCTGCCCGCGCACGGTGGCGTCGGCGACCGTGAACAGGGTGAGCAGCGCGGCGAGCCCGCCGGTGACGGCGCCCGTGAGGGAGTGCCCGGCCGCCCCGCAGAGCACGACGGCGAGGCCGATGCCCAGTACGGCCCGGGCGGCGAAGCGCAGCCGCACCCGCCCCGGGTCCGGAGCCGTGAACACCCTCTTCAGCACTGCTTTCCCTCCCATGGACCGCACCGAATGGCGCCGCGTGGACGGCACAGAAATGGCGCCGCGGGGATCCGCAGCGCCATCGACACCCCCATGAGAGCATCGCCGGGGCGATCGGCTCAAGTGTTCCCGATGTGACTGAGCCATCGGCCCACTCCCAGCCCACGAGTCCGGCCACTGGGGGCACCAATGGCCCAGCTCGGCGCGGACCGGCTGTGAGCCATTGGTACAGTCGCGCTCCATGACCGTGGACGAGCTCGACACCCGCATCCTGCGCCTGCTGCTGGAGCAGCCGCGCACCAGCGTGCGCGAGTACGCCCGGATCCTCGGTGTCGCCCGCGGCACCCTCCAGGCCCGCCTGGACCGGCTGGAGCGGGACGGTGTGATCACCGGCAGCGGCCCCTCCCTCTCCCCCGCCGCCCTCGGCCACCCGGTGCTGGCCTTCGTGCACATCGAGGTCACCCAGGGCCACCTCGACGACGTGGGGGACGCGCTGGCCGCCGTGCCGGAGATCGTGGAGGCGTTCTCGATCACGGGCGGCGGGGACCTGCTGACCCGGGTGGTGGCGCGGGACAACGCGCACCTGGAGGACGTGATCCAGAAACTGATCAGCCTGCCGGGAGTGGTACGCACCCGCACGGAGGTGGCCCTGCGCGAACGCGTCCCGTTCCGCCTGCTGCCCCTCGTGGAGTCGATCGGCCGGACGGCACGGGCGTAACGGCCTGGGCGAAGCGCACCCCACGAGAACGCCCGCAGGGCCGCACGCTCATCGCCGGCGGGCGCCCGCCGAGGGTCACCCTGACGGACCTGTACCGCCAGCCGTTCGCTCCGCCGGTCGTGCGACGTCTGTGGTGACTGCATAGCGTGGCGGCATGACCACGACCTGGGCAAAGCCGCAGCGACCGGCCACCGAGGACCGGCGGTGGCGGGCGCTCGGGGTGTGTCTGGCGGCCGGCTTCATCTCGCTGCTCGACACCTCCATCGTGAACGTGGCACTGCCCTCGATCGAGCACGGGCTCGGCGCGACCGAGGCCGCCCAGTCCTGGGTGGTCTCCGGCTACGCCCTGACCTTCGGGCTGGCGCTCGTACCGGCCGGCCGGCTCGGCGACATGCGCGGCCGGCGCCAGGCCTTCCTCCTCGGGCTGGCCGCGTTCACGGTGGCGTCGGCGGCCTGCGGCCTCGCCGCGAGCCCCGACTGGCTGGTGGCGTGCCGGCTGATCCAGGGCGCGGCGGCGGGCACGGTGGCCCCGCAGACCTCGGGGCTGATCCAGCAGATGTTCCAGGGCGCCGAACGGGCCAGGGCCTTCGGGCTGCTCGGCAGTGTCATCGGCGTCTCGACGGCGGTCGGTCCGCTGGCGGGCGGCCTGATCATCGACGCGGTCGGTACCGGCGACGGCTGGCGCTGGGTGTTCTTCGTCAACCTGCCGATCGGGGTGGCCGCGTTCGCCGCCGGACTGCGGCTGCTGCCCCGGTTCCCCGCCTCGCCCGGCCGACGGGAGGAGTTCGACCCCGTCGGGGTGGTGCTCCTCGGCGCCGGGGTGCTCGCGCTGATGCTGCCGCTGGTGCAGGAGCAGCAGTGGACCGGGCGGCTGAAGTGGGCGCTGCTGCCGGTGGGCGGAGTGCTGCTGGGCCTGTTCTGGGTGTGGGAACGGCGGCAGGGACGGCTCGGACGGGCACCCCTGGTCGATCTGGAGCTGTTCTCGCTGCGGTCCTTCACCCTCGGCGCGCTGATCAGCCTGAGCTACTTCGCGGGCTTCACCACGGTCTTCTTCGTCCTCGCCCTGTTCCTGCAGAACGCCGCCGGATACAGCGCGCTGGCCTCCGGACTCACGGTGCTGCCGTTCGCGGTCTCCTCGGCGGTCGGTGCCGCCCTCGGGGGCCGGATGGTGGTGCGGCACGGGCGCAAACTGGTCGTCATCGGCCTCAGCGGGGTGGCGGTGGGACTGCTCGGGATCGCCGCGGTGGCGTGGCTGGTGCCGTTGGAGGACCTGGGGTGGGCCGCGGCGGTGCCGATGATCGTCGGCGGGATCGGCTCCGGTCTCACGGTCTCCCCCAACACGACGCTCACGCTCACCCGCGTCCCGGTGAAGCGGGCCGGCGCGGCCGGCGGGGTGCTGCAGACCGGCCAGCGCGTCGGCTCGGCGGCCGGGATCGCCGTGGTGGGCTCCGTGTACTTCGCCCACCTCGCGAACGGCGGCCCGGCCACCGAGGCGCTCCAGCTGGGCCTGCTCACGTCCGTCGGACTGATCCTGGTGGCGCTGTGCCTGGCGACCGCCGACATGCGCGAGCGGTCGCGGGTGCCGGAGGACGACTGAGCCCAGGGTGTTCCGGGCCGGGATCTCCTGAGCGGCACCGCCTCGGGATCTCCTAGGCGGCCACCGCCTCCAGCACCGAGAGCACGGTCGGGGTCGGCACGATCCTCGACAGCTTCAGACCGGCGGACTCGAACAGCTTGGCGAACTCCGGTGCGGTGCGTTCCCGGCCGACCAGGGCCGCCATCAGCAGCAGGTCGAGCGCCTTGGCCTGATGGGGTGCGTTGCCCGGCGGAACCACCGCGTCCACCACCAGGACCCGGCCGCCCGGCGCCAGCGCGGCACGGCAGCGGTCGAGGAGGGCCACACACTGCTCGTCCTCCCAGTCGTGCAGGATCCGCTTGAGCACGAGGACGTCGCCCTTGGGTACGGCGGTGAAGAAGTCGCCGGACTCGGTGCTCCAGCGCCCCACGGTCCCGGGTGTGTCCAGGCGGTGCCCGGCCAGGACGTGCGGCCGGTCGTACAGCACGCCGTGCAGACCGGGGTGGTGGTCGAGGACCGTCAGCAGGAATCCGCCGTGGCCGCCGCCCACGTCCACGACCGTTCCGCCGGGCGGGAAGTCGCAGGCGGTGGCGATGGGCTCGTTCTCGGCGTCGGACATCGCGGCCATACCGCAGTGGAAGACGTCCGCGGTGTCCTCGTCCTGCGCGAAGTAGTCCCAGAACGGCAGCCCGAAGAGGGGCTCGAACGCGGATGTGCCCTCGCTGACACAGCGGCTCAGGTCGGCGGTCGGCAGCCACATGCTGCGGTCGGTGTTCATCAGGACGGCCGAGCGTGCCGAGCAGGGTGCGTCGCTGCGCAGGGTGTCACCGGCGGAGGTGAGCCGGAAGCGGCCGCCGGCGTCCTCCTCGAAGACGCCGCGCGTGGCGAGCAGCCGGAGCACCCGGTAGAGGCTCCGCGCGTCGGTACCGGTGGCCGCGGCCAGTTCGGCCGGGGTACGGGGGCCGTCGGCCAGATGGTCGGCCACCCCGACGACCGCGGCGGCGCGCAGGGCGGCCGGGAACAGGTAGCCGAGCGATTCGTTGACGAGGAACGCGGACGACGTACGGGGGTCGACGGCTTCGTCCGGGGCTACTTCGGGGCTCACGGGCGCCTCCAGCGCTGATCTCCGGGATGTCCGGAGGCATCGTGACATCGCGGGGGCCCTGGATCGGGGAGGGTGATCGGGGCGCGCGGGAGCAGACCGGGAGCGGTCACGAAGCCCGGCCCCGACGGATCCCGTACGGCGTATCGCCCTAGCCCTGCGCCCGAGGCCCGCGGGCTGGTGACCGGCCGACCGGCGACACGTGACCGGCCTATCCGTGACTCATGACCGGCGGCGGGGCTTTCCGCGTTTCGCGGGCTTGGCGGACTGGGTGCGCTTGGCTCCGCCGGTCCCGGACCGGCCCTGCGCGCCGCGGCCCGCCGCGGTCGCCTTCTGTGGGCGTTTCGGCTGCGTCCGCCCGCCCTGGGATCCCTGCGGCGCCTGTTCGGCCTGGCGGCCGCGCGTGCTGTTGACCGTGCGGCCGCGGACGATGCCGATGAAGTCCTCGACCAGGTCCGTGGTGGCCTCCTCGGGCCAGGACAGGGCGACGGTCGACTGGGGGGCGTCGGTGAGCGTCCGGTAGGTGAGGTCCCGGCGGTGGTGCAGCCGGGCCAGCGACTGCGGGACGACCAGCAGGCCGACGCCGGCGGCGACCAGTTCGACGGCGTCCTCGGTGGTGGCCGGGCGTTCGAAGGCGGGCTCGCCGGGTGGCGCGTCCCAGTCGAAGACGTCGTCCAGGGGGTGGAAGAGGACCTCGTCGGCGAGGTCGGCGACGGTGACCTCCTCGGCCGCCGTGATCACATGGTCCTTGGGTACGACGACCACCGAGGCCTCGGTGTAGAGGGGGATCGCGCTGAAGAACGTACGGTCCACCGGGAGCCGTACGAAGCCCGCGTCCGCGTCCCCCGCGCGCAGCATGTCGGACGCCTCGGCGGCCGTGACCTGGTGGAGGCTGAGGGGGATGTCGGGCAGCCGCTCCTGCCAGATCCGTACCCATTTGGCGGGCGTCACGCCCGGGACGTACGCGAGCCGGAACGACGGTGTTTCCTCCGAGCCTGTCACCTGGCCAGGTTAACCGGCCGGAGACGGCAGCCCCGCATCGGCCGGAGACGGCAGCCCCGCATCGGCCGGGGGCGGCAGCCCCGCATCGGCCGGAGACGGCGGCCCCGCATCGGCCGGAGACGGCAGCCCCGCATCGGCCGGGGGCGGCAGCCCCGCATCGGCCGGAGACGTCGGCCCCGCATCGACGGTGCTGGCGCCCTCGCGTCAGCCGTGGCCGGCGCGGCCCAGGTCGGCCGTGGCCGGCGGGCCCCGCGTCGGCCGTGGTCGGCGGGCCCCGCGTCGGCCGTGGTCGGCGGGCCCCGCGTCGGCCGTGGTCGGCGCCTTCCTACCCGGCCGATACCCTTGACCTCATGAGTTCGCACCAGACCACCCAGACGATGAAGCCCGCGACCGCGGCGAAGAAGCTGGGTGTGTACCTGCCCGCCACGCCCGCCGCTTTCCAGGAGGGCGTCGTCTCGCGCGCCGAGCTGACCGAACTCCAGGCCGACCCGCCCGAGTGGCTGCGCGAACTGCGGGCCAACGGGCCGCACCCGCGTCCGGTGGTCGCGGAGCGGCTGGGCGTGTCCATCGCGGGGCTGGCCCGCGGCGGGGTCACCGAGCCGCTCACCACCGAGCAGATCGAGGAGCTCAAGCGCGAGCTGCCCGAGTGGCTGGCGAAGGAGCGCGCCACCCAGGCGGAGGTCCGCAAGGAGGGCGCACGGCTGAAGAACCTGAAGCGTGAGAAGGAGGCGGGGCAGGGCTGACGTCCTCCCCCGACCGACTTCCGCACGGCCCTGGTCCAGGCGTCTCCGCCTGGACCGGGGCCGTTCCGGTATCCCGCCTCACGCCTCCCGGCGGCCCCTGTCACCCCTGATGAGGGGCGGTTCTCCGCCGTCGCCGGGGACCGTGGAGGGCGTTGTCAGTGGTCTCCCCTACAGTCGCCATCACTTGATCACTGCGGTGCGGGGAGGCACGCATGGGGTGGGTGACGGCCGGGGACTACGAAGTGGCCCTGGACGACGGGAAGGTGGTCTGCCGCAACGCGGCGGGACGGCGGCTGAAGTCCGTGCCCGCGAAACTCGCGGACGATCCGGCGGTGGTGGGACTGCGGCAGCTCACCGAGTGGCTGGAGCGGCACGAGCGGCAGTGTCTGACCGATGTGGAACGGTGGTTGACCCGTTCGCTGTCGGTGCCGCTGGAGGTCCTCACCCGGGTCTGGCCGGACCCGGCCTGGCAGGCCGCGCTGCGCGACCTCGTGGTCACCGGCGCCGACGGCGAGGTCGCCGGCTTCCTGCGGGACGCCGACGCCGAGCGCGGGCTCGGCCTGGTGGATCTCGACGGCGACACCGTGCGCATCGCCCCCGACCTGGTCCGGCTGCCGCACCCGGTGCTCCTCGAAGACCTTGAGGAGCTGCGGGAGTTCGCCGTCGAGCTGGGCGTCGAGCAGAAGGCCCAGCAGCTCTTCCGTGAGGTCTGGCACCGCCCGGCCACCCTGGACGCGGACGCCGCCCAGGTCGAGGAGTACGCGGGCGGGGTGTTCAAGGAGCTGCGCTTCCTGCACGGCAGGGCCACGCAGTTGGGGTACCGGGTGCGCGGCGGCCATGCGGTGTGCTCCGTGCTGGAGGAGGGCCGCGGGATCGAGGCCCGGGTCTGGGTCGGCGACTTCGACGCCTACTACGAGACCGAGACCGGTCCGCTGGTGTGGACCGATCCGGCGGGCCGGGCGCTGAAGCTGGGTCAGGTCGGCCCGGTCGCCTGGTCGGAGGGCATGCGCATGGCGGCGGCACTGTACGCCGGACGGGACATCGAGGACGAGGAGCGGGCGGCATGACCACGTACGACGACACCACCACGGCCACGCTGCTCGACGCCGGCGCGATCCTGCCGTCGGGCACCACCCGGCGCGAGGACGCCGACGTCCTGACGGCCCGCACCTACACCCACCCCGCCCTGGAGGACCGCCCGGTGGTGCGCCTGGTGCCGGGCACCCTCGGCGAGGCCGAGGACCTGGCCCTGGAGTTCCTCGGCCTCGCCCGGGCCCCCGAGACGCCCGAAGTCGGCCAGGTGCGCCGGGAGACCCTGGGCTTCCCCGCCTGGGCGCTGGTCCACGACCCGGCCAACGGCCATCACGCCCTCGCCCTGGTCAAGGACGTCGAGCGGCTGGCCCGGCAGGCCAAGTCCAAGCCGGGCAATGCGAAGGAGGGCTTCGAGGCACTCGGCGAGCGGCTCGGCCGGGCGGTCCCGCACTTCCTGCCGACCTTCTACGAGCAGGCCGCGCGGGTCTTCCTCCAGCACGAGAACACCACCTACGCGGCGGCCTTCTTCGGCAAGGCCCGCGAGGCGGAGCGGGTGCACGCCCTGGCCGTGGACGAGGAGCGGCAGCGCGCGGTGTTCCTGGAGTTCGCCTTCGCCGGGGCGCTCACGGTCAAGGCGCTCAAGGAGTACGTGAAGGACCTCGCCCGGCGGCTCGAACCGGCCACCGCCTGGGCGCAGTTCCGGCAGCTGACGGTGGAGCGCTGCGCGGCCGGGATGCCCCCTTACGCCTCGCTGCCGCAGGACGCGCGCGGGCTGATCAAGGCAGCGGGTCTTGCCCGGGTCACCGAGGAGTGTGCCCTGGTCGCCGACCTGCTCGCCTCCCCGGCGGCCGTACGGGCGCCGGCCTCCTTCTGGAACGCCTACCGCAGTGTGCTGCCGGTCCTCGCCGAGGAGCGTCCGGAGATCCGGGTGCGGCTGCTGGAGATCATGCCGGCCGGGCTGGGCCGGGAGGTGGCGGACGACGAGTTCTGGCTGGCGCTGCTTGCGGAGTGCGGGGCGGACCTGCTGCTCACCGACGACGGCGGGGACGTGGACGCGGCGGACTGGCTGAGCCGCTGGGCCCAGCACCGCAAGCACGGGGCCGCGTACTCGCGCCGTTCCCCCGCGACGCTGGCGCTGGTCGAGCGGATGGCGCCCCGGCTGCGGGCGTCCGGACGGCCCGTGGACCTCTTCACCGGCCGCTGGCAGGCCGGCGCCGACCTCGATCTGCTGGACCTGTGCGTGGCGGAGGGCGTCGCGCCCGCCGTTCCGGACGCGGACGTGCAGGTTCATCTGCCGCTGAGCATCTGGTTGCGCGACGAGCGGCCCGGGCAGCGGGATCTGAAGGCGCTGGCAGCCGAATCCCGTTACCGGGCCATGCTGTTCGAGGCCGTCGAAGAGCTCGGGCGGGGTCAGGGGCCCGCGGATCTCCCCAGGGTGGCCGCGCATCCGGTCCTCGGCGACGTGCTGCGCGAGTGGCTGCAGGAGGCGACCTCGGAGTTCGCCGCCGCGACCGGACTGCCCGGCGCCGGCTCCAGGCTGGAGCGGCTGCGCCCCTTCCGGACGGTGGTGCAGGAGAGCCCGCTCGCCGTCGGCCGGCTCAGCGGGTACGACGTCGTCCCGGTCCTCGGCCGTACGCTCCGCGCCGGAATCCTCGACGAACTGGGCTGGCCCGCGCTGGAGGAGGCGCTGCGACTGCTCGACTCCGAGGTGCGCAACAACCAGGACAACGCGCTGTCGGTGACCGAGGCATGGCCCGCACTGATCCTGGCGCGCGGTCACAAGGCGATCGTGGTCGGCCCCGAGGGGGTGCTGCTCACGCACGACCTGCGGCTGCCGACGGACCTGGACCGCTGGCAGCGGCCCCGGTTCCGTTACGTCGACGGCGAGTTGCTGGTGCTGTGGCGGGACGGCTCGAAGCAGCACGGCTACTGGTCGAACCGCCCGTCCGAGGTGTTCGCGCTCGGCGGTGAGCAGGTGCCCGGCTGGTGGTCCGGCATGGACGCGGCCAACGCCTCGGTGCCGCTGCCCGGTGGCGGCCGGGCCACGGGCGGCCGCACCCTGCACGCCGGGGACACGGTCCTGCCGCCGAGCCGCCCGGTGCTGGGCGACGGCACCACCTACTGGCGTCAGGGCAGGCAAGGGCGGCAGTCGGTGTGGCTGGAGTACGACCCGGCGACCGGTGAGCACGGACGTGCCTCGCTGCCGGCGCTGCTGGCGTCGGCGGTCCGCGAGGACGCCTCGCTGCTGCACGGTTCCTGCGAGGTGCTGCCGTTGCAGCCCGGTCTTGAGCACAGCCCGTTCGGTACCGACGGCACGGTCCTGGGGCGCTGGGTGCGCACGGAGGGCGAGGGCGCCGAGGCCCGGACCGTCGCCGGCACGCCGGACGGTCGGACGGCGACCCTGCGGGCGGCCCGCAACGGCCGGGTTCCCGGGGTGCCGCTGGGCGCGCTGCGGCTGCCGGGCGGGGCGGAGCCGATCGCCACGCAGACGTACCAGAGCGTCGCCCTGCACGCGGGCGACGGCACCGAGCTCGGGCGGGTGTCCTTCGGCGAGTCCGGCGGGGCGTACGCGGCCGGTACCCGGCTGGTGCCGCCGGTCGCGTTCTGGCACGCGCTGCGCCCCCGCGACGAGCAGGGCTCGGGCGTGCTGCGTGCCCTGACCGACGAGGCGGCCGGTGCGCTGATGGCGGCGACGGCGACGGCGCTGGACGAGCGCCGGCAGGCGCTGGCCCGGGCCGGGCAGGACGACGGGGCGAGGGCCGCGGTGCCGGCCGCCGACGACGTCGCCCTGACCGCGGTGGCACGGTCCCTGCCCGGACTCACCGACCGGCGGCTGCTGACCGGTGTCGCCTCCCTGGTCCGGGCGGCGCTGCGGGTCGCCGAGTCGGCCGCGTCCCTGGCCACGCCCCCGAAGGAGCGGCCGCGACAGCCCCGGCAGCGGACCGAGGGCATGTTCGCGGACTACTCCCCGGAACATGGCGGGGACCGGACGCTGCACGACGCCGTCGCCGGAGTCGTGTCCCTGCAGAACGCGTGGCAGAGCGGCTGGGCCGCGCTGCGTCAGATCCGCTCGGTGAACCACGTGCTGTCCGGCAGGCCCGCCGACGGCAAGCCGCTGCCAAGACCCGAGCGGCTCGACGCCGTCGGCGACGGCTGGCTGAGTGATGAGCACACCGTCCCCGGCATCGGCGCGATCTGGCCGGCCGTCCTGGGCGCGCTGCGGCCGCTCGCCTATCGCGCCGCTTCCCCGGCCCTCACCGACGTCCAGCGCGAGCCGCTGCTCCTGCTGTTCGAGGCGCTGGCCGAGGGACCGCTCCCCGGGCTCGGGACCACGCTGCGCGAGGTGGTGCTGAGCGAGCCGCACGACAAGCAGCAGCGGACGGGCCAGGTGCTGCGCCGGGACGGCCGTACGGTGGTGATACTCGGCTGCCAGAGCGTGGACGCCCGGCTGGGCCAGGTCGAGTGGCTGGCTCTGGACCACGATCCGTCCGGGGCGTTCGGTGCCGTCGGGCACTTCACGCTGGTCCGGGAGACCCGGCATGCCGGCGGGATTCCGGCGGACCGGCTCGCGGCCCTGACCCGGCTGGTCCGCGAGAAGGGCGCCGCACCCTGGCGGCCCGGCGCTCCCGAGGCACTGGTGGCCGCGACGCACGACGGGCTCGGTCCGCTCCAGGCCACCGTGCTGCTGGCCGGCCATCCGCAGTCACCCGGTGCCGAGGGCCTCGCCACCGTCGGTCTCAAGCCTCGTCAGCGCGGCTTCGGGGCCGAGCTGCTGAACTCCCTGGGCCTCGACGAGCAGCGGGCGCTCCTCGGCGCGCTGCTGCCGGACGACCCGGCCGAGCTGTGGACGAGCGGCCCCGACACAGCGTCCGCGGCGCGGCTCTGGACCGAGCGCCTCGGCACCCTGGTGCGTCTGCCGGAGGACCTCAGCACCGAGCTGGCCGGCATGGGCGTCCGTCATGCCGAGGCCGTGCTCAACCCCGCGCGTACCCCGTGGCTCACCCGTACCACGGTGTTCCGGCCCGGCAAGGACGGCGACCTGGCGCCCGCCGACCCGTCGGCGGTACCCGGTTCGTATGCGCTGGCCGGGGCCGTGGAGAGCCTGGCGGCGCTCGCGTACCTGCTGCCGTACGGGCATCCGCTGCGGGCCGGGCTGACGGACGGACTCACCGCGCTGCGCCGTCGCCTGGCCGACCCCGAGCTGCTGCTCGAACTGGGCCTGGACTGGACGGAGAAGGGCGGCCCGGCCTCCGTCCAGCTGCGCAAGGTCTTCGGCCTGCCCGAGTCCGGCGGCGCCGACGCCGACGGACTGACCCGGGCCGGCGCCACGCTGGTGCTGCGCCCCTGGTACTCGGACACGGAGCACGTCATGATCCGGCCGGCCACGCTGAGCGGACCGGACGACTCCGTCTTCGGGCTCCTGGCGGGCCTGCTCGGCGAGGGGCGTACCACCTCGTTGCGCGCCGTGCAGACGATCCTCGGCGGTGACCTGGACCGCGCCCTCGCGGCCGAGGGACCCGCGGGGTACGCCCAGGACCCCACGGTCAGCGTGCCCGCCCTGGTCGCCGAGGTCGCTTCGGCCCACGGACTGGGTGAGGACGCGGCGGCGCTCTACCTCCAGTTGCTGGCGCTGCCCGATCCGACCGACCGCAACTGCGCGCGCTGGACCGGCTGGAAGCCCGCCCGGACGAAGAAGGCACGCGCCGAACTGACGGCGAGCGCTCTGGTGGTCGAGGCCAAGCGCCCACGAGCCGGCCGCACCCTCTTCCTGCCCGGCGGCTGGCGCGACCTCAAGGCCCCGGCCCTGCCGGTGGAGACCTGGAAGGAAGCGCTCTACCCGGTCTCCGACGGCGAACGCACCGTGCCGCTGGTCCCGGTGCCGGAGCTGTTCGCCCGCGCCTGGGAGCGCGTGCGGGCCGGGGACGCGCCCGCGTACGAGCAGCTGACCACGCGAGCGACCCGCGGCGGCCGCCGCCGATGACCCCGCACCGCGCCACCGCCCGCACCCGCACCGCCGCCGGCACCACCATCCGTACCACCGCGAAGGACGACCACCGATGACCGCCAGTGCCGCTCCGCTCCGCCAGATCGTGCCGCCCGAGGAACGGTACGCCACCGAACTGGCCTTCCTCGCCGCGTACGACGCCGGGCCGCGCCCGCCCGCCTGGCGGCTCACGCCCCGCGCCGTCGTCACCTTCGTCATGGGCAGCGGCGGCCAGGCGCTGCGGCTGCCCGACGACGCCCAGGCGCCGGCGGGGGTGCCGCGCCGGCTGGTCGTGGAGGACAAGTTCGTCGGCGACCGGGCCCTGGTCGAGCGCTGTGTGGTGACACTCGCGGGTGAGCGGGGTCTGCTGCTGGTAGGCGAGCCCGGTACCGCCAAGTCGATGCTGTCCGAACTGCTGTCGGCCGCCGTGTGCGGCACCAGCGGGCTGGTCGTGCAGGGTACGGCGGGCACGACCGAGGACCAGCTCAGGTACGGCTGGAACTACGCCCTGTTGCTCGCCCAGGGTCCCAGCAGGCAGGCGCTCGTCCCCTCCCCGGTGCTCACCGCGATGTCCCGGGGCGCCGTCGCACGGGTGGAGGAGGTGACCCGCTGCCTTCCCGAGGTCCAGGACTCCCTGGTGTCGCTGCTGTCCGAGCGGCGCATCGCGGTGCCCGAACTGGCGGGCACGGAAGACGCGTTGGCGCATGCCGCGCCCGGCTTCACGCTCATCGCCACGGCCAACCTGCGGGACAAGGGCGTCTCGGAGATGTCCGCCGCGCTCAAGCGCCGCTTCAACTTCGAGACCGTGGGCCCGATTCCGGACCTGGACGCCGAGACCGCGCTGGTACGCGGCCAGGCGCGGGCGTCCGTGGAGCGGGCCGGAGCGCCCTTCCAGGTCGACGACGCGGTGCTCGAGGCACTGGTCACGGCGTTCCGGGATCTGCGTGAGGGACGGTCGGCGGAGGGCTGGGAGGTGGAACGTCCGTCCACGGTGATGAGCACGGCGGAGGCGGTGTCGGTGGCGGGCGCGCTGGCCCTGGCCGCGGCCTACTTCCCCGGGGACCGCGACGTCCTCGGCCTGCTCCCGGGTCATCTCCTGGGCGTCGTGCGCAAGGACGATCCCGCCGACGCGGCCCGGCTGCGCGGCTACTGGGACGGCCCGGTACGGCGGCGCGCCGAACAGGGCTCGGCGACCTGGCGCACCCTGTGGGACCTGCGCACGGTCCTGGAGGCGTGACCTCGTGACCGACTCCCCCGAGGCGGCCCTCGCGGCCCTCACCGACCCCGCCGGGCCGTACCTGATCGGTGTACGGCACCATGCGCCGTCCCTGGCGGCGGCGCTGCCCGCGCTGCTGGACGCGGCGAAGCCGGACGTGCTGCTCGTCGAGCTGCCGGCCGAACTGCAGGACTGGCTGCCGTGGCTGGCCCACGAGGAGACGCGGGCTCCGGTGGCCCTGGCGGCGGCACCGGCCGACGGCAGCGCCGGCCCGGCGTTCTATCCGTTCGCGGACTTCTCCCCGGAGCTGGCGGCGGTGCGGTGGGCCGCGCGGGGAGGCGTGCCGGTCGTGGCCTGCGATCTGCCCCTGGCGGACCGGGGATGGCGGGAGAGGGAGGCTGCGGCGCAGGGTCCGGGCCACCTCACCCATGCCCTGCGCTCCCGGCTGACGGGGCGTCCGGGGGACGACCTCTGGGACCGGCTGGTGGAGGCGGCGGCGCCCGGTTCGACACCGGAGGCACTGCGCCGGGCGGCGCTGCTGACAGGGTGGGCGCTGCGGGAGGAGTCGACGGTCTCGGAGGTGGATCTGCGGCGGGAGGAGTGGATGCGTTCCAGGCTGGCGGAGGCCACGAAGGAGGGTGAGCGAGCGACCGTAGTGGTCGGCGCCTTCCACACTCCGGCACTGGTGCGTCCCCTCAGCGGCGCGGGGCTGCAGTCGACGTGCGGCTACCGCCGCCCGGACGCGAGCGGCCCGCACCCGGCCGCGCCCGAGTGGACAACCTCCCTCATCCCCTACACCTACGCCCTTCTGGACGAGCGCTCCGGCTACCCCGCCGGCATCCGCGACCCCGAATGGCAGCACATGGTTCTGGAGACAGCGGGCGATCCTCCTGCCCTGGAACACGCGCTGACCCGCGCGGCCGTCGGTGTCTGCGCCGCACTCCGGCAACAGTGCCACCCCTCGGGCCCGGCCGACGCCAGGGAGATCACCCGCCTCGCCGGAGACCTCGCCCGCCTGCGCGGGCTGCCCGCAGCGGGCCGCGGTGAACTGGTCGAGGCGACACAGACCGTGCTGGCACAGGGCGAGCCCTACGGGCGGGGCCGAGCCGTCGCCCGGGCGATGGAGGCCGTACTGGTCGGCACCCGCGTCGGCCGTCCCGCACCGCAGGCGCCCCGTTGCGGCCTCGCCCCAGCGGTGGAGTCCGAGTTGGCCGCTGTCGGCCTGCCCGGCCCGGCAGATCGCGGCCCAGCCCGTGACCTGCGGCTCGATCCCCTGCGCTCGGACCTCGACCGGCGCCGCGAACTGCTGCTGCGCCGCCTGGCGTTGTGCTCGGTGCCGTACGCCGAGCACAGGCCGGTGGCCGGTACCGGCGGTGCCGACGCCCTCACCTCGCGCTGGGAGGTGCGCTGGACTCCGGCCACCGCCGCGATGCTGACGGCCGCCGGGGTCCGCGGGGTCACCCTCGTCCAGGCGGCCGAGGGGCTGCTGCGCGAGCGGAGCCGCAAGGAGCACGAGGCGGGCGGCCCCACGGCGGCGCAGGTGCTCGACGGTCTGCAGCAGGCCGCCCACTGCGGTCTGCCCCGCCTGGTCGACGAGCGGCTCGACGACACCGCCGCCGTGCTCCCGGACGCCGGCACCCTGCCCGAACTCCTCGGCGGGCTGGCCCTGCTGGACCGCCTGCGGGCCGGTCATGTCGCCGGTCTCGACTCCGACGCGGACCGTGCGGCGCGGACGGTCGCCGTGGCCGAGCTGCTGACCGCCGCCGCGGTGCGCCAGGTGGACGGCCTCACCGGTTCCGAGGACCCGGCCGACGCTCACGCCCTGCTCGAACTCGCGCATCGTGCCGATCTGTTGGGGGGTATCCGGCTGGCCGACGCGCTGGCCCGGCTGGCCGCCGACGGGTCCCCGTTGATGCGGGGTGCCGCCGGAGCCGTTCGTGTCCTGCTCGGTCAGGAGGACCCGGGGGCCCTCGGGGGCAGGGTCGCCTCCTGGGTGGACGGGGCTGTAGACGCCGAGTCCCGGACCGCGCTCACCGCCCGGCTGACGGGGCTCCTGACGGCCGCCGGGCGGCTGCTGGAGGCGGCGGCCCCGGCGTTGGAACCCCTGGTCGGCCGGGTGTCGGAGCTGTCCGACCGGGACTTCCTAGATCGGCTGCCGGCCCTGCGCGGCGGTTTCGACACGCTGAGCCCGGCCGACCGCGGCCGTCTCCTGGCCGGTGTCGAGGAGCGTCTGGGCACCGACCGGGTGGCCGACACCGGCACGATCGACCCGGCGGCGCTGGCCACCTGGACCCGCGCGGATCTCGCCGCCCGCGAAGCCCTGCGCACGCTGGGCCTGTTGCCGCCGCGCCGGGAACGGACGGAGGCCGAGCCCGGCACCGCTCCCGCGCTCCCGGCGGACCATCGGCTGGACCCCGCCGATCGCTGGCGCCTGCTGCTCGGCCGCCGCACCGATCGACTTCCCCAGCGGGCACGCGCCTTGGCGACCGCGCTGGACGAGTTGTACGGCAGCGGGCGCGGCGAGGGCAGCCGGGGCGACCTCGGGGGCGGGGGCGGCGGCGGGCGCGAGGCGCCGTATCCCGGGGTGCGGGAATGGTCGGAGGAACTGGCGGCGCTGTTCGGGCCGGGCGTCCGGGAGGAGGTGCTGGCGGCGGCCGCCGCGACCGGCCGTCAGGACGTGCTGGCCGAGCTGGATCCGGACAGCGTGCGCCCCTCCGTGGACCTGCTGCGCTCGGTACTGCGGCACGCGGGCGGGCTGCCGGAGGCCCGGCTGGCCGCACTGCGCCCGCTGGTACGACGCCTGGTCGACGCGCTGACCCGGGAGCTGGCCACGCGGTTGCGTCCCGCGTTGCACGGTACGACGGTGCCTCGACCCAGCAGGCGTCCGGGCGGCGGCCTCGACCTGCCCCGGACGCTGCGGGCCAACCTGGCCACCGCCCGCCGGGCGGCCGACGGCACGGTCCAGGTGATCCCGGAGCGCCCGGTCTTCCGGACCCGGGCCCGGCGCGCCGCCGACTGGCGGCTGGTCCTGGTCACCGACGTGTCGGGGTCCATGGAGGCATCCACCGTCTGGGCGGCGCTCACCGCCTCGGTGCTGGCCGGTGTGCCGACCCTGTCCACGCACTTCCTGGCGTTCTCCACCGAGGTCATCGACCTCACCGACCATGTCGAGGACCCGCTGGCACTGCTGCTCGAGGTCAGTGTGGGCGGCGGCACCCATATCGCGGCCGGGCTGCGGCACGCGCGTGAGCTGGTGACGGTGCCGTCCCGGACGCTCGTCGTCGTGGTCAGCGACTTCGAGGAGGGCTATCCGGTCGGCGGGCTGCTCGCCGAGGTCAGGGCACTGGTCGGCGCGGGCTGTCAGGTGCTGGGCTGCGCCGGCCTCGACGACTCGGGGCGCCCCCGGTACTCCACCGGGATCGCCGGACAGCTGGTGGCCGCCGGGATGCCGGTCGCCGCCCTCAGCCCCCTCGAACTCGCCCGCTGGGTAGGGGAGAAGATCGCATGAGCCTCGAACTGCCCCCGGTCGCCCCGGCGGTGACAGCCGACCTGGTGACGGCCCTCTCGCCCCGGCTGCGCAAACGGCTGGACGCGGGCATCGCCAAGCTGGCGGCCCGCCCAGTGGTCCGGGACGGCGACACCGTACGCGTCACCGTCGACGACGAGGGCTCGGTGCTCGAACTGCACGCCCCCGAGGGCGTCGTGGCCGACGCGACGGCCATCCGCTGCGGCTGTCTGCTGGCCCCGGACTGCCTGCACCGTGCGGCGGCGGCTTCGGCGGCCCCGGTGGCGGACCCTGCCGCGCCCGCCCCGACGGCCGACGCCGGCATGGCAGCACAGAACACCGAATCGCTTCCGGCAGTCCCGGGGCCGGGGGCCGACTCCGTTGCGGCAGTGCCGGGCGCCGACGCGAGCGTGGCAGCACGGGGCGCCGACGCGGGCGTGGCGACGCCAGTCGCCGACGCGGGCGTGGCGACGCCAGTCGCCGACTCGGCCGTGGCAACTCAGGGAACCGACGCGGGCGTGGCAACGCAGGGAACCGACGCGGGCGTGGCAACGCACGACCTCGACGCGGGCGTGGCAACGCAGGGAACCGACGCGGGCGTGGCAACGCAGGGCGCCGACGCGGCCTCGGACGTGCCGGTGGCGGGCGTCTCCGAGACTGCCGGGAGCGCCGGGAAGCCGGGGGCCGACTCGGTCACACCGACGGCCCCCGCTCCCGCCTCCGAGGAATCGGCCACGCCCCCTCAACACGCTGCGGCCGAAGCGGTTTTCGACGCCGGGGCCGCCGTGCTCGACGCCGGTACCGACGGTTCCGGCGCCGTGCTCCAGGCGGAGCTGCTGCGCGCCGCGCACGCCGCGCGCCTCGCCGGGCTCCCCCGGGCGGCCACGGCGGTGGTCTCCGTGGTCACCGCGTTGCGTGCGGCCCGCGCGGCCGACCCGGCTTTCCGGCTCGCCGACCTGGTCGCCGCCCTGTCGGAGACCCTGTACGTGGCGCACCGCCTCCCGTTCGCGGCGGGTCCGGAACTGACCGGGCTGCGCGGCTCCGTACGGCAGCCGTACACCCCGGACGGTTCGCTGCGGCTGTACGGCCTGTTCTCCGAGCCCGTGCTGAGCGCGAGCGGTCATGCCGGTGCCGTCACCTGGACCGCCGACGCAGACGGCCGTCTGTACACGGTCTCGGACGTGGCCCCGGGCGGCGCGGGCCGGGCGGTGGGCGCCGCCGACCGCGCCGTACGCATCGGCGACACGGCTCTGACGCACCGCGAGTTGGCGCGGGCGGGACTCGCGGTGTCCGGGGCGACGGTGTCGCCGACCGGACGGCTGGGGGCGGGCGCGGGGGTACGGGCCGTGCGCGCGTCCGGTGCGGACTGGCGGGCCGAGCCGCTGGACCGGCTCTGGGCGGTGCCGGTGGCCGAACAGGTCGGGCGAGCCCTGAGCGGGGGGCACGATCTGCTGTTCCTGGAGGTCACGCCGGCCGGCGTGGTAGGTGAGGCGGCGGGCGACGCTCTGCTGGCCGACTGCGGCGGCGTGCCGCTGCGGCTGACGGCGGCGCACGACCATCCGGCGCTCCCGCACCGCCACAACCTGCGGTTGCTGTCCGCCGCCCGGGGCGGCCGGCTGCGCGTGATCGCGCGTCTGGTGGCGGCCCCGCACGCCCGCGCGCAGCTCCTCGCGACCGAGCACCCGACGCTCGCCGGGAACCGTGTCGACGTGGGCCTGGACCGGCTCCAGCACGCGGATCTGCCGGCTCCGGCGCAGGCCACCGCCGTGCCCACGGCCGAGGAGGCACCTCTGCACCTGCTGCACCGCCGGGTCGAGCAGGCGGCTTCGGGCGGCCGGCGTGTGCTGGCCTTCCCGGGGAACACGGCGGCGGACACCCGCCGGCTGCACCGGCACGGTCTCGCCACGGCCGGGGATATCCTCGACGAGTTGCTCGCGGCCGCGGCGGAACGCTCGCGCGACGTCTTCGGTCGCCTGCTGCCGGCGGACCCGGGCCGGTTCGCGCGGGCCTGGCTGACCGCGGCGCGCTACGCGGACGAGGTCGACCGTGTGCTGTGCGCCGCGGCCTGGGGCGGGTGACCGGGCCGACGACCGGTGCGGGCCGCCACTCCCCCGTGCCGGCGGCCCGCACGACCGGAGTCGTCGAACCCGGTCCCGGTGCCCGGTTGAAGCATGCGGCAGCGGGCTGTCGCATGGGTATGCGTATAACTGCGTAGGGCGCGGGCAGAGAGGAACACGTGTTACTGGGGCTGGAGGGGGCCTACGAACGCCTCACCGGGCTGGCCGTGGCCGCGTTGAACGAGCGCGAGCCCGAACGGCTGTGGCCGCTGCTCGCCGACGCGGTGACCGACCTGTGCGGCGGCGAGACGTTGATCTACAAGCTGGACGACTGGAACGAGGGCGAGGGCACCCTCGGTATGTCGGCAGCCGCGGCCGCCGAGTTGGGCCGGCTGGGCCACCGGGAGCTGGGCGTGCTGCGCTCGGGCTACCCGTTCGCCCACCACTACGCGGGCGGCCTCGGGCGTGTCCCCGTCACGGCCCGTCGGCTCGCGGGCAAGGCCTGGACGGCGAGCGAGACCGCACAGGTCCTCGGCCGGGCTCTGGACCTGGACCAGGTCCTGGCGCTCCCGCTGCCCGGCACGGTCACGCCGATCACCGGCTGCCTGGTCTACCGCTCCGGTGCGGACTTCACCGAGGACCACCTACGGACCGCCGAGCGCGCCCAGCCGCTGCTGGCCGCCGTCGAGCAGCAGCGCCAACTGCTCGAACAATGGCGCCGGTCGGCCGCGACGGCCGGCGAACCGGAGGAACGCGCGGCGGACTGCGCGCTGACGCCCCGTGAACTCACCGTACTGCTGCTGCTCACCGACGCCCTGACGGCGGACGCGATCGGCCGGCGGCTGGGCATTTCGGCTCGCACGGTGCACAAGCACGTCGAGAACATCTACCGCAAACTGGGCACCCGCGACCGTCTCAGCACCGTCCTGCACGCCCAGCGCCTGGGCCTGGTGCCCGCCCCCGACCGGTCGGCGGGCAGAAGGCGTGCGCCGGGCCACGGGCGTGCGCCGGGCCGCGGACCGTCACCGGGCAGTGGGCGCCCGAAGGGCAGTGGGCGGCCGCCGGAGGATCACAACGACCGGTAGCCGGGGACTCACAACGGCCGGTAGTCCGAGAGCCGGCCGGTGACCACGACGACGGCGACCACGTCACCGGAGGCCCCCCGGCCCAGCCACACCGGCCGGCTGCCGTCGCCGTCGGTGCAGAAGGTGACCAGGTCGCCGCCGGTCTTCTCGTCGGTGACCCGCAGGGCGCCGTCCCTGACCTCCTCGACGCCGTCGTCGCCGTCCCCGTCGATGTAGCGCCGGAAGGTCCCGGCCAGTGTCTCCCAGCCGGCGGCGTCGGCGAAGGAGCCCTGCGCCGCGTCGGTGCCGAATCCGTAGGCGTGGCCGTCCAGCAGCAGCCGGGGGTCCTCTCCCGCCGCGAGCCCCAACTCCCAGGTGACCGCCGGTTCGTCGGAGATCAGCAGTCGTATCAGGGGTTCTTCCGACACTGGGAAGGGTTCACCGTAGTAGTCGCCCTCGCCTACGAGGACAGCCGTCTGCAGGCGATACTCGCCGGGCGGGATGCGCTCGGTGAGTTCCCTGGGGGTGCCCGTCAGGGGGTCGGCGACCACCAGGCGGCCGCTCGGCACCCGGAGGGTGGTGATCTCCTCGACCCGGTCGACGGTCAGCTCGCCCTCCTTCTCGGTGACGAAGGTGTCGCCGGCGAACCGGTTGCCCGGCCGGAGGAGTTCCTGCACATCGAACTCCGGCCGGTACGGCCGGGGCGCTCTCCACAGGGATGCCGGCGGCTCCTGTCCGTCGCCGGACTCGTCCGGATCGGAAGCCGGGGTCTCGCCCGGATCGGAAGCCATCGACTCGTCCTGGCCGTCGGCCGTACCGACACCGAAGGCCTCCCGGGGGATCCACCACTGCGCTTCCGGCAACTCCTTCCAGCCGTGCCGGGACGAGCCGGTGTCGCCCTGTTCCTCGACGATGTACTGCGCCCGGCCGCCGGGCGTCAGGTTCAGCGTGGTCCGCCAGGCGTCGCGGGCCCGGTCGGGCTGGTCCGGTGTGGCGTAGCGCCGTTCCACGACCTGCCGCATGAACAGCCGGCCCGGCTCCAGCAGCCGCAGGTCGAACTCGCGGGTGCGGCGCCCCAGTTCGTCGTACATCCAGTGCCCGACATGGAGGTCGGACCAGGCCACGAGGTACACCGCCACGGGCTCGGCGCGTCCCGGCTCATGGTGGATCACCACATACGGTTCACCCTCGTCGTCGCGTCGCCGTGCCCCCGCCGCCGAGAGCGGCCGGTACGGGCGGCGGGTCCCGGCGTCCCAGCCCTGCGCGTACGAGATGTCCACCGTGGTCATGTCCCCCACCCGATCTGCCGTGATCCGTCCGTGCGGCCCCTGTGGAAAGACCGTACCGGCCGCCACCGACAACGCGGGGCTCAAGGGAATGCGATGGAATGCGAGCGAATCGGCGGGAATCGAAGCCGTGAAATTGCGTGGACGGCGGTTCCGGCGCCCCGGCAGAGTGGCCGCCCATGACGAGCAGTGAGCTGTGGAGCCGCGCCGAGGCCGACCGCTACGACGCGGAGGAGACCGAGATGACCTCGGCGGCCGTGCTCGGGCCGACCGTCGAGTTCCTCGCCGAACTCGCCGGAGAGGGGAGGGCGTTGGAGTTCGCCATCGGAACCGGCCGGGTGGGGGTGCCGCTCCGGGAGCGTGGGGTGCCCGTGGTGGGCATCGAGTTCTCCGAGCACATGGCGGCCGCGTTGCGCCGCAAGGTCGACGCCGAGACCCTGCCGGTGGTGGTCGGGGACATGGCGACGACCACCGTGCCCGGCGAGTTCACCCTGGTCTACCTCGTCTACAACACGATCTCGAACCTGCTCACGCAGGACGAGCAGGTCGAGTGCTTCCGCAACGCGGCCCGGCATCTGGCGCCCGGCGGCCGGTTCGTGATCGAGTTGGGGGTGCCGCCGCTGCGGCTGTTGCCGCCCGGCCAGGTGGCGGTGCCGTTCGACGTGTCCCCGGGGCACATCGGTTTCGACACCTTCGACCTGGTCGAGCAGATCCTCGTCTCGCACCACCTCACCCGCGACGGCGAGGACGGCCGCTACCGCCGTGACGACTCCCGGCACCGGTACGCGTGGCCGGCCGAGCTGGACCTGATGGCCAGGATCGCGGGGCTCGAACCGGAGCGGCGCGTCGCGGACTGGGACGGTTCCCCGTTCGCCCAGGACTCGACGAAGCACATCTCCGTGTGGCGCAGGCCCGGGTAGCCGGCGGCGGGGGGGCTGTTCAGCCCTGGGGCCCTGACGGGTCGGGCCGGCTTCAGGTGCCGGGCCGCCCGGCGGACGTCCAGGCTGCGTATTCCTGGCGGACGTAACGGCGGCGGCCGAGGCCTGGTGTGACCGCGTCGGGCAGGTGCGGCCCGGCCACCAGGTCGGGCCGGCGCCGGTCGTGCGCCACGAGTTGTCCGGCGGTCTGTGCGGCGGCGCCGGCCGGCCCGGGGTCGGAGCTCTGCAGGGCCATACGGTCCATGAGGGCCGCCCGGCGCAACAGCCAGACGCGTTCGGCGACCGCTGCGTCGGCCGGCGGCCCGGCGACGGTCCTGGCCTGACGGCCGTCGCGCTCGGCCCCGAGGGCAAGCACCTGGTGCATTTCGCGGCGCAGGTCGGGCGCGTTCGCGTACGCCTCGTGCGGGGCCGGAGCGCCGATCCCCTCGCCGGCGCCCCGGGTGACGCTCTCGTCCGGTACGCCGGGGCCGACGCCATGGCGTGCGGGGGCGGTCATGCCGAACACCTCAGGCAGGCGCGGACCTCGCGGCCGCTGCGCGTCTGGTGGATCTCGGTCGACTCCGCGAGGCACTGGACGATGCCGGTGCCGCGGCCGTGCTCGTCCGGGGCGATGTCGGGGCGGGGGCGCTCCACGGCGGTGCCGGAGTCGCTGACCACGATGTGCAGGGTGCCGAGGTCGAGCATGAGCAGCAGGGTCATGCGCTCGCGGCCGTACCGGGCGGCGTTGGCCGCGAGTTCGTCGACGATGAGAACGGCGGAGTCCCGCTCGCTCTCGGGAACGCTCCAGGTCTCCAGCAGGTCGGCCGCGAAGTGCCGAGCGGCGGGAACGTGCGCCTCCTGCGCGGGCAGGGTGAGCAGTGCCTCGCGGCGGCAGAGCGGGGAGAGCAGTGAGGTCAGTCGGGGCGAATCGGTTACAGACATGGTCTTCTGACTCTTCCGTGGATGTACGGAGACCGGAATGTGGGAGACCGGAATATGGGAGACCGGATCGTGGGAGACCGCCGAGACATTCGATGAGCGGTCGGTATGCCGGATCCTGTAGAGAAGCGTTCATTCAGTTCCACGGACGACGCATGCCGATCGGTTCGAGTAGTTCGCACCTTTTGTGACGTATTTCCTGTCAGGGCAGGGCCGGCGGAAGACACACGGATCGTCGGGCGGCCGGGGACGGACAGACCTGTCCCCCGACTGGACACCGACGCGTCGAGCAGGCCCAGGGGCGTGAGACCCCTCGCGACCTCACGCCCGGATCGTGACGAGCTTCTGACCGTCGCCGGCGACGATCTCGAAGTGCTCGATGGCACTCGGAGCCATGGGGACCGCACCTGGGACCGTGGTGCCAGGGGGGTATTCGCCCGCCCGCCAGGTGGCGCCGTCCGCCCTGACCCCGCCGTGCCCGACCGCCTGCAGCCGGCAGGTGATCCCGGCCGGCGCCCCCTTGGCGGAGACCAGCAGGACGCTGCCCCAGGCAGAGGGGGAGACCTTCACCGAGGCGGTGACGCCGGTGCTGGGATCGTTTCCGGAGAAGGTGCGCACGGGAGCGGTCGCGGTCGGTCCCGGCTGCCTCGCCTCACTGCTCAGGGACCCGGCGGTCGCCAACCAGGTGCCGACGGCCGCTCCCGCCATGAGCATCAGGGAGGCGGCGGCGCCCGCCAACTGCAGCCGCCACGTCCTGCGGCGCCGGGCCGCGGCCTGCCGCAGCAGCCTCTCCAGCACCCCCGCCTCGCGCGCCGGCGGCACCCCCGTCGGGGCAGGCCGCGCGGGCAGGGTGCCCTGCGCGCTCTCGGCCGCCCGCGCCACCAGCCGGCCCGCCAGGTCCTCATCGGCGGCCGGCACCGTCCGGCCCGCGGCTTCGGTCGCGGTCACCGTCGCCAGCAGTGCGGGCAGTCCCGCCAACTGTGCGTGTTCCGCCCGGCACTCGGCGCACTCCGCGAGATGGTCACGCACCTGTTCCATCTCAGCCGGCGGCAGCGTGCCCAGGACGTACCCTCCCAGCGCCAGCCGGAGGGCGTCGCGCTCCGCACTCATGGTCGCCACCTCCCGCACGGCGTGGTCATGGCTCGATGCCCCGTTCCCGCAGCGCCAGCCGCAGGGCGTGCAGGGCGTAGTACGTCCGCGACTTCACGGTGCCGAGCGGGATGCCCAGCACCTGCGCGGCCTCCGCCATGGTCCGGCCCCGGTAGTAGGTCTCCAACAGGACGGCGCGATGGTCCGGGGACAGCGCCCGGAGGGCGTCGGCCACCGCCCAGCTCTGCAGCGCCTGCTCGATCTCGTCCTCGCCCGGCGCCTGCTCCGCGGCCCGGTCGAGCGCCTCGCCGCCGACCTCGGCCGGCCTGGCCTGCCGGGCCCGGTGGGCGTCGATGACCAGGTGCCGGGCGACCGTGCACAGCCACGCCCGGGCCGGGCCCCGCGCGGGCTCGAACGCGTCGGGATGCTGCCATGCCCGCAGCAACGTCTCCTGCACGACGTCCTCCGCCCATTGCCGGTCACCCGAGGTCAGCCGAAGCGCGTAGTGGAGCAGTGGCCCCGCGTGCTCGACATACAGGGTGCGCAGCAGTTCCTCGTCCGTGGTCGAAAGTGTCCCTGTACCAGAGACACGGTCCGCGGAGCGATCCGGATCGGTCCTCGGGCCACGTTTTCGGGAACGCCAGGACATAAGACGATCGTCGCGCACACTTACGCCTTTGTCCTGTGATGCACCGCATCGTCGCGATCACTCTCCGTGAGCACTACCAGGCTCACGCGTGCGGGACACCGGAGGCCCGACCAGCCCGCGGCGGCCCCACGAAAGCACCAGCAGAAAACACCACAAAAAGGTGCGAACCGACCGAACCGTTCGCTCCCGCCGCCCGTGGAGTCACACAAGAGCCGACGTACGCGGTACGCCTTGCCCGCACCTCAGGCCGATCCCGGCCCTCGGACAGGGAACTGCCGCCTACCGCCCGAGACTTCGCTTCGTCCGCGCACTCGGTCGGCCTATCGCCCAACTCAACCGATCACGAGGAACGAACAGCATGTACCCGTACCTTCGTACACCAGGCCGGCGGTCACGCACCGCGGCCGGGCTTGCCGTCGCCTCCGCCGCCACCGCCGGCGCGCTGGGGCTCCTGAGCGCGTGCGGCCAGTCGCCGCATTCCTCACCCACCGGCGCCGGCGCCGTCACGCCGGGGCAGGGCCAGCATCGGACGGCCGGGATGCCCGGCGCCTCCGGCCCGGAAAGCGCCGCACGCTCCGCTCGCGGCGCCGCACCCATGCCCAACATGCGCATGCCCATGAGCCCCCCGAGCACCGGGACGCCGACCGAGCCGGTGGCCGGGGACGCCGTAGCGATCAAGAACTTCGCGTTCTCCCCGGCCACCGTGAAGGTCAAAGCGGGCACGACGGTGACCTGGACCAACCAGGACACCGACCCCCACACCGTCACCAGCTCCGGAACGGGCGGCCCGTTGCATTCGGCCGCCCTGACCACCCACGGCGCCTACAGCTACCGGTTCACCCGACCCGGCACCTACGCCTACCTCTGCACCATCCATCCGTTCATGACCGCCACCGTGGAGGTGACCCGATGACCGAGTACCTCGACCCTCACCAGGAAGCACCGACCGGCGGCGCCGAGCAG
This sequence comes from Streptomyces sp. NPDC001220, assembly GCF_053597895.1. Lineage (NCBI taxonomy): Bacteria > Bacillati > Actinomycetota > Actinomycetes > Kitasatosporales > Streptomycetaceae > Streptomyces > Streptomyces sp. NPDC001220. The sequence continues at coordinate 262,167 of NZ_JBSFJE010000013.1, forward strand.
CCCGCCCGGGAACACGACATGTCCCGGCGCCAACTCCTCCGGCATGCGGGATGGTTCGGCGGGGCCGTCGTGCTGACCGTGGCCGGTGGCGAGGTGGTCAGCCACATCGCCGGCTCCCGGGACACCGCCGCAGGGGCCGCTCCGGCGGCACTCGCCACGACGGCGAACGGCGCACTGCGATTCGTGCAGGTCTCCGACAGCCACATCGGCTTCCAGGGTCCGGCGAACACGGACGTGGCCGGCTCCTTCACCGAAGCGATCCACCAGGTCAACTCGCTCGGTTTCCGGCCCGACTTCGTCATGCACAGCGGCGACCTCACCCACCTTTCCACGGCAGCACAGTTCGACCAGGTCAGACAGATGATGACCGGCATGGAGACCGACTGTGTCTTCACCGTGCCCGGCGAGCACGACTCCATCGGCGATGCGGGCCGCGCCTACCGGCGGACCTTCGGCAAGGGCACGCTCGGCGACGGCTGGTACAGCTTCGACACCCACGGCGTGCACTTCATCGCCCTGGTCAACACCCTGAGCCCGGAGAAGCTCGGTCATCTGGGCCACGAACAGATCGAGTTCGTGCGCAAGGACCTCAAGGGGCTGCCGTCGGACACACCCATCGTGGTCTTCAGCCACATCCCGCTGTTCGCCATGTACCCGCGGTGGGGCTGGAGCACGGACGACGCGTTGCAGGTCATCGCGTTGCTGCGGCGCTTCTCCTCCGTCACCTGTCTCAACGGGCACGTCCACCAGCTGTTCACGAAGACGGACGGCAACATCACCTTCCACTCCGCCACCACCACGGCCTACCCGCTGCCGAAGCCCGGCCGGGCTCCCGCCCCCGCCCCTCAGGTCGTCCCCGCCCGACAGCTCAAGGACGCACTCGGCATTCGCACCGTCGGCTACCGCCGGGGCGACCGGGAGCTGGCGATCAAGGATGAGAGGCTGACATGACACCCGGAAGACTCCTCGACCCGGCCCTGCGGGTGGCGACCGCCGCCACGCTCGCCACGAGCGGATACGTCCACGCCCGGCTCTACGCCGACGGGTACCGCTTCATCCGCGTCATCGGTCCCCTGTTCCTGGTCCAGGCGAGCGTGTCCTTCGCGGTCGCCGTCCTGCTGCTGATCGGGATGCCGCCGCTGCTGACGGTCGCCGCCGGCGGCGTGGCGCTGGGCGCCCTCGGCGGATTCGCCGCCTCACGAACCGTGGGCGTCTTCGGATTCACCGAACACGGTCTGCAGCCCGCCCCACAGGCCCTGCTCAGTCTCCTGGCCGAAACCGGGACCCTGCTGCTCCTCGCCGTCCGGCAGGCGAGCGTGACCAGGCGGCGCCGTGCTGCCCGGCCTCCCCTCAGGCCACCGGTCTGGGACCGGGTCACCCTCCACACACCGCCCAAGTGACGAAACCACGGAACCAGGGAGTCTGCCCATGTCACCGCGACCACGCCCAGCGACCGCCGGACCGAGCCCGCACCTGCGCAGGCTGAGGGACAGCGTGCGCGCCCTGCTCGGCCTCGACGACGACACGGCCGTCGTGATCCGCCAGTTCCAGTACACCGACCCCGGCCATCCACCACGGAAGACCGTCGTCGCCGTGCTGCCCATGGACGGTGAGGCACACCGCTGGACGCTCCACCGTCCTCCCGACCAGATCACCGAGCAGGCCCTACGGGCCGCGCTGCTCCCCCACCCGCCGGACTGACGGCCGTCATCCGAGGAAGCTCAACCGGACCCGGCGGTCGGGGTTGTCCTTGTTCGTGTCGACCAGGCACACCGACTGCCAGGTGCCCAGTGCCAGATGGCCGTCGATCACCGGAAGGGTGGCGTGCGGGGGTACGAAGGCCGGGAGGACGTGGTCGCGGCCGTGGCCGGGACTGCCGTGCCGGTGCTGCCAGCGGTCGTCGGCGGGGAGCAGGGTGTGCAGGGCGGCCAGCAGGTCGTCGTCGCTGCCGGCGCCGGTCTCGATGACCGCGATCCCGGCCGTCGCGTGCGGCGTGAAGATGTTCAGCAGGCCGTCGCGGCCGGCCGCGGCCTCGCGCAGGAAGGCTTCGCAGTCGGCGGTCAGGTCGACGACCCGCTCGCGGGTCCCGGTGGCGACTTGGAGCACTCGTGTGGTGAAGGCATCCGACATGCCCCCATCCTCGCCCATCCGCCGGGCCGCCCGCGTCGGCGGCCGTGCCGGGAAGATCCCCACCCGGCCCTCTGTTGGTAGAAGCGTGAACAACTTGCGCGAGGTCGAGGTAGTCGTCATAGGCGCTGGTCAGGCGGGTCTGTCCAGCGCCTATCACCTGCGGCGCACCGGTTTCGAGCCGGATCGCGACTTCGTGGTCCTGGATCACTCCCCCGCCCCCGGCGGCGCCTGGCAGTTCCGGTGGCCGTCGCTGACGTACGGCAAGGTCCACGGGATGCACGCGCTGCCGGGCATGGAGCTGACCGGGGCCGACCCCGCGCGGCCGTCCGCCGAGGTCATCGGGGAGTACTTCGCGGCCTACGAGCACACCTTCGACCTGCGGGTACGGCGCCCGGTGAACGTCCGCGCGGTGCGCGAGGGCGAGGGCGGACGGCTGCTCGTGGAGACGGACGCCGGTGACTGGTCGACGCGGGCGCTGATCAACGCCACCGGCACCTGGGACCGGCCGTTCTTGCCGCGTTACCCGGGTCAGGAGACCTTCCGCGGGCGGCAGTTGCACACCGCGCAGTACGCCGGGCCCGAGGAGTTCGCCGGGAAGCGGGTGGTGGTCGTGGGCGGCGGCGCCTCCGGCACCCAGCATCTGCTGGAGCTCGCCCCGTACGCGGCCGCCACCATCTGGGTCACCCGGCGGCCGCCGGTCTTCCGTGAGGGACCCTTCGACGAGGGCGCGGGCCGGGCCGCGGTGGCGCTGGTGGAGGAGCGGGTACGGCAGGGGCTGCCGCCGCGGAGCGTGGTCTCGGTGACCGGGCTGCCCCTCAACGACGCCATCCGGCAGGGCCTGAAGGACGGTGTCCTGGACCGGCAGCCGATGTTCGACCGCCTCACCCCGGACGGGGTGGCATGGAACGACGGCCGGCATGCCGACGCCGACGTCATCCTGTGGGCGACCGGTTTCCGCGCCGCCCTCGACCATCTGACGCCGCTGCGGCTGCGCGAGCCGGGCGGCGGGATCCGCGTCGAGGGGACCCGTTCGGTCGTGGATCCGCGGGTCCACCTCGTGGGGTACGGCCCCTCGGCCAGCACCATCGGCGCCAACCGCGCGGGCCGCGAAGCGGTCCGTGACATCAGGCGGCTGCTCGCGGGGGAACCGGTCGCCGCGTGAGGCGTGCGGCGTTGCGGGTGACGTGCCGGCGCCTCAGCCGGACGACTGCGAGGCCTGCGGTGACTGCGGTGACTGCGGTGACTGCTGGGCCTTCCTCTTCCGCTCCGCGTTGAAGTCGGCGACATTGCGCTGGTGCTCGGCGTAGTCGGCGGTGAACCGCGTGTCCCCCGGCTTGACCGTGACGAAGTACAGCCAGTTCCCCGGCGTCGGGTTCATCGCGGCGCGCATGGCGTCAACACCCGGGTTGTCGATCGGGCTGGGCGGCAGACCCATGCGCTGGTAGGAGTTGTACGGGTTCTCGACACGGGTGTCGTCCGCCGTGGTGTCCAGGGTGCTGCGGTTGAGGCCGTAGTTGAGGGTGGAGTCCATCTGCAGCGGCATGCCGCTCTGCAGCCGGTTGAAGACGACCCGGGCCACCTTCCCCATGTCGGCCTTGTTCGCCGCCTCGGCCTGGACGATGCTGGCGATGGTCACCGCCTGGTAGACGTTCATCGCGTCGCGCTGCGCGCCGGCCGCGACGGGCGCCCCGTCGAACCGCTGGTTGGCGGTGTCGACCATGAACCGCAGCACGGACTGCGGGGTCGCGTCCTTGTCCAGGGGATAGGTGGCCGGGAAGAGGTAACCCTCCGGGTTGCCCCCGGCATCGCCGGGCAGCTTCAGGCCCGCGGTGCCGACGGACCCCTTGGTGCTGCCGGCGGGCAGGGCGAGCGCCTTGTCGACGGCCTCGTAGATCTGGGACGCGCGCCAGCCCTCGGGGATGACCAGGGTGGCGGACCTGACGGCCGCGCCGTGGGCCAGGATCAGCAGCGGCACCGTCACGGCGGCGCCCGCCACGACGGCGACGGCCGCGACGAGGAGGAGCCTGCCCCGACGCGTCAGCCGCATCCTGTTCCGCCGGATCACCCCCGGCCTGATCGTGTTCCGTCGGACCGCGCTCCCTCGGACCGCTTTCCGTCGCGGAGTGTTGATGTGCATGCGGGAACGTTAGCCCGCACAAAGCCCCAAACCCGACATATCGTCAGCTTGTCGACCCCATCTTGTCGCCTTGGGCTCGCCGAAGGCGACTTGGGGAACGCGACCTGCCGACTTCAGCCCGTCGGCGGAGTCACCCACTGACGCCCCCGGTCGCCCCGTCGGCGCCCCGGCCGTCTGGCCGTCTCCCACTGGGTCGCGGCGTCGGTTCCGGCCGGCCCCTCCCCCGCCGTCTCCGCTGCCGCCGCCGTCTCCACTCGGGCATCCCGGCGCACCAGCGCCGCGTACCGTCCGTCGAGTTCCAGCAGTTCCTCGTGCGTGCCCCGTTCGGCCACCTGGCCGGAGTCGAGGACGACGATCTGGTCGGCGCCGCGGATGGTGGACAGCCGGTGGGCGATGGTGAGGGTCGTCCGGTTGGCCGACAGGGCGTCGATGGCTTCCTGCACGGCGTGTTCGGTGCGGTTGTCCAGGGCGCTGGTCGCCTCGTCGAGGATGAGGACCGGCGGGTCGCGCAGGATGGTGCGCGCGATGGCCAGCCGCTGCTTCTCACCGCCGGAGAAGCGGTGACCGCGTTCGCCGACGACGGTGTCGTAGCCGTCGGGCAGGGCCGCGATGTGGTCGTGGATCTGGGCCGCGCGGGCGGCCGCGTGGAGTTCCTCGTCGGTGGCGTCCGGCTTGGCGAAGCGCAGGTTGTCGGCGACCGAGGCGTGGAAGAGGTACGTCTCCTGGGAGACGACGCCGACCGCGCGGGCGAGGGTGTCGAAGTCGAGGTCCCGGACGTCGACGCCGTCCAGGGTGACCCGGCCGCCGGTGACGTCGTAGAGCCGGGGCACCAGGTAGCCGAGCGTGGACTTGCCGGCGCCGGTCGGGCCGACGACCGCCAGGCTGCCGCCGGCCGGGACGGTGAGGTCGATGCCGTCGAGGACGGGGCCCACCTTGTCGTTGTGCCTGTCGTAGCGGAACTCGACCTTCTCGAAGCGCACCTCGCCCTTCACCCGGTCGAGGTGGACCGGCTCGTCCCGCTCGGTGATGTCGATGGGCAGGTCGAGGTACTCGAAGATGCGCTGGAAGAGGGCGAGCGAGGTCTGGATCTGGACGCCGGTCTGCAGCAGGCTCACGGCCGGGCGGAACAGGCCCTGCTGGAGCGAGACGAAGGCGACGATGGTGCCGAGCGAGATCTGCGGACCGTGCAGGTGGAGGGCCATGCCGGCGGTCCAGTAGATGACGGCGGGCATCGCGGCCATCACGATCGTGATCACGGCCATCCGCCAGCGGCCGGCCATGTTGGAGCGTACTTCCAGGTCGACGAGTTGCTCGGACTCGTCCGAGAAGGAGGCGGTGAGCGAGTCGGCGCGGCCCATGGTCCGGCCGAGCAGGATGCCGCTGACGGAGAGCGACTCGGTGACCGTGGCGGCCATCGCCGCCATCTGCTTCTGGCGTTCGGTGGTGATCTTCTTGCGCTCGTTGCCGACCCGGCGGCTGATCCACACGAAGGCCGGGAGCAGGACCATCGAGACGATGGTGAGCCGCCAGTCGAGGGCGATCATCGCGACGATCGTGGCGACCACACTGGTCAGGTTGGAGACCAGGGAGGTGGCCGTCGAGGTGACGGTGGCCTGCATGCCGCCGATGTCGTTGGCTATGCGGGACTGCACCTCGCCGGTGCGGGTGCGGGTGAAGAAGGCGAGCGACATGCGCTGGAGGCGGCCGTAGACGGCGGTGCGCAGGTCGTGCATGACGCGCTGGCCGACGGTGGTGGATATCAGCGTCTGCAGGACGCCGAAGATGCTGGTGAGGACGGCGCTGAGGATCATGCCCAGGGCCAGCAGGCTGAGCAGTCCGGTGCGGCCCTGCGGGATCGCGGTGTCGAGGATCGCCTTCAGGAGGAAGGGGGTGGCGACCGAGACCAGCGAGGCGGCGCCGACCAGCAGGCCGACGACGGCGAGCCGGCCGCGGTAGGGGCGGAAGAGGCGGAGGATGCGGCGCACCTGGCGGGGTTGTCCGGCCGAAGTGCCGTCGGGGGTCCAGTTGATCTCGTCTCGGGGCATGGCTCCTACGGAGGGTGTGGTGTGTACGGACTCACGGAGCATAGCTCACTGTTACCTATACTCACAATGAACATAGTCCTGATATTGTTCCCGTATGAGCACCCCCGATTCCGACGGCCCGCTCGCCGAGCAGCTGCTACGCCTGACACGCCGGGTGTGGCGCATCCAGAAGCGCCATCTGCAGGCGCGGGATCTGGGCGTCACCCCGGCCCAGTCTCGGCTGCTGCGCACCCTCGCGCACTACGACGCTCCGCCGCGCATGGCCGACCTCGCCGAGCGGCTGGAGGTGGTGCCGCGCGCGGTGACGACGCTGGTCGACGGCCTGGAAGCGAGCGGCAAGGTGTGCCGGGTGCCGGATCCGACGAACCGCCGGGTGACCCGGATCGAGATCACGGACGAGGGGCACGAGACCCTGCGCGAGCTGCGGGCGGCCCGGAGGTCCGCGGCCGAGGAGATCCTGGCTCCGCTGTCGGAGGAGCAGCGGGAGGTGCTGGGCGGCCTGCTGGACACACTGGTCGACGGGGCGGCGGTCGCGAAGCACTGCTGAGACACGCGGTCGCGAAGCACTGCAGAGACACCACGAAGCGGCTCCCCTCCGGGATTCGGGAGGGGAGCCGCTCCGCTTCCGCGTTCCGCACGTCAGCGTTCGGACACGAACCCCTGGTCCGGCACCTGCGCGGGCACCTCGACCTCGGCGACCGGGGCGTCGGTGACCGGGACGTCGGCGGGCGCGACGTCGGTGACCGGGGCGCCCGCGGACGCGACCTCGGTGGCCGCGACCTCACCGTCCAGCGCCTTCTTCGCCCGCTCGACGTCCAGCGCGCCCTCCCAGCGGGAGACCGCGAAGACGGCGACGCAGTTGCCGAGCAGATTGGTGACGACGCGCATCGAGTCCATGACGCGGTCGACGCCGAGCAGCAGGGCGACGGCACCGGCCGGGATCGCCCCGAGCGAGGAGGCGGTCGCGGACAGGGCGAGGAAGGCCGAACCGGGGATGCCGGCCATGCCCTTGCTGGTGAGCATCAGCACCAGGACCACGGTGATCTGCTGACCCAGGCTCAGATCGACACCCACCGCCTGGGCGATGAACAGGGTGCCGATGGAGAGGTAGAGCGAGGCACCGTCGAGGTTGAAGGAGTACCCGGTGGGCAGCACCAGACCGACGGCGTCGTCGCGGGCGCCCGCCCTGCGCAGCTTCTGCATCACGCGGGGCAGCACGGACTCCGTGGAGGCGGTGCCCAGCGCGAGCAGCAGCTCCTCGCGGATGTAGCGGACGAACTTCCAGAGGCTGAGGCCGGTGACCGCCTTCAGGGCGACCGCCAGCAGGGCGACGAAGAGCGCCGCGGCCGCGTAGCACAGCACGATCAGCTTGGCGTAGGTCTCGATGACACCGAGGCCGTACTGGCCGATCAGCACGGCCATCGCACCGAAGACGGCGATCGGCGCGAGGCGCATCACGAAGCCGACGATCGCGAAGATGATCTCCTGCGCCTGCTCGATGGCCGGCAGCACCTGCGGCACCTTGGTGTGGCCGAGGTGGAGCAGGGCCGCGCCCACCAGGCAGGCCAGGACGAGCACCTGGAGCAGGGAGTTGTCGGCGAAGGCGCCGATGAAACTGGTGGGCAGGGCTTCCAGGACGAACTCGGTCGTCGAGGGCAGCGAGCCGCCGCCCGTCTTCGCGTCGACCGCCTTGGCGCTCAGCGTGGCCGGGTCGACATGCATGCCGGAGCCCGGCTGGACGACGTTGGCGGCGACCAGGCCGATGACCAGCGCGAGCGTGCTCGCCACCTCGAACCAGATCAGGGCCTTGAGCCCGATCCGCCCGAAGGCCTTCAGATCACCGGCCTTGGCGATGCCGACGACGACCACGCAGAACACCAGCGGGGAGATGATCGTCTTGATGAGCCGGGTGAAACCGTCGCCGAGCGGCTGCAGGTCCGAGGCGAAGCCGGGCCACAGCTTCCCGACGACGATTCCGAGCACGAGCGCGCAGGCGACCTGCGCGAAGAGGGAGGTACGCAGTATGCGTGCGACGCGTCGCGGCAGGGACGGTACGGACTGCGGCACGGGCACTCCTGGTGTGGGGGTTCGACTCGCGGAAGCCGAGGGGGACTTCCGCGACGGCGGGACTTCTGCCATACGGAAAGTGGTTTCCGTGTCGATCACTCTGGAGGCTTTCTTGATCCCGTCCGAGACCACCGTGTATCAGCCGGGTAAATCACGCCCCTGGTGACGCATCGCACACAACTCGGCTCAGCAGCCGCTGCGATCCTCCGTCAGCACCCCCTGTTCGGTGGCGAGCGAACGGTCGTAGCACCCGCCGGACCCGTACAGCCGGTAGCGCTCGCTCGACGTACCGACCGCGTGCCGCTGGTCGCGCGGCACATTCAGGGTGTACGTCGCGTCACCGCGGTAGGTGTCGTCCAGCCGCGACCACCCGCGCCCGGGTCGGCGGACCGCCGCCCGGTCGCCGAGGGTGAGTTCGGTGCGCAGGCGATCGTCGGTGCCCACCGTGGTGGCGCCGTTCATCGTGTACGTCCGGTCGGTGCGTGTCGTCCGGGACGTCCCGGCCGCCTTCACCGTGACCCTCTGGTCGTCCGTCCAGACGGCGTCGAGCGCGTCCGTCGTCTCACCGTCGTTCCAGCGGTGCGCGGACGTGTTGGCCAGCGTCCGGCTGACGGTGGTGGCCACCCGGCCGTGCGAGGTGTCGACATACCCGGAGACGGTCAGCCGGTGCCCGGCGTCGGTGTCGACCCGGTACTCCCCCGAACCCGGGCTGTACACCGAGGAGTTGACGGGGTCGGAGGTCCTGACCGCGGTCAGCTCACCGGTGACGTGGGCGCGGTGCGCGTCCTGCCAGACCAGCACGTTCACGGGGGCGCTCCAGCCGGCCTGACCCTCGGGCACCCCGGCGACCGACACCTCGACCCGGTGCGGGCGGCCGTCGTCGAGAAGCCCGGCGAACGGCGTCAGGTCGTATTCGATCGGCTTGACGTCGAAGGCGCGGGGGCCCGGAACGACGTACCAGAGGAAGGGGTTCGACCAGCCGCCGGTCCACACGTTCGGGAACGGCGCGGCGATTCCGGCCGGCCGGCCGTCCACCGCGATCTGCACCTCGCGGTACGGCCCCTTGTCCGCCTTGCAGGAGTACGACGCCGGGTCGGCCACCGTCAGGTACCAGAACTCCTCGCAGCCACCGCCGGACCCGGTGGCGTACACCTCGGCGACGATGCGCTCGCTGTTGCGCGGGGTGGTGAGGGTGGTGCCGCCGTCCAGGGTGAGCACCTTGTCGGGGACCGTGGCCCGGGGGCGCCCCGCGTAGAACGTGAGCGTGACCTTGACGTCGATGACGCCGGTGTACGTGTCGTCGACGACGTTGCCGATCAGCATCTCGACGTCCCGCGTGCCGCGGAAGGTGTCGCTGTAGCGGGTGACGTCCTTCTCCACGTGCCACTCGATGCCGTCGGGCGAGGGCTCGGGGGTGGAGGTGCGCAGTATCTCGACGCCTCCGACGTGCAGATAGCCGAGCCGGTCGTACTGACGGCCCTTCACCTTGCCCTCGAGCCGCAGCACCACCTTGCTCCAGCGGTCGCCGCAGCCCTGGGGCGGCGTGTAGGTGCCCCGGTACGGCGTGAAGTCACGGAACTGGGCCTCGGCCAGGGTGACTTGGCAGGACTTCGCACCCTGGGGCACGGACACCGGCGGGGCGGCGGTCACCGGGTCGTGCCAGTCGGTGCCGAACTCCGCCGGGACGTCGGCGGCTACGGCGGCGGAGGCACCCGTACCGAGGAGCGCGCTCACCAGGAGGGGCACCCCGGCCAGCCCGGAAAGCATGGACATGACGATCCGTCTTCTCATGGCCGGAGTTCTACGGGGAGTTGACCTCCGGCCGCAATGAGGAGACCGGCCGACCGCTCCGCGACCCGCGCGACCCAGCCCAGGAGAACAAAAAGTGCTATAAGCGGATCTTACTGACACAGTGCTCCCATGGAGATCACGACCGCTCGCGTCCGTCGCGCGGCCCTCGCCCTCACCCTCGGCGGTGCCGTCGCCCTCACCTGCGACGCCGTGCTCGCCGGCCTCCCGCACCGGAGCCACGGCTCCCCCGCCCCCGGCCCCTCGGCCGCCGCCTCCGACCCCGCCCCGGCGCCCGGCGCCCCGGGCATCGGCGACCCGCTGATGCCGCTGGACGGCAACGGCGGCTACACGGTGCGCCGTTACACGCTCGACTTCGACTGGCGGGCGCCGGAGACGCCGTTCGAGGCCGGCGCCACCATCAGCGCCACCGCCACCCAGGCCCTGTCCCGGTTCGACCTGGACTTCGCCGGCAACACGATGCACAAGGTCACCGTCGACGGCGCACCGGCCACCGCCGTACGGGACGGTGACGAACTCGTGGTCACGCCCGCGCGACCGATCCCCCGCGGCCGCGCGTTCGCCGTCCGCGTCACCTACACCGCCGACCCCACCCAGCGCCGGCGGCGCGGTGACGCGATCCGGGAGTACGGCTGGGTGCCCACCGCCGACGGCACCCTGCTCTGTGCGCAGCCCGACGGCGCCAAGCTGGTCTTCCCGGTGGACGACCACCCCAGCCTGCGGGCCCCGGTCACCTTCCGCATCACCACCCCCGCGGGGCTCCGCGCGGTGGCCAACGGCCGGCTCGTCGACCGCGCCCAGCGGCCGGGCGGGCGCGTGCGCTGGACGTACGACTCCGAGGAGCCCATCGCCGCCCAGCTGATCCAGGTGGCGATCGGGAGGTTCACGGTCGTCGACAGCACGGGCCCGCGCGGGCTGCCCGTCCGGGACGTGGTGCCGGACGCCCTGGTCGCGGACACCGAGGCCGACCGCGCGCTCACTCCGGAGCACCTCGCCTGGCTGGAACGGCGGCTCGGCCCGTACCCGTTCCGCCGCTACGGCGTGCTGGTCGGGGACACCGACCTGCCGGTGGCGCTGGAGACGCAGTCGCTGTCCGTCGTGCCCAAGGACGACCTGCTCGGCGACCGGGTCGACGCCGAACGCAATCTCGTCCACGAGCTGACCCACCACTGGACCGGGGACAGCGTCGCCATCCGGCGGTGGTCCGACCTGTGGCTGAGTGAGGGTCATGCCCGGTTCTACGAGCGGCTGTACTCCGACGAGCACGGCGGCGTCCGCATGGAGGACGCCATGCGGGACGCGTACGAGCAGCACGACCAGTGGCGCCACGACGACGGAGCCCCCGCCGAGCCGACGGAGCCGACGCTGTTCAAGGTGATGCGGTACGACGGCTCGGCGCTGGTGCTGTACGCCCTGCGGGAGAAGGTCGGTGACGAAACGTTCGACCGGATCGAGCGCACCTGGGTGACCAGGTACCGGGGCCGCGCGGCCGGCACCAAGGACTTCGTCGCGCTCGCCTCCGAGGTCGCGGGCGAGGATCTGACGCCCTTTCTGACGCCCTGGCTGTACGGCCCGGACACCCCGCCGATGCCCGGGCATCCCGACTGGCGGGTGGACCCGGTCGAGGACTGAGTCGGGACGTCCGGCGACCGTCCCTCGGACGCGATCCGCTGCCGCCGACCGGGTGGCCTCTGCCGGACCGCTGGTCCACCCGGTTGACGTTCGGCGCGCCGTGCCGCGCCGGACACGGAAACGTACGGGGGGTGACGTTAAGGGCGATCCCTTCGCCCTGGTTGCGACGAGCGTGGTTGGAGACCCTCAGCAAGCGGTTGGAGACCCTCCGGTATGAGAAGAACTGTCGCCCCACGTGTACCCGGCGCCCTGCGGAACTGCCGACTGACGGCCTGTCTGCTCGCGACGGCCGCGCTGCTGCCACCGCTGCTGATCCTCCCGGCATCAGGCGCCGACGAGGCGGAGGACCAGCGCCTGCAGAACGCCTTCACCGATGCCGCCCGCGAGTTCCACGTGCCGCGCAGTGTGCTCCTGAGCGTGTCCTACATGCAGTCCCGCTGGGACTCCCACCCGGGCACCCCCAGCGTCGCGGGCGGCTACGGGCCGATGCACCTGGTGGAGACCGGCACCGGCCGCGCCCCCGCGCCGGCGGCGGCGCCGGCGGCACCGGACGGCCGTGGGAACAGCCCCCTCGCGGGGACGGTGTTCGCCGCGGGCGGGCACGCCGTGCAGCCGGCGGACCTGGAACGCGCCGCACGGCTGATCAAGGTCCCGCCCGCGGCGCTGCGGACGGACGCCGTCGCCAACGTACGCGGCGGCGCGGCCCTGCTGGCCACCGCACAACGACATCTCGGCAAGCCGCTCAGCAACAACCCGGAGGACTGGTGGCAGGCGGTGGAACGTTTCCCCGGCACCCGTGACATCGCCACGGCGACGACGTACGCCGACGACGTCTTCACCCTGATCCGCCGGGGAGCGCACCGCACCACCGCCGAAGGCCAGGAGGTCACGCTCCCCGCCTCCCCCGGCGTCCGCTCGCACCCCGGCCCGCAGGTCCCGCCCCGGCCCAAGGAGGTCGAGTGCCCTCGGGACCTGGCCTGTGACTGGCTCGCCGCGCCCTACGAGGAGATCGACGAGGACGGCGACTACGGCAACCACGACCTGGCCGACCGGCCCCGGGACCAGAAGATCGAGTACATCGTCATCCACGACACCGAGTCGACACTGCCGAACATGTTCAAGACCGTGCAGGACCCGACCGAGGCGTCCTGGCACTACTCGATCCGCTCCAGCGACGGCCATGTCACCCAGCATGTCAGGACCAAGGACGAGGCCTGGCACTCGGGCAGCAAGTTCGTCAACGGCCGTTCGATCGGCATCGAACACGAGGGGTTCCTCGCCCACCCCGGCACCTGGTACACGGAGCAGATGTACCGGTCCTCGGCCCGCCTGGTGCGCTTCCTGGCGAAGAAGTACGGCGTCCCGATGGACCGGCAGCACATCTTCGGCCACGACAACGTGCCGGCCCCGACCGGCGACAGCATCCCCGAGATGCACGAGGACCCCGGTCCCTTCTGGGACTGGCGGCACTACTTCGACCTGCTCGGCGCGCCGTTGAAGGCCACGGCCGGACCGGACAGCGACATGGTGATGATCCTGCCGGACTACGCGACCCACAAGCCGCGGTACACCGGGTGCGAGGGCGACGGGAAGCGGTGCCAGCCGCACGGCTCCAGCGCCGTCCGCCTGCACACCCAGCCGGCCGACGACGCCCCGCTGATCCAGGACCCGGGCCGCAGGCCGGACGGCGACGAGTCCACCGAGGACGTCAGCGACCTCGGTTCACGTGTCTCCACCGGCCAGACCTTCGCCGTCGCCGACCGCCGGGGCGAGTGGACGGCGATCTGGTTCCAGGGCAACAAGGCCTGGTTCAAGAACCCCAAGGACCACCCGACGGCCGTCGGCGCGAGCGGCCGCATGGTGACACCGAAGGAGGGCCTGGACGAGATCCCGGTGTACGGACGCGCCCTTCCGGAGGAGGAGGCCTACCCGGAGGGAATGGAGGAGGAGTCGGACTCACCGCTCCCGTACAGCCTGCGGGCGGGCCAGCGCTACGTGACCCAGTCCGGTGTCGGCAGTTCCTATGTCGACAGATCGACCTTCTCCGGGACGCCCCAGCCCGTGGTTCTGGGTCAGGAGAGGTACTACGAGATCCAGTTCGGCCACCGGCTGGCCTACGTCCGGGCGAACGACGTGGACCTGGTGCACGCGAGCACCGGCACGGCCGGGGCACCCGAGCAGCAGCCCGGCCCGGCCGGCCGGTGACCCGGCGCGGCACCCGGGGTCGCGCTAGGCCAGCAGGTCCGCCCGGTCTCCCATCACCACGACGGGATCGCGGTCCGGGTCGAGGGTGCGGAGCAGGAACCGCATGGCCTCCTCGGAGAGGCCGATACAGGCCGAGGTGCCGCTGCCGTGGTCGAGGTGCAGCCAGATCTTGCCGCCCCGTCCGGCTCCCCAGGGACGGGCGGCGTCGTGCGGCGGTGCGCCTCGCAGCCGGTTGTAGTCGATGGCGATGACGTAGTCGAAGTCGTGCCGGTACGCCGGCCTCCAGTAGGACGGGGGCGCGTAGGCGGTCACGTCGTGGCTGTAGGAGAGCCGGGTGCCCGGGTCCGGGAGCACGCCTCCCGCGTCGGTGACGGTGAACACGCCGACCGGACTGCGTCCGTCGCCCGCGTAGTGGTCGGTGGTCCAGCCGTTCCGCCCGTTGTGGGCGGGCCAGCTGCCCACCGGGCGCCAGCCGTCGTCCCGCCGGCTGTAGAGCACGGCCGTGGCGTCGGCCGAGTCGTCACCCTCGCCGTACACCGCCAGGACCTGGCCGGAGTCGGCGGGGATCTCCGCGTGCAGCCGCTCGCCGACGCCGGGCAGCGCGGCCGGGTCGCCGACGGAAACAGCCGGCCAAGGCTGCGGGACCCTGCTCGCCCGGACGGCTGCGCCCGGCGACCCCGACACGCCGTTCTTCGCACTGCCACCGTTCTCCGGCCCCCCGCAGCCGGCCAGGGCCATCAGGACGGTTACGGAGGCCACCGCCGTCACGACCGTCGCACACCGAACGCTCTTGATCTGCACCCGGCCATCCTGACATCACATATCGGCACATTGACTGACTTTACGAACAAAGGCGCGCGTGTTGGACGGCGAGCCCCTGACCGGAAGGCGGCGGATTTCACCGTCCGTCCGGGAAAACCGTTTGATTTCGACCACGCTCCGACGCGAACCTTTCACGGCTTGTCGCCACCTTCCCCCCGACACGAGCCGCTGGGACGTCATGCAAATTCAAGATCTTCCGTATTCCGATCCGGGCGTGCCGGACGCACGTTCGGGTCCCCGATTCCTGTGGTGGCTCGGGCGGAACCAACTGGGTGGCCAGCTCAAGGCGCTGACCTGGGGACTGCTGCACTTCGTGGCCGTCTCCGCGCTGCCCTTCTGCGTGGGGTTCGCCGTCCAGGCAGTCGTCGACCGCTCCAGCACCCGTCTGGCGCTGACGGGCGGTCTGCTCGTGCTGTGCGGTGCGGCGATCGCCGTCGGCGACACCTTCCTGCACCGGGCCGCCGTCACCAACTGGATCACCGCGGCCGCCCGCGTCCAGCAACTGCTCGCCCGCAAGGCCGCCCAGCTGGGCTCGGCGCTGACCCGGAGGGTGGCGGCCGGCGAGGTGGTCGCCGTCTCCACCGGCGACGTCGAGAAGATCGGCTGGTTCGTCGAGGCGGTCTCCCGGTTCACCGCCGCCGCCCTGACGGTCGTCGTGGTCGGCGTCGGCCTGCTCTTCTACCAGCCCGCACTCGGCTGGGTGGTCGCCGCGGGGCTGCCGCTGGTGGCGCTGGCCGTGCTGCCGCTGCTGCCCCGGGCGACCCGGCGCGCCGACTTCCAGCGCGCCAAGGCCGGCCGGGCCACCGAGTTGGCCTCGGACACCGTGGCGGGGCTGCGGGTGCTGCGCGGCATCGGCGGTGAGGACCTCTTCCTCGACCGCTACCGCCGTGCCTCCCAGGAGGTGCGCCGGGCCGCCGTGCGCAGCGCCCGGATGTGGTCCCTGATCGCCGCGATCCAGGTGCTGGTGCCCGGGCTGCTGCTGATCGCGGTGGTCTGGTACGGCGTCCACCTCGCCCGGCAGGGCCGGGTCACCGTCGGCGAACTGGTCACCGTCTACAGCTCGGTCATGATCCTCAACTACCCGTTGCAGCACTTCACCGAGATCGCCATGGCGTACTCCTTCTCGCGCCCCTCGGCGAAAAGGGCCGCGCGGGTGCTCTCCCTGGAGCGGGCCACCGACACCGGCGGTTCGCGCGCGGACGCGGTGCCTGACGGTGACCTGTACGACCCGGACACCGGTCTGCTGGCGCCCGCGGGCCGGCTGACCGCCGTGGTCTGCGGCGACCCCGACGCGGCCGGCCACCTCGCCGAACGGCTGGGCGGCCACCCCGCCGAGGCCGCCACCTCCGTGCTGCTCGGCGGTGTTCCGCTCGACGAACTGCCCCTGGAGACCGCCCGCACCGCGGTACTCGTCCAGGACAAGGACCCGGTCCTGCTCTCCGGTTCGCTGCGCGAACTGCTCGACGTGCCGGCCTCCGGCGCCGTAGGGGCCGAGGAGGCGCTGGCCGCCGCCCAGTGCGCGGACGTCCTGGAGGCCCTGGTCCAGGGCTCGTTGGACGTCACCGACCCGCTGGACGCCCGGATCACCGAGCGGGGCCGCTCGCTGTCGGGCGGCCAGCGCCAGCGGCTCGCGCTGGCCCGGTCGCTGATCACCGACCCCGAGGTGCTCGTCCTGGACGAGCCGACCTCCGCCGTCGACTCGCACACCGAGGCGCGGATCGCGGAGGGCCTCCGCGAGGTGCGGTCCGGCCGTACGACCGTGCTGTTCACCTCCTCGCCGCTGCTGCTCGACCGGGCCGACCGGGTCGTCCTCGTCCACGAGGGCGAGGTCGAGGCGGTCGGCGTGCACCGCGAACTGGTGCGCACCGACCCCCGGTACCGGGCGGTGGTGACCCGCGAGACGGACGACGAGACCGCCCTCCGGAACACGAGGGACGAGGACGCCGCCCTGCGGGGCGGTGCGCTCGAGCAGACAGAGGACGCGCTACGAGGCGGCACGCCCGAGGAGAAGGAAGCCGCGCTGCGAGGCAGCGCGCTGGAAGAGATCGAGGAAAGCGCATGATCGGCGTCGCACCACCGGAGTACGACCCGGCGGCCCCGACGACGGCCACCACCCTGCCCGTCGGCGCCACCTCGACCGTGCGCGCCTACGTGGCCGAACTGTTCCGCCGGCATCGCCGGGCCCTCTCCGTCCTCGTCCTGGTCAACACCGTGGCCGTGATCGCCTCCATGGTGGGCCCGTACCTGCTCGGCGGACTGATCGAGCGGGTGTCGGACGGTGCCCGTGACCTCCATCTGGGACTGACCATCGGCCTGTTCGTGCTCGCGCTGGCCGTCCAGGCCGTCTTCGTGCGCGAGGTACGGCTGCGGGGCGCCGTGCTCGGCGAGCGGATGCTGGCCGACCTGCGCGAGGACTTCCTCGTCCGGTCCGTCGGGCTGCCGCCGGGCGTCCTGGAGCGGGCGGGCACCGGTGATCTGCTGTCCCGGATCACCACCGACATCGACCGGCTCGCCAACGCCATGCGGGAGGCCGTGCCGCAGCTGTCGATCGGCGTCGTGTGGGTGGTGCTGCTGCTCGGCGGCCTCGTGGTCACGGCGCCGCCGCTGGCCGCCACCGTGCTGCTCGCCCTCCCGATCCTGGTGATCGTCTGCCGTTGGTACTTCAAGCGGGCGCCCGCCGGCTACCGCTCCGAGGCCGCCGGGTACGCGTCGGTGGCCGCCGCCCTCGCCGAGTCCGTGGACGCCGGGCACACCGTCGAGGCACACCGGCTCGGTGCCCGGCGCATCGCCCTGTCCGAACGCCGGGTCAAGGAGTGGACGGCGTGGGAGCGCTACACGCTGTGGCTGCGGTCGGTCCTGTTCCCGGCCATGAACGCCACCCACACCACCGTGCTCGGCTCGGTGCTGATGATCGGCGGCGCCCTCGTCCTCGACGGCCGGCTCGACGTGGGCCAGCTGACCACGGGCGCCCTCATCGCCCAGATGCTCGTCGAGCCGGTGAACCTGATCCTGCGCTGGTACGACGAGGTCCAGGTCGCCCAGGTGTCGCTGGCCCGGCTGGTCGGCGTCCGGGACATCGAGCCGGACGCCGGTGACACCTCGCTGGCCCCCGAGGGCCGTGAGGTGCACGCGGACGAGGTCCGCTTCGGCTACCTGCCGGGCGTCGACGTGCTGCGCCGGGTCTCCCTGGAGGTCGCGCCCGGCACCCGCCTGGCCCTGGTCGGGCCCTCGGGTGCGGGCAAGTCCACCCTGGGCCGGCTGCTCGCCGGGATCTACGCGCCCCGCGACGGCCGGATCACCCTCGGCGGCGCCGAACTGTCCCGGATGACCGCCGAAGGGGTCCGCTCCCATGTCGCCCTCGTCAACCAGGAGCACCACGTCTTCGTGGGCTCCCTGCGCGACAACCTGCTGCTCGCCCGGACCGGCGCCGAGGACGCCGAGCTGTGGGCGGCCCTGGGCGCGGTGGACGCGGACGGCTGGGCGCGGGCCCTGGAGCAGGGTCTGGAGACCGAGGTGGGTTCCGGGGGCCTCACTCTGACCCCGGCGCAGGCCCAGCAGATCGCGCTGGCCCGGCTGGTCCTGGCCGACCCGCACACCCTCGTCCTGGACGAGGCGACCTCGCTGCTGGACCCGCGCGCGGCCCGCCATCTGGAACGGTCCCTGGCCCGGGTCCTCGACGGCCGCACCGTGGTCGCCATCGCGCACCGGCTGCACACCGCCCATGACGCGGACGTCATCGCCGTGGTCGAGAACGGCCGGATCAGCGAGCTCGGCAGCCACGACGAGCTGGTGGCGGCCGACGGCGCCTACGCGGCACTGTGGCGGTCGTGGCACGGGTGACCGGCCGTGGCACGGGGTGCGCGCCGCAGGTCGCGCCCCGTGCCGTTGCGCGGGTACGAGCAGGGGTGGAAGGCTGGGGAGCGGCACCGGTTCGGGGACGGGCCGGGAACCGGAGGGTTCGCGGCGCGTGAGGCCCGTGCCGAGCGTGCCGGCGGCCCGCCCCTCGGACCGCCGCCTCACCCCCTGGAGGTAGCCGTGACCACCGCCGACGGATGGGGGGACGACGTCTACCAGCCCGACGGATCCGAGATCCGCGAGGACACGGGACTTCTCGACGTGGAGGACACCCTGGAGTCCGACGGCGTCAGCGATCCCCTGGACCGGGGCTGGTCCCCGCCCGAGCGGCCGTGGGCCGTGGAGCACACCGGGGTCACCGCGGCGGAGGGCCACCGGGGCGAGACCCTGGACCAGCGGCTCGCCGAGGAGCTGCCCGATCCGGCCGCGCCGGACGGCGACGGCATCGGCGACTGTCAGGGCAGCGACGGCGAACTCCTGGACAACGAGGTCGGCGATCTGCGCTCCGGCCGCCTCGTGGCACCCGACGAGGGGTCGCACGAGGACGACGAGAACGGTCTCGTCGCCACCGACGTCGGCATCGACGGCGCCGGCGCCTCCGCCGAGGAGGCCGCGATGCACATCGTCGACGAGGACACCGCCTACGGCTGACGCCGAATCCCCCTGGTCGACCGCCCCGACCACCCTGCCCGCATCATCCGCCTTGTCCGCCTTGTTCGAGGAGCCGCCATGCAGCAGGACAAGCACCCCGACTACCACCCCGTGGTCTTCCGCGACCGCGCCGCCGGATACGCCTTCCTGACCCGGTCCACCGCGACCAGCGACCAGACCATCGACTGGGACGACGGCGAGACCTACCCGGTGGTCGACGTGGAGATCTCCTCCGAGAGCCACCCCTTCTACACCGGGAAGGCCCGCACGGTGGACACCGAGGGCCGTGTCGCCGCGTTCGAGCGGCGCTACGGAGGCGGCTCCGGGGAGGCCGGCTGACCCTGGGGCCCGTGCGGTCAGATCACGTTCAGTGCGGCCGCGCAGCCTATGCCGCCCAGCACCATGAACACGGGCATCAGCACCCTGAGCTCGACCCAGCTGCCCGCGCGGAACCGCATCACCTTCGGCGGGCCCAGCGGGTACCAGCGCTTGCGGCCGATCGGGATGGGCCACAGGATCGGGCAGCCGGAGACGGTCAGGGCGTCCCCGATGTCGTGCACCAGCGCCCCCAGCACCACCGGCAGCCCCAGCCACAGGTACTCCTGGCCGGGCTGGGTGAACAGCCAGTCCGAGCCGTTGCCCGGCTTGTCCAGGACGCCCGCCAGGATCCAGGCGCTGGTCGCCGCGAGCAGCCACACCAGCACGTCGCTGCTGGAGCCGCGGGCGGCCCGCCACAGCAGGCCCTCGATCGCCAGCACCATGTGCGCGAAGAGGATCGCCAGCACCGCCCAGCGGCCGCCGAGGATCGCCGCGGCGGAACAGCCCCCGCCGATCAGCGCCGCCCACACCCAGGTGTGGGTCAGCGTGCGGTGCCCGCCGGAGCGGCGCGGGTCGCCCGGCTTCCGGGTCGACTTGTAGACGGCGTAGGAGAGCTTGTCGACGATCTCGCAGAGCCAGCGTGACAGCGGTCCGAAGGCACGCGAGATGGTGGCGGCCTTGTGGTCGAGGTCCGGGGCGAGCGCGGCACCGGCGCAGATCAGTGCCCCGACCAGGAGCACCGGCCAGGGCATCCCGTGCCCGGCCGCGGCGGCCGCGGCTCCGACGCCGAGCCAGGCGGCGGCTCCCGACAGTGAGTGTGCTGGTCCCATCATGGCCGCTGTGCGCCCCATTCCTCGTGTGCCGCTGTCCAGTTGACCGGGTGCGATGACGCTCCGTCGGCGACACAGCATAGGGGTCTTGATCTTCGGGCTCGCAGCCGATTCCCCCCTCGGGGGTCGGGCCAGGCAAGATGGGTGCGTGACCCTCATCGATCGACTGCCGCCGACCGCCGACCCCGACGCCCTGTACGAAGCCTTCGAGTCCTGGGCTCAGGAGCGCGGTCTCACGCTCTACCCCCACCAGGAGGAGGCGCTGATCGAGGCGGTCTCCGGGGCGAACGTGATCGTGTCGACGCCGACCGGCTCCGGGAAGAGCATGATCGCCGCGGGCGCGCACTTCGCCGCCCTGGCCCGGGACGAGGTCACCTTCTACACGGCGCCGATCAAGGCGCTGGTGTCGGAGAAGTTCTTCGAGCTGTGCAAGATCTTCGGCACCGAGAACGTCGGCATGCTCACCGGCGACGCCTCCGTGAACTCCGACGCACCCGTCATCTGCTGCACCGCCGAGGTGCTCGCCTCCATCGCCCTGCGCGACGGCAAGCAGGCGGACGTCGGCCAGGTCGTCATGGACGAGTTCCACTTCTACGCCGAGGGCGACCGCGGCTGGGCCTGGCAGATCCCGCTCCTCGAACTGCCGCAGGCGCAGTTCATCCTGATGTCCGCCACCCTCGGCGACGTCTCCTTCTTCGAGAAGGACCTCGCCCGCCGCACCGGCCGCCCCACCTCGGTGGTCCGCTCGGCGACCCGCCCGGTACCGCTGTCCTACGAGTACAAGTTCACCCCGCTCACCGAGACGCTCACCGAACTGCTGGAGAGCAGGCAGGCGCCGGTGTACATCGTGCACTTCACGCAGGCTCAGGCGGTGGAGCGGGCGCAGGCGCTGATGAGCATCAACATGTGCTCGAAGGAGGAGAAGGAGCAGATCGCCGAACTGATCGGCAACTTCCGCTTCACCACCAAGTTCGGCCGCAACCTCTCCCGGTACGTCCGGCACGGCATCGGCGTCCACCACGCCGGCATGCTGCCCAAGTACCGGCGGCTGGTGGAGAAGCTCGCCCAGGCCGGTCTGCTGAAGGTCATCTGTGGCACCGACACCCTGGGCGTGGGCGTCAACGTGCCCATCCGCACGGTGCTGTTCACCGCCCTCACCAAGTACGACGGCAACCGGGTGCGCACGCTGCGCGCCCGTGAGTTCCACCAGATCGCCGGCCGGGCCGGCCGGGCCGGATTCGACACGGCCGGGCTGGTGGTCGCGCAGGCGCCCGAGCACGTCATCGAGAACGAGAAGGCGCTGGCGAAGGCGGGCGACGACCCGAAGAAGCGCCGCAAGGTGGTGCGCAAGAAGGCGCCGGAGGGCTTCGTCGCCTGGACGGAGACCACGTTCGAGAAGCTGATCACCTCCGAGCCGGAGCCGCTGGCATCGCGCTTCCGGGTGACGCACACCATGCTGCTGTCGGTGATCGCCCGCCCGGGCAACGCGTTCGAGGCGATGCGTCATCTGCTGGAGGACAACCACGAGCCGCGCAAGCAGCAGCTGCGGCACATCCGCCGGGCGATCGCCATCTACCGTTCGCTCCTCGACGGCGGCATCGTCGAGAAGCTGGACGAGCCGGACGCCACCGGCCGTATCGTCCGCCTCACGGTCGACCTCCAGCAGGACTTCGCGCTCAACCAGCCGCTGTCCACGTTCGCCCTCGCCGCGTTCGAGCTCCTCGACCCCGAATCGCCGTCCTACGCCCTCGACATGGTGTCCGTCGTCGAGTCCACCCTGGACGATCCGCGGCAGATCCTGGTCGCCCAGCTGAACAAGGCGAAGGGCGAGGCGGTGGCCGCGATGAAGGCGGACGGCGTCGAGTACGAGGAGCGCATGGAGCGCCTCCAGGACGTCACCTACCCGAAGCCCCTGGAAGAGCTGCTCTTCCACGCCTACGACACCTACCGCAAGAGCCACCCGTGGGTCGGCGACCATCCGCTGTCGCCGAAGTCGGTCATCCGGGACATGTACGAACGGGCCATGTCCTTCACCGAGTTGGTGTCCTTCTACGAGCTGGCCCGCACCGAGGGCATCGTGCTGCGCTACCTGGCGAGCGCGTACAAGACGCTGGACCACAACATCCCCGACGACCTCAAGTCCGAGGATCTGCAGGACCTCATCGAGTGGCTGGGCGAGATGGTCCGCCAGGTCGACTCCAGTCTGCTGGACGAGTGGGAGCAGCTCGCCAACCCGGAGGAGATGACCGCCGAGGAGGCCCAGGAGAAGGCCGACGAGGTCAAGCCGGTCACCGCCAACGCGCGCGCCTTCCGGGTCCTGGTCCGCAACGCGATGTTCCGCCGCGTGGAGCTGGCCGCCCTGGACCACGTCGACGAACTGGGCGAGATGGACGCGGAGTCCGGCTGGGACGCCGACGCCTGGGGCGAGGCGATGGACAAGTACTGGGACGAATACGAGGACCTGGGCACCGGTCCCGACGCGCGCGGTCCCAAGCTGCTCGTGATCCAGGAGGAACCGCAGAACGCGCTGTGGCGCGTCCGCCAGATCTTCGACGACCCGAACGACGACCACGACTGGGGCATCAGCGCGGAGGTCGACCTGACGGCCTCCGACGCCGAGGGCCGCGCGGTCGTCCGCGTCACCGATGTCGGCCAGCTCTGATCCGGCCCGTTCCGACCTCAGGAGAACCCCACCCATGACGAACCCGGCCGAGAGACTGGTCGACCTCCTCGACCTCGAGCAGATCGAGGTCAACATCTTCCGTGGCCGCAGTCCCCAGGAGTCCATCCAGCGGGTCTTCGGCGGCCAGGTGGCGGGCCAGGCGCTGGTCGCCGCCGGCCGCACCACGGAGGCCGACCGCCCGGTGCACTCGCTGCACGCGTACTTCCTGCGACCGGGCCGGCCCGGCGTGCCGATCGTGTACCAGGTCGAACGGATCCGGGACGGGCGGTCGTTCACGACGCGCCGGGTCACCGCCGTGCAGCAGGGCCGCACGATCTTCAATCTGACCGCCTCCTTCCACAAGCCTGAGGTGGGAGCTTTCGAGCACCAGCTGCCGCCGGCCCGCGAGGTGCCGCACCCGGAGTCGCTGCCGACGCTCGCCGAGGAGATCCGCAAGTATCTGGGCGAGCTGCCCGAGCAGTTGGAGCGGATGGCCCGCCGCCAACCCTTCGACATCCGTTATGTCGACCGGCTGCGCTGGAATCACGAGGAGATAGCGGGCGCCGAACCGCGCAGCGCGGTGTGGATGCGCGCGGTCGGTCCGCTGGGTGACGATCCGCTGGTGCACACCTGCGCGCTGACCTACGCCAGCGACATGACCCTTCTGGACGCGGTGCGGGTTCCCGTCGAGCCCCTGTGGGGGCCGCGGAACTTCGACATGGCCTCGCTGGACCACGCCATGTGGTTCCACCGGCCGTTCCGTGCCGACGAGTGGTTCCTGTACGAGCAGGAGTCCCCCATCGCCACGGGTGGCCTGGGACTGGCCCGCGGGCGGGTCTACGACCTGGAGGGGCGGCTGCTGGTGTCGGTCGTCCAGGAGGGGCTGTTCAGGGCCTTGTAGTGCAGACGCAGCCAGCGGCGCAGGCCGCGCGGCCGCCCCGGTCGGGCCGGTGCCGGGTGCGGCGGTCGCGGGGCGGCGGTGTGCGGCTGCTCGGCAGGGCGGGGCGCGGGCCGGAACGTGCGGGCCTCCGCCACGGCCCGTGCCAGGTCGTTCCGGAACCAGTCGATCTCGTCCGGCTCGTCAGCCGTCATCAGCTCCTCGGCGAGCAGCGCGGTGGGCGAGCCCGGTGTGCCGTGGGCGGGCGGGGCCGGCCGGAGGGCCTTCACACAGGCACGCTCGTGAGGATCCGTCAGAGCCTCGTCGATCTCGTCGGGGTCCAGAAAGCCGGCCACCGCCCCGGCCCGCTCCCACGGCCCGTCCGCCTCCCTGAGCAGGAAACCGCAGTGGCGTCCGCGCCAGTTGCGGGGCCGCCGGTCCGCTCCCGCCCTCAGCCGGTCACGCAACTCCTCGGGCGTACGGCCGCTGAGCAGCGGCGCGTTCTTCTCGTCGGCCGCGAACCGCCGTAGCTCCTCGGCCAGGTAGAGCCAGACCACGGCCCGATAGCGGTTCGGGTACCAGTTCACGGGGGTCACCAGGCCGAGTTTCGCGAAGCGGGTGAACCTGCCCGCCGAGATCTCCATCAGGGCCGCGCCCTCGGTCGTACCGACGGCTCGTACGCTCTCGCGGAGGGACTCCGCCCGGTCCTGGAGCCGCTCGATCTCGGCCCGGGTGACACGCCGGCCTCCGCCGCCGCCCTCGTCGGGTACTGTGCGGATCCGGCCAAGATGTACCGCGAGGTCGAACTCGCCTCGCCTGAGGCCCAGTTCACGGGCGGCGCGGCTGAACGTGCGGCTGAGCGGGCGGGGTCGGGCGATGGTGGTGCCGGCCATGGTCGTACTCCCCCGTGGAGCGGGTGGCTCGCGCCGGATGCGCTCGCCGTGGAAAAACCGTAGCCGCTCCGGCGGATCTCCTGGCGGGCCTGTGGACAACTCCGCGACAGGGGGTGAAACAGCAGGTCAGAGGTCCACTGTGGAGGAACGCTCCGACTGTCGGGCGTCCACACCGAGGTGTTCGCCGACCCGGTTGACGAGCAGCGTCATCTCGTAGGCGATCTGGCCGATGTCCGCTTCCGCGCCGCTGAGCACGCACAGACAGCTGCCGGTTCCGGCGGCGGTGACGAACAGGACCGCGTCGTCGTACTCGATCATCGTCTGGCGGACCTGGCCCGCGCCGAAGTGCCGTCCGGAGCCCTTGGCGAGGCTGTGCAGCCCGGAGGCGACGGCGGCCAGATGCTCCGCGTCCTCCCGGCGAAGGCCGGTGCTCGCTCCCGTGACCAGCCCGTCGTTCGACAGGACCAGCGCGTGCCGTACGTGCTCCACGCGCTCGGTCAGGTCGTCGAGCAGCCAGCCGAGTCCCTGGTTCTGCGCCATGTCGTAGCGTCTCCCCGTGTGCCGTCTCCCCCTGGCTGGAGGATCTCCCCGCCAGCCTTCCCCACCACCGGCGTCCGGGCAAGGAGGATGGGGACATGGCACAGAAGATGACCGACGAGGAATGGCGGGCGTTCGTCTCGCACGGCACCCGCACCGGCAAGCTGTCCACCGTCAACGCCGACGGCAGCCCGCACGTGGCCCCCGTCTGGTTCCTGCTGGACGGGGACGACCTGGTCTTCAACACCGGCAAGGACACGGTGAAGGGGCGCAATCTGACCCGCGACGGGCGGGTCGCCCTGTGTGTGGACGACGACCGGCCCCCCTTCCATTTCGTGGTGCTGAACGGGCGCGCCCGGCTGTCGGAGGAATCGGGTCCGTTGCGTGACTGGGCCACCCGGATCGCGGCCCGCTACATGGGAGAGGACAGCGCGGAGGAGTTCGGCGCCCGCAACGGCGTCCCGGGCGAGCTGCTGGTCCGGGTCACCGTGGAGAAAGTGGTGGCGCTCAAGGACCTCACGGGCTGACGCTCAGCCCACCGAGTCGAGGAGCCGGGCGGTGTGCATCCGCCCGGCGTACTCGACGAGTCGGATCAGCACCTCCTTGCCGGAGTCCCGGTCGCGGGCGTCGCACAGCACCACGGGCGTGCCCTGGTCCAGGTCCAGAGCACGGGAGACGTCACGCGCGCCGTAGCTCCGGGCGCCGACGAAGCAGTTGACGGCGACGACGAACGGGATGTGCCGGTGCTCGAAGTAGTCGACCGCCGGGAAGCAGTCCTCCAGGCGGCGGGTGTCGGCGAGGACGACGGCGCCGAGGGCTCCCTGCGACAGCTCGTCCCAGAGGAACCAGAAGCGGTCCTGGCCCGGGGTGCCGAAGAGGTAGAGGGAGAGCCCGGAGCGGATGGTGATGCGGCCGAAGTCCATGGCGACGGTGGTGGTGACCTTCTGGTCCACGCCGTCCGTGTCGTCCACCAGCTGGCCGGCTTCGCTGAGCATTTCCTCGGTGCGCAGCGGCCGGATCTCGCTGACGGCGCCGACCAGGGTCGTCTTCCCGACGCCGAAGCCGCCGGCGACCAATATCTTGAGCGCCATGGCCGACGTGTCGTCGTCGGCGGGCTCGGAGTACTCGGAGACCATGATCACTTCTCTCGTGAGGGCCGGCTACGGACGACATGCTCAGCAGGCTCGGAGGGCCGGGGACACCGCTCGGGCTTCGCGAGGCGCTGCCCGGGCTCGACGCGACGCCGGTCGGTCCGGTCGGGACGCGAAGCCAGCATCATGACAACCGTCGGCCCTTCGCGGGCGGTTGGACCGGAACGCGTCTGTTCTGACCGGGGCGTGCCCGGTTGGTTCCGGATGCTCATCTACAGTGCCCGCAATCCCGCGATGACCTCGCGCAGAATCCGTTCGTCGGGAAGCTGGGCCGGTGGCACCGGACGGCTCACGGTGACGCAGCCCAGTTCCAGCAGATCGCCCAGGAGCACCCGGACCACGCCCACCGGAAGGTCAGCGCCGGCGGCGAGTTCGGCGACGGACTGCGTCTCCACCCGGCACAGGTCGATCAGCGCCCGGTGTTCGGGGCCGAGCGCGGTGTCGTCGTCGACGCCGGGCGCTCCCGGGTCCAGCGTGACCAGGGCGATCAGGTCGAACCGCACTCCGGTGGGGCCGGGTCTGGTGCGGCCGCCGGTCATGGCGTAGGGACGGACGAGGGGGCCGGCCTCGCCGTCGTACCACTGGCTGCCCGGCTCGCGCGCGGCGTCGGTCGTGTACTCGGTCATCGGTGACGCTTCCGGCTCATCCGGCGGCGGGCGGCCGGGCGGCCATCCGCGGCGCTGTGTAGAGGTGCTCGCCGACGCGCTTGACCAGGCGCGCCATCTCGTACGCGACCAGGCCGATGTCGGCGGTGACGGCGGTGAGCACGGCGAGGCAGGAGCCGTCGCCGGCGGCGGCCACGAAGAGGAAGGCGTCGTCCATCTCGACCATGGTCTGGCGCACCCCGCCTGCCCCGAAGTGCCGTCCCGTGCCCTTGGCGAGGCTGTTGAAGCCGGAGGCGACGGCGGCGAGGTGCTCGGCGTCCTCACGCCCGAGGGCGGTCGAGGCGCCGACGGCCAGGCCGTCGTTGGACAGCACCACCGCATGCCGTACTTCCTCGACCCGCAGCACCAGGTCGTCCAGCAACCAGTCGAGTTCGCCGGAGTGGCGGTCGGCCCTCATGCTCGGGTCCTGGATCATGCGCGGTCTCCTTCGGTGCTGTCGGTGCCCTCTTCGGGTTCCGGAACGGCTGCCCGGCCGGGTTGCCTGCCGCCGCCGCGCGCCCAGCCGTCGCGGTAGGCCGTCATGCGGTCGCGGACGACTTCGGGGGTTCGCTCGTCCTCGCGCCGGGCGGGCGCGGGTTCCTCGTTGCGTGGATCGCGCAGTTGGGGGGCGAGGCTCGCCTGCCGCACGCGGCGCGGGAGGTCGTCGTCGGGTGCGGAGTCGTGCGGTGGGCGGTGCGGCCTCAAGGTCGTGACTCCGGGGGGTGGTGGCTCGGGCGCCGGGCGCGGGGTGGTGTGGGTGGTGGCGAGAGCGGGACGGGCGGCCGGCCCGGCGGCGGGTGGAAGGGCGGTGCCCGGCACGCGCGCGTACTCGCGTTCCGGTGCCTGTTCGAGGCCGGCCGCCGGACGGCCGGAACGTTCCGCCGTACCACCGTGCAGCAGGGCCTTCGGCAGCAGCACCACCGCGGTGGTGCCGCCGTAGGGGGAGGTGCGCAGGTGCACCTTGATGCCGTGGCGGGCGGCGAGCCGGCTGACGACGAAGAGGCCGAGCCGGTCGCTGTCGAAGAGGTCGAGGGCCTCGGACTGCTCGATGCGGCGGTTGGCCTCGGCGAGGGTCTCCTGGCCCATGCCGAGTCCGCGGTCCTCGACCTCCAGGGCGTAGCCGTTGCCGACGGGTTCCCCGGAGACCCGCACGCGCGTGTGCGGCGGTGAGAACTGGGCGGCGTTTTCCACGACCTCGGCGAGCAGGTGGGTGAGGTCGGCCACGGCCGCGCCGATGACGGCCGCCTCGGGGAGCTGGCGTACCTCCACGCGCGCGTAGTCCTCTACTTCCGACACCGCGGCCCGTACGACGTTGGTCAGGGAGACCGGCATGCGCCAGGCCCGGCCGGGGGCCGCCCCGGAGAGGATGATCAGGCTCTCCGCGTGGCGGCGCATACGGGTGGTGAGGTGGTCCAGGCGGAAGAGGTCGCTCAGCTCGTTGGGGTCGTCGGAGCGGCGTTCCATGCTGTCCAGCAGGCTCAGCTGGCGGTGGACCAGGACCTGGCTGCGGCGGGCGAGGTTGACGAACACGCCCGAGATGCCGCTGGCGAGTTCGGCTCGCTCCACGGCGGCGCGCAGGGCGGCGCGGTGGACGGTGCCGAGGGCCTCCGCCACCTGTCCGGTCTCGTCCTCCGCGGGCGGCCCCGAGGGTGCCTCCGCGCGGATGTCGATCTCCTCGCCGCCGCGCAGCCTGCGCATCGCCTCGGGGAGCTTGCGCCGGGCGATCTCCAGAGCACTGTTGCGCAGGCTCACCAGCTCGACCACGAGGCCGCGGCCGATGCGTACGGAGATGACGAGCGAGGCGGCCACGGCGAGGAGACCGAAGACGACGGCCGCTCCGGCGGGAGTGAGCAGACCGCGCGCGAACGGATCGGCCCGCCCCGCGACCACGTGGGCCGTGCCGGTCTGGATGGTCTGCATTCCGTCCTGCACGCGCGCGTGCGCGATGTTCCAGGTCGCTTCCGGGGCCGCGTCGAGCGCCTTGGCTCCGGGTTGGCTCGCGAGGATCCTGTCCTCGGCGGCGCCCAGCGCGGTGTAGTCGTCGCCGCCGGCGAGCCGGCGCCAGGCGGTGCGCTGCGCGCCGGGCAGGTCGGCGACGGCCGCGTCGGTCAGGACACGGCGGGAGCCGACGGCACCGGAGAACAGGCGCAGCCGCTCGCCGTCCAGGCCGCCGGTCTGCCGGGCGCCGGCGAGGACCGCGTCCTCCTGGGCCAACGCCTCTCCCGCGCGGGAGAATTCGAGCAGCACGCGCGCGTCGGCGCCCATGTCGTCGGCCTGGACCCCGGTGAGGGCACCGTCCACGGCGAAGGCCGTGTCGATGGTCTGTGTGTACCGCTCGTAGGTCTCGTCCCAGCCGGCGCCCCGGTTCCGAACCGCCGTCCGCAGGGTGCGCAGTTGCTCGGCGCCGGTGACGAAGGTCCGCAGGCGCCGGGCGACGTCGGAGGGCAGCTCCTCGCTGTCGGCGACGGTGCTTCCCCTGCCGAGCCGCAGCTCGGCGACGGCCTGGTCGGTACGGGCGCCGAGGCTCTTGAGGGCACCGGCCTGTTCGGCGGTGGGGTCGGTCGCGTACCGGACGGCTGCGGTGCGCTCGGCCTGGAGCGCGGCGACGGCGGCGGCGACCGGGGTCCGCAACGCGGCGTCGACGCGCTGGGACTGGCGCAGCCGGGAGACGTCCTGTGCGGTGCTGACCGTGGCGTACGCCCACAGGGCGAGCAGGGACATGACCGGCACCATGAGCAGGCAGACGACCTTGGCCCGCACGGTCCGGGGGCGGATCCGCCAGCCTCCGCCGGGCGGGTTGTCGGCCGCGGTGCCGACGACGTCGTCGGCCGGTTCCTCGGCGGGTGGTCCTGCGTGCGCGCGACGGCCGCGCGGCGGGCGCGGGGACGGTGTCTGCGGGCCTGCTGTGGGGGTCCTACGCGGTGTACGCATGGCCTCCTCGCTCGGGAGTGGGTCGGGGCGCATCGGGGCCGGTGCCGGTCGGCGCGTGGCACTCGGCCGGGGCGGCCGCGGGCTGGGCCGGGTCAGCGTGCGGCGCTGGTGACGGGCCGCTGGGCCGAGGCGGACGCCTCGCGCTCCCCGGCCGTGGGCGAGAGTGCGACGAAGGCCGAGGTGAGGAACAGATAGGACCCGAGCCCGACGGCCAGGGGGAAGATGAACTGCATCGCCGTCGCCCCGGGCAGGGGGGTGCCGGAGGGCGTGACGTGCACGCTGACCGCGAACATCCCGGTGTAGTGCATGCTGCTGACGGCCGCCCCCATGACCAGGGAGGCGATGGTGACCGCCACGGGTGACTTGATGTTGAGCGCCGCCCACAGGGCCGCGGTCGCGGCGGCCACCGCGATGAGCACCGAGAGCCCGACGAGCATCGGGTCGTAGTGCACGTCACCGTGCAGCCGGACCGCCGCCATGCCGAGGTAGTGCATGCTGGCGACGCCCAGGCCGGTGGTGAGCCCGCCCAGCAGAAGTGCTCGGTTGCGGTCACGGCTGTAGCCGACGGCGAAGACGCCGGCGGTGACCACGATGACGGCGACGAGCAGGCTGAGGATGGTCAGCGGCACGTCGTAGCGGATGTCGGTGCCGCTGACGCCGAAGCCGAGCATGGCCACGAAGTGCATGGTCCAGATGCCGGTCCCGAGCGCGGAGGCCGCGGTGAGGAGCCAGTTGCGGCGCGAACGGCCGGTGCTGCCGAGCGCGCGGACGGTGCAGCGCAGACCCAGTGCGGCGCCTATGCACGCCATGACGTACGACAGCACGGGGGTCAGCCAGCCGAAGGTGGCGTGGTCCAAGTGTCCCATGGCCAAGGGACGCTAGGGGGCACGGAAGCACAAAGGGGGCGCATTTCGAAAGGTGTTGCAATATGACCCGGAGATGTGTCGGAACGATCGGGTCCGGCTCGAACGTGCGCGCAGGTTCGTCCTCCGTGATGGTGAGGGAACATGCGGAACATGAGCGATGACCACACGCACGTCCGGGAGTTCTTCACCGCGCGAGCGGCCGACTGGGACACCAAATTCCCCGACGACGGTCCCGCGTACGCGGCGGCCGTGACCGAGTTGGGGCTGCGCTCGGGTGACCGCGTGCTCGACGCGGGCTGCGGCACGGGCCGCGCGCTGCCACCGCTGCGCGCGGCCGTGGGGCCCTCGGGCGCGGTCCTCGGGATGGACCTGACCCCGGCGATGCTCCAGGCCGCCGTGCGGGCCGGCCGACACCGTGACGGGCGCCTGCTGCTCGCCGACGTGGCCGCGCTGCCGGTGCGCTCGAAGTCCCTCGACGCCGTGTTCGCCGCGGGTCTGATCGCTCACCTGCCCCGGCCCGCCCGTAACCTACGGGAGTTGGCGCGCGTGGTCCGCCCCGGCGGCATGCTCGCCCTGTTCCATCCCATCGGCCGGGCCGCCCTGGCGGCGCGTCAGGGACGGCGGATCACGTCCGACGACCTGCGCGCGGAGGGCAACCTCGGTCCCCTGCTCGCCGGCTCGGGCTGGCACATGGCCTCGTACGTGGACGAGGACGCCAGGTTCCTCGCGCTGGCGGTCCGCGGAGGCTAGCCGGCGACCGCCGCGGCGAAGACTTCGGGACGGTCGAACATGACGTCGTGCCCGGCGCCGGGCACCGTCACCACCGGCACTCCGGACGCCTCCGGCACTCCGGACGCCTCCGGCCGCTCCCGCCCGGCGGGTTCACCGCTGAGCTCGCCCTGGAGGCCGAGGCCGGCCGAGGCATCCCGAGCGGGCCCTCTTCTGTCGCCGGGACTTCAACTCTACGTTCGGTAGGGAACGACGAATGTTCGCAAGCGACACCCGACAGGAAAGGTGGCCGGCGTGTTCGACCGGATGCGCAAGTACGCGGACAGATTTCGTGGCACCGGGGGCGCGGAAACGCCGGAGCCGCGCAAGAAGCGTGCACACAACTTGTTCGAGGCCGCGGCCGCCTATGTCGCGGCCCGCGCGGAGGACGACCAGGACCGGCTCGAGGAGGCGGCGGGCTGGGTGTCGCCGGAGGCGCTGTCGTTCGGGGTGAGCGCACTGGCCTGCCGTGCCGTCGTGGCACTGGCGCGGGAGCGCGAGGAGTCGCCGCGGACGGTGGCGCGCGACCTCCTCGGGCTGCCGGTCGCCTGAAGCTTCGCCCCGCCGAGGTCGTTTCGTCCCCTCCCGGTGGAAAACTGCAGCTCCGGGTGTGGTGGCCGGTCGTGACAACGGCCTTCCGCTCACACTAGGGTGCGCGCCGTTGGACGAACGACATGGGAGGCAGGCATGGCCGGGACGGACGAGGAGGCCCTCGCCGCCGCGGACGAGGCGCTGTACGTGCTCACAGCGGTGCTGCTCACGCCGGCGCAGTTTCCGAGCGTGCTGGGCGACGACTACCCGGAGGCTTGCGCGGCGCTGGAGCTGGCGCCGCTCGCCGACGGCTACGGACTGGTGCTCGGCCAGGACGGTGGCGGGGCGCGCTGGACGGTCGTCGTCGACGACGTCTCGCTGGTCGCAGTCGCGATCGCGTCCTGGGACTGCGGCATGGAGCACGACCTCTCCCCGGACGAGCGCACGGTGGTCGCCGCCCTGCCCGGCTGGCCGCTCGCGGTCGCCGTGGCGGCCCCGAACGTGCCGGCGCCGCACGATCCCGGCCCGGAGATCGCGGACCGAGTCCCGCTGACCCCGCCGGACACCAGTTCCTGGGGCCCGGCGCAGCGGAGGCTGGGCGCGGACGAGATCGCCCTCCAGTGGGCGGTCTGGCGGGAACAGATCGGCGCCGACCACTTCCCGGCGCCGACAGCCGCAGCGCCGGAAGCCGCCGAGGACGCCCCCGGGGAGGGCGAGGCGGCCGCGAAGGGTCACCTCGGTATCCGGCGTGTGCTGGCCGAGGCACGGGCCTATGTGGACACGCCTCCGCCGCTCGGCCGGGTCCGCTCGTCGTTCGCCCCGGGCGACGCACGTACGCTGCGCGCCGACGGGCCCGGCTGGTCGATGGTGGCCCGCACCGACGACATCGCCTTCGTGCTTCTCGACGAGGAGCCCGGCGAGGTCCTGCCCGTCGGCCGGGGCCCCGAGCTCCCCGGCCTCCTGGAGGCCCTCGACAAGATGGCCGTACGGCCTCTGTGAGCCCTCCCGGGCCGCATCCCCGCCCAGGGGACCGCGGCCTCGGGCGGGTGCCTCAGCGGCCGATCTCCTTGCGCGTGACCCTGCGCAGCCTGCGGCGCTGCGAGGGGTCGAGGGTGAGGTAGGCGGCCACCGGGACGCCGACCACGATCAGGAACGTCACCCACCAGGGCAGCCATATCAGCAGGATGAGCCCGACCGCCACACCTCCTGCGGCGATCTTCGCGTTCTTCGACATCAGCGTCGCCTCCTTCGCGGCCACTGCCGCTCTCTGATCTGAAAACGGGCCCGCGCCTCCCGCGGTTCCGGACCGCGGCCCTGAGACATCCCTGACGAGCGACCCCTACTGGTCCCTGATACCGGGACTGGTCCCTGGTACCGGGGTCGAACAGCTTGTGAAGCACTCCCGCTTCAGCGTAGCCACTCCCGGTCGGCTGCCGGGACGGGCGGTTCTGCGATTGCCGGTCCGCGCCCGTCGGCGGAAACGGTGACCGGCCGGCGAAGGTCACCCCGGGAGCGAGGGCAGCAGTGAGTCCAGACCGCTCGGCAGCCGGCTGCGGAGTTCCGACGGCCAGTCCGTGGGGAGGTTGCTCGGCAGTCCCGACGGCAGGCTGCTCGGCAGTCCCGACGGCAGGCTGCTGGGCAGCTCCGTCGGGAGGCTGAAGGAGGGTTGTGAGGTGCCGGATGTGGTCGGGCTGCTCGTGGTGGACCTGTCGCCGGGGGAACCGTCGCCGCCGGACATCATCAGGACGACGGCGACGACGGCCGCGGCGGCCACCAGCAGGACCAGGACCGCGTACAGCGGACCCCTGCGCCGGCGGGGCGGCTCCGGGGGCGGCCCCGGCGTCCAGCCGACGGCGGTGGGCGGGTCGTGGTCCCCGAAGCCCCCTCCCGCGGGTGGCCCGAAGCCCCCTCCGGAGGGTGGTCCGAAACCTCCGTACGGGGGCGGGTCGTAGCCGCCGTCCGGGGGCGGGGTGCCGTTCGGCGGGCCGGGCGGGCCGGGCGGGCGGGGCGGTACGGGTGGCATGGCCATACCGCCAAGAGTCACCGCGTACCGGTCACCGCGCGAGCCCCGCGCGGGAGTTGATACGGACTCATGCAACGGATGGCACGATTCCGGAGCATTTCCCGCGCGGACCGTCGCACCGGCTTTCCCGCGCGGACCGTCGCACCGGCTTTCCCGCACGGACCGTCGCACCGGCTTTCCCGCACGGACCGTCGCACCGGCTTTCCCGCACGGACGGTCTCACGAGCGCGGGCAACCCTTACGGCCGCGGTCAGCGCAACCGCGGCATCGCGACGTCGGCGACGCATCGACACGCGCGCGTGCGGGCGTTCGCTCCGAGAGCCGCCCCCACGCGCGCGAAGGTGTTCAGCCCCGGGCGCCCAGCAGGTGGTCCATCGCCAGCTGGTCGAGCTGTTCGAAGGCCATCCCACGTGCGGCGACCGCGTCCGCGTCGAACTCCTCGAAGGCCGTGCGGTCGGCGAGGAGCGCCTGCAGGCCGTCGGCGGCCGTCGGCTGGGCCAGCTCGTCCAGGCGGGAGGCGCGCAGGGCCTCCTGAACCTCCGGGTCCGCGCGGAAGGCGGCCGCGCGCTCCTTGAGGATCAGGTAGTTGCGCATGCAGCCGGCGGCAGAGGCCCACACGCCGTCGAGGTCCTCGGTGCGCGGCGGCTTGAAGTCGAAGTGCTTCGGGCCCTCGTAGCCGGCGCTCTCCAGCAGGTCGACCAGCCAGAAGGCGGCCCGCAGGTCACCGGCGCCGAAGCGCAGGTCCTGGTCGTACTTGATGCCGGACTGGCCGTTGAGGTCGATGTGGAAGAGCTTGCCCGCCCACAGGGCCTGCGCGATGCCGTGCGGGAAGTTCAGGCCGGCCATCTGCTCGTGGCCCACCTCGGGGTTGACGCCGTACAGCTCGGGGCGCTCGAGGCGCTCGATGAAGGCGAGCGCGTGGCCGACGGTGGGGAGCAGGATGTCGCCGCGGGGCTCGTTCGGCTTGGGCTCGATGGCGAAGCGCAGGTCGTAGCCCTGGGAGGTGACGTACTCGCCGAGGAGGTCGAAGGCCTCCTTCATGCGGTCGAGAGCGACGCGCACGTCCTTGGCGGCGCCGGACTCCGCGCCCTCGCGGCCACCCCAGGCGACGTACGTCTTCGCGCCCAGCTCGGCGGCCAGGTCGATGTTGCGGACGGTCTTGCGCAGCGCGTAACGGCGCACGTCACGGTCGTTCGCGGTGAACGCGCCGTCCTTGAAGACGGGGTGGGTGAAGAGGTTGGTGGTGGCCATCGGCACCGTCATACCGGTCGCGTCGAGGGCCTGACGGAAGCGCTTGATGTGCGATTCGCGCTCGGTGTCCGAGGACCCGAAGGGGATCAGGTCGTCGTCGTGGAACGTCACACCGTAGGCGCCCAGTTCGGACAGGCGCTGCACCGTCTCGACCGGGTCGAGGGCGCGGCGGGTGGCGTCGCCGAACGGGTCCCTCCCCTGCCAGCCGACGGTCCACAGGCCGAAGGTGAACCTGTCCTCGGGGGTGGGCTGGAAGCTCATGCCGCGGCTCCTTGCTTGATGCCTGTGCTGGGTGAGTGTGCTCGACGTCGGTCGGACACACGGTCGGGCCGACTATTTCGTCATGGCCGTTTACAAATTAGTATGCCGACGCATCCCTGGGAAGGGTCACCCTGTCCCCGAGGGATGAAATCCGGGTCGCGACACCCCGGTGAACCAGGAAAACTGCAGGTCAGGCCAGACCGCGAGACGCGGAAAAAAGGGAGAGAGCCCGATGTCAGCAGCCGAGGGTCCGCTCGTCGTCGGCGTGGACACGTCCACGCAGTCCACCAAAGCGCTGGTGGTCGACGCGTCCACCGGCCAGGTCGTGGCGAGCGGCCAGGCGCCGCACACCGTGTCCTCCGGTGCGGGCCGGGAGAGCGATCCGCGTCAGTGGTGGGACGCGCTGTGCGAGGCGCTGCGCCAGTGCGGGGACGCGGCGCACGAAGCGGCGGCCGTGTCGATCGGCGGGCAGCAGCACGGTCTGGTCACGCTCGACGAACGGGGCGAGCCGGTGCGGCCGGCCATGCTGTGGAACGACGTCCGTTCGGCGCCTCAGGCGCGGCGGCTGATCGAGGAGCTGGGCGGCCCGAAGACCTGGGCGGAGCGCACCGGCAGTGTTCCGGGCGCGTCGTTCACGGTCACCAAGTGGGCCTGGCTGGCGGAGCACGAGCCGGAGGCGGTCCGTGCGACCAGGGCCGTGCGGCTCCCCCACGACTACCTCACCGAGCGCCTCACTGGACAGGGCACGACCGACCGCGGTGACGCCTCCGGCACCGGCTGGTGGGCGTCGGCGACCGAGGCGTACGACGAGGAGACCCTCGCACACGTGGGCCTGGACCCGGCGTTCCTGCCCCGGGTGGTCCGCCCCGGCGAGATCGCCGGCACCGTGCGCGACAGCCACGAGCTGCCGTTCTCCAAGGGCACCCTGGTCGCGCCGGGTACGGGCGACAACGCGGCGGCCGCGCTGGGGCTCGGGCTGCGTCCGGGCACGCCCGTGCTGAGCCTCGGCACGTCGGGCACGGTGTATGCGGTCTCGAAGCACCGTCCTGCCGACCCGACCGGTACCGTCGCGGGCTTCGCCGACGCGCACGGCGACTGGCTGCCGCTCGCCTGCACGCTGAACTGCACCCTCGCGGTCGACCGGGTCGCGGCGCTGCTCGGCCTGGACCGCGAGGCCGTCGAGCCCGGCACCTCGGTCACGCTGCTCCCGTACCTGGACGGCGAGCGCACGCCGAATCTGCCGAACGCCTCCGGGCTGCTGCACGGCCTGCGCCATGACACCACCGCCGGGCAGCTGCTGCAGGCCGCCTACGACGGCGCGGTGCACGCCCTGCTCGGCGCCCTGGACCTGGTGCTCGACGCGGACGCCGACCGGACCACGCCGCTGCTGCTGATCGGCGGCGGCGCCCGGGGCCGGGCCTGGCAGGAGACGGTACGGCGGTTGTCGGGGCGCCCGGTGCAGGTGCCCGAGGCCAAGGAGCTGGTCGCCCTCGGCGCCGCGGCGCAGGCGGCCGGGCTGCTGACCGGCGAGGACCCGGGGGCGGTGGCCCGGCGCTGGAACACGGCGGCGGGACCGGTGCTGGACGCGGTGGAGCCGGACACGGCGGCGCTGGCCAGGATCTCCGGGGTACTCTCCGACGCGGCCCCGCTGCTGGAGCGGGCGCCGGAGGACCGCTGACCGCACGGGAGACAGGTCGCAGGACCGTCCAGGGGACTGAGGATTGATCAACGCATGACCGCACCGCTGCACGAGGCCCGCCCGACGGCGACCGGCCGCGCCCTGCCGGACACCCAGCAGGGCATGCGCCGGCGCAACCTCGCGCGCGTGATGCACGCGGTCAGCGCCGAGGGTTCACTGTCTCGGGCCGCGGTCGCCTCCCGCATCGGCCTCACCAGAGCGGCCGTGTCGACCCTCGTCGACGAGCTGATCCGCTGGGGGCTCCTGGAGGAACTTGGCCCCGAGCGGCCCAGCCGCGTCGGACGGCCGGGCTCGGCGCTCGCGGTGAGCCGGCGCGGCCCGGCCGGCATCGGGGCGGAGGTCGGGGTCGACCATCTCGCCGTGTGCGCGGTGGATCTGCGCGGTGAGGTACGCGCGCGTGCCGTGCGGCACGGCGCGAACCGGGGCCGGGCGGCCAAGCCGGTGGTCGAGGAGCTGACCGAGCTGGTCCGGCGGGTCGTCGCGGACGCGGAACGGGAAGGCCTGTGGCCGGCCGGTCTCGCGGTCGCCGTCCCCGGCCTGGTGGCCCGTGACGGGCACACGGTCGTCCACGCCCCGAACCTCGACTGGCACGACACCGACCTCGGCGCGCTGCTGCCTGCGGACCTCCCGCCGACGGTGGACAACGAGGCCAACTTCGGCGCCCTGGCGGAGCTGTGGCTCGGCGATGCCACCCCACCGGACTTCCTGCATGTCTCCGCGGAGATCGGTATCGGCGCGGCGGTCGTCGTGGACGGTCAGTTGCTGCGTGGGAAGCGGGGTTTCGCGGGCGAGCTCGGCCATGTGCCGGTCCACCCCGACGGGCCGCGCTGCGCCTGCGGCGGGCGCGGATGCCTGGAGCAGTACGCCGGTGAGGAGGCGGTGCTGCGCGCGGCCGGTCTCGAACCCCGCGAGGACGCGGTGGGCCTGCTCGCGCAGCGGGCGGGCGAGGACCACGAGGGAGTACGGCGCGCCCTGTACGACGCCGGAACGGCCCTCGGTATCGCCCTGACCGGCGCCGTCAACCTCCTCGACCCCGAGACGGTGGTCCTGGGCGGTGCCCTGGCCGGCCTCGCCCCGTGGCTCCTCCCGTCCCTGGAGACCGAACTGGCCGACCGCACAACCGGTCCGGCCTGCCCGGTCACCGTGTCCCGCCTCGGCTCCGAGGGCCCCCTGCTGGGCGCCGCCCACTCGGTGGTCCGTGCCGTACTGGACGACCCGGCGACGGTGGCGGAACGGGTCTGAGGACCGGCCGCCCCAGCCGATCCGAACACAGGCCGCCCGGCCGGTGCGATCTGACCGCCCAGCCGGTCCTCAGGCCTGGCTTCCCAGCCAGCCCTCAGGCATGGCCGCCCAGCCGGTCGGACGCGTGGCCGCCCAGCCGGTCCGAGGCCTGGCCGCCCAACCAGTCCTAGGCCCGGCGGCCCAGCCGGTCCGGCGCCTCGCCGGCGCCCGGCCGACTGGCGATCACCCGCGGTCGACCGGGCGTCCCCCGCTTCTTGCCTCACCCGTTCGGGTGGCGAGGTTTTCCACAACCGCCGCCCCGTCCACGGAATCACTCGGCGCTCTTCTGCCCAACCCGCCAGCGCCGTACCGTGATTCACGCGAAGCGGTCCGTGGGACCGATGGGTTCACGCACGTCGGGGGGTGTGTATGACCGAGGAGATGCCCGGAGCGGCGGACGCAGGGCTGCGGCGGGACGCGGTCGGGCTGCGGGAGGTGCTGTTCCAGAGCGTCACGGCGATGGCGCCCGCGGCTGCCGTCGCCGCGTCCATTCCGTCGGGGGCGGCCTTCGCCGGAGGCAGCCTGCCGCTGGCGGTGGTGGTCGCTCTGGTGGCCTGTCTGTTCACCGCGTCCTGTGTGGCCGAGCTGGCCCGGGAGTTACCGGCGGCGGGCTCCGTGGCCACCTACGCCGCGCGCGGGCTGCATCCGGCCGTCGGGTTCCTGGTCGGCTGGGGCTATGTGTTCGTGGAGGCGCTGGTACCGCCGTTGCTGCTGCTCCAGCTCGGGTTCACCGCGGCGGGCACCCTGCACGAGGAGTGGGCCTCCTGGCCGGCCGATCTGTGGTGGCCGTGGTCGCTCGCGGGCGCCGCCGTCATAGCCGTCACCGGGTATCTGGGGGTGCGTGCCTCGGCGCGTTTCGGGACGGTGC
This sequence comes from Streptomyces sp. NPDC001220, assembly GCF_053597895.1. NCBI lineage: Bacteria > Bacillati > Actinomycetota > Actinomycetes > Kitasatosporales > Streptomycetaceae > Streptomyces > Streptomyces sp. NPDC001220. Next base: position 301,911 of record NZ_JBSFJE010000013.1, read on the forward strand.
TCGGGGTCTTCGAGATCGCGGTCTTCCTCGTCTTCGCCATCTGGCTGATCGGCAAGGCCGGTTCACACAACACCCTCTCCGTGTTCGGTACCTCGCACACGGCGAAGGGGTACGGGGGCATCAGCGGGGTGTTCGCCGGTTCCGTCTACACCGTGCTGGCGTTCGCCGGTTTCGAGGCGGCCGCGCCACTCGCCGAGGAGACCCGCGACCCGCGCCGCACGATGCACCGCGCGGTGCTCGGCGCGGCCCTGGGGATCGGCCTGTTCTACGTGGTGACGACCTATGCGATGACCGTGTACTTCGGGCCGGACCGGTTCGCCGGCTTCGGCGCGGCGGGCGACGCGTCCTGGGAAGGTGTCGCCCGGGCCTCCTTCGGGCTCTTCTGGGTGCTGGTGTTCCTCGCCGTGGTCAACTCGACGATCGCCAACGCCAACGCCTGTGCCAACGTGTCCACGCGGACCGCCTTCGCGCTCGCCCGCATCCGGGTGCTGCCGCGCGTCCTCGCCACGCTCCACCCCCGGTACCGCTCCCCCGTCGCCGGAATCGCCGTCCAGACGGTCGTGGCGGTCGGCGCCGTGCTGGGGCTGGGCTTCGGTTACGACCCGGTGACCGCGTTCCTGCTGCTGGCCACGGTGATCGTCACGGTGGTCATCGGCGTCTACATCGTCGTCAACCTCGCCTGTGCGGGCTACTTCCTGCGCCGCGGTCGCGAGTCCCTCCGCCCGGTACGGCACCTGCTCCTGCCGCTGCTGGGCATCGTGGCCTTCGTGCCCGCCCTGCTCACCGCCGCCGGTCTGCCCGTCTTCGACTTCGTGACGAAGCTGACGGCCCCGGTGTCGTACGCCGGTCCGGTGGTCGGCATCTGGATGGCGGCCGGAGTGGTCGTGCTCCTGGTGCTGATACGCCGTCACCCCGAGCGCATAGCCGAGACGGCGCGTGTCCATCTCGAAGAAGGCGACGCCCGAGCAGACGCCGTCGACCGGCGGAACGGAGACCTCCCGCGATGACCGACCCCCTCATCCTCACCGTCCGGCCCGGACCGGGCGAGTACGCGTGGACGTTCGGCGGAGCGCCGCCGGTGGCGCGGATCGCGCCCGGCACCGTGCTCGACCTGTACACGGAGGACTGCTTCGCCGGCCGGGTGCGGTCCGAGAAGGACCTGGTGTCCGAGGTGTGCGAGTTCCCGTTCCTCAACCCGCAGACCGGGCCCTTCCACATCGAGGGCGCGGAGCCCGGGGACACCGTCGCCGTGCACTTCGTGTCCATCGAACCGGCGCGGGACTGGGCGGCCTCCACGACGGTCCCCCTGTTCGGCGCGCTCACCTCGACACACGCCACGGCCACCCTGCAGCAGCCGCTCCCGGAGAAGGTCTGGATCTGGCAGCTGGACCGGACCCGGCGCACCGCCCTGTTCCGGGCCCATGAGGGCGATATCGAGCTGGAGCTGCCGCTGGACCCGATGCACGGAACGGTCGGCGTGGCCCCCGCCAACCTGGAGGTCCGCTCGGCCCTGGTGCCCGACGCACACGGCGGGAACATGGACACGCCCGAGATGCGGGCGGGTGTCACCTGCTATCTCGGGGTGAACGTGGAGGGCGCGCTGCTCAGTCTCGGCGACGGACACGCCCGGCAAGGCGAGGGCGAGACGTGCGGGGTGGCCGTCGAGTGCGCGATGAACACCGTGGTGATCGTGGAGCTGCTGAAGGGAATCGCGACGCCCTGGCCCCGGCTGGAGTCGGACACGCACATCGTCTCGACGGGGTCGGCGCGTCCGCTGGAGGACGCATTCCGGATATCGCAGCTCGACCTGGTGCAGTGGCTGGTGCGCGACTACGGATTCGCCGAACTGGACGCCTACCAGTACGCGACTCAGACGGTGGAATCGCCGTTGGCCAACGTGTGCGACACCAACTACACGTGTGTGGCCAAGCTCCGCAAGGAGTGGCTGCCCGCGCGCGAGACTTACCGCGGACTGCACGCGCGGCTGCGCGAGACCGCGGCGGCCCTGCACCGCTGACCGCGACTCCCCATGCTTCAGGCACGCTTCCGAAAGGCACCTCATCCATGGACCGGGCACGACCGCTCCCCAGCAGGCGACTGCTCATGAAGGGCGCGGCCCTCGCCGCAGTCCCGTACGCGCTGCTCCCCGCGGGCCGCGCGGGCGCGCGCACCGGAGTCGTCGACTACCCGAAGGCCGAGTGGCAGGCGGCGAGCGGTGAGAACCGCACGTCGGCCCAGCGTCCCGACGAGTACGACATCGACCGGGTGATCATCCATGTCACACAGCAGGCGTACGCCGGCACCCTGTCCATCTTCCAGAACCCGAAGAAGCGGGTGTCCGCGCACTATCTGGTGCGTTCGGCCGACGGCCATGTGGCGCAGTGCGTCAGGGAGTCGGACGTCGCCTGGCACGCGGGGAACTGGGACTACAACACACGCAGCGTCGGCATCGAACACGAGGGCTGGGTGACCAAGCCGGAGTACTTCACCGAGGCCCTGTACGCGGAGTCGGCGCGGCTGACGGCGTCGATCTGCGACAGATACGGCATCCCGAAGGACCGCGACCACATCATCGGCCATGTCGAGGTGCCGGGGACCGACCACACGGATCCGGGAAAGTACTGGGACTGGGTCCGGTACATGAGACTGGTCGGCCTGTCCTCGGAGTGAGAGCGAGCCAAGGCGGTCGAAACGGTTGTCGGCGCGAACACCCCGAGTGACGATGTCCCCAGTCGCATCGCCGTCCGGGGAGGCCCAGTTGACCGATCCGTGGGTGGCCCTGGAGCCGGGGGCCGACCCTGCCGAGCGCGTCCGGGTGCTGCGCCGGGCGCACGAGACGTTCACCACGGCGGGTACGGTGCCGCGCCCGGTGCGGTCGGTGGTGGCGGAGTCGTGGCGGCGTTCGGCACGTGCCGGAGTGGGACCGGACGGCGCGGCGCGGGTGGAGCTGACGGACGGCGACCTCGGGGCCTATCGGGCGGAGCACCCACTGGCCAGGGTGATGCCGCTGGTCCGGGAGCTGATGGGCACGTTCGCGGCGGACGGCGAGCATCTGCTGGCGGTGTGCGACGCGGACGGCAGGCTGCTGTGGGTGGAGGGGCATCCGGCGACCCGGCGGCGGGCGGACCGGATGAACTTCGTGCCGGGCGCGCTCTGGTCGGAGACCGCGGTCGGCACCAACGCGCCGGGGACGGCGGTGGCCGTGGACCGGCCGGTGCAGGTGTTCGCCGCGGAGCACTTCATCCGCCGGGTGCAGCCGTGGACGTGTGCGGCGGCGCCGGTGCACGATCCGCGCACCGGGCGGGTGCTCGGTGCCGTCGACATCACCGGCGGCGACCGGCTGGCGCATCCGCACAGCCTGGGCTTCGTACAGGCGGTGGCGCGGGCCGCCGAGTCGCAGCTGGCGCTGCTGGATCCGCCGACGCCCGCCGACGAGGCGCCCGCGCTGACGGCGCTCGGCCGTGACGAGGCCGAACTCCGGCTGGACGGGCACCGGATCAGGCTGGGCCGCCGGCACAGCGAGCTGCTGGTGCTGCTGTCCCGCCACCCGGAGGGACTGACCGGCGACGAGCTGCTGTACGCGCTGTACGAGGACGAGTCGGTGACGCCGGTGACGCTGCGGGCCGAACTGGCCCGGCTGCGGCGGCTGCTGGGGCCCGGGCTGCTCGCCTCGCGGCCGTACCGGCTGACCAGTCCGGTCGAGTCCGACGCGAGCGTCGTGGAGCGGCGGCTGGAGGCGGGGGCGGTGACGGCGGCCGTGACGGCGTACCCGGGTCCGTTGCTGCCCGGTTCGCAGGCGCCGGCGGTCGTACTGCTCAGGCAGCGGCTGGCGGACGGTCTGCGGGCCGCGCTGATCGCGAGCCGTGACCCCGATCTACTCGCGGACTGGGCGCACGCGGCGTGGGGCGAGGACGATGTCGAGGTGTGGCGGGCCCTGGCGACGGTACGGCCGACGGCGGTGGTCCGCAGCCGGTTGACCGCGCTGGAGTCCGAGTTGGCGGCGCCACCACGCTGACCTGCGGTGCAACGTGGGCGCAACCTCCGCTTGTCTAGCCTGCGCGCCGGAGCTGCCCAACGGCGGGCAGCGCATCTGCAAGGAGGCAGGCCACCATGACCCGTTACGCGGCGCCCGGCACCGAGGGCGCGATCGTCTCCTACCAGGCGCGCTACGACCACTTCATCGGCGGCGAGTACGTGCCGCCGGCCCGGGGGCAGTACTTCGAGAACCCGTCGCCGGTGAACGGGCAGCCGTTCACCGAGGTCGCGCGGGGCACCGCCGAGGACGTGGAGCGGGCGCTGGACGCGGCGCACGCGGCCGCGCCGGGCTGGGGCCGTACGTCGGTGACCGAGCGCTCCGACATCCTCCTCAAGATCGCCGACCGGATGGAGGCCTATCTCGAACCGCTCGCGGTCGCCGAGAGCTGGGAGAACGGCAAGCCGGTGCGGGAGACGCTGGCCGCGGACATCCCCCTCGCCATCGACCACTTCCGCTACTTCGCGGGGGCGATCCGCGCGCAGGAGGGTTCGCTCAGCGAGATCGACGACGACACGGTGGCGTACCACTTCCATGAACCGCTCGGGGTCGTGGCACAGATCATCCCGTGGAACTTCCCGATTCTGATGGCCACTTGGAAGCTGGCGCCCGCGCTGGCCGCCGGCAACGCCGTCGTCATCAAGCCGGCCGAACAGACTCCCACCTCCATCCACTACTGGATGAGCCTGATCGCGGACCTGCTGCCACCGGGCGTCGTGAACATCGTCAACGGCTTCGGCGTGGAGGCGGGCAAGCCGCTGGCGTCCAGCCCGCGGGTGGCGAAGGTGGCGTTCACCGGGGAGACCACCACCGGGCGGCTGATCATGCAGTACGCCTCGGAGAACATCAAGCCGGTCACCCTCGAGCTGGGCGGCAAGTCCCCGAACATCTTCTTCGACGACGTCTGGGCCCACGACGACGACTTCCGTGACAAGTCCCTCGAGGGCTTCACGATGTTCGCGCTCAACCAGGGCGAGGTCTGCACCTGCCCGTCCCGGGCCCTCGTCCAGCGCGGCCACTACGCCGAGTTCATGGCGGCGGCGGTCGCCCGCACCCAGCAGATCAAGCCGGGCCACCCCCTCGACACCGACACGATGATCGGCGCGCAGGCCTCCAACGACCAGCTGGAGAAGATCCTCTCCTACCTGGACATCGGCCGGCAGGAGGGCGCGAAGGTCCTCACGGGCGGCGAACGCGTCGAGTACGACGGCGAGTTGAAGGGCGGCTACTACGTCCAGCCGACGATCTTCGAGGGCGACAACCGGATGCGGATCTTCCAGGAGGAGATCTTCGGCCCGGTCGTGTCGGTGACGTCCTTCGACGACTTCGACGACGCGATCAAGATCGCCAACGACACGCTGTACGGCCTCGGCGCGGGCGTGTGGACCCGCGACGCCAACACCGCTTACCGCGCGGGCCGTGCGATCCAGGCGGGCCGGGTGTGGACGAACTGCTACCACGCGTACCCGGCGCACGCGGCGTTCGGCGGCTACAAGCAGTCCGGGATCGGCCGCGAGACCCACAAGATGATGCTGGACCACTACCAGCAGACGAAGAATCTTCTGGTGTCGTACTCGCCGAAGAAGCTGGGCTTCTTCTAGACGCAGAAAAGGGGCGCCTGACCAGGGCAGATGCCCGGCAGGCGCCCTTCTCGGCGCACATCTAAGCAGCGAGTCGAAACACGCCCTTACTCCCGATATCCCCCACCCGTATCCCAGCTCCGACCGGTAGTTCCGGGGCATTTCCGGGCCAAGGTCCCGCTCAGGCGCTCTCCGTATCGTCATCGTCCGTCACCTCCTCCCATCGCCGCATGGAGTCTTCGATCAGGGTGTTGGCGTGGTTCCGCGCATCAGCCAGGAACTTGGCGTGGTAGCGGAAGGGGACCTGGATGCTCTGCCCAGCCCGGCGCGCACACTCTGCGGGGTCGACGCCGGAGGCCAACCAGAACGAGATGCCGGCGTGGCGCAGGTCGTAGGGACGCTTGGCCAGGTCAAGGGCGTGCTCGTCAAGCGTGAGAACAGCCTCACGCGCTCGCCCCCAGGTGATGCCGTACGCCGAGGCGTCGATGCAGTTCCCCTCTGCGTTGCAGAACAGGCGCCCGTCGCGTGCAACGCCGAAGTTTCCTATGTGCTCGCGCAACATGCGGACGAGCACCGGAGGAATTGGCACCGGGCGTGTCGCCTTGACTGCTCGCCGCTTCAGGGAGTGGATCTCGTGGACGGCGCCGTCATCCGTCCACCCCTTACCGGCAGTCACGTCGCCGCCCTTCAGGTTCAGAAGGCCCCAGCCGCTCGCCGGCAGACGGCACTGGGATTTCTGTAGATGGATCACCTCGGCTGGGCGCATGGCGGCGTAGTACATGCAGCCGAAGAAGGCGTACAGATGAGGGCCACGGCCGGGTAGGGCCCTGACTGCGGCTAGCAGTCGGGCAACCTGAGCCGGGTTCGGCACGCAGTCGGGATCGACTTCATCGGCGGCTTCCGGCGCCGTCCACCGAAGACCGACCAGCGGGTTCTGCGCGAAGTATCCGCGTTCCACGGCTAGGCCAAACACCTCGTTGACCGCAGCCTTCTTTCGCTTCACGGTCTTCGCGGCAGCGGCCGTTCCATCGACCTTCCGACAGAGTGCGTCGAGGCCGCGCCGCAGCACATCGGAATCATCCAACTCACCTACAGGCAGCGAGTGGCGCTGCAGCCAGTCCAATGCCGCCTGCCATTCTTCTGACGCATCGACCTTCCAGGCGTTCTGAGACGTCATCTCATTTGGGGCGTTCGATAGGCTCCCGTGTGGGGATCGTTGAGCGGCTGGTGCCGGATGAGCTGTGGGAGTTGTACCAGCGAGTGGTGCCGGAGGCGCCGAGTCGACCTCAGGGAGGTGGCCGACGCCGGCACGGTGACAGGGAGGTGCTGGCTGCGATCGTGTTCGTGGCCACGGCGGGCTGCACATGGCAGCAGCTGCCGGCCACCTCGTTCGGACCGTCGGGGCCCACGGCGCATCGGCGTTTCACCGAGTGGTCGAAGGCCCGGGTGTGGGCGAAGCTTCACCGCCTGGTCCTCGACGAACTCGGCTCCCGGGGTGAACTGGACTGGTCGCGCTGCGCGATCGACTCGGTGAACATGCGAGCCCTGAAAAGGGGGACCTGACAGGTCCGAATCCGGTGGATCGGGGCAAGTACGGCTCGAAGATCCACTTGATCACCGAGCGGACCGGTTTGCCCATCTCCATCGGCATCTCCGGCGCGAATCTGCACGACAGTCAGGCCCTCGAACCGCTCGTGCGCGGCATCCCACCCATCCGCTCCCGCCGCGGTCCGCGCCGACGGCGGCCGGCCAAACTCCACGGCGACAAGGGCTACGACTACGACCACCTGCGCCGATGGTTACGCCAGCGCGGCATCCGGCACCGCATCGCCCGCAAAGGCATCGAGTCGTCCCAGCGGCTGGGACGGCACCGCTGGACCATCGAACGCACCATGGCCTGGCTCGCTGGATGCCGCCGCCTGCACCGCCGTTACGAACGCAAGGCCATCCACTTCCTGGCCTTCACCAGCATCGCCTGCACCCTCATTTGCTACCGCAGACTCACCAAATGAGATGGCTTCTAAGGTGCCGGCCCGACGAGGTCTCAGAGTCCTACGCCTTTCTGAATACCTAACGGTGTCAGGTAGATCTCCTACTGCTCAAAGTCCGATCGCCTGACTAGCGTCGTGTCCTGGCGATGAAGAGCCGGCACCGCACCCCCTCTGACGGGGCGAAGGAGCTCTGCGCCGCACTGCGCCGGTGCCCATGCCCGGCCGGCCCCTCGCCTTGCCCCCAGAAGAAGCTTACAAGGAGATCACCCGTGTTCGAGCGTGCGGCCGGATTGGCGATTCGCCGATCTCGGCTGGTCCTGGTCGTCGCCGCCCTGGCCGTGGCCCTTATGGGGGTCGTGGGAGCGGGCGCCTTCGACAAGCTGAAGGGGGGTGGCTTCGATGACCCGGCCTCTCCCTCCACCCGGGCATCGAAGGTCATCGACGAGAAGTTCGGCGGCGAGACCAACCTCGTTCTGCTGGTCGGCTCCCCCGCCGGCCGCATCGACACCCCCGCCCACCGAGAGACCGGCCAAGCCCTGGTGGCCGAGATCAAAAGGGACAAGCGGCTCAGCAACGTCGTCTCGTACTGGGAAACCAACAGCCCAGAGCTGCTCTCCAAGGACGGCCGCGAGGCCATGGTGCTCACCCACGTGAGAGGCGACGACACCCAGCAGCGGAAATACGCCAAGGCGATCCTCGACACCTACGGCGGCACCTACAGGAACACCCTCACCGTCCAGGCCGGAGGGGGCGCCGCCGTGGGCGCAGACCTCTCGAACCAGGTGGTCGAGGATCTGATCCTCGCCGAAGGGATCGCCATACCGCTGACTCTCGTACTGCTCCTGTTCGTCTTCGGCAGCGTGGTCGCGGCCCTGCTGCCGCTGATCATCGCGCTGATCGCCATCATGGGATCGTTCGCCCAGCTCTTCCTGCTCGGCAGCGTCACCGATGTCGCCGACACCGCGACCAACCTCACCACCGCCCTGGGCCTGGGACTAGGCATCGACTACGCCCTACTGATGGTCAGCCGCTTCCGGGAGCAGCTCGCGGCCGGGGTGAGCGTGGACGACGCCGTCCGGCGCACCGTACACACAGCGGGCCGCACCGTCGCCTTCTCCGCCGCGACCGTCGCGGCCGCCCTGGCGGCACTCCTGGTGTTCCCGCAGTACTTCCTGCGCTCCTTCGGCTTCGCCGGAGTCGGCGTCGTCGCGATCGCAGCCCTGAGCACCCTGTTCGTGATGCCGGCCCTGCTGAAGGTTCTAGGGCACCGGGTCAACAGCGGGCGGCTGCCGTGGGCGAAGACGCGGAACTCCGCCGCCCGCGCACCCCTGTGGGGACGGGTGGCGCGCACCGTCATGCGGCGGCCCGCGCTCACCGCACTGCCCGTCCTCGCGGTGCTGTTCTTCGCGGCCAGCCCGCTGCTGAACATCACCTTCGGCACGCCGGACGAACGCGTGCTGCCCAAGGACGCCGAAAGCCGCCAGGTCTCGCAGGCACTGCGCGAGAAGTTCGGCGGCAGCGAGGACTCGGCCCTCCACATCGCCATCAACCAGCCCGTGGACAAGACCCCGCTGGCGTCGTACGCGGTCCAACTGGCCGCGCTCAAGGGCGTCGAGCGCGTCGAGACCAACACGGGAACCCACACCGCGGGCCAATCCACGGCGACCGGGCCGGGCAACCCGACCCTGGGCCGACCCGACGCACAGCAGATCAGCGTGATGAGCGGCCTGACACCGAAGTCGGACGCGGCGCAGAGCCTCGTCGAGCTGGTGCGCTCGGCCACCTCTCCCCCAGGGACACACCCCCTGCTCGGCGGAACGGACGCCGAACTCGTCGACTCCAAGGAATCCATCGGCGACCGGCTCCCCGTGGCCGTGGCCCTGATCGTCGTCACGACCTTCCTGCTGCTCTTCCTGTTCACCGGCAGCATCGTGCAGCCGCTGCGCGCACTGGTCCTGAACGTGATCAGCCTGGGAGCCACCCTCGGCGTGATGACCTGGATCTTCCAGGACGGCACCCTCTCCTCACTGCTCGGCTTCACCGCACAGCCGATGGAGATGACGATGACCGTGCTGATGTTCTGCATCGCCTTCGGCCTCTCCATGGACTACGAGGTCTTCGTCACCAGCAGGATCAAGGAACTCCACGATCAGGGAGCGGACAACGAGACCGCCGTGGGCAACGGACTCGGCCACACCGGAAGCATCGTCAGCGCGGCGGCCTGCCTGCTCGCGGTGAGCTTCTTCGCCTTCGGCACCTCCAAGCTCAGCTTCATGCAGATGTTCGGCCTCGGCAGCGGACTGGCCATCCTCATCGACGCCATCGCCGTACGCGGCGTCCTGGTCCCCGCCGCGATGCGGATGCTCGGCCGCTCGGCCTGGTACGCGCCCGACTTCCTGCGCAGACTCCACAACCGCTACGGCCTCAGCGAGGGCGGACCCGAGCCGACCTCCGCATCCGGACGCGCGGCGGTGGCTCCGGCACCCACGGTGAACTCGACCAGGGGCTGACCAGCAAGCGCCTGGTCGAGTTCGGTTCCCGTCCGTCCCCGCGCCACCGCGAGGCGGCACGGCGGCGAGCTGCCTGTCCGGATGGCCTGATCATGCAGGACCACTGGTAACACGGGGCACGCTTCAACACCGCCGGGGCCCGGTACGGGCCCCGGCGCTTAGGAATCCAAAACCGAGTTTTGAGGAGAAGGCCGTGATCTTCCACATCATCCGCTTGACGCCCAAGCCCGACCTGAGCGAGGAGCAGCTCACGGCTTGCCTCGACCTTCTACGCCAGGTCGGCGAGACCAGTTCCGCCGTGAAGTCGTACGTGGTCGGCCCACACCCCACCGGAGGCTTCGCATACGGAGCCGTGTTCGTGATCGAAGACCTCGACGGCTACTACGATTACATGAACGATCCCGCGCACGTCCGCCTTGAACTCGAAGGTATCGGATATCTCGCGCGGTTTGAGGCCTTCGACATAACGGACTCCGCCGACCCCGAGATCAAAGCAAAGATCGAGCAGGTACAGGCTCGCCATTTCGCCGAACACCCCGAGATCGCCGCACCCGTGGCACAGGCCACCTCTTTCACCATGCCCGGCGGCGAAGACACAACGATCCCGTCGTCCTGAGCGGAGAAATCCTGCCGGGCGCTCCACGGCCACACCCCTGACGAGGCGCCAGGCGTAAAGCGCACATTCAGACCGCGCCCAGCGCGCTACAACCCGCGGAACAGGAGCTCGCAATGAACACGAACGACCCGATCGACCGACTCAAGGATGCGATCAACTCGCACGACCCTCACCAGGTCGCTGACTGCTTCACCGCCAACTACCGGTCCGAGACCCCGCATCGGCCGCAAGACGGCTTCACCGGGAATGACCGGGTGCTCATGAACTGGACCGCCATCTTCGGTCGGCTGCCCGACATCCAGGCCGAGGTTCTGCGCCGCGCCACGGCCGATGCCGAACTCTGGTCGGAATGGGAGATGGTCGGCACAGCCCCGGACGGCACCCAGGCCGTCATGCGTGGGCCAGTCATCATGACGACCCGCGACGGACGCATCGACTGGACACGTTTCTATCTCAGCCCTGTCGCGGTCGATGTCAATGGATCTGCTGACTGAGGGGCCTCGCGTTTTTCGGGCCGGAATCTGACTGTTTTTTTCCTGTTGCGGGCCGCGTTGCATACGGCCCGTGATATCACAGGCGTCTGATAGTGGTCGTCCATCGCATACCCGATGACTTCCTTTGTGCAGCAGTCAATGAGCCTCTCTCATCCTGTACTGGAGGGTGAAATAGGCTGTTCAGAGGGTGTGATGACGAGGCAGGGCCCCTCGTCGTTGGCGTGGTGACTCCACTCATCACACCGGCGACCGAAGGGGCCCTGTTGGTTCCGTATCGTGCCACCCTCGACGTCATGTATGAGCTCGTCGAGCATGTTTCCTGGCTGCTGTACGAGCACCTCCGGGCCCGCAACACCCGCTGGTGCGAGCTCGGCTGATTCAAGCAGGCGATCCTCACGCTGGTCCACCTGCGTAGGAACAGATATTAATGAGCAAGATCGGTAAACGGCGGCGCACGGCCGGATCGGCGCCGTATCATGCCCATAAGACGGTGTCAGAAAGTCGCTGCGCTAAAGAACTTGAGGAGCACCCTTTCTGTACGATCTGGCGGGTGCAGACAATCCAGGACGACGACACCGTCGGTCTCCTCCCCCCGTTCCGGCCGTACGGACCGGGGGCCTCGTGGGATACGCACGCGTGTCCACCAAGGGGCAACTGCTCGACCGGCAGATCCACGCACTCACCGAAGCCGGGTGCATCCGGATCTCCGCCGACAAGAAGTCGGGCAAGAATGCCGAGCGCGAGGAACTGTGGAAGGCCCTCAACTTCCTGCGCGAGGGCGACACCCTCGTCGTCCCGTCGCTGGACCGGCTCGGCCGCTCCATCCAGGACCTCATCGCCATCGTGTCCGGCCTGCGCAAGCGCGGCATCGGCTTCACCTCGCTGCACGAAGCGCTCGACACGACCCCGCCCGGCGGGCGCCTGGTCTTCCACGTCTTCGCGGCCCTGGCGGAGTTCATCCGCGAACTCATCGTCCAGGGCACTAACGAAGGCCTGGACGCCGCCCGCACCCGCGGCGCCCGCCTCGGCCGCCCGCCGGCCTTGACCGACGAACAGGTACGTCACGCCCGCGACCTGTTCGCCCGCCCGGAGAACACCGTCACCTCGATCGCGAAGCTCCTCGGCGTCTCCCGCAACACCATCTACAACTACCTGCCCGAACTACAGGGCGGCCGTCTCACGCTCACTGAGTCGAGCAACACGGCAGAACTGCCCCGACCCTCCAGGCCAGAGGACTGATCACCGCCGTTTGCGGCTGGTGACAGAGTTCTTACCGGCACCCCAAGTAGCCAGACAGGACATCACCGTGGACAATAAGATCCGCCTTATTCCCGTTTCCGAAGAAGACCTCGGGCTCCTCGACATCCTGTTCAACGCCAGCCCGGAATCCGACGAGGCATTCGACTGGTTCGGTTTTTCCGATCCCATGGCCAAGCGCAGGCACTGGTCGGAGAATGGCCTGCTCACCGCCGACTCAGGCACACTCACGGTCGTGAGCGGCCAGGAGGCACTGGGAATGGTCTCCTGGCGGCCCGTCCCTTACGGGCCGCTCAACCGCGGCTGGAACATCGGCATAGGTCTCCGCCACGAAGTTCGCGGTCAGGGCATCGGCACACAGGCCCAGGCATTGCTCGCCCGGTACCTCTTCGCTCATACCGAGGTAAACCGCATCGACGCGCACACGAATGTGAAAAACATTGCCGAGCAACGTGCCCTGGAGAAGGCTGGCTTTACGCGTGAAGGCGTGTTGAGGGGCGCCCAGTTCCGCAATGGTTGTTACCACGACATGGTCGTATACGGAATCGTCCGCAGCGAAGTCACTCTCGACTGAGAACTCAGGGGTATTACATGAAGCGGATCCGTCCGGTTCGTTCCGTTGCCCGTGGCGTCATGTCATGTCCTGTTCTGGGGCCGGGAAGCAGAGCAGGCACGGCGCAGGTGATCATGTGGTTGTCGAGACCCACGAGAACCGAACGAGACCGTGCCTGCCCCTCCATCATCTGCCATGCCCGTCGCGCTGGAGCACCTGGCCCACGCTTCTTCTTCCGCGCCCCTCATCGACGCAGCGGGCCTGCACAGCCCGATCACCGGCATCGGACCGGCCCCGATCAGGGTGTGCGAGGAAGAGCCCTCGTAGACGGGTCGGTAGCAGCCGGGGCACAGTCGGCAGTCCTGTCCGATGGCATCAGTGACCGGCTGTCGACCGAGATCGAGTACAGCCAGCCGGTGATCTACAAGCACTTCGCATCATTGGAGGATCTGGTCGGGGCCATCGCACTGGAGGGCTTCGCTGAACTCGCGGAAGCCCTCGGCGATGCTCGACGCCACGCAGCACCGGCCGAGGCGGGCAGCGCGGTTGTTCGCGCATACAACACTTACGCCACGGAGAATCCGGCGCTGTATGAGCCGATGTTCCCCCGCGCCATGCGGCTCCGATTCGGTATCGAGAGCCCTGCAACACAGCCGTCAGCCGCGTACGCCGAATTGCGTACGGCCGTGGCCACGATCGCTTGAGAACAAGACGTCGACACCCTCACCGAGGTTCTGTGGGCAGCGCTGCATGGATTAGCGACACTCAGTCGCAATGACCGCCTACGGTCAGACCGCGGCATCGACCGCCTTGATCTTCTTGTCGCCCAGTTCTGCGCCACTGGCTCTCGACAGCTGACACGCAACCATGGTGATTCCTCGTGCCCAACCACCTCGTACACGCTTGGCCGTAGACCTTTGAGGTGACGGTGCTGGCAGTGGTCCCGCTGGAAACCCGAGGAAAGAGCGGTCCGTTGGCGCCGGGCTGGTCACGTGGAAGCTACGTCGACTCCACCATCTGAGATTCACCTGGCCTGCGGCCGTTGTCGCTGCTGGCTGCGGGTGGTTGACCCTTGTGCGCGGGGCGCGCGGTGTGCCCGGCGCGCACGGGGACGGTCGGGGCGGTCGGGGGCGGGTCGGGAATGGCGCGAAGCGCCGCCCTGCCCCTGTTCGGGGCGGAAGGACGACGTCTTCGAGGCGAACGGACGGCGTCCCGTCCTCAGGCAGGCACCCGTGAGAGCGCGCCCACGATCTCATCTACGCGGGTCTTGGCGTCGCCAAAGAGCATCTGGGAGTTCTCCCGGAAGAACAGCGGGTTCTGCACTCCGGCGTAGCCCGCGGCCATGGACCGCTTGAAGACCACCACGTTCTTGGCCTCCCATACCTTCAGCACCGGCATGCCGGCGATCGGCGATCCCGGGTCCTCGGCCGCAGACGGGTTGACGGTGTCGTTGGCTCCGATGACGAGCACGACGTCGGTATCGACCAGGTCGTCGTTGATCTCGTCCATCTCCAGGACGATGTCGTAGGGCACCTTGGCCTCGGCCAGGAGGACATTCATGTGGCCCGGGAGGCGGCCGGCGACCGGGTGGATACCGAAGCGCACGTCGACGCCCTTCTCACGCAGGAGCCGGGTCAACTCCGCAACCGGATACTGCGCTTGCGCGACCGCCATGCCGTAGCCGGGGGTGATCACGACGGACGAGGCCGACGACAGGAGCTCAGCGGTGTCCTCCGCGGAGATCTCACGGTGCTCACCGTAGTCCTCACCGCCTGAGGGGCCGACCTCGATTCCGAACCCGCCGGCGATGACCGAGATGAACGAGCGGTTCATGGCCTTGCACATGATGTAGGACAGGTACGCACCCGAGGAGCCGACCAGTGCGCCGGTGACGATCAGCAGGTCGTTCTCCAGGAGGAATCCCGAAGCGGCGGCCGCCCAGCCGGAGTAGCTGTTGAGCATGGAGACGACCACAGGCATGTCACCACCGCCGATGGAGGCGACCAGGTGCAGGCCGAGCGCCAGCGCCAGCGCCGTGACCGCGATCAGCAACCCCATCCCGGGGGTGATGACATAGAACACGGTGAGCACTACGAAGGCGACCAGCGCCCCGACATTGATTGCGTTCTTGCCCGGCAGGACCAGCGGAGCGGACTTGATCCGGGCCGAGAGCTTCAGGAAGGCGATGATCGAGCCGGTGAAGGTGACCGCGCCGATGAAGACGCCGACGAAGACCTCCGTGCGGTGGATTCCGTCCGCGTCCGGGACCGCCTCCAGGTGTCCGTTCCAGCCGATCAGTACGGCGACGAGGCCGACGAAGGAGTGCAGCAGCGCGATCAGCTCGGGCATGTCGGTCATCTCCACGACCTTTGCGCGCCACAGGCCGATGACCGCGCCGACCGCGATGGCGGCCACGAGGACGATGACAGAAGTGGCCGAACCGGCGTCAGTGACCTGCAGGATCGTGGCGGCGAGCGCGATCACCATCCCCGCGACGCCGTACAGCCACCCCTGGGAGGCGGTCTCGTGCTTGGAGAGTCCGGCGAGCGCCAGGATGAAGAGGAGAGCGGCGATGAGGTAGGCCGCACCGGAAATTGAAAGGATGTCCATTTTTCAGCTCATGCCTTCCGGAACATGGTGAGCATCCGGCGAGTCACGGCGAAGCCGCCGAAGATGTTGATCGAGGCGAGCAGCGTGGCGACGCCGGCGAGTACCAGAACCACGTTGTCGGTCGAGGTCAGTTGAAGCAGTGCACCCACCACGACGATTCCCGAGACCGCGTTGGTCACCGACATCAGCGGCGTGTGCAGTGCGTGGTGCACATGCCCGATCACATAGAGGCCGACCACGACGGCGAGGGTCAGCACGGTGAAGTGCTGGGTGATCCCCGAGGGCGCCCACGCGTTGAGCAGGAAGAGGGCCAGTGATCCCACACCGACCAACGCCACCTGCGCCTTCGGGGAGAGCTTCTTCGCCGCCTTCGTCTCCGGCGGCTGCACCGCGGCGGCCGCCACCGGGGCCGCCGAAACCTGCACCCGCGGCGGCGGCCACAGCACGTCGCCTCGGTGAACCACCGTCAGTCCGCGCTGCACGGCATCCTCAAGGTCCAGCACGACCTGCCCGTCCTTGCCCGGGGCGAGCAGCTTCATCAGGTTGACCAGATTGGCGCCGTAGAGCTGGGACGCCTGGTCCGGAAGGCGCGCCGGGAGGTCGGTGTAGCCGATGATCGTCACACCGTTGCCGGTCGTGATGACTTCGTCCTTGACCGAGCCCTCGACGTTGCCCCCTTGCCCGGCGGCCATGTCGACGATGACGCTGCCCGGCTTCATGGAAGCGACATCGGCGGCGGTGATCAACCGCGGCGCAGGCCGCCCCGGGATCAAGGCCGTGGTGATGATGATGTCCACGTCCGCGGCCTGCTCGGAGTAGATCTCCGCGGCCCGCTTGTCGTACGCCTCGGATGTCGCCTTCGCGTATCCGTCGGTGGACTGCTCGACCTCGACGTCCACGGGCAGATACGAACCGCCCAGCGACTTCACCTGGTCGGCCACCTCGGGCCGTGGGTCGGTGGCGCGAACGATCGCGCCCAGGGAGACGGCCGCACCGATCGCGGCCAGGCCCGCCACACCGGCACCGGCGACGAGCACCTTGGCCGGCGGTACCTTGCCCGCCGCGGTGACCTGCCCGGTGAAGAACCGGCCGAAATGGTGCGCTGCTTCGATCACCGCACGGTAGCCTCCGATGTTCGCCTGGCTGGAGAGGATGTCCAGTGACTGCGCCCGGGATATGCGCGGCACCGCGTCCATCGCAAAGGCGTCGACCTTATGTGCGGCGAGTGCCGCCAGCAAGTCGCCGTTGACAGCCGGGGCCAGCGGGGCGACGAGCTTCGCCCCCTCCTTGAGCCGCTCCACTTCTGACAGTTCCGGCGCGTTCACCCGGAAGACCAGATCGGCCCCCCACGCCTCCTCGGCCGTGCAGATCGCGGCACCGGCTTGGGTATATGCCTCGTCCGAGATTCTCGAACGGGCACCCGCACCCGTCTCGATCACCACTTCGAAACCCAACCCGGTCAACTGTCTGACCGTGGCGGGCGTGGCCGCCACCCGGGTCTCCCCGGACTTGGTCTCTCGGGTCACTCCAATGCGCATCCTGAGCTCTTTCGTCTAGTAGTTCGTACGTTGTGTTGTGCATGGAGAGGACTGCCCAACGTGCCACGGCCTCAGCACTCACATGCTTTCTCGTGGCCCGTAGCCCGTAGCCCGTGGCGCGAATGCAGGAACAGCCGTCGCGGCTGACCGAAAGCAGACAAGGCCTCCGGCCGGCCGCGACCTGCGCCACGCCGGCCATCGTGCCGCTCAGACCTTTCGCCGCCCAGCCGGGCATCGCGCCAGGCCGAGCCATGGTAGGACCTCACGTCTGTGTGCCCGGCGGCCCCTCCTCTCGGCGCCAACCCCAGGTCATCGGCTTCGACTTGGAGTACAGGCCATGCCGGGCCCGGGACCGGCGGCTCGTGTGCAGGCCGCGAAACACAACGGCCGACCGCTCACCCATGGACCGGGCCGGCCGTTGGTCCCGGGGGCGGGGCTTCGGTCGATTCAGCGCTTGGCCTCAAGAGAGCCACGCAAGGGGGCGTCCGCCCCAGCGGATTCCCTTCTCGCTGCGGATGCGGGCGCGTTCACGTCGTGCGGCGGCCAGGATGGAGGTAGCGCACGGCGTGGGTACGGTGGTAGGTGGCGGGCAGCCGGCCGGGGTGCTTCTGGACGGTCCAGCCCGAGCCCGCGGTGGGACGGATCCCGAGCGGGCCGAACTCGTCGAAGGCGAAGACCCGGTCCGGGAAGCGGTCCAGGACCTCCTCGATCCGGTCCAGCTTCGCCTCTCGCTCGGGGGCGGGGGATTCCTTCCACGTTTTGGTGCGCTGGAAGGTGACACCGCGGCGGGCGAGCAGGCAGCGTAATGCCTCGCGGCCGATCCGGATGACCCGGCCGTGGACTCTCCGCAGGTAGGCGACCAGCTTGCGCAGCGACCAGCGGGTGAAGGGCTGACCGAGCTTGGTGGGGCGAGTGGTAGCCGTCCGGATGACGAAATCCTTGTCGTCAGGGCTGAGCAGGCGGGGACGGCCTCCCGCCCACTGAGGGTCCAGGCAGGCCATGCCGATCTCGTTGAACCGGTGGATCACATCCGGACGGTGTCCTCGTCGGCCTGCACCAGCTGGGCGATCACCGGCATCCGGTTCCCGCCGGCCGACGCCAGCAGCATCTTCGCCCGCCGGTAGCGCACCGAACTGGTGCTGCCCCGGCGCACGATCTGCTGCAGCTTCTGCCCCTCCTGGTCCATCAGTCTGCGCACACGGACAGGCTCAGCCACCGCGCCTCCAGCGGTCGGATCGGACGTCACCCCACATCCAACCGCCACGACCACCAAACCGGCGGACCTATGCGGTCACAGCACTAGCAAGCACTCTCAAGGAGGGCTACCAGGACAGCTCTCCTGACTCCTCCTGGAAGGTTCCTGTCGGGCCGTCCGCCTCGAGAGTCGCCCAACGCACGACGACCTTGGCACTCTCCTCCGGCGTCCGTCCGACGCCGAATGCCGCCGTGAGGTCGGTCGCGGTGGTGCCCGGCTCGATCGCGTTGAACTTGATGCCCGGCTCAGACTTGGCGTACTGGACCGTCAACATGGTGACAGCTGCCTTGCTCGCGGAGTAGAAGGCCACCGGCAGGTTGAATTCCGGCCGCTCCGGATTGGTCACGGCCCAGAACGACCCGGCGCTGCTCGACAGGTTGACCACGGTGGGGTTGGCGGACTTGCGCAGCAGGGGAAGCCCGGCCTCGGTCACACGGACCACGCCCACCACATTGGTGTCGAAGGCGTGGAGAGCCGTCGGGCCGTCGGCGGCTCCGTACCCCAGAACTCCCGCGTTGTTCACCAGGATGTCGAGCCGGCCCTCAGCGGCGTCGATCGTCGCGAGGGCCTTGCTCACCGACGCGTCGTCGGTGACGTCGAGCTGCACGAAGCGTGCGCCGAGCGTTGCCGCGGCCTTCTCGCCTCGTTCCACATCACGAGCACCGACATAAACGAGGTGGCCCAGCTCGCGAAGCTGCTTAGCAGTCTCGAAACCGATTCCCTTGTTGGCTCCTGTGATGAGTGCGACGGCCATGCTTTCTCCTCCTGAAATAAGTGGTAAGAGCGGACCCGTGGGAACGCCCGTCGATACTTGGCAGAGCCACCCGGTTCGCGCACGATGTGTTGCACGGCTCGGCTGGTGAAGCCATCGGCCACGTTATTGCACCGTCTTTCTACGCGACCAGAGCCCTCCGCAGCCTGGGGAGTCACAGGACCCCCTTTGCGCGGCACCGACCCGTCCGTCAAGGCCTATGCTGGCTTTATGAGCACGACGTCCAATGCCCTTGGTTCCCATCTGCGCGCCCGGCGCGAGCCGGTGGCGGCCAAGCAAGCTGGAATCCCCGTATCGGTGTACGGCGTGCGCCTGGAGCCCGGGGCGGGCGACGGGGGAAACCACGAAGCCTTTCCCTCTCGGCTTCCGCGGGCCGACCGTCATTGCTCACATCACAGGGTGATGAGCGTCACCGAGCGCCGCATCACAAAGCGGTAATTTCAAACAGATTATCATCCATTTCTTCTGACCTCCCATGGCGATCTCGGACTTGGCCGGGATTGCCGCCCAGGGTGAAATCGCGGAACCTCAGCGGCGATCGGAATAGAGGCCGTAAGGGCAGGGTTAGAAGGTGGCGAAGGACGGCAAAACCGTGAAATCCAGGCGCCGCATCAACAATGCGGTCGCGAGCGGCCCCGCCCCGGGACTGTCACACAGAAAGGGTATCCAATGTCTGAAAACGAGCTGCGCGCTTTTTACCTGCGCTACATCGACCACCTCAACGCCCACAAATTCGACGGCATGGACCAGTTCATCAACGATGAGACGACGCTGAACGGTGTGCCGGCCACCCGGGATGATCTCCTCGCGGTGCAGAAGAACGACGTGGACGCGGTTCCCGACCTTCACTGGGAGCTGCAGGAACTGCTCTTCGACGGTGACCGTATCGCGGCGCGTCTGATCAACACGGGAACTCCGGTGAAGGAGTGGCTGGGGGTTCCTGCCACCGGCGCCTCGTTCGAGATTGTCGAGTTCGCCATCTATCAGGTGCGCGATGGGCGGTTCATCCACATGACGGCGCTGCATGACGCCGCCAAGATGCGCGAACAGCTGACGGCCGCCTGACCGTACCTCAACGGTCGGGGCCCCGCGCCGAGTCGGGGGCGGGGGCATGAAGAGCGCGCTCGGCTTTCCGAGGATTCCATCTCCTCGGGAAGCCGAGCGCTTTTGCTGCGCCACGGGGCCGTCCGCACCCGCTGTCGGCCTCCTCGGGCGGACGATTGCTCGCCGGCAGGCGCGTGATGCGTTTCACGAGCCAGAGTTGACCACGCGGCGGCTCGGGCATCGATGAGCCCGGTCTCCTGAGATTTTCGGATGTCCCCCACTCCCCGATGGCGACGTGTGCGGGTCTGGGCTCCCCTGTGAAGCCGCGTCCCAAGCCTTGCTTACCCTCCTGAGGGCTTCACGTGCACTCAGGACCGGTTGCGCACGCATCAGTCCGCAACGGGGCCGCATGGGTGGGTCGCCGCCGCTCCGCGCGTACCTGACGAGAAGAGGCCCGGTTCGGAAACCGGGCCTCCATCTGTTGGGACTCCTCAGCCGTGATGAAGTTGCTGGATCCTCTCCTCGTGGCTGCTGGTGAAGTCCGGGTCCGTATAGACGTGGATCTTGCTGATCAGGTGGCCGCGGAACGTGAAGACGTTGCAGAAGAGACCCAGCGAAACCTTACCGTCGGGCCAGGGCTTGCCGTCGCGGGTGGTACCCCATTCGCGTCCCTCGACGATCACGCGATCGCCGCTCGTCATGATGTCCAATCCCTCGATGTCGTGTTCCAGGGTCTGCAGATCCAGGCGTCGAGCCAGCTCGGCGATGGCCTCCTTGCCGTGCCCAAAACCGTACTTGGGGAAGTAGTACTCGATGTCACCCGTGAGGAGATCCCCGAAACCCGGGTCCGCCCGGTCCACGCGCCTGAAGAACTCTCTGACGGTTTCGTGCCGCTGAGCCAGCGTTTCATCGTCCACATTGCTGATCAACACTGCCGTGACCTGCCTCTGTTCCATTCCGGGTATCCGAAGGGGTTTGCTGGGGTGGGTGTCGCATCCGCCGGACCGGCCCGCATCAGGGTTGACCGCGCGACGGGAGCCGCATGCATACGCAAGGTCCTCGCCGGAACCAGGGGCGAGTGCCGTTTGGCGGCCCGGTCCGGCAGGGTGATACTCCCGACATCACCCAGGCCCGACAGCCGGCAATCCCTGTTCCGGACAAGGCGGTTGGAAACGGACCCAGTTCGCGCATGCCTACCAGGCAAGCTCCCCTGCCTCATCCTGAAGGGTTCCCGTCGGACCGGACGAGTCGAGTGTCGCAAGGCGCACGACGACTCGGGCGCTCTCTGTGACGGGCCGTCCGATTCCGAAAGCGGCGGTCATGTCCGTGGCAGTGGTGCCGGGCTCAAGGGCGTTGAACTTGATGCCCGGCTGGGACTTGGCGTACTGCAGCGTCAGCATGGTCACGGCCGACTTGGATGCCGCGTACAGGTGAAGCGGCATCGCATATTCAGGACGCTCGGGATTGGTCACCGCCCAGAACGATCCCATGCTGCTCGAAACGGTGACGACGTTGGGATTGGACGACTTGCGAAGCAGTGGCAGTGCCGCCTCCGTGACACGCACGATTCCCACCACGTTCGTGTCGAACGATCTCAGGGCCGCGGGGCCGTTCACTTCTGTCTCAAGGATGCCCGCGTTGTGCACCAGGATGTCTAGCCGGCCTTCGGCGGCGTCGATGGTTGTCAGCGCGCTGGCCACCGACGCCTCGTCCGTCACATCAAGCTGGACGAATCGTGCTCCGAGTTGGGCTGCGGCCTTCTCACCCCGCTCAGCGTCTCGGGCGCCGATGTAGACCACGTGTCCCAGCTCCAGAAGCTGTTTGGCCGTCTCGAAGCCGATCCCCTTGTTCGCGCCGGTGATCAATGTGATGGTCATGGTCGTACTCTCCGATCTGTCGTGGCTGCAGGTGTTGTGCTGCCGTACGGGGTTTCCTGTGGCTGTAGCCGGGGTGATTGCGGGCGTCGCCATGTGTTTGCTGAACGCCGGGCACGTCACACCGACGTGCCCAGGGCCCTCTTGAGTCAGGGTCGACAGTCCCTCTGCCCGCTTCACGCGGCCTGGCGACGCAGGGGAATCGAGTGGCCTGAATGGCCTCCGGGGCGAGATCGGGTTACGCGCGAAGGCCCGGTCGTGCAAGGCCCCGGTCGGGCAGAGCACGGTCGGGCAGGGCTGATCGTGCGGGACCGATCGTGCACGGAAGGCGGTGTCGACGCTGCTGGTCGGAGAGGCTCGGGAACCAGGTGAGCCGAATCGACCGGCTTTGTGTTTTCAGCGCAGGCGCTGGTGAGACGGGTGCACTGCGCGGCTCAGGTTGGTGACCAACTGCTCCCGGGTCTGTCCCTCCACGATGTGCCTCCACATCGGCGTCCCGGGAGCGCTGCGCCATGACTCACTCAACGGACTGTTGTCCACGGTGTCGTACCCGAACTCGTCGAACAGCTTGGTGACGAGCTCGACGGCTTCACGGTAGTCGCTGGAAACCGCCAGGGCCTTGCGGTCCGGCGCGCCGGCAGGCCTGGCCAACTGGATCAGACCGGGAAGAGCGTCGGGGAGAGCGTTCGGGCGCGGGTGGTGCTGGACGTGGGTGAAGGCCTTGGCGATTTTCGAGGCGGGCAGCGTCTCCTGACGCAATTCATGGACGGTCTTCGCACCGGAATCGACCTCCGGATAACTGCCGTCGCGCCAAGGCATGTAGTTGTTGGTGTCGAGTACGACCTTGCCCGCAAGCTCCTCGACGGGCAGCTTCTCGCCGCGTGTGTACTGGAACGCAAGGACCACGAAGTCGCCGGCCGCCGCAGCCTCCGCCGCTGTCGCGGCACGGACCCGTGCGCCCAGATCCTCGGCCAGCTGCGTCAAGGTGTGCGGTCCTCGTGTGTTGGCGATCACGACGTCGTAGCCGTGGATGATGGCTGCGCGGGCGATCGAGCGGCCGACCTGGC
Source organism: Streptomyces sp. NPDC001220 (assembly GCF_053597895.1). NCBI lineage: Bacteria > Bacillati > Actinomycetota > Actinomycetes > Kitasatosporales > Streptomycetaceae > Streptomyces > Streptomyces sp. NPDC001220. The sequence continues at coordinate 325,105 of NZ_JBSFJE010000013.1, forward strand.
CAGAGCCGAGGATCCCGATGGTTGTCATGCGTATCTTCCTTCTGCGGGTGATGCCGCTACTGGGCGCGCTTGACCGGCGCGATGACTCGGCGCATCGCGCACCACGCGCCGGCGAGTGGCCGAGCCGGTTCGTCCGCCTCAGTTGTTGCTCAGTTGAGCCTGCTGACCCTCGTGTCGGGTGTATCGAGCCGGCATATCCGCGGAGGCGAGAAGTGACAACTTGTCAGCGTCGGTGGACCCGGCGTCGGCGTGGTAGATGACCAGCATCAGGCTTTCGGTACCGCTGATCGCCAGGCGTTCCCGGTTCATGCTCAGCTCACCGACCTGCGGATGATTGAACCGCACCTGTGTGCCGTACTGTGCGCGGACCTCGTGGCGCGCCCAGAGCTGGCTGAATCGCGGGCTTGCCAGCGACAGTTCACCGGTGAGTTCGATGAACCGCGGGTCGTCGATGTCGGTGCCGACTGCCTGCCGCAGGTTGGCCACGAAGCACTCCGTCATGGATTCCCAGTTGGGGTACTGCGCCTGCTCGGCCGGATCGAGAAAGAGATCCCTCAACTGGTTCCTGCCCACGGTCAGCCCCGGATCAAGGGCCCCGGCAAAGCCGTTCGCGGCGAGGATGTCGAAGTACCGCCCCTCGATGAAGGCCGGCTGAACGAGCGAGTCCAGCAGCTTGAGCGCACCGGGAGGCACCGTCTCCGTACGCGGGCGGCGACGACGCGCGCGCGGAGTCTCACAGGCCAGAGACAGCAGGTGCTTCAGATGCTCGTCATCGAGTTGCAGTACGCGCGCTATGGACTCCAGCACCTGGACCGACGGGTTGCGATCGCGACCTCGTTCCAGGCGCAGGTAGTAGTCGACGCTGATACCGGCCAGCATCGCCACCTCTTCGCGACGCAGACCAGGCACACGTCGTGCGCCACCGGCGGGGATGCCTGCCTGCTCCGGTGTCACAAGTTCCCGACGCGCCCGTAGAAAAGCACCCACAGGATTCGATTTCTCGTTCACGCAACTCACCATAGTTCGCTATATGGCGCATATAGGGGGCCCTGTCGCACCCCCCTCCCGGGGTCTCTTCGTCGGACCCCTACGAGGAGGCCGGCCCGCATGGGGCTGGTCGCACGCGAAAGGTCCAGGAAGCTTGAACCAGTGTCAGCCCGGTTCCATTCCGCACGAGCTGTCCCGAGCGAGCGGAATCAGATCTGCGCGTAGCCGCCGTCGATGAACCACTCGGCGCCGTTGACGTAGGTCGTGGCTTCCGACGCCAGGAGCAGCGCCACCTCTCCGACCTCTTCGGGCTCACCGATCCTGCCGACCGGAACTGCGTCGGCGAACTGCTTGAGGACGTCGGCCTGCTGCTCCTCGGGCACCGTCCCGAGCAGGCCGGGCGTCTTGATGGGCCCGGGGCTCAACAGGTTGACTCGGAATCCGTGCTCTCTTGTGGTGCGAGCCCAACTGCGGGCGAAATGCCTCACTGCTGCCTTGCTGGCTCCGTACACCTCCGAGCCGGGGTCCGCCGTCGGGACGTGGACGACCCCAGCAGGATCACCGACGCACCTCGCGACAGAAGTGGCATGGCCTTTTGCACGGTGAACACGATGCTCTTGACGTTGACCGCAAAGATGGTGTCGAAGTGCTCCTCCGTGGTCGTGCCCAACGGTGCGATGACCCCGAGGCCGACGTTGGCCACGAGGACGTCGATCCGACCCGCCTGTTCCCTCATGACGTCGTAGAGGGTGACCACAGCCACCTTGCCCTTGAGAGAACGGGTTCATAGCCTCTCCCTTCAATGGGTACGTTTAATAAATGACACTTGCGTCAACAGTAGGAGTGGGTGTTAGTCATGTCAACGCGTGTTCCGACAGGGAGAACACGCGGTCGCAGCCCCAGCGACCCCATCGCACATTGCTCACGAAGGGGTCACCTCACGGGGCCTCAGCTCATGAAGGTGTCACCAGCAGGCGACGTGTTCTCCTGCCGCCCGACCGGATCGGACGCGAAGGCGAAGAGGTGCCAATCCGCGTCGCATCCAGCTCATCCGCCCCAGCCGAAGTCATGCCGCAGCCGTCCACCAGCCACGCACCCAGCAGTCCAGGGGACACCACCAGCGAGCCCACCACCGGCGAAGGCATCGAGCCCAGCGGGCAGCCGACACACGCCACAGACTGCTCACGAGCGACCCACGAGCCGTCCGCCCGACCGCAGACTCAAGTCGCGCGAAGCGAACAGCCCCTCGATCACCTGCGCTCCCTCGGACTCACCGCCGCCCCAAGTGTTCTGCCTCTGGAGGTTGCAGACGCCTCGTCCGCCTCGCCACAGAGGACACGCGCCGCAGCCCGGTCCACCGAATCGACAAGACCGTTAATCTTTTGACGTTATAGTCCACGACGGTTACCGTTGCAGGGGTAGCAGAATTGAAGGGCCGACAAAACAGGAGGCATCGGTGATCGACTGGGCTGGACGGCTCATTCCTTTGCCCGCCGACGTTGTGGAGCGCTACCGCGGCGCCGGATTGTGGGGCACTCTCCCCATAGGTGCGGAGTTCCATGAGGTCGCTGCCAGGCGGGCCCTGCACCCGGCCGTAGTCGCCGAGGAGGGGTCACTCACTTACGCCGAGCTGGACGTAGCCAGTGACCGGCTCGCTCTCGGCTTCGCCGACCTCGGCTTTGTTCCAGGCGACCGGGTCCTCGTCCAGATGACGAACCGGCTGCACTCGATCATTTCGTGGTACGGCATGCTCAAAGCCGGCCTCATTCCGGTATGCACCCTGGCAGCTCACCGTGCCCACGAGATCGGCTCGATCAGCCGGAAAGTCGGCGCCGTGGCCCATCTGGTCGAGTCGCGTCCGTCGGGCTTCGACCTGGTGGCCTTCGCCGTCGAGCAGCAGGTCGACCACCCGACGATGCGGTACGTCCTCACCGCGGGCGCTCCCGCCGATGCACCCGGCACCGCGATCGAGCGGCTCATCAGCGAGTCCGATCCGGTGCTCGCCCGGGAGCGGGTCGCTGCCATTCAGGCGGCGATCGACCCGGATGAGATCGCCTGTTTCCAGCTCTCCGGCGGCACCACCGGTGTGCCGAAGATCATCCCGCGGCTCCACGCCGAGTACTGGTACAACGCCCGCGTGTTCGCCGAAGCCGGCGGCTGGGACGAGAGCACCCGTACGGCCCACTTGATTCCGATCATCCACAACGCGGGCGTCACCTGCGGGCTGCACGCCGTCCACAGCGTCGGTGGCACTCTGGTGCTCGGGACCGCGGTCCTCGACCAGGCACTCCCGCTCGTCGCGCGTGAGAAGACCACCAACGTGCTCATCGGGCACGGCCACTACAACATCGTCGAGCACCCGCTCTTCGATGAGGCGATGGCCTCGATGAAGCGGGTGCTGCTCTCGGGAGCCAAGGTGCCCATGCATGTATTCGAGGCCTTTGACAGCCGGGGCATCTGGGTGGGTCAGACCTTCGGCATGGGTGAGGGCTTCTTCGCCGCGTCGACCGCCGCCTCCACCCGTGAGGCCCGTCTGACAACGGTCGGCGTCCCGAACTCGCCGTACGACGAGTTCCGCGTATTCAAGCCCGGCACCGAGGAAGAGGTGCCGGACGGCTCCGTCGGCGAGCTGGTGACCCGCGGGCCCTACACCATCCGCGGCTACTTCGACGCCCCCGACATCAACGCCACTGCGTTCACCTCGGACGGCTTCTACCGCACCGGAGATCTGGTGGCCGCCCGCACCATCGGTGGTGAGCGGAGCATCTCGGTCGAAGGCCGTCTGAAGGACCTGATCAACCGCGGCGGCGAGAAGATCAGCGCCGAGGAGGTCGAGAACCTCCTCCTGAAACACCCTCGAATCGTCGCCGCCGCCGTCGTGGCAATGCCCGACGAACGCCTTGGTGAGCGAGCCTGCGCCTATCTCGTCACAGCCGACGAGCCCCTGACCATGCAGGAGGTGCAGGAGCACCTCGACTCACTCTCACTGGCGAAGTTCAAGTGGCCCGAGCGGCTTGAATGGCTCCCGGAGTTGCCCAAGACCCCGATCGGGAAACTCGACAAGAAGTCCCTCCACCGCGACATCGCCGCCAAGGTGGCAAGCGAACGGTGATCTGACCCGCGAGGCGGAGCCCCCCATGCAGGTCGTCCTGCATGGGGGGCTCCGCCTCGTCCGACGTCAGCGGGGCGACTCATGTCCGTGAGGCTCCGACTCGCATCCGCAGCCACTGCCGCGTGTCACCGGCAAGGAGGCGTCCGCGGCGTCGCACCTCGTGGTTCGGGATCTGACGACCCCGGAACTGCCCAACCCCCTCTCCTTCGAGGTCAGGGCCGGTGAAGTACTCGGCATCTGCGGCCTGGTGGGCAGTGGAACGCGCGAGCTGGCGCAGGTACTGGTAGGCGACCAGAAACCCACGGGTGGCTCGGCCACGCTCAAGGGCAGACAGCTGGGCCTTGGGAAGCCCGAAAGCCTGACCCGGGACAAGTGCACCGTCGTACCCACCCGGGGAAAGGCAACGCGAGGGCCTCTTCGCAGGCCTCGGAATCCGCGAGAACCTGTTGCCGACGCGCCGCGAGTTCGGGGCCTGGACGCGCACCGGCTTCCGGCGCCCGCGCCGCGAGACCCGAGCGGTGCGCGACATCAGCGAAATCTTCGCGGTGGTCCCACGCGACCTCCCGGACCGCGACGTGTCCGAACTCAGCGGCGGCAACCAGCAAAAGCTGGTTTTCGCACGGGCTCTCGCGGACCGCGGCTCGCCCACGGCGGCCATCGGCTGACGCAGCACGAAACCGCTGAGCAAGGAGAGACACCGATGAGGAAGGCTGTACCGCACGCATTATCCACAGGCCGAGCGCTCGTAACCCGTCCACGCGGCGCCATAGCCACCGCCCAACCCCAACCACCGCGCCGACGGCGCCGAAGACGGCTGCCGCCGGCCGCTGCCAACCGTACCGCCGCCCTGCGCACCAACCGGCCAATCCGATGCCGCTGCACGGAACCCGGTGCTGCGGCCGGGCAGCGGGCCGCGGTCACCTTCGCCGTACTCGATCAGCTGCCGACGCTGACGTTCACTCAACCGTGCGGTCGAAGATGTGTTGGTTACCCCGCTGCCAGTGCTCGACTTGGCGAACCTTGGTGATGCGCCACCCCTGGTCACGGACGAGGTGGTACTCGTAGTAGCCCACCTGCTGCTGAAACTCTCCGCCCGGGAAGTCTTTGATGTAATGGGTGGCGTTCAGGGTCGACCATGCCACCGCCTCATCACCTTCGATCGTGATCTGGTGGTTGGCGCTGATGTGCTGCGTGGCCGTGTACGACTCGAAGACCCGCCGCACGGTCTGAAGAAGTTTGTCCCGCTCCCAGCGGACCCACCTCCTCGTACGGATGACATTGAGGTCGATCTCGTCGGCGAAGCACGAGGCGAAGTCGTCCCACCGGTGGCGATCGATGCTCACCGCGTATCTGCAGAGGACGTCGATGATCGCGAGCCGGTCCTCAACCGCGACGATCCGTTCAAGAAGGGCCTTGTCCGACACGTTCACTCCTCCGTCACGTGCTTCATCAGATTCTCCATCGGCGTGTGATCACCATGCGCCGCGGCACTGCTCCGGTACGCACCACTCCGGTACGCGGGGAAGGGCGGGTCGCTCGTGGTGGGCGTGCTCCGCGCCTTCCCGTCCTTGAGTCTGTGCGCCTATTCGGGCTTCGCTCCGGTCAGACGGAACCCTTCGCCGTCCTCGACTATGTAGCCGGCACCGGGCCCGGTGAAGTGAGTGCCGAGGATGAGCAGATCCGTGCCGGCGACCTTCTCGAAGAAGGCCCGCCGGTTCCGCGCCGAGGCGTCGACGTCCCAATCGCCTTGCGAGCTCCACTCCGGACGGGCGATCTGCATCGGGTGGTGGATGAAGTCACCCGTGACGAACGCGGAGTCTCCCTCCGAGGTCAACCGCACGCTGTGGTGCGCCGATGTGTGACCCGGCGTCGACTCGTAGCGGACACCCGGCACGATTTCGGCGTCCGCGGGCACCAACTCCAGCAGCCCGGCATCGATGACCGGCTGGAACGACTCGTCCTGGATGAGCTGCGTCTGGATGGACAGACTCTCGGCGTCGGCCAGGAAAGCCCGGGCAATGAGGTCTACGTCGTCATCCGCGTCACCATGCGTGCCGGCGCCGTCCGAGGGGATGATGTGGGCGAGATGGCGTTCGTACTCGTCCCTGACGAGCATCAGTCGCGCATTCGGGAAGGTGGGAACCCAGCGGCCCTCGGCATCCTGCATCGAGCACCAACCGACGTGGTCGAGATGCAGATGCGTACAGAGGACGATGTCGATGTCGTCGCGCCCGTAACCCGCCTCCTTGAGCCGATCCAGGAAGGCAGTGTCCAGTCCGCTCCAGATCGGCTGCATGGGATAACTCTTGCCGTTCCCGCAACCGGCGTCGATCAGGACCACTGCCTCACCGGTGTCCACCACGTAGGAGTGAATGTCCCACAGGGTCTGACCGGCTTCGTTGGCATAGTCCGGATACATCCAGTCGATTCCCCGAACCACCTCCGGCGTCGCCTCGGCGATGAGCCCGTCCAGCAGACCGACCTCGATCTGAAGCTCCGGGACCTCAGTCACCTTGAACTTGCCAACCTGCCATGTGCGCATGGCACACCCTCTCGATCCGAGCCGCATGGACTATAAAGTTAAATAATTGACATATTTGTTTAGCGCAATCGATGCGTTCGCAAGCGGTGTCACCCCCTGAAGCTCAATATGGGCGCGCCTACCCGCATCGCACCTTCACTCAGCGCACCCAGGGCATCGCTGACCTGCAACAATGCCACCAGCGTAGGGTGCCCGTGAGCCGATCACACGGCGTAAGCCCTTCCGTAACCGGCACACTCCCCTCGGCGGCGGCGATCCTCCTGGGCGACTGAGGCGCCGACTACCGACTTGTCGAAACGATGGCGGCCGTGTCCTTGTAGAAGTGCACCAAACGTGACAGGTTTCAGCATCAGCCGGATGTCCCGCTTCCCCGGCTCGGCACGGCAGAACTCGTTCTCGGCGTCGTAGAAGCGTTGGGTTCCCGTCAGTGGGTCGAACTTGGGCACGGCCTTACCTGCTTTCATTCGTCGGAACAAAAACTTCATCGTCTGACGCGTGCGTCGAATCGTCGGTGCAATCACTGGTGCGGCCCCACGCAAGGAGGCCGACATCCGCCCGCGGGAGGGCTTTCAGGCCGGGCCGCGCGGTGCGCATCGCACCGCCCACCCGGCTAGACCTGGGCCGTCGGCATGGCGGCGTTCGACTGCACCCGTCTCAAGGCCTCCGTATTGCCCTCGGCCCAGGAAATCGTCATCAGCTTGCGAATGATCTTCCAGCCGTCCGACCGGACCAACCGATACTCGTAGCAGCCGACTTCACGCTGGAATCTCTCGCCGGCTTCTTCCTTGAGCCAATGGGTGGCGTTCAGTGTGGCCAGGCAGGTCGCTTCGTATCCGGAGACCGTCACCTGGTGGTTGGCGCTGATGTGCTGGCAAGCATCCATCTGACCGTAAACCGGGTCGACGATCGCTACCAGTTCCTCACGGCGCATGGTGACCCAGCCGCCCATGATCGGCATGTGGATTTCGATCTCGTCGGCGAGGCAGGCTCCGTAGTCGTCCCAACGCTTCAGATCGAGGCTGGCCGCGAACTTGGCGGCGACATCGATGATGTTCGCGCGGTCGACAAGAGGCGGAATCGCCTCGACGGAATCCATGCTGATGCGCCTTCCTCGCGTCACGCGGCGACTCATCGCCCGCGTCAGGTCGGACAGTGAGTGCGAGACTAGGGAGGGCTCAACTGCGTCGTCAATAATCGGTCTGTTATGTAGAACACGCTCGGTCCTCCGCGGGAACACATGTTTGTGCCCGGCAGGTGGCGCCGGAGCCGAGAAAGGGCCTTCCGGCCGCTCAGGGCCGGGGCAGGAGCCGAATGTGCTGCTACGGGCTGTGCGCGGCGAAGCCCGCCGGGTCAGGGCCGTCGCCGATGGGGGCTCAGAAGCGCTCGGCGATCCAGGCGGCGATACGGGATGCCGCCAGTTCATTGCCGGTCGGCTCGCCTTGAGCGAGCCGGCCTCCGAAGTGGGTGCCGTCGACCGCCCCGACGCTGAGGTCCTTGCTCGGAATGGCCGCCGTGAAGCGCGCGATGTCCGCAGGAAAGGACGCCTGGTCACCGGTGAACTCCAGGAGAAGCATCGGCACGGTGATGCCGGCCGCGCACCGCAGGAAGTCGGCGTTGGTCGTGGTGGCGCTCCAGGTCGACATCCACGCTTCCGCGGTCGAGAGCCGGCCGAAGCCCACCAGCCCGTGGTTGGTGAGGTCGGGCCGCTTGCCGAACAGCGATCCGTAGGGGCGCTTGTTGGCGTCGAGGCTCAGGTCGACGTTCCGCAGATCGGCGTCGGTGCGATAGACGGTGATCAGAGCCGGAGCGAGGGCGGCACGCCGATCGGCCGCTTCGTCCGAGGCTTTGAAAGCCGCGTTGGCACGCCGGCGCGTCGCGACGAGCTCCGCCGCAACCGCGTCGATGCGGGCCACCCGGTCCCGCTGTGCCGCGCGGTACGCCTCGACGAAGTCGGCGGGGTAGCGCGAGGATCCGGGGGCGTCGACGAAGCCGTTCGCCGGGTTGAAGGCGTCCAGCTCCGGATCCCGCGAGAGCGGGTCGGCCTCGTCGACCACCGACGGGTCGATGACGCGTTGCAGCAGCGCGCCCTGGCCGGGGTGCGGCGCGAGCGCGACGAACCCGCTCGGCACCGGCATGTCGGTATCGGCCAGGGGGACCGGCCGGCCCGACGGCGTACGCGCCAGCCGCTCACCCGGCGCCAGCTCCGCCTGCTGGATGTAGAAGGCGCCCAGCGTGCCGCCGCCGGAGTGTCCCAGGGGCACGACTGATGCGAATCCGAACTCGCGGAGAAACACCTGCCCGGCGGCGAAGTCGATGATGGCCTGCTCGTGGAGCAGATTGAGGTCGTTGTTGGGTGACCGGGTCCCCTGTGTCCACACGGCCAGCCCGGCGGCTAGGAGGTAGGGGACGAGGGCGTGGTAGGTCACATCCTGACGCGGGTGCATCAGACTGACGACGGTGCGCGCCCCCGCCGGACGGCGCAGCACGCCGGTCACCTGCGCGCGATCCGACGTCCTGAGCTGGTGGACCGAGGTCGTGATGCCGTCGGGCTCGGCGACGGCGGCTGTGTAGCGGCCGGCACCCAGCCGGCGGCTGTCGGCGTTCATCGTGCCTCCGTGGTCAGGGTGTCCTTGTCCCACTGCGCGATACGCCAGCCGTCCAGGCCCGCGATGCAGCTGTACCAGACGGCGTGCCGTACCCCGGTCGCCTGCCGGTCGATGGCGATGGGCGCGTCGGACTCGATCACGAAGTAGGGCCCGATCTTGCCGACTTCGACGTCCGAGAGGTCCCGTGCGACTGCGGCGATCGGGACGTTCTCCGGCACGTCGAGCAGGAAGAGACGGTGCCCCATCAGCGCGCCTCCTGAGTGGCGGCCCACTTCGGGGCGCGTTCGACGATGAGTTCCGCCTTGCGGACGAGCAGGTCGTCCATCGAGTGACCGGGCTCCTCGGCGATCTGGATCAGGGCCTCGATGGTGAGGTCGGCGTCCAGGTCCTCCTGGGGCGTCACCGGCCGCAGCGCCCTGGTGATCTCGAAGAAGTAGCCGTTGGGGTCGTGGGTGTAGATCGACTCGATCGTCTCGTGCTGGATCTGCATCTCGACGGGCCATTCGCTGGCGTCGAGCCGGCGCCGGTACTCCAGCAGGTGTTCCTCGGAGTCGACGTGGAGCGCGAGATGGCGGGAACGCACGAACCACTCCGGTGTGCTCTCCGGGAAGCGGGCGTAGACATCGCCGGAGCCGAGAGTCGTGTCAGGCTTCGGCAGGTCGAAGTAGTAGAAGAACGCGATGCGGTCTCCGTTGCCGATGTCGAAGAAGAAGTGGATGAAGTCCGGGTGGTCCTGCGGGCCCCAGCCGGCTGCGCAGATGGAATGCACGACCGGGAAGCCGAGGACATCACGGTAGAACTTCACCGTGTTGACCGGGTCGAACGTCGGGAAGGCGACGTGGTCGACTCCCGCGACGAGGTGCTGGTTGTTGAGTTCGTTCATAGTGGACTCCTTGACAAGGGTCTGTCGTCAGACCGACGGGGCAAGGGTGGCGTCGGAGCGCAGCAGGAACCCGGCCTGAGGGATGGTGAGGGGGAGGTCGTTGGCCTTGAGGATGCTGTAGGCGCCTGCCGTCGCCGCGGAGATCACCGGCACGCCGAGTTCCTGCTCGGCGGCCTCGACGAGCGGGAGCGACGGCATCTGGACACAGGCGGAGATCACGACCGCGTCGACACCGTCGAGGTACAGAGAACGGGCCGCCTCCATCACCCGGTCTCCGGGAATGCAGCCGACCTCGCGGTTGTCCTCGACCCCCAGCGCGCGCCAGTCGGCGATGTCGAAGCCCTCGGCTGCGAGATACGCGACGACCTGCTCGGCCAGCGGCCGCATGTAGGGCATCACCAGGGCGATCCGGCGAGCCCCCAGGCCGTGCAGGCCCTCGATCAGCGCGCCCGCACTGGAGCGGACCAGCGCCTCGGAACCCCCGGTGGCCAACTGCTCGGCCACCAGTCCCTCGACGCGGCGGTGCTCGCCTGGGCCGCCGACCATGATCGCGACCAGGCACGCGTAGAGGATCAGGTCGGGCGAGGCGTCACCGAGTTCGATGATGCAGCGCTCACGCTGGGCGTTCATGGCGGCGAGGCCCTCAGGCGACACCTTGGCCATCCGCATCCGCGAGGAGTGGAACGAGAACGATGCCCCGGGATGCCGGGAGAGGATCGCCGGCAACTCCGTCTCGACGGTGACGTTGGAACTCGGCACCACGAGACCCACCTGCACATGCTTCATCGCGTTTCCTTTCAACTCGATGTACACCTTGCAGGTTTCAACTTCTGCGATTAAAAGTCAACGCTACCGTAAAGAACGTTGAGCGGCCGAGCACCCTTGCCGGTCATAAGTGGTCGAAGGGCGCCCTGACCAGGGCGCCGGAAGCATGGGTACGTGCCCGTCGCGGATGGCGCACCGACTATCCACGGTCGCGCGGCAGGCTTCTCGCCCGGCGGGGGGGACGGAGGCGGGACCGATTGCGGTCGATCGGATCCGCAAGTCCGTGCGACTCACCCGGGCGTTCCTCCGGAGGCCGTGCCGAATGGCGAGCCGGAACGTAAAAGGTACCTCCTGGACTGGAGCGACAGGGCTTGTTCAGCGCTCCGCCGTCGGCTCCGCCGCCCCTGGCACGAAGGCACAGGTACACGACACGGGGGCCGCATTCCGGGTTCGTCGTCGCCCGGCTCAGCAGGAACTAGTTGTATTGATCACAAGCGTTGTCAACGCTTGTGATCAATACAACTAGCGCGTGTGAATACCGCCGTCGACCACGAGGACCGTGCCGGTCAACGCCTGGGCGCCGTCCGACGCGAGGAAGGCGACGCTTCCCCCTGACACAGGGGGGACGGCTCTCCGGAGCAGCCGCATGGACCTGCGGGCCCGCACTCCCCCAGCCGGAGGCCTTCGAGAACCGCCGCCCCTCCACTCACGCCCGCTCGCGCCCGCGAGGTCGTTCCCGCGATGCATGACCGCGTTCCACTCAAGGGATGAGGAGCAGCTTTCCGGTGGTCTTGCGGGACTCGATGTCCGCGTGGGCCTGGGCTGCTTCCGGCAGGGGGTAACGGCCGGTGATACGGACGACCAGATCACCCTTCTCGACGAGCGAGTACAGCTCGGCGGCGTGCGCGGTGAGTTCCTCACGCGTGCGGATGTAATCCTCCGTCACACCATAGGTGAGGCGGGTGCTGCGAGGAATGTCGTTCATCGCGATGGTGGGCACATCCCCGATCAGCGGCCCGTAGAACACCAGAGTGCCGTGCGCGCGCAGCACTTGCAGTGATGCCGCGAACGTCGTCGCGCCCGCGCCGTCGAACACCGCGTGCACACCCTCACCACCGGTGATCTCGCGCACCCGGTCCACAAACGCGTCACCGGTGGATACCAGGACATGATCGGCGCCGGCGGCGGCAGCCAGGTCGACCTTCTCCGGCCGCGACACCAGACCGATCACAGTGCCGCCGCGTGCCTTGATGATCTGGGTGAGCAGCAGCCCCACCCCGCCGGCGGCCGCATGGACAAGCGTGACCTCCCCTGGCTGCACCGGGTGCGAGACGGTGGCGAAGTGCAGCGCGGTCAGCCCCTGCAGGAGCACGGCCGCGGCCGTCTCGTCGTCGATGGCGTCGGGCACCGCGACGACACCTTCGACGGGGAGCACAATCTGCTCCGCGTAGCTCTGGAAGGTGTTGATCGTCAGCCACGCGACACGATCACCCGGGGCGAACTCACGCACACCCTCGCCCACCTCCACCACCACACCGGAGCCTTCCGCGCCCGGCACATCGGTCAGCGCCTGCCTGCGGATGGCGGTGTCGAAGAAGTTCACCCCCGCCGCACGCACATCGACCCGTACTTCCCCTGGACCCGGACGAAGCGCCGGCCGCTCACGCAGCTGCAGCACCTCCGGTCCCCCTGCTTCGTTGATGACAATCACCTTCATAACGACCAACGTACGCGTCAAATAATATACTCGCAAGTTCAAAGTTGCGATGGCCGCCGAGAAGGGCGCCGTGACCCGTTGCGCACCGTCGAAGCCGCCGTGGGCGGGATCCGCGAACACGAACGGCCCCCTTCGACGACACGCGCCGACACGGCGTCACCATTCCGGTCACCTCCCCCGCCACGGTCAGAAACCTTTCAACCTTGCCCAGGGCCTGCGCGGAGGAGTCGAATTTTTGACATACGCCGCCGCACCAGCCCGTAGGATGACGCCATGGCGAAGAATCCCACCCCGGCCAAGAAGTCGGCCCGGCGGCAGACTCCCCCGACCGACGGGGCGCCGGCAGCCTCTCCGCGCAAACAGCTCATGGAGAACGAGGTACTTGAGCACGCGACGCGCCTGTTCGCGGAGCGAGGGTTCGCGGGAACGAGCCTGCAGGATGTCGCGAACGCCATGGGGCTCAAACGGCCCGCTCTCTACTACTACTTCAAGAGCAAGGAGGATCTGCTCGACCGCCTGATCGACGAGAGCGTCAGTGGACCGGCCCGTGATCTCAAGATCATCGCTGAGCAGCCCGACCTGAGCCCGTCCGAGCGCCTGCACGCCATGATTCGTCAGAACGTCAGGTGGGTGCTCACCCACACCGCCCGATTCCTCGTGCTCATCAAATCGGCAGCAGAGCTGTCACCGGAGAGTGCCCAGAAGCTCACCACCAGCAGCCGTGAGTCGATCGACACCGTTGCCGCAGTGATCGAGGAAGGGATCGAGGCAGGCGAGTTCAGGCCGGTGAACCCCCGCGTCGCGGCGCTCGGCGCTTTCGGGACTTCCAACTGGGCGGCCTGGTGGTACAAGCCGGGCGGAGCGGACTCGATCGATTCCATCGCCGACCAACTGGCCGACCTTGCCCTTGCGAGCGTGCAACGCGTCGAGCATGCCTCCGAGACCGCCCTGAGCACGCGCAACGTACTCGCCCAACTGCGCCAGGACCTCGATCGGCTTGAGCAGGCACTCGACCGCGACCAATAGCCAGGGAAACCGCGCCGCTGACCACGCATCAGGCCGCCCTCCGGCAGGCCCGCTCCCCCGTTCATGGCGATCGGGGTGCCTCTTTGTCACAACCGGAGAGACCACGCCCGGCGGACGTTGTCCGCTTGCGCGGCTTCGACCCAGTGCGGCGCGCACAAACACCTACCTGGGATCTGTCGGCGGCGTAGAGCGCGGTGCGATCCCTGTTCGCAGGTCGGGTTCGGCGCCGCTCGCGGAGTCCACGAGCGGGGCCGAACGGTATGGGCGCAGGTGGGCCCGTCGGATATTGCCGGTCGGTGTGCGACCGGGATGGCGGCGCGCAAGCCCGTCCACCGGCCCCGTACGACGAGTGGTTCAGTCCGAACCCGGTGGACGTTTCAAGATCGCTCCGCGGCAAGGCGCCGGTAGCACCGATAGGTGGCGAGCATTCCGAGGTTCCCGCCCGCTGTTCCTCGCGCCCGAGTCTCCTCAAGCGGCCTCGCGATCTCCACGAGATCCTCCGCGGGAATCGGCTGGGGGTCGCCGACCAGATACGCCTGATGCGTCGTCGACGACAACTCGTTCAGGTGCAGTGTCCGCACGATCGCATCCTCCATGCCATCCCCGGCGACGGTGGCACCGTACCCGCGCATGAGGTGCGGGCTTTCACGCACTGCTGGAACTGCTGGGGCAGGTTCAGGCGGGTGGCCAGTTGTGAAGGGCGGCGTCCGCGACCCGTTGGAGTTCGTCGCGGGTGGCGCCCGTGGCCGCCTGGACTGCGATGCCGTTCGCCATGGTCATGAGGTAGTGGGCGAGGGCGTCCGGGTCGGTGCCGGCGGGCAGGTCGTCTTCGTCGATGGCTCGTTGGAAGCGGTCGCGAAGCTGTGCTCGGCCGTCGTTGCGCCATGCGGCGAGCTCGTCGGCAACGTCCTGTCCGAGGTGGCCTGCGGCCAGGAAGCCCTGGACGCCGAGGCATCCGGCCGGACAGCCTGCCAGGGTGGAGGCATGAACCGAGCCGGCGAGGTAGGCGGCGGCCACCTCTCGGGCGGTGGGCTCCTGCAGTGCGCGGGTGCTGTATGAGGCGGGCCCCTCGGCGTAGCGTTCGAGGGCCTTTCGGAAGAGGTCTTCCTTGTTGCCGAAGGCCGCGTACAAGCTGGTCTTGGTGATTCCCATGGCCCGGGTCAGGTCGGTGAGGCTGACGCCGGCGTAGCCGTGTTCCCAGAAGACGACCATGGCCCGTTGCAGGGCCTCGTCGGTGTCGAACCCTCGCGGTCGGCCGATCGGTGCCCTGCTCGTAGCTTCCACGCTGCCGATCCTACTCCTTCTGTTCTGACCGGACCAGAAGTGCTACGGTCTCATTGACGTTCTGTTCCGTTCGGAACAGAACAGAAATATGGAGAGGTCACATCATGGGAACGCTCGAAGGCATGACGGCTGTTGTCACAGGCGGAGGCACACGGGGGATCGGCCGGGCCACCGCTGCACGGCTGGTGGCCGAGGGGGCGCACGTGTTCATCACCGGCCGACGCGAGGCCGAACTGAAGGACGCGGTCGAGTCCATCGGCTCCGCGGTCACCGCGGTGCCGGGCGACATCACCGACCCGGCCGATCTGGATCGGCTGTACGAGACGGTGCGCGACCGGGGGCGTGGCCTGGACGTGCTGTTCGCCAACGCGGCCACCGCCTCGTTCGCGACGCTGGAGCAGACCACCGCCGAGGAAATCGACCGCATCTTCGCGGTCAACGTCAAGGGCACGCTCCTCACCGTGCAGAAGGCTCTCCCTCTCCTCAACGCCGGCGCCTCGGTGATCCTGAACGCCTCCACGGCCGCCGACAACGGCACACCGGCGTTCGGTGCGTACGCGGCGTCCAAGGCCGCCGTCCGGTCCTTCGCGCGGACCTGGGCCAACGAACTCAGCAGCCGGGGCATTCGTGTCAACGCGATCTCGCCCGGGCCCATCGACACCTCCGGCATCACCGAACTCGTCGGCGAGGAGAACTCGGCCGCCTTCAAGGCGGACATCGGCTCGAAGCTCGCCATCGGCCGGATCGGACGCCCGGAGGAGGTCGCCGCCGCGGTCGCCTTCCTCGCCTCCGCGGACAGCAGCTACATGATGGGCGCCAACCTGTACGTAGACGGCGGCGAGAACCAGATCTGACGCGACTACGCGACTGGGCGACGCCTGTGCCGGAGGTGACGCGCTGCCGTTGCCGGCTGTCCGCAGAGACTTGAGCCGACCGTCAAAGCCCGCCAACCTGGTTCATCGGCCGTGAACTCGGCTCGCCGCCCGGCGCAGCACCGTTGCGAAGACGAACCGTCCTTGGCTTGTTCCTCATTTGTTGATGTCTTCCAGGCTTGCCGATGGTCTTGCGAGTCTCAGGGCGCCTGCCGGTCTTGTCGACACTGCATCGGTAGATAAGGAACAAGCTCAGCCCTGTCCACGCCTTCCATCGATGGAAACCCCTCGCGTGCATGCCCCTCCCGCCAGCCCAAGCACGCGGTTGGTGCCCTACATCACCGGCCGTGAGGGCGAGATGCCCGACTACCTCGCCTCGCTGCGCGGCACCTACGGCCCGGACGGGCGCCTGCACCTCGGCTACCGAGACGAGGCGGAAGGAGACCGGGACTTACGGGGCGTGCTGTGGGGCCGCTGCTCCCAAAGGATCAGCGAGGACAACTGGCCCACCGGGCGACCACGTTGGCGGATGGTGCACCCCTCCCGGCAGCGCGAGTGCATGGAACTATTGCGCTGCCAAGTCTGCGCCCAGCCCGCCCGCACCCCAAGCGGCTACCTCTTCCTCGCCGGGCCGAACGAGGTGCGGCCGACGGACGCGGTGGTGCGGACCGCGCAGCCGCCGATGTGCCGGACGCTCGCCCCCGTGGCGGCCGAACAATGCCCTCACCTCGCAGGCCGGCCGCTGGTGTTCCTCACCCGCAGCGCACCGCTGTATGGCGTCATCGGCACCCCCTACCACTACAGCCACGACGGGCTGCAAGCCCTGCCCGCCAACGACACTCCCCCGCTCTACGGGCACCCAGGACTGCGCTGGTTCCTCGCCTCCCAACTCGTGCGCCGCCTGCGCGCCTACACCATCCACCCCCTGGACGACCTCCCCACCACCCCATAGCCACCACCCGATGGGCCCGATGGCCAGCCCGGCCTGGCCATCGGGCCAACCCAGACCCCGGCGCGGGGAGCGTGATCGGCCGTTCCCCCGCGTCCCCGAGCTGTTGCCCTTGCACCGAGTCAGGATGCGCGGGCGGCTGCACTCCCCCTCCTTGCTCGTGCCACCGGCACGCTCCGCAACCAGCCCTTGTTCGACGAGGTGACGCAGGAGACCGACCGACTCCTCAACCAGACAGAGCACACCTCGCTGTTCAACCCGTATGCACTGCACGAGATCCGGTTGCGCGGGTTGATCGCCACCGGCCGGATCGACGTCGCCCTACAACTGGTCGAGCAGGGCAGCCCTCTGCCGACGACCACCGTCGCGCCCCAGTGGCGCGTGATCGAAGTCTGTCAAGGGGGGCGGAGGATGGAGAACGTCCATGAAGAAGGGGACCGGGACGACGTGAAGCGCCGCACGCTGCTGGGCAGCACCGCCATCGGCGTAAGCGCGGCTGCCGAGCCATGGGGGCGGCTGGCCTTCGCTCTCAGCAAGGGTTCCCGCATCGATACTCCCGCTGCGGTCGCGCTCATCAATCGAGCTGCTGACCTGCACGTCCAGGAACTCAATGTCAGTGCCCGCCGCCTGCAAGGCACGGTTGAATCGCACCTTGACGCGATCACGGCGGCCCTGCCTCACGCCGGCTGTGGATCTCGCCCGTGCTGCCCGGCCGCGCGCACGACCTCACAGCGGCCCGCACCCACCGGATCATCCGGATCTGCGAAGGCCAGGGCGTCCCGATCCTCGCCGACCGTGCTTACATGGGAGCCGGCCCGCGGGTGACGACACCCCTCAGACGCCCGCCGGGCCGCGGGCTCACCCCCACCCAACAGACCGTCAACCGCGCGCTGTCCGCGGCACGGGCACCGGTCGAGCGTGGTGTCGCGCGGCTGAAGTCGTGGCGGATCTTCCGCAAGTCCCGGTGCAGCCCGAATCGAATGACGTCAATCGCAGCAGCGGTTCTCACCTTGGAGCAGCAACGCTGAAAAGGCTCACTGAGTCGCGTCGCTGAGTGTGGCGCTCCGGAAGCGGCCCGGCGCAATGCCGTATTTGCGGCGGAAGGCTCCGCCGAACGCGAACTCCGTGGAGTAGCCGATCTGGCGGGCGATCGCCGCCAGCGGCGCCGTCGTCTCCCGCAGGAGGCGGGCACCGCAGGCCAGCCGCCAATCCGTCAGGTACGCCATCGGCGGTTGGCCGACCGCCGCGACGAACCGCTGGGTGAGCGCCCGTCGCGGCGTGCCCACGGCCGCGCTGAGCTCGTGCACGGTCCACGGCCGGTCCGGCCGGCGGTGCAGCTCGGCCAGCGCGGCGGCGATCACCGGGTCACCGACCAGCGGCAGGCGGGGGTCGTGCTGCTTTGCCAGCTCGTCACGCAGCGCGTACGTGAGGATCAACTCGATCAGCGCCGGGCGGGTCGCGCCGGAACCCGGCCGGGGGTCGGACACCTCGGCCGTGAGCAGGCCGACCAGCGATCGCAGATGCGGACCGTCCGTCGACACTACGGCGATCCCCGCCAGCGCCCGCAGGTACTGCGGCAGCGAGCCATGGTCGAGCCAGTACGCACCGCAGAGAAACTCGGCCTCGACCGGATCACCGTCCGGCTGGTCGGCGCCCAGGTGCGCCGCAGGCAGATGCTCGATGCTCGCCGAGGCGTGGCTGAGCCCGTGCTCGACCCCGGATGGATTGAGCACGACGTCACCCTCGGTCAGGGCCTGAGGCTCGCCTCCGGCCGTTATCAACCAGCCGCTGCCCTTCGTCAGAATGTGGAATCCGCTGACGTCGAACGCCGGATAACGCATGCCCCACGCCCCCGTCCGGCGGATCATGCACGACTCGGCGCGCCCAACCCGGACATTGGCGATCACTTCCGCGAGCAGATCCACGACGCCCACGATAGCCCGAGCGCGTATGCATCGGTCCCGGCGGAGCATGTCCCGACCGCCCGGCCGCTAGTTGAGTTACCGGCATGAACAACAGTGTGAACGTTTTCGACATCAGCCTGCCGGCCACCGTGCAGTGGGTTGAACCGACGACAACCATCATCGCGAACCAACTGCTGGACGAGTGCGCGCTACCGCCGGGCGCCCGGGTGCTGGACGTGGGCACCGGCACCGGCCCGCTGGCAGAGGCCGCCGCCCAGCGCGGGTACCGGGTGAATGCGATCGACACCGCGCCGATCCTCACTACGTACGTCACCGGGCGTCTGGCGCCGTTCCCGGGCAGCACCGCCGAGCTGATGGACGTCACCGCGATGACCTACCCGGACGACGCCTTCGATGCGGCGTTCTCCGTGTTCACCGTGATGTACCTGAGAGACGCCGTCCCGGCCGCGCTCGCAGAGCTGCGCCGGGTGGTGCGCCCGGGCGGCACGGTCGCGATCGTGCATTGGGCCCAGTCGTCCATGTCCCCGATCATGCGGGTGCTCTTCGAGTCGGCCGAGCCCCCGCTGGACGTTCCCGTGGACTACGTCGACGCGCACGAGCTGGCCGCCGCCGTCACCCGAGCGGGATTCCTCGACGTACGCGTCAAGCCGTCCACGGCCGACTATCTCTTCCCCGCGGCGGACGACGTCTTCTGGGAGTTCTCCTCGTTCTACGTCAAGCTGCCGCCGTTCCGTTCGTTGACCGCTGCCCAGCGAGCCACCCTGGAAACCGCGATGATCGACCGGACCCGCCGGATCGAGACCGGCCGCGTCCCGCGCCCGGAGCTGGTCTTCAACGTGGCCTACGCTCGGGTACCCGAATGAGGTGACGTACGTGGCCGTCGCTTCACCATGGTGAAGCGGGCCGGGCGGTGCTCGGCGAGTTACCGATCCGAGCACTGCAGCGGTCCTTCATAGGGGTCCGGGCCGACCGAGCTCATCCATTCTCTGGGCTGTGGACGAGCATCACCATCCCCTTTCGGGTTGTTGATAACTCGGTTGGTCCGGCTCGCGCTGCGATAGCGTCGCGGCGGGCCAGGCGAACGTGACCGGACCGATGACCCAAGAGGTGAGCGCACCGGTGACGACAGGCGAGACGGCTCAGCACGGGGTCGGCGACCGCCCGATGCCGGGCCTGGACGAGCCGGCCCCGGTGCTGCTGATCGGGGCGTCCAGATCGGGCAAGTCGACCCTCGGTCGGTCGCTGCCATCCGGCGTCGCAGATCGTGTCGCTGGACGCGCTCGCGCGGTGGTGGCCGACGACGAATGCGACCAGTCGGCCACCGGTGACGCGGTCGGGCTGCTGAAGGCGATCGTCGCGGCGCGGCTTGCTCAGGGGCTGACCACGGCCATGGGGGCAGGCCGAGTGGGCCGAACTGATCTCCTGACCGCCGCGCGGATGCCCTGAGGGCGGCGGTCGCCGACACCGGCCCCGACGTATGCCTGGCCCGGCGGCGGTCCCGGGCCGTTGCCCGGGCGTCGGTGGGGGCGCGCGGTGCCGCAGCCAGGACCTCAGAGCGGGGTCCTTGCCGTAGTCCGCGTCGGCAGCCACCCAGGAGAACGGCAGCCCACCGGCCACCGCGCCCTGCAGCATGGCGATGCCCAGCTGCGGCTTGGTGGCGAAGGCGGCCTCGTCGGGGACTCCGGCCTCCCGGCACCGCTCACGGTCGCCGGTCCAGGACTGCGGCAGGTACAGACGCCGGTCGTAGCAGGTGTGGCCACTCGCGGCGGCATGGGTGAGCATCACCATGACTTGGCAGTTGCGGACGTCACCGGTCGTCCCGCAGTGCTGGTGGCCGACCCCGACGGACTTGTCACCCTTCTTGATCACCTGGGTGTCGTCCAGCACAAGCGTCGCGCCCGGATCCCCCAACTCCCGCGCCGCGTAAGCCTGCACCTCGGCCGGCAGTCCGTCCGCGCTCCAGGACGCCTCGCCCAGAAACCTCTGGATCCGGTGCGGGGTGGCATGCCCGGCTCGCCCGGCCATCGTCCAGCCGTTCTTCCGGCCCAGGTCAGACAGACGCTCACTCACCCTGTCTTCTTCGGTTCTTCGCCGAAGCCACCGCCCCCGGATCTCCCTGTGAGGTCTGGTCTCCTTCCCTCTACTCTCGTCGCGCGGCCCGACGGAGGAGGAATCGCGGGTCCCGACCGGATCCCGGGAGCTCAACCGGGGGCACGACGCGGTCGTTGCGGTGCGGGAGCGGCCGCGCCTCGATGCGCGGCAGTCTGACTGTTTCGGTCGCCGAGGCGGGCAGGGTGCCTGTATCCCATCCAGGGAAGCGGAGCGTGATCGTATCTGCTTCTGTGGATGGCGACGGTGCTGAGCCCGTGTCCGGGTTCACCGTTGGTGACTGCTGCCGCATGCCTGCGAACGGATTGCGCCAGAAGTGGGCACGTGGGGTTCGCCAGTTGTAGTGCAGGGCCAGGAGCCGCAGTCCGAAGGCGAACAGTGAGGCGCCGATGGCGGTGCCGACGTTCAGTAATCCGGTGAAGTACAGCAGAGCGGTCGAGGTGGCGCCTGCGAACGCGGGCAGTGCGTACAGATCGCGGTTCCAGCGGAGCAGCGTCGGCTGTTCGAGGGCGAGGAGTTGGGCGAGCACGCCGCCGCCGACGGCGCTGGCGCATCCGAGCGCGACCGCGGCGGGAACGTTGAAGCCATGCGTGAGTGCCTTGATCGTGCCGGTGACGCTGAACAGCCCCAGCGCTGCTGCGTCGGAGAGGTCGAACA